>JAGBFQ010000004.1 GCA_017936385.1 Rikenellaceae bacterium
ATCCTCAACTGAATCAAAAATCTGTCGCATCCGTGGTTCTTATAACTACTCTGCATATACCCCGCGTGGGTATATGCAGAGTAGTTAAACCCCCGGTCTGCGGGTCATTTTTTGGTTCTTTTTGATGACTCAAAAAGAACATAACCCCTCAAACTATCTCAACTCGCCGATACATTGTTGACAGAGGTTTATTTTTATTTTTTATTAATATTTTAAAAGAATTTTAAATTAAGAATAATAATAAAGGCTGTTGATTATGTTAATAAATTTTCTTAAAAAAAGTTGTCAACACTTTTAGGTGTGTGTTGACAACTCTTGTATATAGTTTGGTGTGTGTGAGTAAGTGTTTTAGAGTTTTTGTAAACAAGTTTTGAAGTTAGATTTCAACAACTGTTGGTGTTTTTGTTTTTCAACATCAGTTATTGGAATCGTCTTTTTTTCGGTTGATAAATTTTAACAACTTTGACGGTTTTGGGAGTATCTCCGAATAGCTGTTGGTAACCCACCTTTTTGTTAACACTTTTCAACACCTTTCAAACACTTTATCGGCACTTCTCAACAACTTTTTGAGCAATACCTTGATACCACTCTCCAACGCGTGAATCTATGGCCGATGCGGGAACTCCGTTGTCGCCACCCTCTGCAACAGACAGAATTATAGGCACTTGACCAATGATTTCGACCTCTTCCGTTGCGGCGAAACTCTCAACTGTGCCACGTCCGAAGATGTAGTAACGGTTGTCTGGGAGCTCCTCGGGTGTGAACCAAGCCATATTTTCGACGATACCTAAAACGGGCACGTCGATACCTTCGGCGCGGAACATCTTGATACCTCGTCGCACGTCGGCCAGAGCAACCTGCTGAGGAGTTGTAACGATAAGTGCTCCGTCGAGTTTTAACTCTTGAACAACCCCCAGGTGTACATCGCCCGTTCCGGGAGGCATATCAATAAGCAGATAGTCCAACTCACCCCAACCCGTTTGGTTAATCATCTGACGAAGTGCATTGACGGCCATCGGTCCGCGCCATACCAGAGCGTCGGTTGGTTTGATGAAGAATCCGATGGACATTATGTTCACACCCTGACTCTCGGCGGGTCCCATCCACTCGGCGCCGTCGGTTTCGATAAGTGGTGGCACAAAATCCTCTACGCCCCACATCTTGGGTTGCGAAGGTCCGTAGATGTCGGCATCCAGAATACCTACGCGATAACCCATTCGTGTCAGAGCCATTGCCAAGTTTGCTGTTACGGTGCTTTTGCCTACACCACCCTTGCCGCTTGCTATGGCTATGAGTTTACCCACGCCTGCTATTTTACCCGTTTTGGGTTCGGCGGGTTTGGTTTTAGGTGCCTCTTGTTCGCGGATGAAGACGTTTATTTCGGTTACTTCGGGGAAGGCTTCGTGCAGTGTGTCGTAGACTTTGCGCTTGATGGCCATTGCGAAGGGGTCGCGGCTGCGTGCGAAGTAGAGCGAAACGTTGATTTTGGTGTCCGAGGCTTTGATGTCGCGTGCAATACCCAGCGAGACGATGTCACCTTCGGCTTCGGGATGTGTTATACTACGGAGTAACTCCTGTATTTTCTGTTCCATATTATATAATAGGTATATTTTGTTCTGTTTTGTAATACAAAGGTACATATAAAATTCCAAAAAATACGTACCTTTGCACTGAAAACAAAACTTATGCAACGCACTCTATGATGTGGCTCGAAATATTAGGTACCGTCGTGGGACTTGTATACCTGTGGCTCGAATACCGTGCTTCGGTGTGGTTGTGGCTGGCAAATATCATTATGCCGGCAATTTATATCTTAGTCTATGCCGATGCGGGATTCTATGCCGATTCTGCAATAAATATCTACTTCCTTGTGGCGAGCATCTACGGATGGTTGATGTGGTTGCGTAAGGGTGATGATGGCGAGGAGTTGCGAATCAGCCGTACACCGCGACGCGCAGTTGTACCTTTGACAGCCGTCGGTGTGGTTGCTTGGGGTGGTATAGCCTACCTTCTGGCGAACTATACCGATAGTACGGTTGTGTGGGGGGATAGCTTCACCACGGCGTTGAGTATCGTGGCTCTATATATGTTGTCGCGCAAGTGGACCGAGCAGTGGTTGGTGTGGTTGGTTGTCGATGCAGTGAGCTGCGGATTGTATATTTACAAGGGGCTCTATCCGACCGCTGCACTCTATGGTTTGTATACGGTGTTGGCATGGGTTGGTTATCGCCGCTGGATTGTAATGATGAGTGAAGATGAAAAGGTATCCGCTTGCTAAACATACCGATAGGGATGCAGAATGTGTGATTCTTGCTGCCGGGGATTTCCCCGAGCAAGGTGTTGCACGCGGTGTGTTGGAGGGTGCCGAGTATGTGATTTGTTGCGATAGTGCGGCTGAGGAGTTGCTGCAAATGGGTCGTATGCCTGATGCTGTGGTGGGTGACTTGGATTCGCTCTCGGAGCGTGTTCGTGAGGAGCTGTCCGACCGCCTGCACCACGTGCCCGACCAGAATACCAATGACCTTTGGAAGGCTGTGTCGTATGCCGTGGAGCGAGGTTTTAAGCGTGTTACGGTACTTGGAGGCTTTGGTCGCCGCGAGGACCACTCAATCGGTAATGTAATGCTGCTTGCAGCGCGTGCCGCAGAACTTGAGATACGAATGATTGCCTCGCACGGTGAGTTCGACTTTGTGTGTGAGGATGCGCAATTTGAGAGTTGGGAGGGCCAGCAGGTTTCGCTGTTTACGCCGTCGACAACAACCCGAATAGGTATCGAGGGTTTGCTTTATGCACCGCCCGAAAGCCATTTGCCGGGTCTATGGTATGGTGTGTCGAACCAATCGTGCGCCGAGAGTTTTACCATCCGTACCGACGGCCCGACGGTGGTCTACCGACTTTTTTAGAAGAGAGAGAAACTATAATTAATAAAAAACTACCAATATGAACATCTTTAAAAAGTTAGCTCTTGTGGTACTCTGTACCTTTGGAGTAGTAGTATCGGCCCGCGCCGACGAGGGTATGTGGCTGCCCCAGTACCTCAAAAAAGACCACGCTAAAGCACTCAAAAAGGCGGGTCTGAAAATCCCCGTAACCGAAATTTATAACGAAGAGAGTTCGTCGCTCAAGGACGCTGTGGTGATTTTCGGCCGTGGCTGTACGGGCGAAATTGTGTCGCCCGATGGTCTGTTGCTGACCAACTATCACTGCGGTTACTCGTCGATTCAACAACTTAGCGGTATCGGTCACAACTATCTCCAAAACGGTTTTGCCGCTATGTCGCGTGGCGAGGAGCTGCCCGTTGAGGGATTGACCGTAACCTTCGTGCGCGAGATTTCGGATGTAACCGAGGACTTCCTTAAGAGCGGCAAATCGCTGGCCGACTACGGCAAAGAGTATGAGAAAAAGTACGCAAAGGGCGAACCTGGCGAGAAATTCGTGATAAAGAGCTTCTACGCAGGCAACCAATACTATGCCTTCCGCACCGTGGTTTTTGCCGACGTGCGTATGGTGTTGGCTCCCCCCTACTCGGTAGGTAAGTTCGGTAACGAGACCGACAACTGGATGTGGCCGCGTCACACCTGCGACTTCTGTATGTTCCGCGTCTACTCGGCTCCCGATGGCTCGGCTGCAGAGTACAGCAAAGATAACGTACCCTACAAAGCTCCCCGTCACCTCAAAATTTCGACCAAAGGCTACAAAGAGGGTGACTTTGCAATGATTATGGGTTTCCCCGGTTCGACCACTCGTTATGCTACTTCGTATGCCGTTCAGTACGATACCGAAGTTGAGAACCAGATGCGTATCCTGATTCGTGGCGAGCGCCAAAAAATCCTCAAAGAGAATATGCTGGCCTCGGAGGAGGTTCGCATCAAATACTCGTCGAAGTACCAAAGCTCGTCGAACTATTGGAAAAACTCCATCGGTATGAACCGTGGTGTCAAGAAACTCGGTGTTGTGGCTCGCAAACAGGCCGAGGAGGCAGCCTTCAACGAGTGGGCAAAGGGTAAAGCCGAGTATGAGAACCTGATGAGCCGTGCAGCCGAACTCAACAAACAACGCACTGCTGACGGCCGCCGCGCCATTATTCTGCGTGAGGCACTCATCAATGCTATTGAAATCACCTCGCCCGCCCGCAGCTATGCCCGTCTGAAAAATCAGAGCGCGGAGCAAAAAATTGCCGCTTTCGGTGACTTCTACGACGATTTCGACACCGCAACCGACCGCCGCGTGGCAAAACGTATGATTGAGTTGGTATGCGAACTGCTCACCGCCGAGGAGCGTCCCGAGGTGTTTGCCCAAAAACTGGACGGAGAGTTTGGCGGTAATATCGACCGCTTTGTGGCTTGGTTGTACGATGGTTCGGTGTTCGCCACCCGTGAGCGTTATGCCGAAATTCACCGTCAAGGCTCGGGTCTGACCGATGAAGCTCTCAAGAGCGACCCCGCCTATATCTTCGGAATGTCGGTTATTAAGGCCTATGCCGAGGTTGCTATGCGTCAGAACCCCATTGCCCAAGAGTTGGCCGACGTCGACCGTCTGTACCAAAAAGGTCTGATGGAGATGCAACCCAAACGTCTGTTCTACCCCGACGCCAACTTCACCCTGCGTATGACCTATGGTAACATCCTGCCGTATAGCCCCGCCGACGGTGTTGAGTATAACTACTACACTACCATGAAGGGCGTAATCGACAAGGAGGACCCGTCGAATCCCTTCGACTTCACCGTTGCCGAGCGTCAGAAAGAGCTCTACCACGCCAAAAATTGGGGCGGCTGGGACGAGAATGGCGAACTGCGCACCTGCTTCCTGTCGACCAACGACATCACAGGAGGTAACTCGGGCAGCCCCATTATGAATGCCAAAGGTGAACTGATTGGTTTGGCTTTCGACGGCAACTGGGAGGCTATGAGTGGTGATATTGCATTTGAGCCCGTTCTGCAACGTACCATCAACGTCGATATCCGTTACGTTTTGTGGGTAATCGACACCTTCTTCGATGCGGGTTATCTGCTTGGTGAGATGACTTTTGCAAAGTAAGAACGACGATAGTTTTTTGTTATGAAAAAGACCCTTGTATTTTCCCTTTTGTTTATTGCGAGCATTGCGACGTGTGTTGCGCAAGAGATTTCTTTGAAGGTTGACGCGGCAACAAGCATCGCCACCTCCTCTCCGTTGTTTAATGGTGCTAATATCGAGGATATTAACAATCAGACAAATGGTGGAGTATTCAGCCAATTGTTGCACGGCGAGGCTTTCGAGGAGAGTATAGATACCGATTTTTTGAATCTCAATCGCGAGGATTATTCAAAAATCTATGTTATGGTCGACGAGCGTGGCATACCCCACCTTATCACCCAGAGCAATGTGTACTGTACCGTAAGATGGAACTCATTGAGCGAGAGTTGTGATGTACACAGCTACGATGTGTATAATTCATCAAAACTCTCGGAGCCTCACACCATCTCGGGCTATAAATTCACCCACCGCTATCTGCCTTTCGATTCGCTGCCCGAAAACATCCAAAAGACGATGCTCCAGCGACTGAACGGCAACGAGCAGGTGAGCAAATTTTGGTCGAAGAGCGTGAAAGGAAATGCTGGGTACGACTACAAATTGGTGCGCGACGGAAAGGCATATATGGGACGCCAGACCCAACGAATCGAATTCGTTGATGGCGACGGTGAAGTAGGAATCACTAACCACGGCCTTTATCGTATGGGTATACACATTCAAAAGGATAAAGAGTACGATGGTATTCTGAGGGTAAGTTCTCAAACTCCTACCACTGTATACCTGTCACTGCGCGATAATGATGGCAACATTCTCGCCGAAAAACCATACACAATCAAAGGTGACGGCAGCTACGAGAAGATTGAGTTTGCATTGACCCCCTCGGGTAGTGCATTGGAGGGCTCGTTTGGAATATCACTCAAAAGTAAAGGCTGCATAGACTTGGGATACGCCTTTCTGCAACCCGGAGAGTGGGGCAGGGTAAACGGCTATCCGCTGAGAAAAGAGTTTGTCGATGCAGTGAAACGACAAGGCATAAAGGCTATTCGCTACAACGGCTCTATGGTGGACTTTGGTGCAGACCCCTACAATTATCGTTGGAAAAAGATGTTAGGGCCGATTGACGAGCGTCGTATAACATATCGCAGCGGATTCAGCATATATGCGACCCACAGTTTTGCCTTCATCGAAATGTTGCAACTTGCCGAGGTGCTCAACGCCGAGTGCATTATAGGTATGAGTATGGACGAAACCTCACAAGACATTAGTGACTTTGTGGAGTATGTGAATGGTTCTGCCGACAGTAAATGGGGCGCACGCCGAGTGGCTGACGGACACCCCGAGCCCTACAACTTGAAATACATTCAGGTGGATAACGAGAAGTTCATCTCCAATGGATACATAGAGGCGATGAAGAAATTTGCGCTTGCCGCTTGGAAAGTAGACCCCGAAATGAGCATTATGACCTCGCTGAATCTTCACAGCCGAAGATACGAAAAGGGTAATGCCGAATACGAGATGGTGCTCAGACTGATTAAATGGTTTGTGGCGCAGGGCAAAGGGGATAAATTGGCTTGGGACCCTCACTTCGATGGTGGCGATGTTGGTTTTGCATCGTCGGACAACTTTTATCGTCAGTTGGGTCTTAACCTCAAACGAGATGTCGAGGCGGATGTTCCCGGATTTAAGCTGAATCTGCACCCGATGGAGGAGAACGGCTGGAGATGCGACTGGTATCGTGGACTTGCTCACGCCCACAACTACAACAAGATACAGCGTTATGGCGACAATTTCAAGATGGTCGGTACGGCCAACACCTTCCAACCTCACGGACTCCACTATATGTGGGACCAGGGTCGCATACATTACAACTCGCACGAACTTTGGTTTATGCCGTCGGCCTACATCGACGAGGAGCTCTCGAAGCATTGGTTTACAAATGTGGTGAAGACCTCGAGTAGCGACGAAAAGACTCTCGACGTAACCGCAAAACTCAATGATAGAGGTGACTCACTGTTCGTTTATGTGGTGAACATTTCGGAGCATGCCCAATCGGCCACACTCAACATCGAGAACTTTAAGTACAAAAGTCGCACAGAGGTGTGGTGCATAGGAGGTTGTGACCTCTCCGAAACAAATGGAGTAAACAACAAGACAAATGTTTCTCCCAGAGTTTCCGAGGTTACTGTATCGCGAAAGGATGCCAAATACACTTTCCCCCGATACTCCTTCACTATTATCAAGTTGAAACGCTAATTCATTTGTTTTCTTAAAGTAGGCAAGTGTATAGTTGTAAAATAAAATATTGTTTGTATATTTGCGTGTCCGTGTCGGGTCCGGAATGGCAGGAATGGTTGGAATGGCAATCGTATTGGGTCCGGCACGGATTTTTTAAATACACCGCATATTTAATACACCACATAAACTGATTCGAATACTATGGAACTCAACGAAGAGGTTGGAAAAGAAAGACTCAACTTTTTGGAGGAAATCATAACCAAAGCCGTCGAAGAAGGCAAGGAGATTCAAACACGTTTCCCGCCTGAACCCAATGGCTATCTGCATATCGGACACGCCAAAAGTATCTGCTTGAACTTTGGTCTGGCAAAACGCTTCGGCGGTAAGTGTAACCTGCGTTTCGACGATACAAACCCCAGCAAAGAGGATACCGAATACGTTGACTCTATCAAAGAGGATATCAAATGGCTCGGCTTCGATTGGGCCGTTGAACGCTACGCTTCGGACTACTTCGAACAACTCTACGATTGGGCCGTCGAACTGATTAAAAAGGGTAAAGCCTACGTCGACGACCAAACACAAGAGGAGATTCGCCAAAACCGCGGTACCATCAGCGTCCCCGGCACACCCAGTCCGTGGCGCGACCGCTCGGTTGAGGAGAACCTCGACCTGTTTGCACGTATGCGTGCCGGTGAGTTCGAGGACGGAGCAAAGGTGCTGCGTGCCAAGATTGACATGGCTCACCCCAATATGCTGTTCCGCGACCCGATTATGTATCGTATCATGCACACACACCACCACCGTACGGGTGACAAGTGGTGCATCTACCCGATGTATGACTACGCACACGGACAGAGCGACAGTATCGAACGCATTTCGCACTCGATTTGTACCCTTGAGTTCGATGTTCACCGCCCGCTGTACGATTGGTTTATCCAGGAGTTGGGCATCTTCCCCAGCCACCAATACGAGTTCGCGCGTCTGAACCTCACCTACACCGTGATGAGCAAGCGCAAATTGTTGAAACTTGTTCAAGACGGTATTGTGATGGGTTGGGACGACCCCCGTATGCCGACCATCTGCGCACTGCGTCGTAAGGGCTATACCCCCGCTGCGGTTCGCGCCTTTGCCGAGAAGGTGGGCGTTGCCAAACGTGACAATGTTATTGACCTGGGTCTGCTGGAGTTCTGCGTGCGCGAGGACCTCAATAAGGTTGCCGAGCGTCGTATGGCCGTTATCGACCCCATCAAGGTAACTATCCGCAACTACGAGGAGGGCCGCACCGAGATGTTTGAGTGTGTAAACAACCCCGAGGACGAGAGCGCAGGCAAACGCTTGGTTCCCTTCGGCCGCGAAATCTACATCTCACGAAACGACTTTATGGAGAACCCGCCCAAGAAATATTATCGTCTTTCGCCCGGTAGCGAGGTGCGTCTGCGCTATGCCTACCTGATTAAGTGCGAGGAGGTTATCAAGGACGCCGAGGGTAACGTGGTTGAGTTGATTTGCTCGTACGACCCCGAGAGCGGTAATGGCGGTTCGAGCGACGGTCGTCGTGTGAAAGGTGTTATCCATTGGGTTTCGGCTGCCGACGCTGTTGAGGCCGAGATTCGTCTGTTCAACAACCTGTTCACTAAGGAGGACCCCAACAACCTGCCCGAGGGTATGGATTGGATGGAGCTTATCAACCCCGAGTCGATGGTTGTAACCAAGGCCTATATGGAGCCTTCGTTGGCCGAAGCTCCCGTGGGTGTTCCCTACCAATTTGAGCGCGTGGGCTACTTCTGCAAAGATAAGGACTCGACCCCCGAGAAACCCGTTTTCAACCGCACCGTGGAGTTGAAATCGAGCTTCGTTATCAAGTAGGACAATTAATCATTCGTCCGCACAGAACGAGTCGACCCGATTTTTCGGGTCGACTTTTTTTTGGGGATGATGTGTAAGAGGGTGGAGAAATAAAATGTATACGATAGCTTTTTGAGTTTTATTTTGCCTATCTTTGTAGTATAATATTTTCCAACAAATAAATAGTACAATGAAAAATCGTTTAAAACACCTTTCTCTTGCGGTGCTGGCAACCGTGATGTGCGCCACATCGGCCGTGGGACAGACGCAACCCACTCCTCCCGACAACTCGAAGTATATACTGACTCCCCCTGCACCCGATACCCCGCGTATCAATAGTGCACGAGTATTCGGCGTTCGCCCCAAAGCAGAGTTTCGTTATACGATTGCAGCAACGGGTGTGCGCCCTATGACCTTCTCGGCAGAGGGATTGCCCAAAGGTTTGAAACTCGACCCCGAGAGCGGTATCATTACAGGTACACTTCGCAAGGAGGGAACCTATTACGTTACATTGCGTGCCACCAACTCTTTGGGCGAGGCTACACGCGACCTGCGAATCGTGGTGGGTGACGATATACTGCTCACACCTCCTATGGGTTGGAACTCGTGGAACTGCTGGGGTAGTGCCGTGAGCCAAGAGAAGGTTTATAGTTCGGCCAAAGCAATGGTCGACAAAGGTTTGGTAAATTATGGCTGGACATATATCAATATCGATGATGGCTGGCAGGGAGTGCGTGGCGGCAAGTACCACGCCATACAACCCAACGACAAGTTCCCCGACATCAAGGGCTTGGTGGACGAACTCCACTCGATGGGTTTGAAAGCAGGTATCTATTCTGCTCCGTGGGTTGCCACCTATCAAGGCCATATCGGCACCCAATGCGACAATCCCGAAGGCAAATACGAGTGGATTGAGAAGGGAGTGTGCGACGAATATTTCAAAGTCAAAGACCCCGATGGAAAGTTGCATAGCGGTTATTTCCGCTATCACGGAGCTTATTCATTTGCCGAGGCCGATGCCAAACAGTGGGCCGATTGGGGTATCGACTATCTGAAGTATGATTGGAATCCCAATGACTATTACTATACCAAAGAGATGGCCGATGCGTTGCGTGCCACGGGGCGTGATATTGCGTTGAGTATCTCGGGCTCCGACCCGTTTGCTTTGGCCCATTCGTGGAGGGAACTGACCCAATGTTGGCGAACGACGGACGATATTTTCGATACTTGGAAGAGTATTATGCGTATCGGATTCGGTCCTCAAGACCGTTGGCCGGCGTTCAGTGGTCCTGGTCACTGGGCTGATGCCGATATGTTGGTAGTAGGTATGGTAGGCTGGGGTCCCAATCTGCACTATACACGCCTGACACCCGATGAACAATATACCCATATCTCGTTGTGGAGCCTGTTCTCGTCGCCTATGTTGATAGGTTGCGATATTGCCCAAATGGATGATTTTACGTTGAGTCTTTTGTGTAATAACGAGGTTAATGATATTATGCAAGACCCGCTGGGAATGCGTGCCGTGCCCTACTTCCGTGGCGAAGGGTATGTGGTCTATGTGAAGATTTTGGAGAATGGAAATTTGGCCGTCGGACTGTTCAATACCTCGTCCGAACCTCAAAAGATAGGTTTCACTCCGCGCACCCTCGGCTTGTGGAGCAAAGAGATTACCGTGCGTGACGTGTGGCGCCAGAAGGATGTAGCCAAGATTGGGCCGCGCGAACGTTACGAGGAGGAGATTGCACCCCACGGTGCCGCGCTGCTAATAGTCTCGCCACCCAACACGTCCGAAAAAATCGTGAACAAACCCTACGTAATAAACAAATAACAGATTCAAAAAGGCCTATCTGCGTCAATGTGGATAGGCTTTTTTCTTTGCTCAACCGTACACTCTGGAAACTCAGCAGTCAAGCGCAACTAATTATAAAGAGATGACACCCAAGTAGCCGAGCCACAGCACGCCGTAACGCACCATCTTGCCAAGTGCCATAGCTGTGACCGTCACCCACATGTTGCTGCGCATGAGTCCCAACACAACGGCTATAGCCTCTCCAACGTATGGCAGGAACGCAAAGAAAGCCATCCAGGCACCGCGTCCTTTGAGGAATTGTGTTGCTCGTTGCAGTTTTTCGTTGCTCACTCCGAGGTATCGGTTTATCCACTCTCGTTTACCGAGCATTCCGACCCAATAGCATGTCATACCACCGAGTGTATTTCCGGCTGTTGCGGCGAGTATTAGCCCCAACGGGTCGAGTTCCATCCCTGCGAGCAGCACGAAAACCACCTCGGAACCAATGGGTATAATACTTCCTGCGGCCAGAGCAGCGAGAAACATTCCCACGTACCCCCAGTCGACAAAAAATTGCGTTACCACCTCTAACCAGCCGTCCATGTTTGCTTTTCTTTTTGGCAAAGGTACAAAAAAAGCGACGAAAAAATAAGACACTTTTTTGCGCAATTTTGTATTGCGGCATTCTAAAACAGCGACAACTGCTCGGCTCCCGTCGAGAATGAGCGGCGGTGGTAGGGTGTAAGGCCGTGTTCCAACACTGCACGACGGTGCTCGAGTGTCGGGTAGCCCTTATTCTTGGCCCAACCGTACTCGGGAAACTCCGCAGCCAAGCGCAACATACATTCGTCGCGGTGCGTTTTGGCCAGCACCGATGCAGCTGCAATATTTGCATAGGTAGCGTCGCCCTTGACAACACACGTATAAGGAATATCGAGCGAGGTGTGAAAGCGATTGCCATCCACCAACAGATGTTCGGGGCGCACACCGAGTCGTTCGACGGCAAGGTTCATAGCCTCAATCGATGCATTCAATATATTTATGCGGTCAATCCGCTCGGGACTAACCTCGGCCACCGCCCACGCCACAGCCTCACGTTCGATAATCTCGCGCAGAAGGTTACGCGCACGCTCGGTCATCTGTTTCGAATCGTTGAGCAACGGGTGGTGGAAATCGTCGGGCAAAATTACCGCCGCAGCAAAAACCGAACCCGCCAAACAGCCTCTGCCGGCCTCATCAAGACCAGCTTCGCTCAATCCTAAGTGCATAGTATTAGGCAACATACCTCTGAAATTTGAAATTCACGGAGCAAAAGTACGACAAGAAGTTTAAAAACTGACAAAAAAATGCTATTTTTGCCTTAACAAACCAACCAATGCTTATGATAAAGCTACCCGAAAAATTCAATATTTTGCTGCTCGGCTCGGGCGGACGTGAACACGCTATCGCACAGGCCATCTGCCGAAGCTCACGACTCAACAAACTTTATATCGCCCCAGGTAACGCCGGTACTGCCGACTTGGGCGAAAATATCGACGTCGACCCCGACAACTTCGGAGCACTCAAGAAAATCGTTCTCGACCACCAAATCGGAATGGTTGTCGTGGGACCCGAATTGCCTCTGGTTCACGGTATTGTGGACTTCTTCCGCGAGGACGACAAGTTGGCTCACCTGCCAATTATAGGTCCTTCGGGCGAAGGCGCACGTTTGGAGGGTAGTAAGGATTACGCCAAGGCGTTTATGCAACGTCACGGAATTCCAACAGCCGCATACCAAACATTCACACGCGACAATATCGACGAAGGTTACCGTTTCATCGAGTCGCTCTCGGCTCCCTATGTCCTCAAAGCCGATGGTCTGGCCGCAGGTAAGGGCGTGGTTATCCTCGACTCCGAGGCCGAGGCCAAGGCCGAATTGGCAAGAATGTTGGGCGGTAAATTCGGCACAGCAGGCAGCCGTGTGGTTATCGAACAATATCTGTCGGGTATCGAGTGCTCGGTGTTCGTGGCAACAGACGGACAAAACTATGTCATACTGCCCGAAGCCAAAGACTACAAACGCATAGGCGAAGGCGACACAGGACTCAACACCGGAGGTATGGGTGCCGTATCGCCCGTTCCGTTTGCCGACAGCGAATTTATGCGCAAAGTCGAGGAGCGCATTGTGGCTCCCACCGTCGCAGGTCTGGCTGCCGAGAATATTGACTATCGAGGTTTCGTCTTCGTCGGACTTATGAACGTCGCAGGCGACCCCTACGTCATCGAATACAACGTCCGAATGGGCGACCCCGAAACCGAAGTCGTTATGCCGCGCATCGCAAGTGATGTGGTAGACCTGTTCGAGGCTATGTACATGCGTGCCGTAGGCGAATACGAACTCAAAGTACATGACGGCTACACCGTAACCGTAATGTGCGTGTCCGAAGGATACCCCGAAGCCTACCAAAAAGGTTTCGAAATGAGTGGTCTGGAGGAGGCCGCAGCCGAAGGTTCGGTCCTGTTCCATGCAGGTACAGCCGTCAAAGATGGCAAAGTCGTAACCTCGGGCGGACGAGTAATCTGCGCAACTTCTACCGCACCTACCATGCAGCAAGCTCTCGATAAAAGCTATGCCGCAGTGGCGAAAATTAACTACGAAGGCAAATACTTCCGCCGCGATATAGGCCAGGATTTGATGAAATAAAGTGTGTTTGAGGGGACTGTTCTTTTTGAGTCATCAAAAAGAACCAAAAAATGACCCGCAGACCGGGGGTTTAACTACTCTATGCAGACCCCGTTGGGGGCTGCATAGAGTAGTTATAAGAACCACGGATGCGACAGATTTTTGATTCAGTTGACGGTTCAAAAAAGAATAACCTCTAAACTCCTTAACCTCACAACCTACCTAACTTACCAACAATAGGTATTTAGGTAAAGAGCCATCCGAAACGCTTGCGTGGCAGATGTGAGTTACAGCGGTTCTGTGAAAGTTTGACATGGGAGAGATTTTGCTGATGAGGTACGGCATCCCGCAGGGATGTATCGGATGTTTGTAGGTGTGACCTGCAAACTTGTTTGTGAGGTCATACCTACAAATAGCCGAAAAATGCCAACGGCAGCACCCCATCAACAAAATCGCCCACATACAAAAATTTAGAGAAACGAAGTTTCTCATCCGCCGGTCTGCGGCTCATTTTTTTGGTTCTTTTTTGATGACTCAAAAAAGAACATAACAAGTGGCACTGACACCTTTTGGGCGTCCAAAAGAACATAATAAAAAAAGAAAATGAACCTTTTGCGTCAATCATCCGTAATTAGCGTTGTTTCGGCTGTGGTGTTGGCTGTACTTGCTGTGGTGCGTGGTTTTGTAGCGCCTGTTGTTGCGGAGGGTGTTGGATGTAGTGTGATGCCGTTGACGATGTGGTTGGAGGGTGCTCGTGAGGTAGGACTGGGGCTTTATGTTCCGTTGGTTGTGGTTGTGATAGCGCTGTGCATGGTCAATACGCTGAGTGCGTCGCTGTATAATGTTGATGCGGGAGGGCGTTCGACGTTGCCGTTGCAGACATGGGTATTGATGGGTTGCTGTGCATGCTTTCCTGTGCAGTCGTTGTCGTCCTTTGTTGCGGCGTGGCTGATGACCATTGCGATGAAGCAGGTGGCGAAGGCTTATAAACGCTCGTATAGTTTTGGTGCAGTGTTTATAGCTTCGTTTGTGATGGGTATGTTACCGCTGATTCATGCCCACTTTGTGGTTTTGCTTGTGCTGTTGCCTTTGGTGTGGTTGTTGACTAAGCGCACGAGCCGCGAGTTGTTTGTTGGTGTTGTGGGAGGTGTGTTGCCTTTGTTTGTTGCGTCCTATGTCTATTGGTTGCAGGGCGAAGGTTTCGGCACGGTGTTCCGCATGCTGGGTGAGGGCTTTGGCGGCGCAAACGGTTTTAAGATGATGCACCTCGGGGGGCTTCAAATCGAGGTCATGGCTATGTGGATTGCCGTGGCTGTGATGTTCTCCGTGGGAATGATAGGTTCGTCGGCCTCAATGAGGTCTAAGGCGCGCGTTACGGGATACCTTCAAATTATATTGCTGGCTGTGCTGGCCGTGACACCGTTGTTGGGCGGCGGTGGAGCGATGATGGTTCCCAGTTTGGCGGTGCTTACTGCGCTGCTGTCGCCCAAGGCATTTGGCCGAGGTTATGCTTTTTGGTCGTCGACCATTTACACGGTGTTCGAGGCCTCGGTGGTATGTTACAATATTTATCTTTTTGCCTGCCTTTAGCGGGTGTCTGCCCGGGTCCAAACGGGCACAAATGTAGTCCAAAACAACATATTTAAGACTTCGTTCCGTCCAAAAAGTCGGTCGTTACACCCGTCGAATAACACGGAGCGTCGTTTTGTTGGTCTAAGTGAAAGTGTGTATTGTGCAACTTTTTGTTGTACAGTATGTTATGCTAAATTTGCTGTGTGCTGTTCCGCATCCTTCGGACGCCACAGTACGATGTTAGGTAATTCATTCGGAATAACTACTTTTGTCACAAACTTATTAAATAAAATATGATGGAACATCAACATCCCGAAGTCGGTCAACAGCCGATGATAGTAAAATTTTCGCAACCCTATTCCAACGGTATCCAGTCTCACAATCTCTCGCGTCATACCATTGGCTACGTTTTGCATGGTACCAAATACATCTACTATGGCGACATGCGTCATGAGGTTCACCGAGGCGAGCTGTTTTTTCTGGCCAAGGGTCACCACTATACCGAGGATGTGCCCGATGGCGACCATCCGTTCGAACAGATTGCGTGTTACTACTCCCCGGAGCTCCTGGGACACATACTCTCGCACCTGAGCATGAACTATAATCTTAATATCATCAACGACCACACGTGCGACCGTTGCCGCGAATCAACCCATGTGGTCTATACGGCGTGGAATGCCGTTCGCAACTTTTTCTCTACCATCAATCAATACATCCGTGACGACCTTTTCAGCCGCGACTCCACGGCCGAGAATATCAAAATGACGGAACTTATCTATCTGATTGTCACCAAGTCGGATTGCTGCCTTAAGAGCAAGGTGCTGTCCAACGTCGACATGGCACGCGAAAACTTCGAGCAACTCATCTATGGCAACATCTTCAGCGACATCTCAATCGAAGAACTCGCGGCACGCAGCAATCGTAGCATGACCTCGTTCAAGAAGGAGTTTCGCCGCCACTTCTACGCTCCACCCCACAAGTGGTTTATACGTCAGCGGCTGATGCACTCGCGTCTGCTGCTCATCTCAACCGACAAGTCAATCGCCGAAGTGGGCATCGAGTGCAGTTTCCCCAATACCTCGCACTTCATCAAACTCTTCAAAAAACAATACGGCCAAACTCCTGCCGCATACCGCGCATCACACGTCCCATCACAAGTAGGATAGTTTGAGTGGTTATGTACTTTTTGAATCATCAAAAAGTACAATATCTTCTTATCTGATTCTATCCACGGAGCGTAGGAGTGCTATGTCGGATGCTACGCCGCGTATTGCCAGGTAGTTCATCAGCAGTGCGACGAGGGGCAGGCAGAGGCTCCATCCCGGGACGTTTGTGAGGGCAGTTCCTGCGGGAATACTTTCGGCAAAGAACCCCGAGAAACTCCATACGTAGTAGGCGCCGTAGCCGATAATTCCCACAAGCAGGGCGTATTGCGACATGAGTATGCTGAGTTGCAGTTCGCGTTTTTTGTATAGGAAGATGTTGACCAGCATCAGCAGTGTCGACAGGGCGGCCAGTACGACCATGCACAACGAGCGCAGGTTTATAGCTGAGTCGGCTATGGGTTCCTCGGCACCTGCCTCGTAGAGTTCGTAGCCATAGGTGTGGAGTTCCATCGACGAGTCGGTCGAGTTGAAGGTGTACATTTTGGCGAAGGTGAAGATGGTCATGCAAATCACGGCCAACAACATATAAAGTGTCTGTTTGCGTTGAATCATAATTGTATGGTTATTAGATGGTTTTATCGATTTTGTAGTTGTTGCGGTCGCCCGAGCCGCGATTGATTAACTCGCCCAAGAAACCGGCCAGGAACAACACCGTACCCAGCACCACGGCCAGCAATGCGATGAAGAACAGCGGTTGGTCGGTGACGGCACGCACGGGAATTCCCGCAGCCTGTTTGGTGAGTTTGTCAATAATGACCCACAGCGTGGTTATGCCACCCACAAGGAACATCAGCGTTCCCGTGCCGCCGAAGAAGTACATCGGCGAGCGTCCGAAACGTGTCAGGAACATCACCGTGATGAGGTCCAGATAACCTTTAATCATACGTTCCCAGCCATACTTCGACACTCCGTAGGGTCGTGCGCGATGTTCGACCACTTTTTCGCCAATCTTGCTGAATCCCGCCTGTTTGGCCAAGATGGGGATGTAGCGGTGCATCTCGCCGAACACCTCGATACTCTTGACCACGCGGCGACGATAGGCCTTAAGTCCGCAGTTGAAGTCGTTGAGTTTGATACCACTCACGGCTCGGCACGTAGCGTTGAAGAATTTGCTCGGCAGGGTCTTGCCCAGCGGGTCGTGGCGTTTGCGCTTCCAACCCGATACCATGTCGTACCCTTGCTCGGTAATCATTCTGTACAGCTCGGGAATCTCGTCGGGTGAGTCTTGCAGGTCTGCGTCCATGGTAATCACCACATCGCCCTCGGCCGCCTCGAAACCACAATACAGCGCCGCCGACTTGCCATAGTTGCGTCCGAAACG
This sequence comes from Rikenellaceae bacterium, assembly GCA_017936385.1. Taxonomy (GTDB): domain Bacteria; phylum Bacteroidota; class Bacteroidia; order Bacteroidales; family Rikenellaceae; genus UBA940. The sequence continues at coordinate 17,607 of JAGBFQ010000004.1, forward strand.
CAGCGCACGAATCGCAGGATTCTCGGTCGACAGCTTTTCGATAACCTGCCACGAATTGTCGCGGCTGCCATCGTCAATCATGATAACCTCGTAGTCGAAACCGTTCGCTTTCATCACGCGGTCAATCCACGCGGTAAGTTCGCCCAGCGACTCCTCCTCGTTGTATAACGGCACAACAACCGAAATTTGTTTACTCATTACTTTTTACCGTTTTTTTGTCGCAGCACGGCGGCCATCACAATGCCAAACAGACCTCCGTACATCACAAGGTTCATAACTCCCGACAGTATGCACACAAACGGGTTGCGCATGGCACGCACTCCCGAATCACGCATCGCATCGACCATCTCAATCATCGCGTCGTCGGCTCCGGCCTGCAACAGCATGATGTCCAACTGTTTATTTATAAGTTCGGCGTAATACTCGGGGGCAATCCACGCACACATGGTGAACGTTCCAACGCCCCAAGCCACGCCCGCCAACGCCGAAGTCAAAAACATGAATTTCAAACTACGGCCATAACTATACGGCTGCTCCCACTGCGTGCGCAGGTTCATCACACCACTCAACCACAGCGTCGCAACAACCGCCAACATGGTCAACATGTTCACCACGCCGGGCTGCTCAAAGTCCCAACGAAACTGCCAACTCACAAGGCTTATAACCCACAATACAGCTCCCAGGCTTACACCCCAATTCGCCGCACGAGTTCTTAGTATTTTTCTATCATTCATATCTTTCTTTTTTTTATGTTCTTTTGGACGCCCAAAAGAACCAAAAACCGGCCGCAGACCGGCGGGTGAGAAACTTCGTTTCTCTGAATTTTGTATGTGTGAGATTTTGTTGATGAGGTGCTGCCGTTGGCATTTTTCGGATATTTGTAGGTGTGACCTCACAAACAAGTTTGCAGGTCACACCTACAAACATCCGATACATCCCTGCGGGATGCCATACCTCATCAGCAAAATCTCTCGCACGCAAAACTTTCACAGAACCGCTGTGGCTAACAGCTGCCACACAAACATTTTATTAAATGAAACTTTACCTAATTTACTTATTGTAAGTTAGGTAGGTTGTGAGGTTAAGGTGTTTAGGGAGTCTTCTATTTGAATCCTCAACTGAATCAAAAATCTGTCGCATCCGTGGTTCTTATAACTACTCTGCATATACCCCGCGTGGGTATATGCAGAGTAGTTAAACCCCCGGTCTGCGGGTCATTTTTTGGTTCTTTTTGATGACTCAAAAAGA
>JAGBFQ010000005.1 GCA_017936385.1 Rikenellaceae bacterium
CTTAAAATTTCAACTGAAATTTGCGGGGGGGGGGGGTAAAGTGTTTATACACAATCAGTTACGTGTGAAATTATTTTAGCGCGTAATGCTCTTATTCTGAAGCTAAGGGGGCGATTGTCGGTTTTTGTAATGTGTCATGCCCAAAATTCCCGCTTTGAGTGGGGATTTTGGGCATGATTTTATAGCTCCGTAAAAAGGGTTTACACCTCTGTGACAACCTCTCAAATTAGTTCATTTGCCATTGGGCGTAAAGCGTAATATCGTAGCTGATGTTCATCACTTGGTCGTTGGTGTACTCCGTTCCGTTGATGTCTTTCCATCCGGTGAGTGTGTAGCCAAATCGTTCGAACTCCGGAATGATGAGTTTACTGTTGGTTGCGGTAACAATCTTTTGCATCTCCGTTGTATTGCCCGAAACTTTGGCTGTACCGCCGTTTCCGTCAAAAGTAACAACCTTATGGTTGACATCGCCTCCCTCAAGAGTCACCATACCACCCTCGTTGGCCACATCTTGGTTGGGAACGTAGGCCGAGGTGATGTTTTGCGCGATTTTTCCGCTGTAAATGCTAATGTTTGCGTTGAGTCCGCTGGCATAGAGTCCGCCACCACTCAGAATTGTGTAGTTCTTCGAAATGTTGGGATTGGTGACACTACCACTGCCCTCGGTACCAACTTTTACGGTTGCTTTGTAGGAGGTGGCCGACATATCGACGCACAAACCACCGCCAATAAGGTCGGCAGTGTTCTCGATGATTGCGCCCGAGTTGATGGTTACCGAAACGTCGGAGTTCTTGGAGGTTACATATACACCACCGCCATTACCTCCGTAGTGGGTGTCGTAGTCGTGTAGTGCGGTGTTGGCTTTAATGCTTGATTCGTCCGACATTGCGAAGTTACCCTCTTTGACAAAGACTCCGCCACCATGGCCACCTTTGGCAATGTTTTTGAAAATTAGCGCATCTTTTGACATGGCAACTGAACCGCCTTCGAGATAGACTGCACCGCCATCCTTGTAGGAGTAGCAGTCGGTGATATTACCTCCCGACATTGTAAATGTCGTAGTGCTACTACCTTTGATGTAGACTGCACCACCTTGCTCTGCTTTGCAGTGACGAATTTCGCCTCCCGACATGATGAATTTGCCATCCTCCAAGTAGACTGCGCCGCCGTGCTCTTTGATGTGGTAGTAATCCGGGTCTTCGGTGTCGCTGTTTCGAATCATACCTCCCGTCATCTCGAACTTTGGAGTGGAGCTGGCACCGCTGGCCATCACAAATTGTGCTTGGATGTCACCTCCGCTGATGTTGATTTGGGCCGAGCCGATTTTACCGCCTTGGGGGTCGTGGCTGTCACCACCTCCGATTGAACCGGTACGGATGATGGGGTTGCCTTTGATTGTGATTGTGGCCGTACCTCCATTGTATTTGTTCGAAGACGTATTTGTACCTCCCGAGCAGGCACTGCCGCCGCCGATTCCAGCACCGGCTGCGATACCGTTAGCGGCTACACTTCGGGCGATAACCTCACCTCCCGAGATTGTTACTTGGGCCTCGCCACCACCCACTGTCTGGCTGCTACCTCCGCCGATGGCGGTTCCCAGAGCCGACTGTGCATAGACATATCCGCCGGTGATTTCTACAACACCCGTGTTACCAGAAGATTTGCTTGACCCTGCGCCTCCAATGGCGGCACTCGGAATAGACCAACGGTTGGCGAAGTTGTAGGCATAGACGTTTCCGCCATTGATATAGACATAACCCTTACCACCGGCACTATGGAATCCGATACCTCCGCCGATGGCAGTTCCCGTGGTCGATGCAATGGCTGTGATTATACCTCCGTTGATTGTGATGGTGGCATGGCCGTTGCCACCCGCGCCGATGGCGCTGCAATTTTCGGCCTTGGTCGAACCTGCAAACACAATACCGCTATTGAATATGATTCCGTAACACTCTGATTGGCTGTCGTTAGCACCGATTGCGGCATTCCAGTGGTTGCCGTAGTATCCCGTTTGGCCTGAGGGTAATCCGTAATCGCCGTTATAAGAACCTTTATAGCCGTTAACGTCAGCTACGGTGAGAGAACCCGTACCTTCGAATATTATTTCTGTGCCGTTGTTGTGGGTTTTGTTCAGATAGAAGATGTTGCCAAAGCGGTTATCACCAATAGTGTTGACATGCAACTTAGACCCGTTTGCTTGGGGGTGGAATGCCAAACCGCCGTTTACACGACTGGTGTTATTTTCTTGATATTTCGAGTAGAGGTCTTCGATGGTGAGGTTGATAGTCTTGTTATTACCGGTGTTGTGGATGTTAATCCAGTATGGAGAGGCTTCGCGTTTGTCGTCACCGTCAGCGACGGCCGCAGTCCAATTATCAATAACTTTGGTTACAAAGTCCTCGTCCTCAATCTTCTCACCAACAATGTAGTTGCTCCAATCGCCACCATTCCATTGTACGCGTTTGTACGAGGGCAGGGTATAGGTTGCGCTCGCTCCTTCGCCCGTTACGCCCGAGGTTGCACGATTGAACGAAGCCGATTGGTAGACATGTACGTATGCTTTCTCTGAGGAGGTATAGGTCTTGCTGATGTTTCTTGTGGTGTTGGTGCCATATTCATATACTTTGCCGGTGACATTGAGTCCACCGTCACTGCTTTGGGTGATTTCAACATTGCCTGCAGCCAAGTCCAAGTAGACATGGTTCGGTGTGGAGGTTTGGTGGAGTGTGTAGGTAATCAACTTGCCTTGGTACCACTCAGTTTTGCCAATCGGGGCGCTGATGGTCTTCTCGGTGCTACCGTCAAGATAGGTTAGAATAATCTTGGAGTCGGCGTGCAGTGTCTGAGGAATCATCATAAAGGTGTTCTTCTCGTCATTGCCCTCGTCTGTGAGCACAGAGTCGTTGAGCAGTGCGTTGGCCGCGAAGTCAACGCCACTCTCGCCAAAATTAATACTATAATTATTATAGGTATCGACATTCTCCCAACTCTCCGTAGCGAGGTTGTAGTCACCCTTGCTCAATACATTGGTAACCTCGACCGATACAATCCTGCACGCAAAACCGATACGGAAACGAACTGCTGTCAGCACGTGGTCAAAGACCAACGAAACATCATCATGGTACGGGCCTGTAAAACCTGTCGGATTAGTTTCGGCCACAACACTCTCGGCAATGATGTCGATTTGTTCCGAAGCAGTTGTGCTCACCTCGTATCCTTTGATGCGCGGAGTGTTGTCGGTGATATCAAGTTTGCTTTTCAGTTTGTCATAAGGGCCATAGGCGTGAATCTTCACTTCGTCGCCCGTAATGCTTTTCCATCTGGTACTCGAGCCCACGGGTTGTAACTCATCACCATAAAATTGGTGCTCTTGATTGTTGATAAGCGGCGTGGTGGCATCGTCAATGGCCACAATACCTGCCGTATAGTCACTCAGGTGGTTTACCGGATTGGTACGTGTGGATGCTAAATTAACGGGCCACTCCTCCGACTCTATGGAGAGTGACGATGCAGTGCTACGAGTCGGTTTCGACTGAATGGGGTTGAGTTTTGCTGCAAATTTTATGTACTCGCTTTGTTGTGGCGCCTTGTTATCGTCGCTCGGCTCGACAAAGTCGTTGGAGCATCCCGCAAGGCTCAAAGTTGTGCCCAGGAGCAACCCCAGCAAGAGTTTTGTGTTATGTTTGATTCGGTTGAACATGGTCTATTGTAGGTAAATGTTTTCGTTTTGGTTCTGCCAGGAGTTCAAAGTGCACACTCCGTTTACGATGTCGTATTCGTTGAAACGCAACTCCAGAATGTACAACTTTCCGCAAGTGACCGTACGGTCAGCTGTCGAAATTGCATTATCCTCAAAATCGGTGATGCCAACGCTGATTTCTTTGTCGCCGCCAAGTTCGGTGGTAACCTTCACCCGATAGGCCAGCGTGTTGTCGTCATTATCCAGCGTAGTGGTAGAGGTTGGCGGGCTGCTTAATGTGGAGCCGATGGGGGTAATGACGGTAGATAGGTCGACTGCGGGCTCGGTGGTCGAAATCACTTCGAGTTCGGTGAAAGTATCGGTGTAGTCAATAACACCGCTTCCGAGTGTTACCTCCACACCATCGTTACTGATGATAGCAATGCGTTTAACTTTACCCCACGACTCAATAGCCTCGGTCGAGGTCGCTATGATGTTTATCTTAACCCATGTCAGCAGGTGTTCGTATTGTTGGATTTCGAAACGTTGACGCCATGTACCCTCGATACGGGGCGCAAACATCAAATCCTCTTTGCCATTGATGGGTCGGGTTGCAACTTTGTTGTCGGTGCTCTCCCAGCGACTGCCATCGACACTGACCGGAGCCAATCCCACGCAATACACTTTTTTGTCGGAGTCAGTGCCTGTGGGATATTTCAATGGGTGCTCCTCGTCGCTTGCGTCGGTGTAAGGTTTGGGGTCAACAACCTCGCCCCTGAAATTAATAGTGCTGTGAATGGGCAACCACGTGGGAGATTGAGGCGCGTTGTCGTAGGTGTTGGCATCGAACGAGAACCAAACCTCGGCGTTTAGTGGGTTTGCAGAACTTACACGTCCCGTGAATGGTGTGACCTCACTTCGGGTTGCAACTTCGATTTCCTCCACTGTGGCTCTCAGCGCAATGTTGTTTGCGATAGGCTCATTGCCATGGTCGTAGGGCGTCTGATTTGAGCAGGCGGCCAGCGTGAGAGTTGTTACTAAAATTATGTATGATTTTTTCATCTTCTTAAGTAAGTTTCGTGAGTGGGTTATTCGTACAAATTGCCGGAGCCTAATCCTCCCGTCTGCCAATCGTAGGGTATTCCCGAAATGGTTATGTTATCACCCATCTTGAAGGTGAGTTGAATGGTGAATTGATAGCCGCGTGTCGAGCCGCTGAAACGTTCACTCTCGTTTCTTCTCAAGAAAACGGGAAGGGTAATCGGATTACGTTTTTCGGTTTCGATGGTGATTTGGTATTCGCCAACTTCCACCGGTGTGCCCTCCTTTATTTCGGTTACAGGAGCCACTACGGGTGCGCATAAAAGGTAAGCTACATGGTGGTAGCTGTCGGTGAGTAGTTTATAACCCGTAGCGTTCGCCGCGGCGAAAGTTGTATTTTCGGTATCTGCGGCGTAGGCGTTGAATGTCTTAGGTGTGTCGTAGCTTAGGATTTCATCCAAACGTGCGGGGGTAGAGGTCAAATCGTTATTGGTGTATTTCGACAGGTCTATTGTTACCGAACTATTGCTCTTGATTTTGATATTCTTTACCGCACCCCACGCTTCGGCTACTTCGTTGTTTTCGGCCTTGATTTCGATACGCAACCAAGTGAGCAGGTGACGGAAGTAGAGCGTTGGCCAAGGTGTGACACCATAGCGTCCGGTTACTTGGGCTGCAAACATGACATCTTGCCAACCATCAAAATCGAACGTGGCATTCTTGCCCTCGGCGTCGCATGTCCATCCCTCGGGGTACATGGCCGAGAAGTATATGTCGTAAGGATTATCGTTATTGTCTTTGGAGTAAATCAGACCGTTAAGCAACTGAGGCCCCGCATTCTGGAAATTTGCGGTGGTGTGCATCGCAATTGTTCCATCTTTGGTTGAACCATCGTCATCCCCATCAATGAATTGCTTCGGGGTGGTTGAGGCCCATACGTCGGCATGCAGTGGCTTATTGATGGTTGGCGCAGTCAGTGTGTATGGCGCACGAGTTATGGTTGGACTTTCAAGGGCTGCTGCAAGGTAGATGTTGTAGTCCGAAAAGTCATTCGCATCATTCATCGTCTGGTCGTTGCACGCCGTGAGAGCCAACATGGCTATGATTGCGGTGAGGGGTAATTTCAGTCTCATGTTATTCTACATCTATGTTATGTTTGTAGTCCACTTTTTTCCACTCTTCAACAAGTACGTTGAAGAGGATTTCCTCGTCGTTGTCGTCCAAATACAGCGAGTAGGTGTATTTGTGTCCGGCTTCCCATTTCTTCCATTCGTCATTTGTCAGAGCGTCGAAATTGATTACCTTGGTGTAGTCGGAGTTGTCGGTTCGCTTGTTATTCAACGTCATTGTGACTCCACTCAAACTTTGTGGCATTACCAAAAGTGGGCCGGCAAATATGGTGTTGTAGTTGATAGGGTCGGGAACAGCTTTGTTAATTTCGATTACAAAGTTCTGTTTGCTGCCCTTTGGTGTCCATTCTCCAAATTCAAAACCAGCTGCCGAGGTGTCGCCATTGCTCGAATAGTCACCTTGATTGTAGATACTACTGATAGTGATGTTGTCCATAGTCATACGATACGAACGCTCCAATTTGAAGTAAACCACAGCCAGGGGACGTACGAATTTTAATGCGATGGCATTGCCGTTGTCCACCTGGTCTTGATAGCTTTTGCCAGGGGAGTATGCGTACACGAACTCTTGCAGGTTGTCTTGATTGATAGTGCCGCCAACGTTTGAAAGCGGAAGGTCGCACGAAAAACTCGGGCCTGTGGTGGGCGCGAAATCACCCAAAGTGAAACAAGTTGTATTTAATTTGTTGCTCCAGGGGGCGTACGCGAAGAAGTCCAACTCGATGTTGTGCGGCCAATACACGCTGTAACCGGTGTTTCCTTGGCGGAATAGCCATTTGTGACCGTCGGCAAAGTAGCTGACACGCGCATCGTTGAGGTATTTGGTTTGTGTGCCGCTGGGGAAAGCAAATATCGAGAAGTTGCCTCCGTTGTCCTCCTCTGTTAGGAATTTTTCGTTGTCATAGATTGTGGCGCGTGTAGCCATCTGCTCAACGTCAAATGATATGGCGTTTGATGTCGGATTTAGCTTGGTGTCTGAGTTGTTTTTGGCGCAAGATGAGAGCGCGATTATTGCAAGGCACAATATCTCTATTTTGCAAAATAAATTCATGGCTTCTTGGGTCGATTTGTTTGTCTTTTGTTGGTGTAATGTGTGCGTTATTTGCGCGTAGTCACTATTCCACACGCAAATTTAATAAAATTAATTGGAAAACTCTATAGAAAAGAGTGTTTAATTTATATTGAATGGATGTTTTATTTGCGAAATTAAGATTTCGATGTGAAACAACGCCTTAAGAGGCTTGTTTCTGAAACTTTGTGGAGTCTTATTTCGCCCTGCGGAATTCGGCGCAGATGATTGCTGTGGCGATTGCGACGTTCAGCGATTCGGTGTTGCAGTTGTCGGCGGGGTAGGGCGGAATGTAGAGCTTATTGGTGACGGCTTTGGCCACGGCCTCAGATACTCCGCGACCCTCGCTGCCCATAACCACAACTCCGCGATTTTGTAGTGCTGTGTCGTAGAGGTTTTCGCCTTCGAGGAATGTGCCGTACACGGGCGTACCTGCGGGTAACGACTCTACATATTTTGCCAAATCGGTGTAGTGAACGCGCACGCGAAGAATAGCTCCCATTGTTGCTTGTACGACTTTAGGGTTGAAGCAGTCGGCCGAATCAGCCGAGCATACTATGTCGCTGATTCCGAACCAGTCAGCCAAACGAATGATTGTGCCAAGATTGCCCGGATTTTGTACCCCGTCAAGAGCCAAAACCAACTCGCTTTGGGGACGTGCCGAACGGATGTCGTAATGTGGTTTTTCGACCACGGCAAAGGTGTCAGTGGGCGTTTTGAGTTGACTTACACGCTCCATCTCTTTTGCCGAAATCTGCTCGGCTCCGGGGAAGTCGCGCGTGGTCAGCAGTCGCACTACATTGAGTGTCGAATGTGTGATTTCGCCCACGAGCTTGACACCCTCGGCAACGAATAGTCCGTGGGTGTCGCGTTCGCGTTTGTCGCCCAGCGAGCGGTAGAGTTGTATTTCGGCTTTTGTCAACATACGACTACAAAGATACGCTTTTTCGCGTGAAAAGCAATCGTCCTTCTGTTTTTTGTGTGTCGCTACTTGGTTGTGAAGTTGTTTATGTCGAGGTCGAAAAATAAGTCATCCTCGTTGAAACTACCGATAATCTCAACAACAAAGGCGTGTTCGTTTGGAAGGTCGCTGTAGCGCACGATGATGAGTTGGTCGCGCATATTTTTTATGGAGCGATTTCTCCTGGGGGCGTAGTATATGGCAAGATTGTACTCTTCGGAGTGTACATAGCCTTTGAGTTTGGTGACGATTGCGGGGTTGCAGATTTTGGCCTCCTCTTCGATTTGCTCAACCATGGCTTTGATGCGAGTAATCAGTAAGTTGTATACACCTTTGGAGCATTTGCTATTTCCCGTGTGGTTGGCGTGCGCAACACTGACGATGCGTATGCCGTCAATCTTTTTGAGTAGGCTTTTCGAAAGCGTAAACTTTGCAAGTGCCTCTTTGGAGAAGCAGTCTACGTTGATGCCGCATGTGTTCTCCGTCGGGTCGGGATATAGGTAGCTCCACCAGAACCCTATAAATGGTGTGATAGGTCCGTATAGGTCGTTGAGTTGGCTGTCGTCAAAGGTGGCGTTGTGCGGTCTGTGCGAATTTGCAACCTCCTCAATGTAGGCACTATGACCGACAGGGGTGTGCCCCCACACGTTGCACAGTGTGCTCGATAGTGTGAGTAGGGTGATGAATAGTCGTTTCATAGTGGTTCCGGTTTTAGAGTGTTTTGGTGTGAGTTAGAAACCCAAGCCCAGGCCAATGGTCAAAATGTTGGTTTCGGGGCCTCGGTCGTTTTGGAACAGACGAGTGAGCGAGTAGTTGCCGAACAAGTAGATGCGTTGGTAGCCAACACGTGCAGTCACTCCGGCTTGAGGTAGGGCAGTAGGAAGATTGTAGTGCTTTTCGTTATCTCGTTTTTTGCCGTGTTTGATTTTGGAGTGCGAGGCCACAAGCAGGTCGCCGTAAACGCCCACAGCACCAAAGAACCCTTTGCGCTGACCAAACTCCAGTAGGACGGGCAGGTGTAACGAGAATGTGTTGATTTTGGTCTTGACCCATTTGGAACTTTTGATGGGTTCTGCCGTGAGGAGTTGTCCGATGCGTTGTACCCTTGTGGGGTCCTCGAATACATAGTCGTTCCACGAAATACCCAGTGAGGCAGACAAACCCACGGCTCCACTTTGAACCAGGCGTGTGCCGACGTTGAGTAAGTTGAAGGTAACTTGTACCGATTTGTTGTTACGCAGGCGGAACCACGGCTCGATGTCCTCGGGATAAGCTCCGTAGGAGAGTTGCGTGGGAAGGTTGAATCCGAGTTCGAACAATGCTTGGTGGGTGCGATATTTGGCATGTCCCGAAAAGGCGTGTACGTGTGGTGGAACTCCACCGTAGCGTTCGAATATGGTTAGGTCGACACCAGCAACGCAGATGGTAAGGTTACCTCGTTCGCTCTTTATGCTGTTTTGTCCCGAAACATTCCACGTCGAGAGTGCTGCCAGGGTAAAGATGATAATGGTGGAGATTCGTTTCATGATTAATGCTGTATTAATGTTGTGTATTGAGGTCGGCAAAGGTTTCGGAGAGTAGCGACAGTGACTCTTGGGCTTGTTGTTGGGCCTCTTCCAAGTCAGTGATAGCCTTGCCGTTGCACACTGCGTAGACGGTGGGCTCACTTTGCATTTGGAGAGTGATTCCTAGAGCAACGATGGCAACAACGACGGCCGCAGCCAGCGAGCATGCAACGACTCGAAGCGGGGCGGGGTGGTGTGTGCGAAGTTGCATCTTCTGGGTAGATGCAAGGCGTGTAAGGCGCAGGTATTCGTCCTTTTCGTTATTTTTGCTCTTCGACTCCATAGTTTATGATTTTTGTTAATTTATTACGTAAAGTGTTGCGTCCACGTGACAGTGCCATTCTGACTGATGCCGTGCTAACGCCGGTTAGGGCGGCTATCTCGTCAATCTCCATACCCTCGATGTCGTGCAATGTTACCGCGTTGCGTTGTGCCTCGGGTAGCAGGCTTATGGCTCGGTACAATTGGTCGAGCAGGGCGGTGTCGGGGTTCTGTGCCGAGGACTCCTGAGTGCCTTCGAGTGGCATGGATTTCAATCGTCTTATACGGTCGATGGCAGCGTTCCGCACCGAGGTCATAATGAGCGACGGAAGCCCCGTATCACGAATAAGCAAACGTCGTCGCCACAACTTCTCGTAGACATCCTGCACTATATCTTCGGCATCCTGTCGGTTGCCTGTGATGCTCCATGCAAAACGCATTGCGCGGTCCTTGCAACCGAGGAATATAGTATTGAAGGTTTCGGATGTCATCTGTCGTGGGTGTTTTGCATGTAGTACGAACGTCCACGTACAAATATAACACTAAGTGAGTGATTTTGGATAAAAACGGCAAAAAAAAGGAGTGAATAAGGTGTTTTCTTTCATTTTCTGTGGAAAAACACTAACTTTGTGGGTGAAATTCTTTGGATAATTCGAAAAAACAGAGATAATACTATGAGGAAATTTTTACTTGTTGGATTTTGCGCTCTGATTGCTGTGGGGTGCACCCAAACACAACAAACTCAAACAAAAAAGACCTACAAAATTATGACCGTCACCTCGGCCGACCGCGAACTTAAAACGGGTTATGCCGCAACAATCAACGGTTGCCAAACCGTCGAGATTCGCCCGCAGGTGAGTGGTATGATTACCGACATTCGTATTGAGGAGGGCGACTTTGTGCGCAAGGACTCGGTGCTGTTTGTCATCGACCAAACCCCCTACAAAGCCGCTTACGAAATCGCTGTGGCTAACGTTAAGAGTGCCGAGGCTGCAATGTATACGGCACAACTTATTTTGGATAGTAACAAAGACTTGTTCAAAGAGGATGTGGTTTCGGAAATCGACCTTATGACAGCCCAAAACGACTTGGCCGAGGCCGAGGCTCGCTTGGCTCTGTGTCGCGCCGAAGAGATTAACGCCCAAAACAACTTGTCGTACACCGAGGTGCGTTCACCCGTAAACGGTGTGGCAAGTATGATTCCCTATCGTGTGGGTGCGCTGGTGGGCAGTAATATCGAAAAACCGCTTGTCACCGTATCGGACGACAGTCAGGTGTACGCCTACTTCTCGATGGCCGAGAATCAGATGTTGGACCTCATCATGGAGTATGGCTCGTTGCGTGAGGCTATCAATAAAATGCCCGAGGTCGAACTCATGATGAGCAACGGCCGAATCTATCCTCACAAAGGACGTATCAACGCAGTAAGCGGCACTATCAGCGAAACTACGGGAGCCGTGAGCCTTCGTGCCACCTTCCCCAACGGCCAACGTCTGTTGCGTAACGGCGGTAGCGGTACGGTGGTAATCCCCCAAATGCGTCACAACTGCATTGTCATTCCGCAAGCTGCAACCTATGAGTTGCAAGACCGTGTGTTTGTTTATAAAGTTATTGATGGCATTGCAACTTCGGCCGAAATCCGTGTGCTGAGCCAAAACAACGGTAAAGAGTATATCGTCGAGGAGGGCCTCACGGTGGGAGATGTGATTGTTGCCGAGGGCGCGGGCCTTATTCGTGAAGGAACCGAAATTACCACTGCCGAGGATGTGAATGTCGAGGCTGACACTACAAAACAAGAGTAAGGGTATGGGAATAAAGACGTTTATTGACCGACCGATTTTGGCGGGTGTCATTTCGGTGGTTATCGTGTTGCTGGGTCTTATCAGCCTTGTGCAACTGCCCGTGGAGCAGTTTCCCGAGATTGCGCCTCCGACGGTGAGTGTGTCGGCAAGTTATGCCGGTGCAAGTGCCGAAACGGTGCAAAAGAGTGTGATTGTCCCCTTGGAGGAGGCTATCAACGGTGTGGAGGATATGATGTATATGGTGTCGAGTGCAACAAACAACGGCTCGGCCAATATTACTATCTACTTCCGTCAGGGAACCGACGGCGATATGGCGATGGTGAATGTTCAGAACCGTTTGGCTTCGGCTCAGGCCCTGTTGCCCGCCGAGGTTACACGAAGCGGTGTGAACGTGCGCAAACGCCAAACAAGCCGTATCAAGGTGTTGGCCGTATATAGTCCGGATGACTCGTTTGACCAGCAATTCCTGTGTAACTATGTTAAAATCAATATCGAACCTCGTCTGTCGCGTGTTGCGGGCGTGGGTGAGGTAGATGTGCGTGGTGCCGATTACTCGCTGCGTGTGTGGCTCGACCCGGGCAAGATGGCAAAGTATGGTTTGATGCCGTCGGACATTTCGGCCGTGCTGGGTGAGCAGAACTTGGAGGCTCCCACGGGTACGCTCGGTGCGCAGTCGGACAACACCTTCCGCTACTCGCTCAAGTATCGTGGTCGCTACGAACATGTTGCAGAGTACGAGAATCTGGTTATTCGTGCCGAAAACGACGGTACGGTGTTGCGCCTGAAGGATGTGGCACGCATTGAACTCGGTTCGCAAAGTTACGACTATATCGGTGCTGTAAACGGCCACCCGGGTACCACATGTATGATTTCGCAAACCTCGGGTTCGAATGCCAACGAGATTATCGAAGCCATCGACCGCGAGGTTGAGGCTATTCGTAAGGACCTGCCCAAGGGTGTCGAAATAGTCGACTTGATGAGCACCAAAGACTTCTTGGATGCCTCAATCAAGAACGTGATTAAAACCTTGTTTGAGGCCATTTTGTTGGTAATCCTCGTGGTGTATGTGTTCTTGCAGAGTATGCGTTCGAGTTTCATCCCTGCCGTGTCGATTGTGGTGTCGCTCATTGGTACCTTTGCGTTTATGTATGTTGCGGGTTTCTCGCTCAATATGATTACGCTGTTCGCTCTGGTGCTGGTGATTGGTACCGTGGTGGACGACGCTATTGTGGTGGTCGAAGCGGTGCAGGCCAAGTTCGACGAGGGCTACAAATCACCCTATAAGGCCACGGTGGATGCAATGCACGGAATCTCGACAGCGCTTGTGACCACTACCTTCGTGTTTATGGCAGTGTTTATCCCCGTAAGTTTTATGGGTGGTACGACGGGTACTTTCTACACGCAGTTCGGTCTGACGATGGCCGTGGCGGTTGGTATCTCGCTGTTGAACGCCCTCACGCTGTCGCCTGCGCTGTGCTCGCTCATTATGACTCCGCACGCCGAACATGGCGATGGCAAGATGAGTTTTTCGGCTAAATTCCACGTCGCTTTCGAGAGCGCTTTCGGCGGTCTGCTGGGTAAATACAAACGTGGTGTGATGTTCCTGTTCCGCCACAAGTGGATTACCGTAGTGCTGCTGATGGTGGCCGGTGGCGGTTTGTACTACTTGATGCAGACCACCAAGACGGGACTTGTGCCCAAGGAGGATATGGGTACTTTCAACATCGACGTGCAAACCCCTCCCGGAACCAACCTTAACGAAACCACCGCTGTGATGGACGAAATCGACCGACGTCTGGCCGAAATGCCACAAGTGCAGGCATCGAGCCGTACCACGGGTTATGGTATGATTAGCGGTGTGGGTTCGTCGTGCGGTATGTTTGTTGTAAAACTTAAACCGTGGGAAGAGCGTACGGGCCAGGGCGATGACATCGACTCGGTAATCGAGGATTTCTATAACCGCACTTCCGACATCTCGTCGGCAAATATCTATGCCTTCACTCGCGGTATGATTCCGGGCTATGGCGCAACCAATGGTTTCGAAATCCACATTCAAGACCAAAAAGGCGGTACCATCGAGGACCTGCACATGCTCACCAAGCAGGTGATTGAGGAACTCAACAAACGCCCCGAAATCGCACGTGCATCAACCTCGTTCGATACCAAATACCCTCAATATCTGCTCGAGGTGGATGCCGCACGTTGCAAACGTAACGGTGTTTCGCCTTCGGATGTGTTGGGCGTGCTGTCGGGATATATTGGTGGTAGCTATTCGTCGAACCTTAACCGTTTCTCGAAACTCTACCGTGTGATTGTGCAGGCGTCGCCCGAGTATCGCCTCGACACCGAATCGCTGAGCAATATGTTTGTTCGTAACTCCAAAGGAGAGATGTCGCCCATCAACCAATATATATCGCTCACAAGGGTCTATGGCGCCCAATCGCTGTCGCGTTTCAATCTCTTCCCTGCAATCTCGGTGAACGGTGCGGCGGCCAACGGCTACTCGTCGGGTGAGGCTATTCAGGCTGTGCGTGAAGTTACGGCCGAGATACTTCCCACGGGTTATGGCTACGAGTTTGGCGGTATGTCGCGCGAGGAGGCTGCGGCAGGTCGTTCGACGGCCATCATCTTCGTGGTGTGTATCGTGTTCATATATTTGATACTGTGTGCGCTCTACGAGAGTCTGTTTATTCCCATTGTGATTATCATGTCGGTGCCGTTTGGTTTGGCAGGAAGTTTCTTGTTTGCGAGAATGTTCGGCTTGGAGAACAATATCTATCTGCAAATCGGTCTGCTGATGCTGATTGGTCTTTTGGCCAAGACCGCCATTCTGCTCACGGAGTACGCTTCGGAGCGTCGCAGCCAAGGAATGGGTATTGCCGCAGCTGCAATGTCGGCAGCAAAAGCTCGTTTGCGCCCCATTCTGATGACTTCGCTGACCATGGTGTTCGGTATGCTGCCTATGATGTTTGCATCGGGTGTGGGTGCCAATGGTAATATCTCGATTGGTGTGGGTACGGTAGGCGGTATGCTGATTGGTACCATCGCACTGCTGTTTGTGGTGCCGGTGCTGTTCATCGTGTTCCAAAACATCGAAGAGAAGGTAATGCCCAAACGTCAAATTGAAGAGTAACGTATGAAAAAAATAGTGTTAATATCTGCTGTGGCCTTTGTGTTGGGTGGCTGCGGAATCTATACCAAATACCAACGCCCGGCGGTGGATGACGTGGTCAACCGTCTTTACACTCCGTCCAATCCGGATGATTCGACCTCCATTGCGATGTTGGAGTGGGAGGACCTGTTTGCTGACGAACGCTTGCAGGCGCTGATTCGCACGGGCCTGAGAAATAATACCGACCTGAATGTGGCGCGACTTAAAGTTGCCGAGGCCGAGGCTACATTGCAAACCTCACGGCTGGCATACGTCCCTTCTGTGGCGTTTGAGGCCGACGGTTCGGTGAAAAATACCAACTTCGAACAAACCTCTACGGGGGCTTCGGCGGGTTTCTCGGTGGGCTGGGAGGTCGATATCTTCGGCCGACTGACCAATGCCAAACGCGGTGCCCAAGCGGCGCTCATTGCCAGCGAGTCGTATCGCCAAGCGGTGCAAACGCAACTCGTGGCAACTATTGCCGACTCCTACTATACGCTTCTGATGTTGGACCAGCAGCTGGCTATCAGCCGCCGTACGCTCGATACTTGGGAGGAGAACATCCGAACTATGGAGGCGCTCAAACGAGCAGGTAAAACCAACGAGGCGGCAGTGTTGCAGGCCAAATCCAACAGACTGAGCGTCGAGGGTTCGGTGTTGACACTTACTCGCCAAATTGCACAACAACAGAACTCTCTGTGTGCTCTGCTGGGTGTTACCCCTCACACTATTCGTCGCGGAGAGTTGGCCGAACAGAGTTTCCCCGAGGTTCTGCATACGGGTGTTCCTGCGCAGTTGCTGTCGCGTCGTCCCGATGTCCGTCAGGCCGAAATGAACCTTGCGCAAGCGTTCTATAATACTAATGCCGCCCGCTCGGAGTTCTATCCCAAAATTACGCTGGGCGGAACGCTGGGTTGGAGGTCTGCCGGAGCGGCGATTGCCAATCCGAGCAGTTGGATTCTCAACGCTGTTGCGGGCTTGGTGCAACCCGTATTTGCCAAAGGACAGAATAAGGCGCGACTTCGCACGGCTCAGGCTCGTCAGGAGCAGGCTCTGTTGCAGTTCCGCCAAAGTCTGTTGGACGCTGGAACCGAGGTTAATAATGCGCTTATTCAGTGGCAAACAGCCAAGGAACGTCTGGAAATTGATAAACGACAGATTGTCCACCTTCGTGCTGCGGTGTGGAATACCAAACTGCTGATGAAACACGGTTTGACCAACTATCTCGAGGTGTTGACCGCCCAACAGAACCTGTTGCAGGCCGAGCTGACCGAGATTTCGGACAAGTACGCCGAGATTCAAGGTGTGATTCACCTCTATCATGCATTGGGTGGCGGAGTTGAGTAGTTGCGGATAAGAAGTTGGCTAACAAGGTGATTTCTTCGTTACGCTCGCCCTCAAAATGCTCATTTACGCTTTGGTAAACTGCGCTTTTGGGGGCTTTACAAGCCTTGAAATCCCTCTTGTTATACAACTTCCGACAAAAAAGAGCGTGTCCAAAAACTTGTTGGACACGCTCTTGTTGATAACACAATTAACGTTTGAACGTATACACTGTATCAACAATATAATGATGGAACTTCTGACCGAGTACCTCGCCCTTCAAATCAAATCGGTAAATACGTCCCGGCCCATATTCTTCAGTTTCGGGAAGGTCTATCGTAGTAAGGACGGGTCCCCCATTTTCATACTTTGCACGACATTCCGGGAAATCTATTATCTGACCATCTATGTACAAGAAGCGGTCATCATAAAGAAACATAAACTCATATCTCCTGATTATATCATAATCACAAAGAGGGCTTGTTAGAGTATAAATTCTTCCATCTGCAACACCACATATATACCACCCCTCATCAGGATTATCAGGATTAAACGTTTCATCAGACAAGTCTTTGGTGTATCGAGAATCAAATCCCACAACGAAATCTTTAAAATATTTTTGATTTGTTTTAGGGATAGTTAGTTCCAAATCATCAAGACTTGGAACAACCAATGAACCTGTATAATGTCTATCTACCGCAAAATACAAATCAGGATTTTTTGTTCTATAATAAACTTGATAATCATTAGAAAACGTAACCAAAGTATCAGCTGGTAAAACACTAGCACTGGCAGATAATATTCCCGGACTTGAATGGAAACACATATAGTTTAGCCCCGTAAAGGTATCGGTCTCCACATGGTTATCAGAGTAGTATCTGTCGCGATAGACTATAGTTCTAAAAGAATGACACAGATTATGGTGAGCAGGAGTCAAAATTATCTCTTTGCGATATTTAACGTCAACAAGTTGCACAGGGTCATCAACCATGGCAGAAACACTTCCCAAATAGGTGACCTCAAACTCCAAAGTTTTGCTTATCGGCTCACTTACGTTCACACCAACAATCTCAACCTCAAATCTTGCTTTCACATCATAGTTAGTGATTTCAACAGCCTTAGTCGCATCTACGGGATTAACCTCTATCCCAACACACGTAGGCTCACCAATCTTCAAATATGGCATTTCGTCACCACCTTCCGATGTGTAAACCTCATAGGCGGTTTCAAAATCAAAAGTCTGGTTACATGACTTAAATGATTTCGCAACAATATAGGTTAAAGGATTGTCACCATCAACCTCTGATGCCACATCGCCAACTTGTGCAAAATCCCTCAAAAGGCTTGAGTCGTCAACCTCAACAGTTTCACTATTTGCCTTAAGTTTAATCGTCGCCTTAGGCTTACAAGTGTAAACCACAGTTCCATCTTCTTTGGCATAAGTGCTCGTCTGGTTGATTACAACAGACAACTCGCCCCCGCCTGCCAAACTGTAGGATGTTGAGCTTCCGCCGTTAATGTCATACGAAATACTGCCATGCAACTCTGCAACCTCTCCTTAGTCGGGTTTTTGCTCATCTTTGTTGTCCTCATTCGAGCCGTTACCCTCTTGTTCGGTTTGGTCATCGTTGGGCATCTCTATACCCAACAGTTCGCACGAAGTGCCGAGCATAAGTGCCGCGGTAAGCATCGTAAGAGTTCTAAAAAATCGTTTCATAGAATTACGTAATTGTATTTATTGAGCACGCGCGAGCATACATATTATATACGTATTACTCGTGGCCGTATTCGCGTTTGACGGCATTTACCCACTCCAAGGTTTGGTCGGTCAGCACGTCGTTGCGGTCAACCCAATGGTAGTATTTCTGCAAGTGTTCGCGCTTGCTGTTGATACGGCGCGAAATCGGGAAACGCGGGTGTTCCATCTTCTCGTATCGTTCGCGCTCCGAGGGCACCAGCACACGGTCGAACACATCTTCCCTTGTGGGCTTAAGTTCGGGTTGCCATTTGAACCAATCAAGCACCGTAGGAACGTCGTCGGGCACCATCTCGGGCGGATAGATGGTCCACTCGCTATTGGTGTAGCCGTTGATGTGTGTCACCATCTGGTTGGCCAGCAGGAAGGTGATGTCGGCCGCAATCAGCGTCGCATAGGCTATGATGTCGGGAGAACCCTCCTCCTGCATCCAATACAGAGCCTGGGCGTTACTGTTGACATCGTTGCGATAGACGTTGTTGTTGCGGAAGAAAGCCGTCATGGTCTTGCCCGCCACCTGATTGAAGTGGTCTTTGTCGACCTGCGAGGCCATGATGGGGTCACCCTCGAAGTAGCCGCGGTCAATCGCCTCGCCGTTGGTATAGAACGTCGTTTTGGTCGAAGTGATTTGGTTGAGTCCGTTCCACATCACGGGCGATTTGTACATAACGATGGTCGAGTCCTTCGAGAAGGCGGCAATCGAGTCCGAAACAGCCTGAACATTGCTCTTATACAGACGAACGTTGTGGAATCCGCGGATTACGCGCTCGATGGTGTCAACCTCCTGCTCCATCTCTGTAGAGTCGACGGCCACGACCACACTATCAGCAGGTGCTACGACCAACGAATCCAGCGAGTCCGTAGCGATGCTATCGGGTGCAGTCCACATGCCTTTTTTCTTGAGTTTGGCGATGTATCGTTCTTCGCGCAGACGTTCTTTCTCCTTGCGCAGTGAGTCGCGTACGGCCTTTTGTTGAGCCTTGATGCGAGCCTTTTGGCGTTTGAGAATAGCCTTGTAGGCTTTGGGGTTGAAGAACTTCAGCGAGTCCACATTCCTCAGCGAGTCAGCCCTGCGCAACGAGTCCTGACGGAGCAACTCGGCGGTGTCGACAACCACCTCGACGGGCGGCAATGTCTTGCGAATGTAGCCCTCGACCTGTTTGACAGAGTCCGCTTTGGGGCGTAGGCTGTCAATCTGACGACGAATCTCCGTAACTTCGGGAGGTACGATGTGAGGTGCCGGTTTATTGGCTTCGGCTACCGAATCGAGCGGTTGAGCCGTACTGTCGTTTGCTTGTGCTGTGCTGTCGGCAACAATTGCTCGCTCGGCCAGGCGTTGCCTGCGCACACTATCTTGGTCGCTCGATACAGAATCGGCATCTGCCGCATTGCGTGCCGCCATACGTTGTGCACGAATTTGAGCAACGGAGTCGGCGCGAGCAGCGGAGTCGGCCTTGATTTTTGCCAATGAGTCAGCCTTAGCCAGCGAATCACGCACCAAAGCGGAATCCACAGCAACAAGGGTCGAATCAACCGCTACGGCCAACGAGTCGAGCACATTTGCCGTCGAATCCAGACGAACGATTGTCGAATCGGTGACAACGGCGGTGCTGTCGCTCAGTGCCTCGCGCATGGCATCCATATTCTTTTGGGCGGCGGCCATGGCCTTATTTTCCAAACGGCGTGCCTTCTCTTCGGCCTTCTTGGCGGCCATTTCGGCTTTGTAAATCGAGTCGGCGATGGCCTCCTTGGCCTTGAAAATAGAATCCTCCTTGGCTCGCTTGATTTTGTTCAGCGAGTCGAGGCGTTTGAGTTTTATGCGGTCGGCCTCCAATTTGGCTTTATAGGCAGCTTTTTCGGCGGCCAGACGCTCTTTCTTGGCTGCCTTCTCGGCCGCTTTGAGTGCTTTGACGTATTTGATGGCGTATTTGCGTTTGGCTTTGTCGTCAAGGCTGTTTACGCTATCCAACAGAGCCCTTTCAGCTTTGTGAATCGAATCCTTTCGGGCTTTTTCGGCCTGCACCTTGGCCAACTCCTCGGGATTAGCCCACAACTCTACGCTGTCGGCGTGAATTCGCATGCTATCCATACGAGCTTTGTACTCCCTGAAAATTACAATCAGCGAGTCGGCCATGAACAATCGGCGTTCCTCCTCCAACGAATCAATCCAACGCAGGTGGGCAAATTGGTCGACTTGCGGGCGTTCGGGTTTCGCCTCTTGAGCCGTCGAGTCGCGGAAGTCCGATGGATAATAGACGTACAGGAACATCGTGTCGGCACGCATGTAGGTGGTGTCGCCCGTCTGCTTGTCGTAGGTGAAAATCGAAGGACGATGGGTGAGTAGTGTCTGCCCGCGTTCGTTCCAATATTTACCCAAGTCGCCGAATCCCATGGTCGAGTGCTCCTTGTCCAGGATTTGGATGTTGCCATACATGTCGACGTTTTCGCTCTCGCCGTAATACTCCAGCGTGTCGGCCCACACTTCGCGGGTGTCGGTCAGGATGTAGGCCTTGTCGATGAACGAGTAGACCTTTGTTTGGTTGTTATAGACGCCTCGGTCGGCACTCAAGATTTCGTCCTTGTTGTTCCAAATGTAGCTGCGGGTATAGAATCGAGCCTCGTCCGTGTCTGTGTTATAGCTGATGGAGTCGGCTTTCATTCGGTACTCCGAGTTTTTGAGTTGCACCTTGTCGACGCACACCATGATGTTTTGGTCGGCGTAGAAGTAACCACGGTCGGATTCAATGGTGTTGTCGCCATCGAACACAACGCCCATGCCCCAGAATTCGCCCAAGTTGTCCTTGGTGTTGAACTTGAAGTTGTTGGTGTAGAGCAGTGCGTTGCCGTTGCGTACCTTGATGAGCGACGAGTAGATTTGTGCTTGGTTAAGTTGACCGTTATAGTCGGCGCGGTCGCCATAGGCATAGGTGCTATCCTTGTTGAGTAGCACGTTCTTGTGGCAGACCATGTAGTTCTCGGAGTAACGTATTGCGCTGTCGCAGGTGATGACCGTGCCATTGTGGTAGAAGGCCACGTTACCCACAATACACAGAGCCGACGAGTCGGCCACCTTGATGGGGTACATGATGTCACCCTTGATGTCGACCAATCGTTTTTGGCTCTCGTCGGAAGTGTCAGCGGGTTTTTGTGCCACGGCGATTCCGCACAGCAACACGGCAAACACGCCCAATATGGTGAACAATCTTTTCATTTCAATCATTGAGTTGTTTTGCACGGCCTCGGTTATTGTTGCTTTTGACTCCATGCCGAACGCTCGAACTGCGATGTGTCGAACGACGGGTCGATACGGATATACATGGTTTGGATTTTACGGTCCAGCCACTCGTCAAAGTATTTCTGTTTTTTCTCCTCCAGCGCGAGTTGTTCCATCACCAAGTAGTCGGTGCTCATGTCGGCGCGGTGCGAGGGGATGATTTCGACGGGCGAAAGAATCTTGCCCATCTGGTCGCCTTTGGCATTGAAAGAGAGGATGGCGGGGCTGATTTCGCCGATTTTGAGTTTTGCAAGTTCCTTGTAATCGGCCGGAGCCACTTGGTCTTTGAAGAATCTGGTGGTTGCGGCTTCGGGGTTGCTCATTCGGTTCATCTTCATTGCGTCGATGTTGGTTACAAGACCGCCGTTGAGTCGAGAACCGGCGTCATCCGATTCGCGCAGCGCAGCCTCGGCAAAAGTCATCTCGCCGTTGCGAATCAGATTGGCAATGCTGTCGAGTGTGGTGAGAGTCTCCTGCAACTCGTCGTCCGAGAATATGGGTTTGAGCAGAATGTGGCGTGCCACGTAGCTTTCACCCTCCATACGTATGAGCTGGATAATGTGCAGACCATAGGTAGACTCCACGATGCCCGAAATTTGACCTGGACGCAACTTGGCCAACGCCTCGCCGAAAGCCGGGTCGAATTGGTTTTTGGTCATCGGTGGAAGTTCGCCACCCTTGAATGCCGAACCCGGGTCAACCGAGTACATGCGGGCCATCATATCGAAACGTGCCCCGTTCAAGATGCGCTCACGAATCTCCAGCAGACGCTCTTTGGTGCGCTGTTTGGCTCCCTCCGACGACTTGGGAAAGCGGGTGATTTGTGCATAGACGTACTGTTCGGGGATGATGGGCAACTCCTCCTTTTTGAGTTTGCGGAAGTGGCGTTCCACCTCACCCGGGGTGACGGTGATGTCGCGCGTAACGGTGGCCATCATATCTTGGGCGTATTGGTACTCCGACAGACGTTCGATGATTTCGTCCTTGATTTCGAAAGCGCGACGCCCCTCTTGAGCCTCGTACTTTTGCAACGAACCGGCCTGCAGAATCAGTTGGTTGACCATATCCTCGGCGTAGCTGCTGATTTGTCCCATGGCATAGCTGATGTCAATGGAGTCGATTTGAGCCTGATTGTAGAGCAATTTTTGGAGCAACAGGGTTTCGAGTGCCTCGTTTTCGGCACTTCGGTCGGGTGTGTAGTTCATCTCGCGGCGTTCGAGGGTGATTTCGTCGGCCTGCTTGACTATGTCCGAATAGAGGATGGCCGAACTGCCGACCACCGCAACAACCTTGTCGGCCACGAACGATTGGGCTTTAAGTTCGAATTTAGCGCCACACACAGCTATCAGTGTGAGTGCCGAGATTATGTATTTCGAATGGTTCATATCTCTTGGGTGTTATTCTTTGTTCAGATTAATTTCGACGATTTGTTCTCTCAAGGCTCGTTGGTAGAGACTGTCGTCGCATTGGCGAACAATCTCGGCGCGGCGTTGTTTGTCCACTGCCCAACGAATCATATCTTTGACCGTTTCGTAGGGTGATACGCTACCTGCCGTTTTGAGTTCCGTGATGATGAAGTAGGAGCTCACCGGACCGTCGGTCATGTCATCCACCACGCCCTCGCGCAACAGCTGGCGGTACGATTCGTTACGTTTGGTGGGGAGCATTGCCAGAAATGCCGAGAAATCGGTCCACTCCGTGAGTTCGGTGAGTTGCAGTTTATTCTTCTCGCACAGTGCCTTCAAGTCGTTTTGCTTTTCGGCACTCGAGGCTTTGAGCAGTTCTTTGATTTTAGCCTTCTGGCGGAAAGTCTTGGGCATGGCTACGATGCGTCCTTTGACGATGTCGCCTTTGAGTTTGAAGTCGCCCTTGTGGCTTTCGTAATATTGCAACAGGTCACTCTCGCCAAATAGCGAGTCGCTGGCCATCTGTTCGACGTAGTATTGCTCCAGACGTCGGGTGAGCAGCGAGTTGCGATACTCCTCGACGAGTTGTTCAATATCTTCGGCCGAGGACTCCAACAGGCGGTGAGCCTCTTGGCGTTTGAGTTCCTTACGCACCCAACTGTTGACGTGCGATTCGACCAATTTGAGACTGTCGGCGCTCGAAATTCCTGCCGGCACGATTCCCGCAAGGTCGCGCTCATAGAGTGTGGTTTCGCCGACGCGGGCAATCACCGTACCTACTTCGAACGGATTGACAATGCGTTTGCAGCCCACGGCGAGCAATAGTGTGATGGCCAAAATCAGGCCTGAGCGTATGAATTTTATTTGGTTCATTCGTGTGTCAGTTTCATTGTAAGTTATTCAACGTCTGTTTGAGGCGGTTTATTGTTGTTTTTTCGCTTTCGCGCCACCGAGATTGTTATGGCAGCGCACAATACCGTAACCACGCAACTCACAGCGTAGATAGTCCAATATGCCACATCCGAGTCAATCATACTGCGCAGAGTCATTTCGCCGGTGTTGAATACGGTCATCAACATATACGACAGCGCGTTGTTGATGGCGTGCAGGATGATTACCGTCAGCAGAGAGTCGGTGGCGATGTATATTGTACCCAGCAGAAGGCCCACCGCAAAGGCGTTGATGATTTGTTGCGGCAGCTGGTGCGCAAGGCCGAACAGCAGTGACGACACCACGACGGCCCACAGATTGCCCCAACGACTGCGTACCGATTCGAGCACCACGCCGCGGAATATGGCCTCTTCGAAGATGGGGGCAAGGATGACGGTGTTGATGATGGCCCATTTGCCGAAACCGATGAGTGCGTCCACATCCTGAATCTTGACCATCTGCCACAGCGGCTCTTCGACGATACCTATGGCGGCTATTCCCACCAAGCCTACCAGCACCAGCCAACCGTTGAACCATTTGAGTCGGTAGCGCAGTACGCCCCCTCGGGCTCCGCGCACTCGGCGGTAAATCAGCATAAAAATCAGGGCCCAGGTCATTGACGCGCCATAGACTATCATTTTGCTGAGTGGCGAGTCCATACACGATGTCAGGCCAAACTTTTCAACCAAATAAGGCAGGCAGGTGAAAGTACCCCACAATCCCCCAAAGAGAAACATCACAAAGAGCATAACGATGTCGACAAAGGTCGGAAACTCTCGTCGTTTCTTTGGTATGTCGGGCTTGATTTCGGCCATAAGTTACGTTGTGGTTTATCTATTATATAATAAATCAAGGGCCAAATATACGCATTTTTTCGAACTCTTTGTGCAAATTCGAGGAATTTGACTACATTTGTGGGTTGGTCGGAGGGTGCTAAATCTTCCGATTGGATAGTTAACTGCTTATGGGAAAGATAATTGCACTCGCAAATCAAAAGGGCGGAGTGGGAAAAACCACCACCGCAATGAACCTCGCAGCCAATGTTGCGCTGTTGGGTAAGAAGGTACTGCTCGTGGATGCGGACCCTCAGGCCAATGCAACCTCGGGACTTGGTTTCGATGTGGCGGGCGACAATATTTACGACTGCATCACGGGACGTCGAACTGCTGCCGAAGTGATGAAACAGAGCGAGGATATTAAAAAACTTTGGCTCATACCGTCGAGTATCGACCTTGTTGCGGCTGATGTTGAGATGCCTTCGATGGCCGACGCACACCGAATTATCAAAAATCTGTTGGACCCCGTTAATGAGCAGTTTGACTACATATTTGTGGATTGTTCGCCGTCGCTCGGGTTTATGACTGCCAATGTGTTGGTGGCCGCCGATAGCGTGTTGATTCCCGTACAGTGCGAGTATTTTGCGCTCGAGGGACTCAGCAAACTGCTCAACTCGATTCGTCTGACGCAATCGAGGTTCAACACTTCGCTCGGAATTGAGGGCTTTGTGATGACGATGTACAGCCGCAGCCGCATGGCGAATCAAGTGGTCGAGGAGGTCAGACGACACTTCGGTAACATGGTGTTCGACACAATTATCGGACGAAATATCCGTTTGAGTGAAGCACCCAGCCATGGAAAACCAATCATACTCTACGACGCCTCGGCGACGGGTAGTGTGACCTATATGAATCTGGCCAAGGAGTTTTTGAAACGTAACCGCAAAAAGTAAAGAAGAAGATATATGGCAAAAGGTTTAGGACGAGGACTTGATGCAATTCTCGCAATAAATAACGTTGGAGGCGAACCGACCAAAACCATTGGCGAAATGGTGGCCGTTGACCGCATTGTGCCCAACCCGACACAACCGCGTACGGTGTTTGACCAGGCGGCTCTGGATGAACTTACGGATTCGATTCGCGCGATGGGTATCATTCAGCCTATTACGGTCAAGCCTGAAGGAGATAAGTATATCATTATCAGTGGTGAACGACGTTGGAGAGCCGCTTGTGCCGCAGGACTCGAAACGGTGCCCGTATTTGTGCGTGATGTAACACCTCAGAGCCTGCACGAGATGGCTCTGGTCGAGAATATTCAACGTCAAGACCTCAATGCAATGGAGGTTGCTCTATCGTTGCAGCGACTGATGGATGAGTGTAATCTGACACAGGATAAACTCTCGGAACGTGTGGGCAAAAAACGCTCGACCGTGGCCAACTATCTGCGTCTGCTGAATCTGCCGCCCGAGGTGCAACTTGCCGTGCGCGAGGAGCTGATTTCGATGGGCCACGCCAAGGTTATTGCTTCGGCAGACGAGATGCGCAGATTGCCTCTGCTCAAGAAGTGCCTCAAAAAGAGTATGTCGGTGCGACAACTCGAGGAGTATGCCGCAAAATTGGCAAATGCCCGTAGTGCAGAACCTGCCGACGAGGAGGAGTATCCCGAGAGTTATGGTCGCTTGGTCGAACTACTCGAACGCTACTTCTCGGAGAATATCAGCATCAAGACCACCAAAAGTGGTAAGGGCAAGATTGTCATTGAGTTTGCCGGAGAACAAGATGTGGAACGTTTTATCAATAAACTCGGCGGAGCGTAGTGAACAGATGGCTTAAAATAGCAATGTGTGCAGCGGTGGTCTGTGTGATGTCGGTGCTGGGTGTGAAGGCTCAGACGGTCACACCGACAGGTTTCCAACGCATTCTCATCAAGAACGGCATGGCCGAACGAAGCGTCGACAACAAGGCTAATGTGGATTTGACACAAATGTCGCTCGACTCGCTCAAACGCTTTGTGACGGTGTTGGACTCGTTGCGCGGTGACGACAAGCGGTTTGATTTGAGCGTCATCGACACCATGTTGACGGTGGTGTACGACACCATTAAGGTCAGCCTTGACACCATTGCCATGCCCACGGCACAAGACTCGTTGGGATACCGTTTGGTCGAGAATAAAAATGCTCCGCTGGCTTCCAACATTGCAAAGTATCTGATGAGCGAAGACCGATTCCTCGACCTCTATATCGCAGGTGCCGACACGCTGCTGCCTAAATTAATCCCCGTGGATTCGGCCACGCTGGGAATGACTCCGCGACAAATCAAACGATATGAGCGAAGTCTGCAACCGAGATACAGCAAACTGTTCCGCGATAGTATCAAAATCGGTACCGTGGCGGCCATTTCGATACCCGTGCCCGGATTTTCGCAAATCTACAACGGACAGTATTGGAAACTGCCCATTCTGTATTCGACGGTGGGATTGGGAGTCGGTTTCGGTATAGCTCAGACCAATATTCACAGCATCTATAAACAGCGTTATAATGACTATATCAAAGTCAACGGTGTGCGACGTACCGATAAATTGGATGCCATACAATTACAGATGAACAAATACAAAACCAACATGACTTTGTTGTATGGCGCGTCGGCTGTGTCGTATGTCTATTTCCTGGTGGATGGCGTGCTGAACAGCCCGCAGAAGGGTGTGTCGGATGTCACGAAGGCTACCACGTTGGCTATGGTGTGCCCGGGTGCGGGACAAATCTACAACAATCAGGCTTGGAAACTTCCAATTGTGTTGGGTGGTTTCGGTGCGCTGATTTACTGTATCGACTTCAACAACCGAGGACTCGAACGTTTCCAACGTGCCTACGACAACCGTATGGCCAACAAAGGGCAAATCACAAGTGCCGACGAGTTCCCGTATTTCGATACCGACCAAATCAAAACATACAAAAACTCCTACCGACGAAATCGTGACTTGTGTATTATCCTCACGGCAGCTTTCTATGCCCTCCAGATTGTGGATGCACACGCCAGCGCTCACATGAAAACCTATGATATCAGCGACGACCTTTCGATGTCACTCGTGCCCACGGTGGGACAAACTACAACGCTCACCCGAGGACAGACTGCCTCGGTGGGACTTAACTTCAACCTGACATTCTGACACAAACTATGACTATGCTTTCGCTTCTGATACCTATGGCCATGATGGTGGCTGTGGATTCGACCTCGATGGCTGATTCTACAGCCGTGGCTCAAGAGTTGGTTGTCGACAAGATGATTGTCGCCGACTCTGTGGCGGTCGATACGCTCTACTCCGAAGAGGATTTGCGCCGTGCCGAACGCTTCGACTCGTTGCTGCATACGCTCTACTCGGCAAATCCTGCGGGCGAGTTTGAGTTCTATCGCCGCGAACTGCTCGAAATCGATACCACCGAAGAGGTCAAAACCGATATACCCGATTCGGTGTGGTTTGCCCGACTGAACGGCATTATGTCGGCTATCGACCTGCCATATAACCCGGTGGTTAAACGTTTTTTGGTGGCCTACACCACTACGCGTAAAAGCACCGTGAGTGCAGTGTTGGGACGCAGTGTGTACTATTTTCCGATTTTTGAGGAACGACTTGAACGCGACTCCATGCCGCTGGAACTCAGAATGTTGCCCGTAATTGAATCGGCACTCAACCCGTCGGCTCGTTCGCGTGCTGGTGCTATGGGTATTTGGCAGTTTATGTACGCCACCGGACGACGCTATGGCTTGGAAATCACCTCGTTTCTCGACCAAAGATGCGACCCCGTAGCCTCGACAGACGCCGCCCTGAAATACCTCAAAGACCTCTATAACATCTATGGCGATTGGAGTCTTGCGCTGGCCGCCTACAACTGCGGCCCGGGTAATGTCAACAAGGCGTTCCGATATGCAGGCCCTTCGGCCAAAAACTTCTGGGAC
The DNA here is from genome assembly GCA_017936385.1 of Rikenellaceae bacterium. Classification (GTDB taxonomy): domain Bacteria; phylum Bacteroidota; class Bacteroidia; order Bacteroidales; family Rikenellaceae; genus UBA940. The sequence goes on from JAGBFQ010000005.1 coordinate 28,079, forward strand.
ATTTATCCCTTCCTGCCGCGCGAAACACGTGGATATGTCCCTTCGTTCATCGCCGCAACCTATGCGTATACCTACCACGACCTGCACGGAATCACCATGACAGAACAGCCGCTGCCGTTGGCAACGGATACAATCATAGTGACCCGCCCGATGCACTTCTCGCAGGTGGCCTCGACCATTGACCTGCCCATAGAAACACTGCGCATGCTCAACCCGCAATACAAGATGGATATAGTGCCTGCGCTCAACAAACAATATAGCTTGGTGATACCCCAAAACCGTGTGACACGTTTCATAGCCAAGGCCGACGAAATCTATGGCAAGGATACAATCTACATGGCTAAGTATCTCAAGCCCGCAAGCATTAACCCCAAATTTTTTGAGGAGCCGCAAAGCGTGATTCATAAGGTCAAAAGCGGTGAAACCCTGGGCGGAATTGCTCGCAAATATCGTGTGACCGTCAAGCAGATTATGGCTTGGAACAGACTGCGAAGTACAACCATCCGAATAGGTCAGAAACTTACCATTCAAAAAAGTTACTAATGCGACGTACCGAAACAATAGTAGCACCTGCAACGGGGCAGGGTGGAGCAATTGCCGTTGTGCGTGTCAGCGGAGCCGAAGCCTTCGAGGTTACCGACCGTGTGTTCCGTTCGCGCCGTGGCCGGGTGGCCGATGCCGAAGGGTATACAATACTCTATGGCAGTGTGATGGACGGCGAGTCCGTGCTGGACGATGTGCTGGTGTCGGTGTTCCGCGCACCCCACTCTTATACGGGCGAAAATTCGGTTGAAATATCGTGTCACGCATCGACCTATATCGTTTCGCGTTTGGTTGCCCTGCTGATTGATGCAGGAGCACGCGCTGCAACAGCCGGAGAGTTTACCCAACGAGCCTTTGTCAATGGCAAAATGGACCTCTCGCAGGCCGAGGCCGTGGCTGATATGATTGCCTCGGCATCTGCGGCCGACCACCGAATAGCAATGAACCAAATGAGGGGTGGTTTCTCGCGCGACCTTGCCGAACTGCGTGCCGAATTGCTAAAGATTACCTCGTTGTTGGAGTTGGAACTCGACTTCTCGGAGGAGGATGTGGAGTTCGCCGACCGCTCTGCAATGCGCCAATTACTCGAACGAATAGATACCCGAATACATACCCTCGCCGAATCGTTCCGCTTGGGAAATGCCATCAAAAACGGCGTGGCCGTGGCTATTGTCGGAGCCCCGAATGTCGGCAAAAGTACACTGCTCAACCGTCTGCTCAATGACGACCGCGCAATGGTGTCGGATGTGGCAGGAACAACGCGTGATGTGATTGAGGAGAGTTGCACGATAGATGGCGTTCGCTTCCGTTTTATGGATACGGCGGGAATCCGTGCTACCGACGACCGCCTCGAGCAGATGGGAATAGACCGTACGCACGGAGCTATTGAGCGTGCAGATGTGGTGCTTCATTTGTCGGTTGCGGGCGAGAGTTGTGACTCTTTGGAGTGCGATGCGCCCGTAATCAGGGTGTTGAATAAGGCCGACCGTAGTGGCGTGAAATCGGGTAGGGTAGATGAACGGATTGTTGTAATCTCGGCCAAGACGGGAGCGGGTGTTGATGCTTTGCGTGCTGTTTTGCGTGAGGTTGTCGATACTTCGGGTTTGGAGCAAGGGGCGACAGTTGTGTCGAATATGCGCCACTATGCAGCCCTGCGTGCAGCGGGTTTGAGTGTTGCCGTGTGTTTGCGAGGCTTGGAAATGAACCTTACGTCCGATATGTTGAGTGAGGAAGTCCGTGAGGTGTTATTCCATCTTGGCGAAATCACGGGCGAAATCACCACCGACGAAACCCTCGGCAATATCTTTGCCAACTTCTGCATCGGCAAGTAA
>JAGBFQ010000001.1 GCA_017936385.1 Rikenellaceae bacterium
CTTATAACTACTCTGCATATACCCCGCGTGGGTATATGCAGAGTAGTTAAACCCCCGGTCTGCGGGTCATTTTTTGGTTCTTTTTGATGACTCAAAAAGAACATAACCCCTCAAAGTCCCTCAAACCTTACAATACTAACTCTGCGCTGGAGGTTGCGGTTTCGTAGAGTTTGAGAGCTACGAGTTGCACGCCTTGTGGCATTGCGGGAATGAGCCGTGCGGCCATATCGTGCAGCATATTTTCGCTTGTGGGTTGCCAATCCACCACGTGGATGTTGGTATAGTGTCTTTGCAGCATTTCGATGAGCTGGCCGTTGTCGGCTGTGCGTCGTATGGTGAAGGAGTGGTCGAGTCGGTCGACGATTTCGCGGTTCACGATGCCTTTCAGCACTCCGAAATCCATCACCATACCATCTTTGGGAGCCCCCGGAGAGTCGAGTGGTTCGCCTTCGACGGTGACCAGCAGACGGTAGCTGTGTCCGTGAATTTGGCTGCACGCGCCGTCGTAGCCCTCCAGCGCGTGGGCTGCTTCGAAGCGGAACTCTTTAGTCAAACGAATTGTACTCATAAATAGCTCTTTTTACAACGCGACCCGTCACTCCATTCGAGGGCGGGTCGGTATTGATTAAAATGGGTCTGTGTTAATGTTAACGCGCCGTGCGGTTACTTACTTTCTTCGACCTGCACCTGACGCGAGAAGGCTTCGTACAACGAGATGTAGGTTTCGGTGGACGTCACTCCGTCGATTTTGCGCACCTTCTCCATCAGCACATTCATGAAGTGTTCGTGGTCGCGGCAGTAGAGTTTGAGTAGCAGGTTGCTCTTGCCCGTGATGAAGTGGCAACTCACCACCTCGGGGATAACCTTGAGAGCCTCGACAATCTGCATATAATTAGCCGTGTCGCGGGTTTGCACCTCCACGATAGCGCAAACATCATACCCCAAGGTTTTGGGTTCCACCACCAGATGAGTGCCATGTATAACACCCTGAGCGACGAGTTTGTTGTATCGTTGGTGTATTGCTGCACCCGACACGCCACATTCGCGCGCGATTTCCAGGAAAGGCATACGCGCATTGCCTGCCAGATGGCTCAAAATTTTTTGGTCTATTACATCAATCTCTACCTTTGCCATAACTCCTCAGTTTTTGTTGTGACCCGTCGTACAAGGCCGCTGAGGGCCTTGTACGACAGCATCGCAAACTATTTCAATACACCCAGCTCTTTACCTACCTTGGTAAATGCCTCAACGCACTTGTCAAGTTGCTCGGTCGAGTGGCCTGCCGAAACTTGAACACGGATACGAGCTTGACCTTTGGGAACTACGGGGTAGTAGAAACCTGTTACATAGATACCCTCGTCGAGCAGTTTGGCAGCCATCTCTTGCGACAGTTTAGCGTCGTAGAGCATCACGGCGCAGATAGCCGATTGGGTGGGTTTGATGTCGAAACCAGCAGCCAACATTTTGGTGCGGAAGTGCTCAACATTGGCAACCAATTTGTCGTGCAGAGCATCGCTCTCCTCCAACATCTTGAACATCTCGAGGCTTGCACCAACCACTGCGGGCGGAATCGAGTTGCTGAACAGGTAGGGGCGCGAACGTTGACGCAGCAGGTCGATAATCTCTTTGCGACCGGTGGTGAAACCGCCTACACCGCCACCGAAAGCTTTACCCAGCGTACCGGTGATGATGTCGATTTGACCGCGCAGGTTGAATTTCTCGCTCACACCGCGACCGGTTGCACCAACAACACCTGCCGAGTGACACTCGTCCACCATAACCATGGCGTCGTATTTCTCGGCCAGAGCGCAGATTTTGTCCATCGGAGCCACGTTGCCGTCCATCGAGAACACACCGTCGGTTACGATGATGCGGAAGCGTTGCTCTTGAGCCTTTTTGAGTTGCTCCTCGAGGTCAGCCATGTCGGCAGTAGCGTAACGATAGCGCACAGCTTTGCACAGACGCACGCCGTCGATAATCGAAGCGTGGTTGAGTGCATCCGAGATGATAGCGTCCTCGGGGCCCAGCAGAGGCTCGAAAACACCACCGTTGGCGTCGAAACATGCAGCGTAGAGGATTGTGTCCTCGGTGCCGAAGTAGTCCGAAATAGCCTTCTCGAGTTGTTTGTGAATGTCTTGGGTACCGCAGATGAAGCGCACCGACGACATACCGAAACCACGGCTATCCATAGCGTCTTTGGCAGCTTGGATGAGTCGGGGGTTGTTCGAAAGTCCGAGGTAGTTGTTAGCACAGAAGTTGAGCACGGTTTTGCCACCCACTTGGATGTCTGCACGTTGCTCGCTTTCGATAATACGCTCGGTTTTGTAGAGGCCGGCTTCGCGGATGTCGGCCAACTCCTTTTGGAGATGTTCTTTGATTTTACCGTACATAGTGTTTTGTATGTGTTAAAATTCAGTTTAGAATCCGTTGTTATTTGGGCACTTATCACTATCGCCCTGATTGTTCTGCACCGCCGGACAGGTTACCTTGCCGTCGGGTACTTACAAACCATTAGCAAAGGTACACTTTTTTCGACAAATTATTCTCACTCGGCCGCCTTTTTTTATCCGCCAGCGCAAAAAACCGCCCGGAGGTTTGATTTTCGAGTAAATGTTTGTAACTTTGTGGAGTTATATGGGCCGACGCGAACAGCCGGTACAACAATTTTGGCAAACAATTAATCACACATAAAACACAAAACAACAATGAACACCATTGACACTTACAACTTCGCGGGTAAACGTGCTATCATCCGCGTGGACTTCAACGTGCCCCTCAACGAAAACTTCGAGGTAACCGACGACACCCGTATCCGTGCCGCAATCCCTACCATCAAAAAAGTGCTGGCAGGTGGCGGTAGCGTTATCCTGATGTCGCACCTGGGTCGTCCCAAAAAGAACAACGACGACAAATTCTCGCTCAGCCACATCATCGGCGCTGTTGAGAACCGTCTGGGTGTGAAGGTTCAATTCGCTGGCGACTGCATGGGCGACAAAGCTGCCGAAATGGCTGCTGCGCTCAAACCCGGTGAAGTGATGATGCTCGAAAACCTCCGTTTCTACGCCGAGGAGGAGGGCAAACCCCGTGGTCTGGCTGCCGATGCTACCGACGAGGAGAAAGCTGAGGCTAAAAAGGCCGTTAAAGCAAGCCAAAAAGAGTTCGTTAAACGCTTGGCTTCGTATGCCGACTGCTACATCAACGACGCATTCGGTACCGCTCACCGTGCTCACGCTTCGACCGCACTCATCGCCGATTACTTCCCCACCGACAAGATGTTCGGTTACGTTATGGAAGGCGAGCTGAAAGCTATCGACGGCGTTATGGAGAACCCCCAACGTCCCTTCTTGGCAATCATTGGTGGTGCAAAGGTTTCGACCAAAATCACCATCATCGAGCGCCTGCTGGACAAAGTGGACAGCATCATTCTGGCCGGCGGTATGACCTACACCTTCGCTGCTGCTCAAGGCGGTAAAGTAGGTACTTCGATTAATGAGGTTGACATGCACGGCGTGGCTCTGGATATCATCAAACGTGCCGAGGAGAAGGGTGTGAAACTCATCTTCGCTGAGGACGCTCTCTGTGGTAACCAATTCTCGAACGACTCGGATACTCTGGTTGCTCCCGTAAACGACATTCCCGACGGTTGGGAGGGTATGGACATCGACGTTAAATCCAAAAAATTGTTCGCCGATGTTATCAAAGCCAGCAAAACCATCCTTTGGAACGGTCCCGTTGGTGTGTTCGAGTTCCCGAAATTCGAGACAGGCTGCCGCGTAGTTGCTGAGGCTATCGCCGAGGCTACTGCCGAGGGTGCTTACTCGCTGATTGGTGGCGGTGACTCGGTTGCCTGCATCAACAAGTTCGGTCTGGCCGACAAAGTTAGCTACGTTTCGACCGGTGGCGGTGCACTGCTCGAGTACATGGAGGGTAAAGAACTCCCCGGCGTTGCAGCCATCCGCAAGTAATTGATTGTTCTTTTGGAGGCCCAAAAGACGGATAAAGTATCAGCCATACCCCATAAACGGAGTATGGCTGATATTTTTATAGGCGTAGGCGGCTATTTCAGATTCCATTGATAATTCAGGGAAAATACAAAATCTTCACGATTTTGCGATTGAAAATAAAATACCTATCTTTGCCTAAGACTTATGACAACTAAGTCGTAAGTGAAACATATTAAGACATTTTTGTCGTAATCTCTTATTCCAAAACTTGGCGGTTTAAGTAGTATGGAGAATACGCAATCAGATGTCTATGTTGGAATGTATATACCACACCGTTTGGCTCGGTGTGTGCATTATATCATTCTGCGTAGGCTACCTGTATTGCTTATTCATACTACGGGTAGCCAAGACCTTGGAATAGGATAAGAAAATGCAGTAGTCTGCGCTTTTTTTATGGACCTATCCGGAAATGAGGAGTTATTAGACCGATATTTGGTTGCCTTTTTTGCTTCGCGTTCGGCGCCCGCCGAGGCCCTTGAACTCTCACGGAGCTGGGCGCACGAAATAGCCAAAACAGATAAGATTGTAATCAGCGGTTTTCACTCGCCCATCGAACGTGCCGTGCTCGATGTTCTGCTTGCAGCCGAACGCCCCGTAATTGTGACCCTTGGACGCGCACTCTACCGCCGAATTCCCGCCCACCTGCAAGCCGCTTACAACGCTAATCGTGTGTTGTTCATCTCGTTTCGTAATACCTCGCGCCACTCTTTCTCGTCGTCGCAAACGCGTAATTGGATAACGACAGACTTGGCAACCGAGGTGGTTTTCGCCCCCTTCGAGAACACAAGCCAACTCTCGACCCTGCATTTCACCCTCACCCAAAGCTCCACCCCGTGTAATATATTAAGGTGAATGTGGGGTGGATGTTATCTGCGGGTGGTTCTTTTGTTGATACAAAAGAACATACTACCTATTCAACCAATACTCGGGGTTTAGTTTTTGGTTGTTTTGCCACACTTCGAAGTGGAGGTAATGGTCATCTTCGGAGCCCGAGGTGGGCAGTGTGCCGATGGTTTGGTTGATAGACACCTTGTCGCCGACTTTGACCGACACGTTGACGATATTCTGGTAGACGGTGAAGTAGTCGCCATGGCGCACCAGAACGGCTGTATTCTGACCCAAGTTGGTGAGTGACAAGATGGTTCGCACTTCGCCGTCGAAGACGCATTTCACGGCATCGCCGGCTTTGCCTGCGATGTTTACGCCACCGTTGTCGATGACCATGTTGCTGTAAAGGTGGTGGTTTTGTCGTCCGAAGTGGTCGATGATAACACCTCCGCGCACGGGGTATGGCATTTTGCCTTTGTTTTGGCCGAATTGTCCGCTGAGTATCACATCGGCGTCGATTTGCGCCTGTGTACGTCCCGATTTCTTTTTGGTTTCGGCGGCTATGAGGGCGTTGATTTTACGTTGTGCCTGTTCGATTTTGCGGCGTGCGGCGTTGGCTTTGCTTTTGAGATTTTTCTCTTTGGAGGTCAGCTGGGCGACCTTTTTTTGTTGAGTACTTTCGTCGGAGCGCAGTGTTTTAAGCTCTTTTTGGCGCGACGAACGTGTTTCGGAGAGCTCTTGTTTGCGCGTGTCGAGCTCCTCGATTTGGGCGGTAAGAGATTTCGAAAGAGAGTCTATCTCGGCTGCTTTTTGGCGTCGCGCAGCGGCAGCGTGGCGCATGTAGGCCAGGCGGCGATTGGCGTCATTGAAGTCGCGCGACGAGAACAAAAAAGTGAAAGCGTCGCCACGCAACGAGCTTTTGTAACCCTCGTAAATATAGCCCGCATACTCTCGACGCAGGCGTTCGAGCTGGCGTTGTCCACGTTCGAGTTGCTGCTGTTTGCGTTCGACCGAAACAACCAACGAATTTATCTGCGAGTCAAGTTTGCGGATTACTTTGCGACGTCCCGAAATGGTGTTGCGGATAAGTTTCAGTTCGCGTTCGGAGGACTTTTTGGAGGCTGTATTGGTCTTGAGAAGTCCCTCGATTCGCGTGAGTTCCTGGCGGTCGCGCTCGATGTCTTTGCGCAGCGACTCGATGGATTGTCCGCGCAGACTCCCCCACCCCAGCGTCAAAAGGCTCAACAGTATGATTAGTTTGCGTGTCATCTATGGTAGTTTTAGTCGTTGTTCGATTTGCACAGGGTCGTGGCCAGCGTTGAGCGCCCGTCGCCAATACATGCGCGCCATGAACTTCTCGCCCGTGGCGTAAAGTATGTCGCCATAGTGGACGAGCAGTTCGGTGCTATTGGTTTTGTCAAGACTCACGGCCTGTTTGATTATCTTGAGTGCCTGGTCGGTGCGTCCGAGTTTGAACAGCACCCAGGCATAGGTGTCAAGGTAGGTGGCATTGCTCGGCGAGAGTTGCACGGCTCGCTCGGCCATCTGCTCGGCACGGGTCAACTGAACGCTGTCAAGGCTCAGAAAGTAGGCGTAGTTGTTGAGCACGGCCATATTATCGGGCATGAGCCTCAGGGCCTTGTCATAGAGTTTATAGGCCTTCTTGGTGTTGCCCTCGGCGTGCAGAAGGTCGGCCTGCATGCCCACAATCGAACTACGCAGAGAGTCATTATCCGACAATTTGAGAGCCTCCTTATAGAGTTTTTCGGCAGCTTTATTGTCCTGATAGACATATTGTTCAAGGCTGGCAAGCATAACCAGAGGTTCGACGCTCTCGGGTCGTGCCGCGCGGTGCAGGCGGTAGTAGTGCATCACCGTGTCGTAGTTGCGATTCAACCCCTCGAAGTCCACTATCAACTCCAGCGCCTGCTCATTGTCGGGGTGTCGGCGAAAGAAGCCCTTGACCAAATCCACGCCCGAACGGTAACTGCCCGAACGCATAACAAACAGCGCGTGAAGTTCTACAGCGCGATACTCTTCGGGGTATTGCGTCACCAAGGCGTGGGTCAACTCGGTGAGTTGCGGAAAGTGTCGTTTGCAGAACGCCGCATCGCTTGTCAACTCCCCAACAATCTGGGCCTTAGTGCCAAAGCCTACGTCATCCGACCACACCATATCGACGGCCGTTTGCAGAAATTCGCTTTCCTTGCCCTTCTCGCGTGCCGCATCGTACAATCGCATCAGCACCTCGGGATTAGTCGGGTCGACAGCGAGCATCTCACGCAGCGTACCCACATACAACGAGTCACGGCCCGTATAGTCATATACCGCAGCCAGCATAAGCCCCGCTTGCAGGTCATAAGGAAAATTCGCACGGTAGCGCTCCAACTCCGTCCGCGCCTTATCCATCTGCCCAACCCGCACCATCAGAGCGCACTTATTAAGGTGCAACTCGGGGTAGAGTCCCGTTCTAAGCTCGGCCGAATCCAACACCTCGATAGCAGAAAATGGCATCTCCATCTCGTTATAAAGAGCCGCCAACAAGTGGTAGTTCTCGGGATTATTCGGAGCCTGCGCAACAATCCTCTTGAACTCGGGCAAAGCCTCCGAATAACGACCCATCATCAACAGCGTACGGCCAACAGCCACACGATACCACAAATCTGTACTATCTACAGTCAATGCCCTGCGACTCAGCTCATTAGCTTCACTCAAACTATCCCTCTCAACAGCCATCAAGGCCAACTCATACAGCGACGGAGCGTGCATCGGGTCAAACTCCAAAGCCCTCCGAAACTGACCCTCAGCCGCCTCAAGGCTGTCACTCATCAACAAACGAACACCATCAACATAAAGGTAAGTAGCCCGCAACGAATCAGGTATCTCTATCGTCACCGTCGGCTCTCCCCCACCCTCACTCACACGACTCGCGCGTTGAACCCCACACGAGAACAACAACACTCCACACAGTAGATATGTTAATAGTTTTTTCATTTTTGTTGTTATGTACTTTTTGAACGTTCAAAAAGGTGGCGGTGTCACTTTGGTTATATGTACTTTTTGAACGTTCAAAAAGTACCAAAAAAACGGCCGCAGACCGGCGGGTGAGAAACTCCGTTTCTCTGAATTTTGTGTAGTATGTGTGATTTTGTTGATGGGGCAATGCCATCGTTGGCATTTTTCGGCTATTTGTAGGTGTGACCTCACAAACAGGTTTGCAGGTCACACCTACAAACATCCGATACATCCCTGCGGGATGCCGTACCTCATCAGCAAAATTTCTCGCACGCACAAACTTTCCGAATAACCGCAAGTGGCTCACATCTGCCACACAAACGTTTTTTTCGGATAGATATTTCATTAAAATACCTATTGTATGGAAGTTAGAGAGTTTAAGTGGTTTAGAGGTTATTCTTTTTTTGTTTGTCAAATCGAATCAAAATTAACCGCATCCAAGGTTTTTATAACTACTCTGTGCAGCCCCCAACGGGGTCTGCACAGAGTAGTTAAACCCCCGGTCTGCGGGTCGTTTTTGGTTCTTTTGTCGATACAAAAGAACATACCCCCTCAAACACTCTAAATTACAATGCTTTATCGAATTGGTGTAGGAAGCGTACGTCGTTTTCGAAGTATAGTCGCAGGTCTTTGACGCCGTATTTGAGCATTGCGATACGTTCAACACCCATACCAAAGGCGAAACCGCTATACTTTTTGCTGTCGATACCGCATGCTTCGAGCACGTTGGGGTCCACCATACCGCAGCCCATGATTTCGAGCCATCCTGTGCCTTTACATACGGCACATCCTTTGCCGCCGCAGAGGTTGCACGACACGTCGACTTCGCCCGAGGGTTCAGTGAAGGGGAAGTACGACGGACGCAGGCGGATTTTGCTGCTTTCGCCGAACATCTCTTTGGCGAAGTAGAGCAGAGCCTGTTTGAGGTCGGCGAACGACACGTTCTCGTCGATGTAGAGTCCTTCGACTTGGTGGAAGATGCAGTGTGCGCGATAGGAGATAGCCTCGTTGCGGAACACACGTCCTGGGCAAACCACGCGGATGGGAGGTTGACCGTGTTCCATTATGCGTGTTTGGATTGAGCTGGTGTGGGTGCGAAGCAGGATGTCGGGGTTCTTTTCGATGAAGAAAGTGTCCTGCATATCGCGTGCTGGGTGTTCGGGCGGGAAGTTGAGTGCCGAGAACACGTGCCAATCGTCCTCGATTTCGGGACCGTCGGCGATGGTGTAGCCCAGACGACCGAAGATTTCGCAGATTTGGTTTTTGACCAGCGACACGGGGTGACGTCCACCCAGCGACTCGTCTGTTGCGGGACGTGTCATATCGTCGATTGCCGTGGTACGCGAGGGAGCGGCCGAGGCCGAGGCTTTGAGGTTGTTAATGCGCTCGGTGGCAAGAGTTTTGAGTGCATTGATTTTTTGTCCGAGTTCACGTTTTTGTTCGGCGGGTACGGTTTTGAACTCTTCGAGCAATGCGTTGAGTTCGCCCTTTTTGCCGAGGATTCGGATACGGAACTCCTCGATTTCGGCTGCCGAGGTGGCCGAGAATTGGTTCACCTGAGCGATAAGGTTTTCGATTTTTTGTATCATCGTTGTGTGAAATTTGTTAGCATGTTCGCGGCGGGAAAAACTCCCCACCAAACCACAAAGTTACAGAAAATTCTGAAATTTTTCTTTAAAAATAGTATTTTTGCACTATGCAACGCCCGAACCACGACGAAGTACGACAAAAGGTGGCCGATTTGCCACTCTCTCCGGGGGTCTATCAATTCCTTGATGCCTCGGGACGGGTGATTTATGTCGGCAAGGCCAAGAGCCTCAAACGGAGGGTAAGTTCGTACTTCCTCGACTCGCGCAACCATAGTGCCAAAACCCGACTGCTGGTCAGCAAGATATGCGACCTCCGACACATTGTGGTCGAGACCGAAGCCGACGCCCTGCTGCTCGAAAACTCGCTCATCAAATCACTTCAACCGCGCTACAACATCCTGCTCAAGGACGACAAGACCTATCCGTGGATTGTGGTTCGCAACGAGCCTTTTCCGCGCGTGGAGTCCACACGCAAGGTGGAGCAGGGTGGGGCAATCTACTATGGGCCCTACGCCTCGGTAATGATGCAACGCGAGATATTGGAACTTCTGCACGCTCTGTTTCCGCTGCGCACCTGCAAGGAGAACCTCTCGCCCGAAGCCATTGCCCGCGGCAAGTATCGCCCCTGCCTGAAATACCACATCGGAGCGTGCAAGGCACCCTGCGTCGGCGGACAAACCGAAGAGGAGTATCTGGCCAACCTCGAGATGGTCAAACACGTGCTGCGCGGAAACCTCCGAATCGCCCGCGACTATCTGAAAGACACGATGATGCAGGCAGCCGCCGACCTTCGTTTCGAGGAGGCCGAGGCCATTCGTCGCAAACTCGAAATGTTGGACAACTACTCGTCGAAATCGGTCATCGTGAGCAGTCGCATGGAGGACGCCGACGTGTTCTCGGTGTTGGTCGACGAGAGTGTGGCCTACATCAACTTTGTGCGCACCGTGCGGGGTAGCGTGGTCAACACCTTCACGGCCGAACTATCGTGCAGCGCCGACGACGACACAAGCCACATCCTAACCGAAGGAATACGCCAAATGTCGGAACGCATGACGGGACGTCTGGCACGCGAAGTCATTGTACCCGTAATGCCCGAGGAGGGTGTTTTCGAGGGCGTCAAGTTCACCGTTCCACGTCGTGGCGACAAACTCTCGCTGCTGCAATTCTCCGAACGTGGAGCCAAAATCTACCGCGCCGAGAAACTCAAAAACCAAGAAATTCGCAACCCCGAGAAACATACCGACCGACTCATGGCCGCCATGCAAGCCGAGTTACACCTGCCCCGCGAACCACGTCACATCGAGTGTTTCGACAACTCCAACTTGCAGGGAACCAACCCCGTAGCCTCGTGCGTGGTGTTCCGCGACGGCAAACCCAGCAAACGCGAATATCGTCACTTCAACGTCAAAACCGTGGTGGGTGCCGACGACTTTGCCTCGATGCGCGAAATTGTCGGTCGTCGCTACACGCGACTGCTGGCCGAGGGTGCCGAGTTACCCGACCTGGTGGTGGTCGACGGCGGTAAGGGGCAGTTGAGTTCGGCCTACGAAATTTTCTGCGAATTGGGTATCGAGGAGCGCGTACCCCTCGTGGGACTCGCCAAACGTATCGAGGAGGTTTTCTTCCCCGGCGACCCCACGCCATACTACCTCAAACGAACGGGCGAACCGCTCAAAGTCATGATGCACATCCGCGACGAAGCACACCGCTTCGGTATCACTTTCCACCGCAACAAACGCTCCAAAGCCTTCATCGGCAGCTCACTCGACGCCATACCGGGCATCGGACCCAAAACCATAGCCGACCTTATGCGTCACTTCCGAACCATCTCAGCCATACGAGCGGCTTCTACCGACGAACTTTCATCCATCATCGGCCCCGCCAAAGCTCAGAAAATTACAGAGTTCTTTAAGGGGGTTTGAGGGGTTATGTTCTTTTGTATCGACAAAAGAACCAAAAACGACCCGCAGACCGGGGGTTTAACTACTCTGCATATACCCACGCGGGGTATATGCAGAGTAGTTATAAGAACCTTGGATGCGGTTAATTTTGATTCGATTTGACAAACAAAAAAGAATAACCTCTAAACTCCTTAAACTCTCTAACATCCATTCAATAGGTATTTTAATGAAATATCTACCCGAAAAACGCTTGCGTGGCAAATATGAGCCACTTGCGGTTCTTCGAAAAGTTTGGCGTGCGTGAGATTTTGATGATGAGGTATCGCATCCCGCAGGGATGTATCGGATGTTTGGGATTGCGACCCGCAAGCTTGTTTGCGAGGGCGTAATCACAAATATACGATAAAATGCCAACGAAGGCATTGCCCCATCAACAAAATCACACACACCACACAAAATTTAGAGAAACGAAGTTTCTCCGTCGGCACTCTGTGCCTCGTTTTTTGGTACTTTTTGTCGACACAAAAAGTACATAAAAAAGAACACAAACATTTCAAAGGCATGATTTTGGCAGGGGAGTGGGGGAGTTAATACCATGAAGTTATGAAAGGGTTTCTTTGGGTAGTTGTAAGTGTGTGGTTGTGTGTTGGTTGTGCACCACGAGGGCAGCAGCAGCGACCCACGCCTCAGCTTGTGAAGACATACACGGTCGAGGATGTTGGGAGTGTTGAGCGCGATTATGCGGGTATGGCTACGGCGGATTATTCGACCAACCTTGCTTTCAAGGTTGGCGGTCAGGTTGTTTCTTTTGACGTCAGCGAGGGCGAGTATGTTGAGAAGGGTCGCATTGTGGCCGAGATAAATCCTCGGGACTATCAGTTGGCATACGATGCGTCGAGGTCGACGTATGCGGCGGCCAAGTCAGCACTTGAGCGTGCCGAGAGGTTGCTTGAGCGCCAAGCCATATCGCAGAGCGAGTACGAGACGGCACAGAATAACTATGCGGGTGCCTTGGCGGCCTATCGAAATGCCGAGGACGTGCTGGCCGATACACGACTCCGAACACCCATCTCAGGTATTGTCGAAAAGAAGTACGTCGACACCTACCAACGGGTATCGGCAGGCGAGATTGTGGTGCGCATCGTCGACCCCGTTACGCGCACTGTCAAGTTCACCATGCCCGAGAGTGGTATTGCGCTGTTGGATAATCCGTTGACCCGTTTTTCGGTGACGTTCGACAACTTTCCCGAGCGAAGGTTTGCAGCCCGACTGAAAGATTGGGTTCGCACCTCGTCCGATGGCACGGGAGTCCCCGTGAGCCTGGCTGTGGATGTTTCGGAGGGTTATCACGTTTCACCGGGTATGGCCTGTATGGTTCGTGTGGATGTCAGTTCGCCCGAGGGTGGGGTAGTGGTTCCGTTGTCGGCGGTATGGAGCGAGGCGGGTAACACCCAACCCAAAGTGTGGGTCATACGTGACGACCGCGTGCACGCCGCAGATGTCACTTTAGGACCGCTGTATGGCAGTGATATGGTGGTTGTCGAGCGTGGCTTGCGACCCGGTATGAGTGTTGTGACGGCGGGTGTTTATAAGTTGTCGGAGGGTCGCAGTGTGACCGTAATCAACGATTAAAGGCATATGAAACTGACACGTTATTCGTTGAACCACCCGGGAGTGGTTTGGTTCTTCATGCTTATAATGCTCATTGGTGGGGTGGTGTCGTTTTTCACGCTCGGCAAGAAGGAGGATTCGCCGTTTGTCATCAAGTCGGCGGTGTTGACGGTTCATCTGCCTGGTGCTTCGCCGTCGGAGGTCGAGCAACTGCTCACCGAACCCATCGAGAGCGAAATGCAGGGACTTCGCGGCGTGGACAACATAACCTCGGAGTCGCACTTCGGCTACGCCCGCATAACGGTTGAACTGCGTGCCGACACTCCGGCCGCACAGATTCCTCAGATGTGGGACGAGTTGCGCCGCAAAGCGCTCAATGTACAGAGTCGCCTACCTTCCGAAGCGTCGACCATCGAAGTTACCGACGATTTTGGCGATGTCTACGGCCTGTACTATGGTCTGACGGCCGAGCAGGGGATTACCTACGAGGAGTTGCGCGCGGCGGCAAAGATGATACAACGTCGTATGGTTACGCTCCCTGGCGTTGCCAAGGTTACGCTGTTTGGCGAGCAGTCGCCCGTCATTGAGATTCGCATGAGTCGTGCGCGTTTGACGACCTTTGCTGTTCGCCCCGAGGCTATTATCGAGGCTGTGGGTGCACAGAATACCATTGTAGACGTGGGTGAACGCGACGCGGGCGACATTCGCATCAAAGTTGTGGAACCCACTGCCTACGCAACGCTCGAAGATATTGGAGCGCAACTTCTGATGTCATCCGACGGCCGTCAGGTGGCTCTGAGCGACATTGCAACAATCCATCGTCGCACGGTCGACCCTCCTGCACAACTGATGCGTGTGGATGGCCGTCGAGCCATCGGAATCGGCATTTCGACCGAGCGCGGAAGTGACGTTGTGGCTACGGGTGCGCATGTTGCGGACGAGTTGCAACAATTGCGCGAATTTATCCCGCTGGGTGTCGACATCGTGGAACTTTACCCCGAGGACAAGATTGCACGCGAGGCCAACAACCGTTTTATAATAAATCTGCTGGAGTCGGTGGCTATTGTGGTGCTGATTGTCATGCTCACCATAGGTCTGCGTGCCGGAGTGAGCATCGGCATGTCGTTGCTGTTGGCCATTGGCGGCACTCTGTTACTGATGGGACCTCTGGGCGAAGGACTCAATCGCACGTCGCTTGCAGGTTTCATCATTGCGATGGGGATGTTGGTCGACAACGCCATTGTGGTGACCGACAACACTCTATGGTCGATGCGTCGGGGTGTGGAACGTCGCGCGGCCGCCATGCAGGGTGTGCGAACGGCCCGTTGGGGTTTGTTGGGAGCTACGCTGATAGCCGTGCTGTCGTTCCTGCCTTTGTACCTGGCCGACTCGTCGGTGTCGGAGATTGTTCAACCGCTGTTTGTGGTAATGGCCGTGTCGTTGCTTTTGAGCTGGGTGCTTGCTCTGACGCAGGTGCCGATGATGAACAACCGACTGCTCACCACCTCGGCCGCACCCAAATTTGCCACTCCGAAGGGTGACGGACTCATCGGTTGGTGCATACGCCACAAGTGGCTGACCGTTGTGGGAGCATATCTATTATTAGGAGTGTCGTTAGTGGTGTTGGGTGCAATGCCCAAAGATTTCTTCCCCAATCTCGACAAGCCCTACTTCCGCGCCGATGTCAACCTGCCCGACGGCTACGACATCGACGACACCGAACGAACAACCCGACGCATGGAACGTTGGCTCACCTCGCGCCCCGAAGTCAAACGTGTGTCGGTCACAATGGGTGCCACGCCACCACGCTACTACCTTGCCTCGGGAGCAGTGAGCGGCTCACCGTCGTTTGCCAATCTGTTGGTCGAGATGTACTCACGACGCACCACGGCACGTATCGAACGGGAATTTACGGCGTGGGTTCGGGATTCGTTGCCCGATGTGTGGATTCGCTCGTCGCTGTTCCGTCTGTCGCCCACCCCCGAGGCGGCCATCGAGTTCGGATTTTCGGGTCCGAGTGTCGACACCCTAATAATGCTTACCGAGCAGACCCTCGAACTGATGCGCAATAACGATTCGTGCGTCAACATCCGCAGCAGTTGGGGCAACAAAGTGCCGGTTTGGCGACCCGTCTACTCGCAGGCTCGCGGCACACGTCTGGGTATAAGTCGCTCGGACATGGCGCGTTACATGACCCTTGCAACGTCGGGCTACACTCTTGGGCGTTTCCGCGAGGGCGACCGCTATGTGCCCATCGTACTCAAGGACGAGATGTCGGACGACTACAATCTGGCCAACATGCGAAGTATCCCTGTCTTCTCGCGCAGTGGCCGCGTATACCCGCTCGAACAGACCGTCAGCCGCTTCGACTTCGGTTATGAGTTCGCCACGCGACACCGCTACAACTCGGCACCCATGATGATGGCCCGCTGCGACCCGCAACAAGGCGTCAACACAGTGGCTCTCTACCAAACACTACGCGAACACATCGAACGCACGGTGACAATCCCCGACGGCTACACCCTCAGCATCTTTGGCGAACAAGAGGGGCAGACCGAAAGCAACACCGCGCTGGCACGACAACTTCCGCTGACTTTGGTGTTGATTTGGACTGTGCTGTTGTTGCTGTTTGGCGACTATCGTCGCTCGGCAGTGGTGTTGATGACCGTTCCGTTGATTGTCGTGGGTTTGGTTTTCGGATTGTTGATTACGGGTCGTCCGTTCGATTTCTTCTCGCTGTTGGGACTGCTCGGACTTGTGGGCATGAACATCAAAAACGGTGTCATACTTGTCGACTCCGTGGGCCGCAACGCCGACTACCAAACGCTGGTCAACACCACACAACGGCGCGTATTGCCCGTCTGCCTGGCCTCGGGAACAACCGTTCTGGGTATGCTGCCGCTGGCCTTCGATTCGATGTTCGGCAGTATGGCCGTGGGAATCATGGGCGGACTCATTGCGGCTACCATTCTCACGGTGCTGGTGCTTCCGGCATGCTACGCTATATGGTTTGGAATCAATAAGCAATAAACGAAGATGAAACGTCTGTCCCTACTCACTCTTGCCATCGCCTGGAGCATCAACTGCTCGGCGCAAATATCCCTCAACGAGTATCGCCACCGAGTCGAAGAGTACAGCCACTCGCTCGCCGCCACACGGTGGGCTATTGACGGTGCCGAAGCAGACCTGCGCCGCGCCCGCATCGGCTACCTGCCACGACTCGATGCGGCGGGTGACTTCTACGTTAACTTCCGCTCGCAGCGAACCTCCGACGGTAGCTTTATCCGACCCTACTCGTTCGGAATCTCGCCCGTCATCTCGGCGCGACTCTACGACGGAGGTGCCACCCGTGCCGCAGTGGGCGTCGCCTCGGCAAATGTCGACATAGCACGCGCCACCGAGGAGTTTACGGCTCTCGAAGTGAGGTACGCGGCCGACTATGCCTATTGGAACCTGTTGGCGACCACCCATCTGAGCCTTGCACGCGACTACTACACACGCATCGTGCGCTCACTGCGCGAGGTTGTTCAGGCGCGTTTCGACGACGGCTACACGGGTCGCGGCGACCTGCTGATGGTCGAAACCCAACTGAGCGACGCCATTTACAACCAAACCGTCGCCCAACAAACCGCCATCAAAGCCCTGCACAACTTCAACACACTGATGGGCGAAGCGACCTCCACCAAGTGGTCGCCCACCGACTCGCTTTCGGTCGCACCACCCAAACCCCAGCGTGTACCCATAGACACGGTCATGGCACGTCGTCCCGATGTGTGGAGCGCCATTCGTTCGGTGGATAGGGCAGAGTGGGGGGTCAGTGCCGCTCGCGCAGGCTACAATCCCTCGATAGCTATGTCGGTATCGGCAAGCTACGCCACGGTAAATCCCAACATTCGCACCCGCATGCAACTGGACGGTGGAGCAGGGGTTTCGCTCAATATTCCGATTTTTGCGTGGGGCGAACGTCGTCAAGCCGTGCGCAGTGCCCGCGCCGTGGTGGTTCAGAGTGAATTGGCTCTCAGCGAGTTGCTCGACCAGGTGCGCCGCGAGGAGGCTGATGCTTGGAGCGATGTCGAAAAGACACTCGACGAGGTTCGTCAATGCGAAGCCTCGCTCGACATAGCCACCGAGAATCTCTCGTTGAGCACATTCTCGTACACCGAAGGGCAGATTGCAATTTTGGATGTTCTGTCGGCGCAACTTTCGTGGATTCAACTCTTCACCAACGCCATCTCGGCACGCATGGCCTATCGCAACGCCTTGGCAACATACGCCCGCATAACAGGAATACCGCACAACCTCTGATAAAAAAACTCATCGGAACGAAAAAAAAGATGAGGACGGGTACTTTTTCAACAAAAAATAGTATTTTTGCAGTTGGAACTCTACGGAAGTATAACAAATTCAGAACTCTGTATGGATGACGGCAACCCGTGTAAGAATAGCTGCGGTATCATATCTGAATACCATTCCGTTTATTTACGGTATCGAGCATGCAGGTAAACTGCAAGCCGAATTGCTATTGTCACCACCGGCCGGTTGCGCCGAAACCTTCAACAGCGGACAAGCCGACATCGCACTTATACCCGTGGGCGCACTGCCCGAAATCCAAAATGCCAAAATCATCACATCATACTGCCTGGGTGCACAGAGCGGTGTACGTAGCGTGGTGTTGGCAAGCAACTCACCACTCAAAGATATTCGAACTCTCTACCTCGACAGCCACTCACGCACATCGGTGCTGCTGACACGCTATCTGGCCGTGAAACGTTGGGATATCGCTCCCGAGTGGAAAGAACTAACCGACTACTCGGTGGTTGACTCGCCCGCGGAGGGTGACGCTTTCTTGTTGATTGGTGACAAGGTGTTCCCGCGCGAGGGTCAGTTCCGTTATTGGTGGGACCTGTCGGACGAGTGGCACGCACAGACCAAGTTACCCTTTGTATTTGCCGTATGGGTGGCACGCGAAGGTGTTGATGCCGAGGTGTTGGACGCCCTCGAGGAGTCGCTCACATTCGGCTTGGAGCGCACATGGGAGGCTATTGCAGAGTACAAATACGACCACCTGCCATACGCCTACGACTACCTGACGCGCAATATGGACTACCTGTTCGACGCCCAAAAGCGCAAGGCTCTCGGCAAGTTCTGGAACGACGGACTCAAAACCACTCTACGTATCAATCCCGGCTGAAGGTTGGCTTATCGCTAACGCGAATTGGCGATAGACATCTCAAAAGCAACTAATTAATACGGACCGTTAATAAAACGTCGGGAGAGATGATTACAATCTATCTGAAACAACACAACAAAATAATACGCAATGCCGATATCGAAATTTTTGATTCGCTCGGCTTTGACGACATATTGTGGATAGACCTGCTGTCACCAACCATCAAGGAACAAAAGGCCGTCGAAGAGTTTATGGACATCGACCTGCTGAGCAAGCAGGAGGCCGAGGAGATTGAGAGTACTTCGAAGTACTCCGAAACCGAAAACGCCATTGTCAGCAACTCCAACTTCTTCTTGCCCCAAGGCGAGAGTTTTTCGGTCGAGGCGGTGTCGTTCATCCTCTCGGAGGGTGTGCTTGTGACCACCCGTAACGCCGAGTTCCGCACCTTCGCCGAGTGTTCCAAGAAGTTCCAAATGAACTTCAAGGCGTATCCCACGGGCTACCACATCATGATTTCAATACTCGAGGTGCGCATCGACTTCGACGCCGACCTCGTGGAGTCGGTGAGCCGTCAGATTACAGCTCTCAACAAAGTGGTCAGCAGCGACAACCAAATCGACGAACAGATGATTCGCCGCATCAACCACCTGCAAGAGAACACCATGTTGATTCGTGAGAATATCACCGACCGCCAGCGCGTACTCTCGGGAATCCTCCGAAGCGAACACTTCCCGAACGACGTCTACCCGCGTCTGCAACTGATGATGCGCGACGTCAACTCACTTATCAGCCATGCCGACTTCGCATTCGAACGTCTTGACTACTTGCACGATACGGTGTTGGGCCTTATCAATATCGAGCAGAACAAGATTGTCAAAATCTTCACCGTGGCCTCGGTATTATTCCTGCCTGCAACCCTCGTGGCAAGCATCTACGGAATGAACGTCACATTGCCCGGACAAAATCTCGAAGGCATGTGGCCCTTCTGGATAGCTATCATCGTTATGGTTGCCTTCTCGGGCGCCGTGCTCTGGTTCTTCCGTATTCGTAAATGGTTATAAGAGTTTTAGGGATATTTTTCTTTTTGAGCGTTCAAAAAGAAAAATATCCCTAAAAACTACTATCTAACTACAATCAATAACGATTTCGGGAGTCAATCCAGATGGTTACGGGGCCATCGTTAATGAGTTCGACTGCCATATCCGCACCAAATACGCCGCAAGCAACATCACATCCGGTGAGTTCACCCATGCGACGTTTGAAAGACTCATACATAGGAACAGCTTCCTCCTCGCGGGCGGCTGCTATATAAGATGGGCGGTTGCCTTTCTTGGTCGATGCACAGAGCGTAAACTGACTGACAACCATAATATCACCTGATACATCCACAACATCACGGTTCATCACACCTTGTTCGTCGTCGAAAATTCGCAGACGCGCCACTTTACCCGCCAACCACTCCAAATCGGCTTCGGTGTCACCAACCTCAACACCCAACAGAACCAACATTCCGGCACCCGTACTACTATGCAAAACGCCATCGATGGTGACACTTGCACGTTTCACACGTTGAATCAAAGCTCTCATAACACTATTTTTAATAACTCCTCGGGCGACGAGGGATGATACTCTGCAGCAACGTTTTTGTCCTGTGCACCCCATGTCGCAAGGGCAAAATCAACTCCCGCTCCATGTGCACACTCCGAGTCGTAGATGGTATCGCCCACAAAGAGTATTTCCGAAGCTTCGGCACCCGTGATATCCATATATCGGAGCATTGGCGTGGGTGAAGGTTTAGGCGCCTCGCACTCGTCACAACACACCGCAACGGGAAGATATCCACCAAGACCAAGAGGTATGAAATTACTCTCATACTCAAGCCTCACCTTCGAGGTCACAACTCCCAACGAACAACCCTCAGCTGTCAATTTTTGAAGTACATCAACAATGCCCGGATATATCTCAACACGGTCCTTGAAAGCCTCGCCAAACTTCTCATACCACGTTCTCAAACCAGCCTCCATATCAAGCCCCACACGCTCAATAGTCACGTGCGCAGGAGGTCCGAAAGCAAACCACAAACTCTCAGGCTCACGACGCTCACCCGTAAGTTCAAAAATGGTGTCACTCAACGACTCCAAAGCCGCACGCTCCGTATCTATCAACGTGCCATCAATATCAAAAACTATGTGTTTGTATCTCATTTTTTACCTGTTTTAAACATTATAACCACTTTGGTTATATGTACTTTTTGTGTCGACAAAAAGGTGGCAGTGCCACTTTTGTTATGTTCTTTTTTGAGTCATCAAAAAAGAACCAAAAAAATGAGCCGCAGACCGGCGGGTGAGAAACTTCGTTTCTCTGAATTTTTGTATGTGGGCGATTTTGTTGATGGGGCAATGCCATCGTTGGCATTTTATCGTATATTTGTGATTACGCCCTCGCAAACAAGCTTGCGGGTCGCAATCCCAAACATCCGATACATCCCTGCGGGATGCGATACCTCATCAGCAAAATCTCTCGCATGTCAAACTTTCACAGAACCGCTGTAACTCACATCTGCCACACAAGCGTTTTTTCGGATAGATATTTCATTAAAATACCTATTGTATGGATGTTAGAGAGTTTAAGTGGTTTAGAGATTTATTCTATTTGAATCCTCAACTGAATCAAAATTGACCGCATCCAAGGTTCTTATAACTACTCTATGCAGCCCCCGTTGGGGTCTGCATAGAGTAGTTAAACCCCCGGTCTGCGGGTCATTTTTTGGTTCTTTTTGATGACTCAAAAAGAACATAACCCCTCAAACTATCTCAACATTCTTACAGCTCGTTGGACGCCTGCGATAAGGCTGTCTGTTTCAGCGAGTGTGTTGTATGGTGCTAACGATGCGCGGCACATACCTGTGATGCCATAGTGTGTCATCACGGGTTCGGCGCAGTGTGTTCCCGTGCGAATTGCTATGCCTAATTTGTCGAGAATCATTCCGAGGTCATAGTGGTGAACGCCCTCGACTCCAAACGAGAGTATTGGTGCTTTGCCCACTTGTGTGCCGTAGATTCGCACTCCTTCGATTTGGCTCAAACCCTCGGCGGCGTGGGTGTAGAGTTGGTTCAGATGGTTTTCCATGCCTGATTTATCCCATTCGGCCATAAAGTCGAGCGCCGTACCGAGAGCTATTGCTCCGACGTAGTTGGCTGTTCCGGCCTCGAAACGTAGTGGAAGTTCGGCGAAAGTTGTTCTCTCGAAAGACACCGTGGCAACCATATCGCCGCCACACATCCATACGGGCATGCGCTCCAGAAGTTCGCGCTTGGCATACATAACGCCTATACCCGTGGGGGCGTAGAGTTTGTGACCCGAGAAGGCGTAGATGTCGCAATCCAACTCGCGCACGTCGACACCTCCGTGAACAGCTCCCTGACAACCGTCGACAACAGCTAAAGCACCTTTGTCGTGGGCAATGTCGATGGCTGTACGCAGGTCGGGCTTCGAGCCTAACACGTTGGAACATTGAGTGATGGCTACCACACGTGTGCGATTGTCGGCTATTTCGTCCAAACGCTCGACGCACAAACGTCCGTCATCATCCATGGGCAACATTCGCAGTTCGGCACCTCGGCGGCGACACACCTCTTGCCAGGGTACAAGATTGGAGTGGTGTTCCATTTCGCTGACCACCACGTTGTCCCCCTGACGGATGCACATCTCGGCGAGCGACCACGCAGCCAAGTTAAGTGATGCCGTTGCACCTGAGGTGAAAACCACCTCTTCGCGCGCATCCGTACCTAACATCTCGCCCACACGACGACGTGCCGCCTCGTAACACGAGGTACACTCCTCGGCAAGGTAGTGAACGCCACGATGAATATTAGCATTGAGCGAGGTGTGCAGTTCGTTCACTGCGTCGATTACACATTGTGGTTTCTGGGCGGTGGCAGCGTTGTCAAGATAGACCAATGGTTTGCCATGCACGGTGCGGTTGAGTATGGGGAAGTGTGTTCGGAACTCGGCTACATCAAAAGGTTTCATACGCTCGCATGCTTACAATGTTTGCAGTTTTTGTTCTACGGCGGCGGCTATTCGCTCGGCCGCTTGACCTCCGAAACGCTCCACAACCTCGGCCGCAAAACCCAGCAATTGCAAACGCTCGGCGGCCTGTTTCGACAATCCCCTCTGACGCATGTAGTACACCGCTTCGGGGTCGAGTTGTCCGACGGTTGCTCCGTGGCTACACTTCACGTCGTCGGCATAGATTTCGAGCGTAGGCTTGGTGTATATCTTGGCTTCGGTACCCAACACAATATTTCGGTTGAGCAACGAGGCGTCCGTTTTTTGTGAATCCTGAGCAACATAGATACGGCCCGCAAACGAACCGCGTCCACGCTCCGAGGCTATACCCTTGATAAGCTCCGATGATTGACACTCACCTATAAGGTGTTGAACATCAAGACATACATCTCTCGTTCCGTGGGTTGCCACATACACTCCGTCGCACACAGCCTCGGCGTGTGCACCATTTAACAGAGTAACAATATTTGTGCGGCTCGCTCCATGGCTAACGTCGCCAAACAACGCACGTGTTGTGCTATCCTCGGCTTGCGAGGTATATCGGTGGTCTATTACCGTACCCTCAGGATTCTCCACAATATCTGCTATCTTGACATTAGCTCCACGACCAACAATAATTTCACGGCAGCGCAGAGCAATAACTTCTCCCTCAGTGCGGCATACATCGCTCAACTCCAGCGATGCGCCCTCCTCGACAACAACCAACACGCGACTCACAGCCAACGCGCCCTTCTCTCCCGCAAAGCGGCTGTCCAATACCACTTTACGACTCTCACCACGGGCTACACACACCACAACGGCATCTTCGGCCAACGCCATATTCAGCACAGCCGAGGCCACGTTACCCGTCAGCGAGTCAAACTCCGAAATTTGCGTTTTACTCAGAATCGAATACTCGGTATCAACAACACGACCGTTTACGGTACGCACCTGTTCACCCTCCATATCGAGCGGCTCAAACTGTGAACAATCTCCCTCGGCACGGCATGTCACACCACTCATAACACCCTTCAGGTCAAAACGGCGGTACTCCTCGGTCTTGGTATCAGGCAGTTCCATCTCACCCCAACGCAACACCGCTTGGTGGCGCACGGCATCAAACCACTCCACACCCGTGGGTCGCTCACCAAGTGCCGTCTGTTTGAATATTTTTTGCAATTCACTCATCACACCCTTCAGGATTTATTGTTGTGAACCGATAAGCCAATCGTATCCCTCACGTTCGAGTTTGAGAGCAAGTGATTTATCGCCCGAATAGATGATTTGACCCTTATAGAGCACATGCACAAAGTCGGGGATAATATAGTCCAACAGGCGTTGGTAGTGGGTAATCACTATCGTAGCATTTTGCGGCGAACGCAGGCGCTGAACACCCGTAGCCACAATCCTCAGTGCGTCAATATCCAGACCACTATCCGTTTCATCCAACACCGCCAAGCGAGGCTCCAGCATAGCCATCTGGAAAATCTCGTTCTTCTTCTTCTCGCCACCCGAAAAGCCCTCATTCACCGAACGGCTCACAAGTTTACCGTCCAGCTCCACAATCTTCGACTTCTCGCGCACTAATTTCAAAAACTCAGCACTTGACAGCGGCTCCAAACCCAAAGCCTTACGGCGCTCAGCCACGGCAGCCTTCATAAACGACGCCATGCTAACACCCGGAATCTCAACAGGATACTGAAATCCCAAGAACAAACCCTGGCGAGCCCTCTCCTCGATAGGCAACGACAGCAAGTCAACACCATCATACAGCACCTCACCCTCGGTAACCTCAAACTTGGGATTTCCAGCCAGCACCGAAGCAAAGGTACTCTTACCCGAACCATTCGGACCCATAATAGCATGCACCTCACCAGGACGAACCTCAAAGTTAATACCCCTCAAGACCTCCTTACCGGCAACATTAGCATGTAAATTCTTAACTTCTAAAAGCATATATTTCGTTTTTTTTGTTTCTTTGGTTATGTACTTTTTGTGTCGACAAAAAGGTGGCAATGCCACTTTGGTTATATGTACTTTTTGAACGTTCAAAAAGTACCAAAAAAACGGCCGCAGACCGGCGGATGAGAAACTGCGTTTCTCTAAATTTTTGTATGTGGGCGATTTTGTTGATGCGGTGCTGCCGTTGGCATTTTTGGTATGTATTTGTAGTTAGTGCCTTTACAAGCAAGCTTGCAGTCCCTAACTACAAACACATACCAACATCCCTGCGGGATGCGATACCTCATCAGCAAAATCTCTCGCACGCCCAAACTTTCACAGAACCGCTGTGGCTAACAGCTGCCACGCAAACATTTTAAATGGAACTTTACCTAATTTACTTATTGTAAGTTAGGTAGGTTGTGAGTTAAGGTGTTTAAAGGTTATTCTATTTGAATCCTCAACTGAATCAAAAATCTGTCGCATCCGTGGATTTTATAACTACTCTGTGCAGCCCCCAAAGGGGTCCGCACAGAGTAGTTAAACCCCCGGTCTGCGGGTCATTTTTTGGTTCTTTTTGATGACTCAAAAAGAACATAACCCCTCAAACATACTTTAACCTACAGACCCTTCCAGACTTATAGCGAGTAGTTTTTGTGCTTCGACGGCGAACTCCATAGGTAGTTTAGCGAGTACCTCTTTGGCGTAGCCGTTGACAATCATACCCACGGCGTCTTCGGTCGACATACCTCGTTGGTTGCAGTAGAAGAGTTGGTCCTCGTTGATTTTCGAGGTTGTGGCCTCGTGTTCTACCACAGCGTCGGGGTTTCCGATGTCCATGTAGGGAAAGGTGTGAGCACCACACTTGTCGCCAATCAGCAGTGAGTCGCATTGCGAGTAGTTGCGCGCGCCCGAAGCCTTTGGAGCCACACGCACCAGACCGCGATAGGCATTTTGGCTGTGCCCTGCCGATATACCTTTCGACACTATGCGGCTGCGAGTTCCGCGTCCGAGGTGTATCATTTTGGTTCCCGTGTCGGCTTGCTGGTAGTTGTTAGTCATCGCCACCGAGTAGAATTCACCCACGGAGTCGTCACCCTGCAAAACGCAACTCGGGTACTTCCACGTTATTGCCGAACCCGTTTCAACCTGCGTCCACGAAAGTCGTGCACGGTCGCCGCGACACAAACCACGCTTGGTCACAAAGTTGTATATACCGCCACGCCCCTCTTTATCACCCGGGTACCAGTTCTGTACAGTCGAATACTTAACCTCGGCGTCAGCCTCGACGATGATTTCGACCACCGCGGCGTGCAGTTGGTTCTCATCACGCATCGGAGCAGTACAACCCTCCAAATAACTAACATAGGCACCCTCATCTGCCACCAAAAGAGTACGCTCAAACTGACCCGTACCACGGGCGTTGATACGGAAGTACGTACTCAACTCCACGGGACAGCGCACACCCTTGGGTATGTAGCAGAACGAGCCGTCGGAGAACACCGCCGAGTTCAGCGCCGCATAGAAGTTATCTGTGTACGACACCACCGTACCCAAATATTTGCGCACCAACTCAGGATACTCCTTGACAGCCTCACCAATCGAACAGAAGATAATCCCCTTCTCGGCCAACGTCTCCTTGAAAGTTGTCTTCACCGACGACGAGTCCAACACCGCATCCACAGCCACCCCCGCCAAAGCAAGTTGCTCCTCGAGAGGTATTCCGAGTTTATCGAAAGTCTTTTTCAATTCGGGGTCTATGTCGTCGGGATTCCCACTTCCCGGCGTTACCTTTTTAGGTGCAGCGTAGTATATAATATCTTGAAAATCAATAGGTGGAATATTGAGATGCGCCCACGTAGGCAACTCCAAAGTCTGCCAATATCGGAACGCCTTGAGTCGGTATTCGAGCAACCATTCAGGCTCCTGCTTCTTAGCCGAAATCAACCGCACAACATCCTCGCTCAAACCCTTGGGAATGAACTCTGTGTCAATATCCGAAGTGAAACCATATTTATAGTCCCCTTCGGCCAGCGTCTCTATAATGTTATTTTGCTCTTTATCCATATCATTATCTCTGCAATCTGCAAAGTTACAAAATAAATGCAAATGTCACAATATACATTTTTTTGATTATGTACTTTTTGTGTCGACAAAAAGTACCAAAAAACGAGGCACAGAGTGCCGACGGAGAAACTTCGTTTCTCTAAATTTTTGTATGTGGGTGATTTTGTTGATGGGGCAATGCCATCGTTGGCATTTTATCGTATATTTGTGATTACGCCCTCGCAAACAAGCTTGCGGGTCGCAATCCCAAACATCCGATACATCCCTGCGGGATGCAGTACCTCATCAGCAAAATCTCTCGCACGCCAAACTTTCCGAAGAACCGCAAGTAGCTAACATCTGCCACACAAACATTTTAAATGGAACTTTACCTAAATTACTTATTGTAAGTTAGGTAGATTGTGAGGTTAAGGTGTTTAGGGATATTCCTTTCTGAATCCTCAACTGAATCAAAAATCTGTCGCATCCGTGGTTCTTATAACTACTCTGCATATACCCCGCGTGGGTATATGCAGAGTAGTTAAACCCCCGGTCTGCGGGTCATTTTTTGGTTCTTTTTGATGACTCAAAAAGA
>JAGBFQ010000006.1 GCA_017936385.1 Rikenellaceae bacterium
ACCTCAAGTCGCTTTATGGGGTAAGGGGATTTTGTGTCTGCGACATTTCTGTTGTGCAAGAAATATGTACAATAAAATGAATTTTGTCGCTTTGCAAGCAAAATCCCACTAAACCCTATAGGTTGCGGATTTGAGGTAAACCTATATATTATTGGAGAGGGCACGTAAGTTCTCTTTATCCCAATCCTTCTATCTTTCTGCAAGGGCGCGTAAGTTTTTTCGTATCCCTATCCATTTAGCCTTTTATGGGCCTATTACTTTTGTTAAACCTTCATATTATTGGAGAGGGCGCGTAAGTTCTCTTTGCCCCATCCTTCTATCTTTTGCAAGGGCGCGTAAGTTCTCTTTGTCCCAATCCTTTTTAGTTAATACTTGCGCGGCGAAATAACCCCCTCCAAGCGATAAATCTCACGGACATCAGCCTTATTAACCTCAACCGCATCAAACCTCTCGGTATCGGGAGCCTCCAAGCGCAACACCTCGGAAGAATCCGATGCACGCAAGCGACGGAACAACACCCGTTTATCACACACTACAAGACAATCAGAACCGGGCACCAACTCCTCCATATCAACCACCCGTCGCATCACAACAACCGAACCCGTAGGCACCTCATCACCCATGGCTCGGCCACAATAAACCGCCGCAAAATCGCATCCTGCAAACATCGGCAAACGCAACTCTCCCGCGCGCACATAACTATCCGGCGCAAGCACATATTTTTCGACATCTGCCTCAAAATAGGGCAAACGCAATGCACTGATTTCCATCGGGTCGAGAAACATATCACCCTCACCGGCCAACACCCAAGCCTTACTGATTTGCGGATATCGTTTGCATATCATATCGGCCAAGTCGCGGCTGATTCCGTTGTTGCCGCGTTTTATTTGGTAGAGATTCTCGGAACGTGCCAAGCCAATCTCACGGCCGAACGAGTTGACACTCATTCCGACCCACTTTATTATTTGCTCAAGACGCTGCCATTCGGTAAGCATAACACTTGTAGTTCTTTTTATTTTTTCATACCTTTGCGCGTCGCGTTTGTCTTGGCCCCGTAGTTCAATGGATAGAATGCAAGATTCCGGTTCCTGTGATATGGGTTCGATTCCCGTCGGGGCTACAACATTTCGCGGCACTTCTGCTCACAAATATAATGATTTTGCATAATTCCAGCAACAGTTTCGCAGGTTTATTGTATTTTTAAGCAGATGCAATGTAATAGTTTCCGTCCTAAATGTTGTAGTTTCAGGGTACGACCGCACTTTTTTAGCTAATGATTGACCAACTGACCATAGACCGAATTTTTGCCGCAGCCGACATCGTGGATGTTGTGGGCGATTTCGTCACGTTGCGTCGTCAAGGTGCCAACTACCAGGCTTGTTGCCCGTTCCACACCGAAAAAACGCCATCGTTTGTGGTGTCGCCCGCCAAGGGTGTTTTCAAGTGTTTCGGCTGCGGCAAGGGTGGCAACGTCGTCAGTTTCATCATGGAGCACGAGGGTATGGGCTATGTCGACGCCCTCAAATATCTGGGACGTAAGTACGGAATCGAGATACAGGAGAAGGAGCGCACGGCCGAGGAGGTCAAACGCAACGACGACCGCGAGAGTATGATGGTGCTCAACGGTTGGGCGGCCGAATATTTCAAAAAAGCACTTACCAGCACGCCAGAGGGACGTAACGTCGGTTTGAGTTACTTCCGCGAGCGAGGTTTTACGGAGGCCACCATCGAGAAGTTCGGCTTGGGCTACTGCCCCGAGGGGTACGACACCTTCTCGAAAGCGGCACTTGCGGCGGGCTACAAAGAGGAGTTCCTTGTGGGTACGGGCCTTTCGTTCAAGCGCGAAGGACACGACACACTGACCGACCGTTTCTATGGGCGCGTGATGTTTCCGATTCACACGGTGAGCGGACGAGTGCTGGCCTTTGGCGGACGAACGCTCAAAACCGACAAAACGGTTGCCAAATACAAAAACTCGCCCGAGAGCGAGATTTACCAAAAGCGAATGACCCTCTACGGTCTGTTCTTTGCCAAGAAGGCCATCTCGCAACTCAAGTGCGCCATCTTGGTCGAGGGCTACACCGATGTTATTTCGATGCACCAAGCGGGAGTCGAGAACGTCGTGGCCTCGTCGGGCACATCGCTTACCACCGAGCAGGTCAAACTACTCAAACGTTTCACCGAGAATATTACGGTCATGTACGACGGCGACGCAGCGGGATTGAAAGCCTCGTTGCGCGGCATCGACATCATCCTCAAAGAGGGCATGAACGTGCGTATTGTGCAGTTGCCACCCGAGCACGACCCCGACTCGTTTGCCAAGGCTCACACGGCCGACGAGGTACAAGAGTACATACGTTCGCGCGAAGAGGACTTCATAACCTTCAAATGTAAGTTATTGATGGCCGACTCGGCGGGTGACGTACAGGCTCGTTCGGCGGTGATTCGTGATGTGGTGGGGTCGATTGCCGAGATTCCCGACGCCATTACGCGCGCCATGTACGCCAAGGAGTGCGCCGTGATTATGGACGTAGACGAGAACCTGCTGTTGGGCGAGGTTGCCAAATTGCGGGCAGGGCTAAGCGGAGATGCCGAGGAGCGTGAATTCTTTGAGCGCCAACGCCAACAAAAGATGCAAGAGGCGGCCGAGACGCTCCGCCAAAGTTCGGCTTCGAACTCGGGCACCGCCATCGGAAGCGGCATCGAGGAGTTGGAACGCGAATTGACACGCTACCTGATACGTTACGGCCACTTGTCGTTTGACATCAAGGAGGGGACGCAACTCAAAGAGTACAACGTAGCCGAAACCATCGTCGATATGATGCGCAACGTCATCGGTTTCGATTTTCAGAACCCGGAGTGTCGCGCCATCTATGAATGTTACGTCGAGCACATGACCGAACCGGGAGTCGAAGTACCTCTGTCGCACTTTATCAACTACCCCTCGGCCGAGGTTTCGAACATGGCAGTCAACCTGCTGACCATGGATGATAATTATATTCCGAGCAAACTTTGGAGCGAGCATGACATTGGCGTGTCGTCGGAGCGCGACCGTCTTTCGGAAGCTCTGCCACGCGCCATAATGCTCTATAAATCGAAGGTTATCGAGCGTCTGTCGGCCACCTTCCAGGCTCAACTCAACAATCCCGACATCGACGAAGATACCGCCCTCGATATTGTTGGCAAGTTGCGTGTGCTGAACAACGAGCGCAACGACATCGCCCACAAACTCAAGCGTCTGATACTATAACACCATCAACCGCGCACCCGCCAAACACCTCTACCCTTCACACTCGGTCACAATCGGGTCCACTCGGTCGAAGGTGCCGTAGAGTTGTTCCGAGGCGGCGCGGCAACCCCCGCGACATACATCCCACAATTTACACGTAGCACAATGCTCGGGCACTCCGCCATAGTGGTTCGACAGATGGGTTGCATCGAGAATCTCGGCTATGTGATTTTTGTATATATTTCCAAGCACGCGTGGCGAGTGGTTGCAAAAACGCACGTCACCGCGATAGTTGACCGTCAGCGGACGGTTGCGAATATCGGTGTT
This sequence comes from Rikenellaceae bacterium, assembly GCA_017936385.1. Lineage (GTDB taxonomy): Bacteria > Bacteroidota > Bacteroidia > Bacteroidales > Rikenellaceae > UBA940. The sequence goes on from JAGBFQ010000006.1 coordinate 3,557, forward strand.
GCAGTGCGAGAACACAACACACGGATAGTCATCGGGGTTAAGCACGCACATAGGCGAACACACGCCGTTGAAAAGTATCATTCGTCGGTCGACCGCGGCGCGACTTGCCTCCGCAAAGGCCTCGCGCAACTCCGCATTGCTCAACATCAACTCACGAGCGTGACAAATGCCCAATCCACCGATATTGAAACGGTTGAACATCGCCTGCTCACACCCCAAACTCTTGTACAGTTCCAATGTCGGTGTGATATGTTCACGATTGAGCCTTGACAGGATAAATACAGGTGTCAGCCAGCCCTGACGAGTGTCGGCCGCACGACGTGCCGTGGTCATACACCTCTTCCACGAGCCAGCAAGACCCGTTATCGAGTCGTGTAGCGTGGGGTTGTCGGCAAGTATGGGGATTTGGATACGTTCGACCCCGAGGTCATTCATAATGGCCAGCGTGTCGGGAGTCATCATCGTGCCGTTGGTGAGCAGGTTTACACTCGCACCGGCCCAACGCGCCGTCCACACAAGGTCGTGCAGGCGGGGCATAAGCAAGGGTTCACCTCCCGACATCGAAATCTGCTCGACCGTGGCCTGCGACAGAAGTCGGCGCAGGGTGCGTCGTGCCAGACGGAAATCGGGCGCATCGGCCGAAGTGTCGCCCTCGGCCTTCCAATGGTTATAACAGAATTTACAACGCTGATTGCAGGCATCGGTGGTTTCGAACACCACCAGCCCAAGCGTCATTTTACTCGACATCGTCACTCTCCGCTTGGTCTGCGTCGTCCTCCTCTTTGGCGGGAGCGGCCACGATTGTCACATCAAAACTCTTGGTGAGTTTCTCTTGTTTGATTTCACCCTCGGCATCTTCGCCATAAACGTTTATCTTGGCCTTGCCTACGTAATCACCAACCTCAAAGACATCTTCAAACCAATGATTCTTATCTATGCTAAAACAATCCTTCTGAAGCGACTTGCCATCCTCGGCCAACACCTCATATGAGAAATAACGATATTCGAAATATCCACCCAAACGAAGGGTATCTCCATTAACCAGCGAATCGCTTCTATTTACCAAATAGTAATAAGGTGGTTGCTCGCCCGGGTCGTAGCAAGAAACAAAATGTTTGCATGACTGCGTTGTCACGGCAGTTGTAAGAGTCAGGAGAAGTCCTCCGATTTTGAATTTGGTACGCACCGCACGGGCGTTTTTTCCACGGCTGAACCAAACCCACGCCGACGCTGCAACAAAGGCAACGGCAAGGGCGGCAACTACAAAGGGCGTTGTAAGTTTACGTTCCATAAAAAAATAATGCTTGATTATTATACAAAGGTATGCATCATATTCTATTTTCCCAAATATTTATGATGGATTTTACTCAAAAAAAAAAAAAGCGCGCTCCAATAAATTCGGAACACGCTCATTTTCAAACTAATACTTGCGTTACACACCCAAGTACTCAAGGATGGCTTTGGCAGCACCACGGCCTGCACCCATAGCAAGGATTACCGTAGCAGCTCCCGTCACAGCGTCACCGCCCGCAAAGACACCCTTACGAGTGGTCGCTCCAGTCTCGTCAGCCACAATACCGCCACGACGAGTAGTCTCCAGGCCACCCGTGGTCGATGCAATCAGCGGGTTGGGCGAGGTTCCGAGGGCCATAATCACTTGGTCACACTCAATCTCGAACTCGCTACCCTCGACGGGGATAGGACGGCGGCGACCCGAATCATCAGGTTCACCAAGCTCCATACGGATACATTTCACGCTACGCACAACGCCATTCTCGTCGCCAAGGATTTCGAGCGGGTTGCACAGCATACGAAACTCGATACCCTCCTCCTTGGCGTGGTGAACCTCCTCCTTACGCGCGGGAAGCTCCTCCTCCGAACGGCGATACACAATAAAGGCATCCGAGCCAAGGCGTTTTGCGGTACGCACAGCATCCATAGCCACGTTACCGCCACCGACAACCACCGTGCGACCACCCTTAAAGATAGGGGTATCGTACTCGGGGTCGTAGGCGTGCATCAGGTTGGCACGAGTCAAGAACTCGTTGGCCGAAACCACACCGTTCAAGTTCTCGCCGGGAATACCCATAAACATAGGCAGACCAGCACCCGAACCGATAAACACAGCGTCGTAGCCCTCATCATCCATCAGCGAGTCGATGGTCACGGTACGGCCCACAATCACGTCGGTCTCAATCTCAACGCCCAGAGCCTTAACCTTCTCGACCTCTTTGGCCATAATCTTATCTTTGGGCAGACGGAACTCTGGAATACCATACACCAACACGCCACCGGCCTTGTGCAGTGCCTCGAAAATCTTAACCTCGCAGCCGGCCTTTGCCAAATCCGAAGCGCAAGCCAGACCTGCAGGGCCCGAACCAATAACAGCCACACGTTTGCCGTTACGCGGCGCAACGTTCACCTTTGCGGCACCATTTGCGTGACTCCAATCGCCCACAAAGCGCTCCAGCTTGCCAATAGCAACGCTCTCGCCCTTAACACCAAGAATACACGAGCCTTCGCATTGGTTCTCTTGGGGGCACACGCGGCCGCACACCGAAGCCAGCAGGCTATCTTCCGAAATAATCTCGGCAGCACGGGCAATATCGCCTTTGGTAATTTGCTCAATAAAGTCGGGAATTCGAATCGACACAGGGCAATGAGCCACACAACGGGGATTCTTGCAGTGCAGGCAACGGCTCGCCTCCAACTGCGCCTCCTCGAGGTTATAGCCATAGCACACCTCTTCGAAATTTGTCGCACGCACCTTGGGGTCTTGTTCGCGTACGGGAACTCTGGGTATTTTGTTTGCCATAATATGCTCCTCCTAATCTTATTTATCCAATCCGATTTTACATTTATGTCCCGCAGCACGCTCCTCGGCAATCTTGCGGGCACGCTCCTCGAGGTCACGGTATTGGCGACTGCGGCGCATAGCCTCGTCAAAGTCCACCTTCGAACCATCAAACTCGGGACCCTCGACACACGCAAAGCGGGTCTTGCCATCCACCGTCACACGGCACGCGCCACACATTCCCGTACCATCCACCATCAACGGGTTCATACTCACGATAATAGGCAGCGAGTATTTGCCGGCCGTAAGCGTAACGAACTTCATCATAATCAGCGGACCGATGGCCACAACTTGGTCGTATTGTTTGCCTTCATTCTCAATCAGTTCGCTCATAAGGCCCGTAACCAAACCCTTATAGCCTGCGCTACCGTCGTCAGTCGCGATATAGAGGTTGCCAGCCACGGCACGCATCTCGTCGGTCATAATCAGCGTTTCGGCATTCTTGGCACCCACAATCACATCGGCCTTGATTCCGCGCTCGCTGAGCCATTTAACCTGAGGATAAACGGGGGCAGCACCCACGCCACCTGCCACAAACAGAAAACGTTTACCGGCAAGCGCTGCGGGGTCCTCGGCCACAAATTCCGAAGGGTGTCCCAGCGGGCCTGCAAAGTCACAAATCGAATCGCCCTCGGCATAAACACACAACTTCTTGGTACTTGCACCGATGGCTTGGATAACAATCGTTACGGTTCCTTCCGTGGGGTTGTAGTCGGCAATGGTAAGCGGAATACGCTCGCCCTTCTCATCCACACGCAGAATAACGAATTGTCCGGGTTTTGCTGCTGCCGCCACGCGGGGTGCGTGGATTCGCATCAGCGTAATGTCGCGGGTGAGTTGCCTTTTTTCTAAAATCTTAAACATTGTCCAAAAGTTTTAACTTGTATCTTGGGTTATTTCACATTTCCTCGTCTTGCCGCAACCCTAAACTGTCGGTAGGGTCGCATCGGGTCGTTGGTGACCACTGCCACAGCGTCCGAAATCTCGGCCGTCGTGTAATATTCGGGGTTCAGCACCGCCTCAAAAGTCACCTTATCGCCACTCTTGATTCGGGTTCCGGGCCGCAAAGTTACATAAAATCCTTCATCTTTCGGCTCAACCCATCGAATAATCAACTCCTCGTCGCCCAGATTCCTGATTGTCACCCGATAACGGAGTTCACCACAATCGGCCGCAATAACTCCGAAATCGTGCAATCGCTCGCTCACTTCAGCCGTCGGGGCAGCATCGTAATTGACAATCGAAAAGTCATCAACCGCAATCGCAGCCACATAAACAGCGTGTTCGGACTCTCGGCCATCCACCTCGATGGTAAACTTATCCACCAGATTGCCATAACGCCGGCTCTCGGCCTGAAGGTCATACGTAAGCCTGATTTGTCCGCGTTCACCCGATGCAATTCGCTCGGGCATAGCCACTCGCAACACTCCACTCCGAAGTTGATACTTCACCTTCGGGCGAATCGTGCGTTCCGAAGTATTCACATAATTTATGACTGTCGACTGCGCCGCTCCGTGTTGCACCGTTCCCATTCCGAACGTCGCATTATCCACGCGCAGACCACGCACCATATAATAAGGGTAGTCATCCTCCACCGTACGCGGGCGTCCTTCGACCACGCCACGCACCGTCACCGTCTGACGTCGGCCTCCGTTGAGTATCACGTTGACACGTTTTTCAAACTCTCCAGGGCGACCTGCCGGGTCAAAACAGACCTTTACCTCGGCCTGCTGCCCCTTACGCACGGGCTGCTTCGAATACTCCGTCGAAGTACACCCACACGAAGTATAAATTCGTTCTATCACAACGGGTTGTGCACCTTGATTAGTTGCCCTGAATGTGTGACAAACCCGTCCATCCACCTCGCGTATCTCTCCGAAGTCCCACACGTCATGCTCAAAACGCAGCGGTTCTTGGTCTGAAGTCTGTCCTTGCACTGCATCGCACATCACAAACACACCCGCAAGCATACAAATCATCCTGCGCAACAGGGAGTATATCGGCTTAAGTTTTTGCAAAATTAAACAATTTGTTAAAAATCACAACAAAGGTACTTTAAAATTTTTAAACTAACCAAATTCCGCACGATTTTATTTCGCGCACGGGCTAATAAAGTTCCAGAAATTCGTAGCTGTTTCCGCATGCATCGAGATAGCGAACAAAGTCGTCGAAACCGATTCTGACGGTTGACGTGTTGTCGTTGGGGTGAAAACTCAACGCGGGATACCTCTTTAAATTAATATCGAGGAACAGATGCACATGGTTTTCGGTGTCGTTAATAAGTCCGAAAGGCGATACCGAACCCGGTCGCAACCCCAAATAACGCTCCATACGCACCTCCGAAGCAAAGGACAGTTTACCCTGACGCAGTCGCCGCTCGAGGTCGTGGATTGCCACCGTACGTTCGCAATCAAACACCACAAGGTAGTGTCGATTTCCCTTGTGATTACGAAAAAAGAGGTTTTTGCAATGCTTTGAGCCATCATCGTGCCAATATTCGCGGGCGATATCGATAGTCGGTGCCTCGGGGTGGTCATAATGCGTATACTCCACTCCAAGTGCATCCAAGTACTGATACACAATCTGTTTACGTTCCATAATTAGGGTATAATATTTTTGCTCGGACAAAAATATCGATTTTTTTGAAAAAATCTTTCAAAAAGATTTGGAGAATTAAATTTTTGCCGTATCTTTGCACCCGTAATCAGAACAACAAAGCGTTTGAAGTTGTGATTGCAGGACATATTCCTCAGTAGCTCAGTTGGTTAGAGCACCTGACTGTTAATCAGGGGGTCCCAGGTTCAAGTCCTGGCTGAGGAGCAACCCATAGTTCGGACAACATCAGTTATCCGAACTTTTTTTATCCCCCTCTCTCGCCTACAACAAATCATCAACATTCGGGACCTATCAAGCGATACCTCGCTCGCATACGCGTGGCCTCTCATTAACCATAGACACAACATCGGGTAGACACGCGCCACTTATCATCATGCCTACGACGTTCCACTACCGCTCAACCTGTTAAACGATTTTTTGCAACTGACTTGTGTAACACATACATTGATTGCATATTCACACACCAAACCTCGACTTGCACACACCCACACAAAATAAAAACGCCCTCGGAACTACATCCGAAGGCGTTTCGTTGATTTTTAGAGCTGTTGACGAGGCTTGAACTCGTGACCTCTTCCTTACCAAGGAAGTGCTCTACCACTGAGCTACAACAGCAACTTGCTTTAAGCGGTCACAAAAGTAGAAACTTTTTACATACCATCCAAACTTTTGGACACTTTTTTTCGAAAAAACCACAAAAACACAACCAAAACAACTTTTAATATTGAATTAACAAACAATTACACCCTTTCTCGCATCCCCTACCCCACATACATCACACAACATTGATTTCGGTCGCAAATATATTCACGAGAATATTAAGAACTTTTACAACCAAAATCCGTCATCATTGGACAACCGACCAAACAACAAACATTTTACTATTCTCCTTAAAATGCAAAAAACGCTCTATCTTGTTGCACAAAAGCGTACATACGGAATACAAAACACAAGTTTCGATATTCATCATATCAAAAAAACGCAAGGAAAAACTTGTTTCTTCGAAAAAAAGTTCGTAAGTTTGTAGAAACTTTAAAATTCGAAACCTATGAAACGAAACATTTTTCTGGCCGCTTGCACCGCGGCACTCCTCGCTGTAAGTTGCGCAGGACCTCAAAAATACACCATCAACGGAAGTATCTCTAAACACCCGCTGGCAAGCTACGTGGATTCGGTTTATTTGGTAAATGACCTCGGAGCTTCGGCCAAAGTCGCAGTGGTAGATGGCAAATTCTCGTTCGAAGGTGAGGTCGAGAAACCTATTCTGACTTCGATTGTGTTCACTCACAGCATGCCGACTCCCGGACAATTCAGTCTGCCGCTGGTTCTGGAAGAGGGTAACATCCACTTCCTGGGTCTGCCGTCGAAACGTTTTGCAGGAACTCCGCTCAACGACTCGATTGTAATGCTCAACGCCAAGGCTAATGCCATTCATACCGATTCGGTGGATGCCGAATATCTGGACGCTTTGGCCGACATTTTGCGCACCTATATTAAAAATAACCCCAACGACGCGTCGACCGTGTATGCTCTGCGTGAGGGTGTGAACTCCGACTTGTTTGCCGAGGAAGAGGTTTGGGAGCTGATTCAAGATTGTGGTCCCGAGGTTAACACCACCAACTTCGCAAAACAGATATGCGCTAAGTTCGACGCCGAGGCTGAAGAATAATCGGAAACGAGAGTATCTTTAAAAGAAATCAAATACGAAATGAAAAGACTGAAAATATTTTCAGCCGCGCTGACCGTCGCATTTGCGGCGGTCGGTTGCGGTAATAGCAATAGCTATACAATCCATGGTACGGTAGACGGAGGGGAAGACATCCGTTATGACTCGGTATTTGTCATGACGGGCGATGTGCGCAATGCCGCTGCTGTCGTCGATAACAAATTTGTGTTGGAGGGCTCGGTAGAAAGTTCCATCATCACCCAATTGGAGATGATTTACGTAGACCCCGAGAGCGGTGTGGCTCTTGGAACGACAACACTTCCCGTGGTTGTGGAACCAGGTACTATCTCCGTAGAAATCACCGGTGAAGATATTACCATCGGGGGTACGCCTCAAAACGACGCTATTCAGGGATTCAACGACGCCGCTGACGAGTGGGAGGAACGCCAAGGCGAATGGGATGAGGCGGTGACTCTTGTCAAGGAGTTCGTTTTCGCCAATGCACAAACGCAAGCTGCTGTATATGGCCTTACGACTGCCCAAAATGTGCTGGAGGATGACGACCTGATGGAGGTACTCAATGCTTGCTCCGAGCAGGTTAAGCAACACCCCGAAGTTATGCCCATTGTTGAACGCATGGCTATTTTGGAACGCACCTGCGTGGGTCAACCCTTCGTGGATTTCGAGGTCGACACTTCGGACGGTGTGGTAAAATTCTCGGACTACGTAGGCAAGGGACAGGTTGTGTTGGTCGACTTCTGGGCCAGCTGGTGTTCTCCGTGCCGAGCCGAGATTCCCAATGTCAAGGCGGTTTACAAGGAGTTCAAAGACAAAGGTTTGGTTGTCGTGGGTGTACCCACAAGCGACCGTCCTGAGGACACTCGTCGCGCTGTGGAACAAGACGGGATTCCCTTTGCACAAATCATCGGCAATGAGCGACAAGCCATCGGCGCTGTGGCCTACGGCGTTAGGAGCATTCCCCATTTGATATTGTTTGACGCCGACGGCACGATTCTCGGTCGCGGCCAGAATGTCGAAAGTCTGCGCGAAGCACTGACCAAAGCCCTGCAATAGCTGCGAGTCTATTCCAAAATAAATATTTCCGAAGGGCTGTTCAACAAAAATCTGAACAGCCCTTGTTATGTATAGACACAAAATCAGTATATATACCCATACTCAGAGGGTGCAAACGCTACTCCCATTTCGAATGAAATGCACTACCTTTGCACTGTTTCTTAGTCAAAGCAGAGATTGTTATGGGAAAATACTATGATATGCTGGCCGAAGATGTGCGTCTGCGCGAAGGACTCAAAGCCTGTATGAACTGTGGAATATGCACAGGCGTATGCCCTGCGGCCGAATTTTATAACTATGACCCCAGGCAAATCATCGTCACGGTGCAATCCAAAGACGATGAAGCCATCGAGGCACTGATGAAAAGCAATACCATTTGGTATTGCGGCGAGTGTATGTCGTGTCGTCCGCGCTGCCCACGAGGTAACACCCCCGGTTACGTGATTCAGGCACTACGCACACTGTCGCAACGGCTCGGATTTTTCGTCGAGTCGGAAAAGGGACGCCAACAACTCGCTATCAAACGCACCATCGGCCAACACATTCTCGATAAGGGCTATTGCATCAGTCCTCGTCTTGTCGACCCCGCCATGCACCCCGAGCAAGGCCCCGTATGGCGTTGGGTGAGGGATAACGACACCGAAGTGTTCGGTAAATTCACCCCCAACTACGGCAAACCTGGAGCAGGTCCCGTACGCGAGATAGACCCCGAAACACTTGACGAAATACGTCGAATATTCGAGGTAACAGGCGGTAATGCCATGTACGACGCCATTGAGCAACACTCCGAGCGCAAGGCCCGCGAGATGGGTTTCGACGGTGCCAACGACGAGTACTTCCGCGAGGTGTATCGTCATAATTCCAACACTCACAACTAAACCAAAGGCACACTATGCAGAAAAGACACTCTTGGAAGGAGTTCCAAAAGGAGATTGCGGACGACCACTACTTCTATGTGCGTAGTTGCATCCGTCAAAATTTTTTCCCAGGCAGCGAGCAGGCATTCCTCAACATAATGCGTAACGACCTTGGCAAAGATGTGTTTGAGGACCCGCGCCACACCTCGTGCACGGGTATCGGCTATCACTCCGACATTGTGCCGCTTGAGACCATCATGACCGTTGTGGCACGCCAATTTGCACTAATGACCGAGGCGGGATATGAGAATCTCACCTCGTCGTGCATCACCTCGTTTGGCATCTACACCGAGATTCTCGAAACGTGGAGGGAGTTTCCCGAAACCCTTGAGCGCACCCGTGAGTCACTCTACAAGGCCACAGGGCGAACCTTCGAGATACCCAAAAACGTGTCGCACAACTCGGACGTCATCTTCCACAACCGCGAACAGATTGCCGCCCAAGCCAAACTGAAGTTGGTCAACGCACTGACGGGCGAGCCACTGCGTGTGGTGGAACACATCGGTTGCCACTACGCCAAGATTTTCCCCAGCAAAGGAATCGGCGGCTCGGAGTTCCCCTACGTGCTGGCAGGAATGATTGAGTCGTGGGGTGGCGAGGTTGTGGACTATCCCGAACGCCGACACTGCTGCGGTTTCGGTTTTCGCAACTATCTGGTGCAGGCCAATCGCGGATACTCGGTGGCCAACTCGCGCAAGAAGTTCGAAAGTATGGCTCCGTACAAACCCGACTTCATTGTGTGCAACTGCCCGGGATGCACCATGTTTCTCGACAAGTGGCAGTACACGTTGGCCGAAATGGAGGGTGCAACCTACGGTGCCGACAACCGTGGAATCCCCGTGCTGACCTACGAGGAGATGGCCGGTTTGGTCTTGGGTTACGACCCTTGGGCACTCGGCATGCAGATGCACCAAGTGGACGTCGAGCCACTGCTGGACAAGATGGGCGTAGACTACGACCCGTCGAGCAAATATCTTGGAAAGAAAGGAAAATTCATCGGTGCGCCGAGTAAAGCAGCTGTCAATAGTTCGACCGCCGACAAGTATTATAGGATAAAACGATGAAAGTAACCGTTATAGGTGGCGGTGTGGCCGGAATACAGACCGCACTCGCACTCAAAGGGCTCGGTCTGAAGCCCGTAATCATCGAAAAGGAGGACACGCTGGGCGGAAAACTCCGAGGGTGGCACAAATTGTTCCCCACGATGACCCCCGTAGGCGAAGTTCTCGAACCACTACTCCGAGAGCTGCGCGAACAAAACATTCCAATCATGGCCTCAACCGAAGTGCTTGGCATTGAGACTGACGGCGTAATCACCTCACATGGCAAGGTCGAGAGCCGTGCCACGGTGGTGTGTTCGGGTTTCGACCTCTTCGACGCCACACTCAAGGAGGAGTACGGCTACGGAATCTACGACAACGTCATCACCTCGGCCGACCTGGAGAGAATGATGAACAACGGCAAAGTGGCACTTGTCGATGGTACACAACCCCGCCGCATAGCATTTCTGCACTGCGTGGGTTCGCGCGACGAGAAGGTACAACAACGTCACTGCTCGAAAGTGTGTTGTGTAACGGGCGTCAAACAGGCCATCGAAATGCGTCGCTGGTTCCCGCAGAGCGAAATCTACAACTTCTATATGGACATTCGCATGTTCGGCTCGGGCTACGAGGAGATGTATCGCTCGGCACAGCAGGAACACGGTATTCAGTTCATTCGCGGACGAATCTCGGAAGCAGCACCCGTACCCGGTGGCAAGGTGCAAATCAAGGCCGAGGATACGCTTATCGGCCGTCCGCTCAAGATGACCGTCGACATGTTAATTCTACTGATTGGCATGACCGCAGGATGCAGTAACAGCCATTGGGCGGAGTGTGCCGGTTTGGAACAGAGCGACAGCCACTTCATGCGACCGCTCAATGTGTTCGAGGGTAATGTGCGCAGTGCACTTCCCAACGTGTTTTACGCCGGTACGGTGACTGCACCCAAGACCATCGGAGAATCACTCAACGAGGCCAATGCTGTAGCCTTTCGCGTGGCCGAATATCTCAAAGGGTTATGATTGATTTCGGATTCGGAGTAAATACTGCTCGCGCCATCAATATGGACACCAACGACTTGGACACAGCCCGCGAGATTTTTGACCGACTGCCCGACTTGCAGACCTGCATAGCGTGCGGCAGTTGCACCGCTACGTGTACCGCAGGCGCCATCACATCGTTCAACTTTCGCAAAGTTCACACGCTGGTGCGCCGTGGCGAATATGGCGAGGCTTATGCCGAGATGAGCAAGTGCATGCTGTGTGGCAAGTGCCGTCTGGTGTGCCCCCGAGGAATCAACACCCGAGGAGTGGTAATGCTCATTAAAAAGAAACTTGGAGATTACTAAAACGAATATGAATTTCAATAGTCCCTTTGCCCTGCCGTTCAGCATCGGTTGTGTGGTAATGTTTGCAGTCATCGCCTACAAATACGTGCGGTGGCTATATATCATGCCCGACAGCGACAAACGACAGATTAAAGCGAATATTTTTTCACGACGTACGTGGCAGGCCGTGGGCGAATGTGTAACCGAATCGTTACTACACCGCCGCATCTTCAGAGTCAACCCCGTGCTGGGCTACATGCACATGAGCCTGGCTTTCGGTTGGTTTCTGCTTATAGCCACGGGATTCGTCGAGACGGTGGCCTACATGGGTTGGACCCCCGTACCTCTTCGCGGACACGTTTTCTTTAAGTACTACTCTCGCGAAATGCCCCACACCGAGATGTGGCAGATGGTCTTCACTCAAGTGATGGATGCACTGCTGTTGTTCGTGCTGTCGGGCGTTGCGTTGGCTTGGTGCAAGAGAGTGTACTCCAAGATGATGGGAATGCGTCGCACAACACGCCACGTATGGGGCGACCGCATAGCACTGACCGCTCTATGGTGCATATTCCCCGCCCGCCTACTTGCCGAAAGCACAACGGCAGCTCTGTGGCACAACGGAGGCTTTCTGACCGGCACGGTAGGTTCACTGCTGGCAAGCAGTCTGTCCGTCGAAGCGTTGCTGAGGATGGAAAATGCGGTATGGCTGTTTTATGCTCTGGCGTTGGGAGTTTTCTTCTGTGCCATGCCCTTCTCGCGCTACATGCACATATTTACGGAAGTCCCGCTCATTTTCCTGCGCCGCTGGGGGGTGACGAGCGACGACCGCCCCAAATCGTTCGACCATTTTCAATTGGAGGCCTGCTCGCGCTGCGGCATCTGTATCGACCCGTGCCAACTGCAACGCGACGCCGGAATCAACAACGTTCAGGGCGTTTACTTCCTGCGTGACCGCCGCTACAATATGCTCTCGGCCGAGGTCGCAGACACCTGTTTGATGTGCGGACGGTGCTCCGAAAGGTGTCCCGTAGGGCTTGATATAAATAAATTGCGACAAAATTCAAGATATTCGCTCCATAATTCGCCATCTTTCCGCCGTTATGATTATCTTCGCGGTGTGGATTCGTCGGTTGGTAGTGGCAAGGTGGGCTATTTTGCCGGATGTATGACCCTGCTTTCACCTCGAATCATGCTGGCCATGGAGAAGATTTTTGACTCCGCAGGCGAGCAGGTTTGGTGGGCCGACCGCAACGGAGGAGTTTGCTGTGGCCGACCGCTCAAACTCGCAGGCGAGATAGACGCCGCACGCGAAATGATGCGCCAAAATACGGCTTTGTTCGTCAAACACGGCATCACAACGCTGGTGACCTCGTGCCCCATCTGCCTGAAGGTGTTCCGCGAGGACTACAACCTGCCAGGCATTGAGATTCTGCACCACTCGGAGTACATAGCCCGACTTTTGGACGAAGGACGGCTGAAGGTTAAGTGCAACCAAACCGAGTACACATATCACGACCCGTGCGAGTTGGGACGTGGATGCGGAGTTTACGAGCCACCACGCCAAGTGATTCAAAGCGTTGGCCAACTGCTCGAACCCGAGGAGACGCGCAACCATGCTCTGTGTTGCGGCAGCAGTATCGCCAACACAACCATAAGCGATGGTGCGCAACTCCGAATTGCCGAGTCTTTGGGACGTTCGCTCGAAGCCACAGGTGCCCAGAGTATTGTCACGGCGTGCCCCCTGTGCAAGAAGGCGGTCAAACGAGGAACCAAACTCCCCGTATACGACCTGGCCGAAGTTGTGGCCGACAACCTCACGGCACAGAGCCCCCAATCAGAATAAGACAGTGAGAGAGGTGTGTGAGGCGATAACAACAAAAACAACAGACACAGAAAAACAATAACAAACGACAACAACTATGAAGTTAACCAGAAAAAACGTTATTCCTCAATGTATTGCTACGGGAATTATCTTCCAAATGCTGCTTATTGCACTGAGTGCCTATGGTTTTTCGCGTATCGAGTACCCCACTCCTGCGCGTTTCTATGCTGTCACTGCCGTTGCAATGATAGTGTTGATTGTCGGAGCGTTCATTGTAATCCGAATCAACGACGCCAAAAGCTATGTGCGTCCGACAAGATTTCGAATCGACCTGATTGTGTTGGGAGTATTGCTTTTGGCCGCCATCGGAGCCACGACAATCTACCGCTGCGAGGATAACGCTCAAAAGGCACTGTTATTGCTGGTTACACTGGTCATGCCGTTGTACGAGGGTGTGGTTTACAGAGGCTTGATGTGGCACAAGCTCAAAAAGAAACTCAACGACAAGATGTGGGCATGGCTGGCTATGATAGGTATCGTAACCGTCAACCAACTGTTTTATACCTATAATATTTATAGTATCATGGTGACCGCCGGCGACCAGCTGGCTGACCCGGGCAACATCGTATTGGGAATCATCTGCTACGGCCTGGTGGTAAATGCCATTGTGGGTGGCGTTCGCGTTGGCGTCCACAACTTTACCGTCCCGGCAGTTGTTCACTCGATTATCAACCTTGCGTTGATGTTCTTGGTGGTGTTGTAACAGATACGTTTATGAACTTCCTCAACTCGTTTATCGCGCTTGTAGGCGAAATGGCGCCCTACCTGCTATTGGGATTCCTAATTGCAGGCGTTCTGCACGCCTTTGTTCCGCAGACGGTCTACTCACGACTGCTCGGACGAAATGACATGCGCTCGGTGATATGGGCAGCACTGTTTGGCGTTCCACTGCCTCTGTGCTCATGCGGAGTGATACCCACCGCGGCGTCGATGCGACGCGAAGGTGCTTCACGAGCGGCCACTGTGTCGTTTCTGATTTCAACCCCTCAGACGGGTGTGGACTCCATTGCTGCTACCGCTTCGCTGTTGGGACTACCATTTGCTGTATTGCGCCCCGTGGTGGCGTTTGTTACGGCTCTGTTTAGCGGCGGACTTGTCACACTGATGAAAGAGGATAAGAGTGCCGACCACATCGACTCGGAAGAGTGCCAATGCGAAATAAGACCTCAACCCAAAGGCTTTTGGGGTCGCACGGTGGAGGCTCTGCGCTATGGCTTTATAGACATGATTCAAGACATCGGCAAATGGCTTGTTGTGGGACTTGTGATTGCAGGTCTAATTACGGTGTTGGTTCCCGACGGCTTCTTCACCCGACTGAACGACTATCCGATTCTTAACATGCTCGTTGTGTTGGCTATTGCCGCCCCCATGTATCTGTGCGCCACGGGGTCGGTTCCCATCGCCGCGGCTCTGATGCTCAAAGGCTTGTCGCCCGGCGCGGCACTCGTCCTGCTGATGGCCGGCCCGGCCACCAACATGGCTGCAATCATGGTTATTGGCAAAGTATTGGGACGTCGCACCTTGGCAGTCTATCTGACAGCCATCATTGTGGGTGCAATCGGTTTCGGCTTGGGTGTCGACTACCTGCTTCCCGCCGAGTGGTTTACGGTTGCCGATGCTGGTTGCACGGCAGCGTGTCACGGTGCAACTATGCCATGGTGGAAGGTGGCTTCGAGCGTAGTATTCGCCACCCTGTTGGTGGTGGCCTTCATTCTGAGATATTGCAAGAGAACCAAAACAAATAGTGTAAGCATGGAACAAGCATACAAAATTCAAGGCATGATGTGCAACCACTGCGCGGCAAACGTTCAGAAAGCTCTGGCCTCGGTCAAAGGCGTTGAATCGGTTCGCGTAGAACTCTCCGAAGCCACAGCCTACATCACAGGTTCGGCCGACGCTACAGCCATCAAGGAGGCTATCAGCGCAGCAGGCTACCAAGTGGTGGAGTAAATCCTCCCACCTAATGGTACGCGAGAGGCAGCCCGACAAACGAAAACTTGTACGGGATGTTGGTTGGTTCGAAAAAAGTTTGTATATTTACAAATCCAAACTGCCCAAAGAACACTAAACATAGACACACTATGCCGCAAATTTCCGAACGGGCCGTGCTGATGCCCGCATCACCCATACGACGCCTGGCCCCACTGGCCGAAGAGGCCAAAAAGCGAGGAACAAAGGTCTACCACCTCAACATCGGACAACCCGACTTGAAGAGTCCGAAGGTGGGACTTGATGCGCTCAAACAGATTGACCGCGAAATTTTGGAGTATAGCCCGAGCGACGGTTTCTTGTCACTGCGCGAAAAGTTGGTCGGCTACTACGACCAATACCAAATCAAACTCTCACCCGATGATATTATCGTCACCTCGGGAGGCTCCGAGGCAGTGCTTTTCGCCTTTATGTCGTGTCTGAATCCTGGTGACGAAATCATCGTTCCGGAACCCGCCTACGCCAACTATATGGCCTTTGCAATCTCGGCTGGTGCTGTAATCCGCCCCATAACATCGAGCATTGAGGACGGTTTTGCGTTGCCGTCAATCGAACGTTTCGAGGAACTGATTAACGAACGCACCCGAGGAATCCTCATTTGCAACCCCAACAACCCCACGGGATACCTCTACACCCGCAAGGAGATGAACAACATACGCGACTTGGTCAAGAAACACGACCTGTTCTTGTTCTCGGACGAGGTTTACCGCGAATTCATCTACACCGGCTCGCCATACATCTCGGCCTGCCACCTGGAGGGTATCGAACAAAATGTGGTGCTGATTGACTCGGTGTCGAAACGTTACTCGGAGTGCGGAATCCGAATCGGAGCACTCATCACCAAGAACCAAACCCTGCGTAATGCAGTGATGAAGTTCTGCCAAGCAAGACTCAGCCCGCCACTGCTCGGTCAAATCGTGGCCGAGGCTTCGCTCGACGCACCGCGCGAATACTCGATTCACACCTACGAGGAGTACATCGAACGCCGCAACTGCCTGATTGACGAATTGAACAAACTGCCGGGAGTCTATTCACCCATCCCAATGGGTGCTTTCTATACGGTTGCCCGTCTGCCTATTGACAACAGCGACCGTTTCTGCGAGTGGTGTCTGAGGGAGTTCTCGTACGAGGGCGCAACCATAATGATGGCCCCCGCATCGGGATTCTACTCGGAGCCGGGACTCGGTGATAACGAAGTCCGTATCGCCTACGTACTGGAGAAACCCGAACTCAAGAAGGCCATTCAGGTGTTGGGTAAAGCTCTGGAGGCCTATCCCGGGCGCGTATCGTACTAAAAAAGAGAAAACAATTAATTTAAAATACAAAAAACGCTTATGAAAAAATTTAGACTTCTGATTGCCATGCTCATTTTGGGCACAAGTGCTGCAACAGCTCAAATTTCGTCTTTGGACACCCTGATGACCGACTCTATTGACGAGCGCGGCATGTGGACCGAAATGTCTTACAAGAAAAAAAGCAACGTCGAAATTAACACCAAACGTGGCTACATCACGCTGAAAAGTAAAGCAAACAAACTGACTGCCTACGATGCCAAAACTCACATCTTCACCGACTTGGATGTAAATGAGGATTTCGAGGTTAAATGCTCGGTGGACGTTTCGGGTATCAAATCCGGCAACATGGTAGGTCTGATGTTCGACTACATGGACGACATGAACTTCATGGTTGTAGGTTTCGACAACCGCCACGCATACTTCCAAAAATATAGCGAGGGTAAACTCGTGGGCGAAATCATCTGCGAATTCAGCGTGAAGAAAAAACGCGGCTCAATGTGGGAGCTCGCAATCTGCAACACTGACGGTCGCTTGGATTTCAAAATCAACGACGTTATCGCCTTTGATTTGCGCCACCGCGAACTCGTTTCGGGCGGAGTAGGTTTCTACACCTTCGGCAAGCAAATTGCCAAGTTCCACGACCTGACCATTCTCCAATAACCCTTTTTTAACAAGGTTTTATTCATGAGCGTGTCCAACAAGTTTTTGGACACGCTCTTTTTTGTCGGAAGTTGTATAGGTGGTGTAATTACACTACGTTATAATTTTGCATATAAGTACCTTAGAAAAACATCTCCTATCACTTGCAAAATCCCCATATTTTTGATACATTTGCACATCTGAAATATTGAACGATACAATCGTCGCTGAGCCTTCGTCAGGAATCTGGAAAATTCACGTAAACAAGGAACGGTAACGACATCTATGATATGTGCCTGGTTTAAGGATGCCATTCCAACCGGCGCAATTGTGGGGGTTGCCTTTCTTTCAACTGGCTCCCCCACATTTTTTTTAGAAACCCTCCTTGTCTGTTCGTCGTGCAAGCGACAAACCGCCTCACTTCTGTGCTCGTGGCAACCCTCCTGCCAACAAAATCTAAATCACCTATCGCATTTGCCTACAATGTGCACAAAAAAACGAGGACACTCCGTAAAGGAATATCCTCGTCGCCATTAAGAACTTAATGTTCTATTTTACCTTTTTTACAATCGCTTCGAATGCCTGCGGGTTGTTCATCGCCAGGTCGGCCAAAACCTTACGGTTAAGTTGGATGCCGCTTGCGTTGAGTTTACCCATAAATTCCGAATAGGTCAAACCGTTGTTGCGAGCTGCAGCGTTGATACGTTGAATCCACAAGCTACGGAATGTTCTTTTCTTGTTTTTGCGGTCACGGTACGCGTACTGAAGACCTTTCTCGACGGTGTTTTTGGCAACCGTCCATACATTTCCCCTCGAACCAAAGTTACCTTTGGCAAGTTTTAAAACTTTTTTTCTTCGAGCTCTTGATGCTACTGCATTTACTGAACGTGGCATAGTTTAAAAGTTTTACGAGCGGTTAGCGGGCTGATTCTCTCAACCTCTTTGGGGCTAATTCACTCTTTGTTAATAAAAATAAGTGTTTTGTTTGCCGTATGGGGTTAATTACTTAACCAACAGCAGTTTTACTTTGGCCTCATCGACCGGAGAAACGGTGCTCGAATAAGCAAGATTTCTCTTTTGTTTAATGGTTTTCTTGGTCAGGATGTGCGAGTGAAACGCGTGTTTGCGTTTGATTTTTCCTGTGCCGGTGAACGAAAAACGTTTTTTCGCTGCGGCGTTTGTTTTCATTTTTGGCATTTTTGTAAATTGTTAAAAGGTTAAACAGCCCACAAAAGTAGTGATTTTTTATGAAACGGCTAAACTTTTCTCATAAAAATCACTCTTTCTCCTCTCTTTTTATAGCGAGAAGCCCGTCAGCCATACAGCAGACGGGCTTCCCTTTATTTTTCAACGCATTGAAGGCGACTCAAAACTGCGCCCACCCTCAACTTTGCGCGTCTACTACTTCTCTTTCAATGCTGCGTGAGCCGCTGCCAATTTGGCGATAGGCACACGGAAGGGCGAGCAAGATACATAGTTCAGACCTGCGTAGTGGCAGAACTCTACCGAACTGGGCTCACCACCGTGCTCACCACAGATACCGCACTTCAAGTTCTCACGGGTGCTGCGACCTTTGAATACAGCCTCGCGGATGAGTTGGCCTACACCGTTGCGGTCCAAAATTTGGAACGGGTCGTTCTTCAAGATACCTTTCTTGAGGTACTCGGGCAAGAACTTAGCGATGTCGTCACGCGAGAAACCAAGAGTCATCTGAGTCAAGTCGTTGGTACCGAAGCTGAAGAACTCGGCAACCTCTGCGATTTGGTTGGCGGTTACGGCTGCACGGGGAACCTCAATCATGGTACCTACCATGTAGTCGATGCGGTCGTTACGCTCTGCAAATACCTCCTCAGCTACTTTGTCGATAACGTTCTTTTGGTAACGCAACTCTTTGTGGTTACCTACCAGCGGAACCATAATCTCTACGCTTACGGGTTTACCTGCTTTGTGTACGTTCATAGCAGCCTCGATGATAGCGCGAGTTTGCATCTCGGTGATTTCGGGATAGGTGTTACCCAGACGGCAACCACGGTGACCCAGCATCGGGTTAACCTCCGACAGGTTGTTAACACGCGATTGAACCTCCTCGAAGCTCAGGCCGATTTCCTCAGCCAACTCACGTTGCTCTTTCTCGGTGTGGGGAACGAACTCGTGCAAGGGGGGGTCGAGCAGACGAACGGTCATCGAGTGGCCGTTCATAACTTTGAACATCTCCTCGAAGTCACCACGTTGGATGGGCAGAAGTTTAGCCAGAGCCACACGGCGGCCAGCCTCGTCTTTTGCCAGAATCATCTCGCGTACGGCTTTGATACGGTCACCCTCGAAGAACATGTGCTCGGTACGGCACAGACCGATACCCTCAGCACCGAACTCCATAGCTTGCATAGCGTCACGAGGAGTATCAGCGTTGGTACGAACTTTCAGACGAGCGTATTTCGAAGCCAGGTCGAGCAGGCCGCGGAAATCGCCATCCAGCTCAGCTGCTTTGGTAGCAACTTGACCCAGGTAAACCTCACCGGTCGAACCATTCAACGAAATCCAGTCACCCTCTTTGATTACGGTGTTACCGATGGTCAGAGTACGTTTCTTGTAGTCAATTACCAACTCACCGGCACCCGAAACGCAGCATTTACCCATACCACGAGCAACTACGGCAGCGTGCGAAGTCATACCACCGAGTTTGGTCAGAATACCAACTGCGTCGAGCATACCTTTCAAATCCTCGGGCGAAGTCTCGATACGAACCAAGATAGCTTGGATACCTTTCTCCTCTTTGTACTTCTCGGCGTCCTCGGCGAAGAATACAACGGGACCGGTAGCAGCACCGGGAGATGCGGGCAGACCTTTAGTCAGAACTTTGGCTTGAGCCATGGCGCCTTTCTCGAAGATGGGGTGCAACAACTCGTCAAGTTTCTCGGGCTCGCAACGCAGAACGGCGGTCTTCTCGTCAATCAGACCCTCGCGCAGCATATCCATTGCGATTTTCACCATTGCGGCACCGGTACGTTTACCGTTACGGCATTGGAGCATCCACAGTTTACCATCTTGGATGGTGAACTCGATGTCCTGCATATCGGTGAAGTATTGCTCCAAGTGGTGTTGAATCTCGTCCAACTCTTTGTAAATCTCGGGCATAACCTCCTCCAACGAAGGATATTTCTCGGCACGCTCCTCTTCGCTGATGTTTTGAGCCTTAGCCCAACGACGCGAACCCTCGATGGTGATTTGTTGGGGGGTACGAATACCTGCAACCACGTCCTCACCTTGTGCGTTTACCAGGTACTCACCATTAAAGATGTTCTCACCGGTAGCGGCGTCACGCGAGAAGGCTACACCGGTAGCCGAGTTGTCGCCCATGTTACCGAATACCATTGCTTGTACGTTCACAGCGGTACCCCACTCTGCGGGGATGTTGTTCAGTTTACGATACAGGATAGCGCGCTCGTTCATCCACGAACCGAACACTGCGCAGATTGCGCCCCAGAGTTGGTCCCAAGCCGATACGGGGAAATCCTCACCGGTTTGTGCCTTAACAGCAGCTTTGAAACGGACAACCAGCTCTTTGAGGTCGTCGGTGGTCAGGTCGGTATCCAGTTCTACGCCTTTCTCCTCTTTAACCTCCTCGATGATAGCCTCAAACGGGTCGATATCCTCTTTGCTTACGGGTTTCATACCCAGCACAACGTCGCCGTACATTTGTACGAAACGGCGGTACGAGTCCCAAGCGAAGCGAGGGTTACCCGACAATTTCGAGATAGCCTCAACTGCCTCATCGTTCATACCAAGGTTAAGGATGGTATCCATCATACCGGGCATCGAAGCGCGAGCACCCGAACGAACCGAAACCAGCAGAGGGAGTTCTGCGTCGCCGAATTTGCGACCGGTCAGTTTCTCAACGCCCTTCATTGCAGCTTCAACCTCGGGGCGGAGCAGTTCAATAATGGCCTCTTTGCCTTGTTGGTAATACTCCGAACATACGTCGGTGGTGATGGTAAATCCTGGAGGTACAGGAATACCAATAAGATTCATCTCGGCGAGGTTAGCACCTTTACCGCCAAGCAACTCTCTCATCTTTCCGTTACCCTCGGCCTCTTTGTTACCGAAGGTGTAAACTCTCTTAACGTTTGGCATAATTCTTTTCTATATCTGTTAAAGTTAAATATTTCAATATGTTTTGTGTGCTTTTTTTAATCTGCGTCATTTCTTACGACCGTTCAAAAGCCATTTAATTCAAAAGACCTGCAAAAGTAGTGGTTTTTTGACAATTAACCAAAACATTACGATGTTAATTAATTCACACTTCGCACGGTTTGCGAGTCGAATATAACATATACGGGCAGGTGGTCGCTGATTCCGCCCTGATAGCCACGACCGAAAGTCCTAAATGGCTGTCGTCCATAACGTGTTTGGTGCAACATGTAGTGTTGGATGTATATACCGCAGTCCGACACGCAAAAACCTTGCCCGCCGCACAGAAATATATTATCAATGAGTTGCCAGCTGCCGTCATGAAAATACGAGCCGTAGCCCACTTTGTCGTAGCGCGACAATGGCGATAGCCATCCGAGTCGACGTCTAAGTCTACGGTCATACTCTTGGTTCATATCACCCATAACCACCACGGTCATCTCCGGATTTCGGGCAACGGTCCGTGCAACATGCTCTTCAAGTGCCGCCAAGGCTCGTTCGCGCACCTCTTTGGAGTTGTAAGCCGACGGCATGTGGCACACCACAAATTGCACGCTGCGTCCCATCAGCCATCCACGCACATTGAGAAACTCACGCGAGAATCCACTCGGACTGAGCCACGCCTCATCCACCTCCAAACGGTCTGCTTTGTAGAGCAGCGCCTGTTCGATTCCTCGTCGGTCGCCGCCCGTCAGATGCACATAGCAATAATCAGTCTTCAGCGTACGCACCAGGTCGCGCACCACCGCCTCATTCTCGACCTCGGCCAAGCCCACCACATCGGCACGAATTTCGTCCAACACACGTGCCAAGTCCGTAATTTTGCGTGTGTACTTGTCGGTATCCCAGCGATAGTGTCCTTGCGGAGTGTACATCTCGTCATCGTAAAACAAACTCGGGATGGTATCAAACAGATTCTCGACATTATAGAATGCCACGCCGCACCGTTGGGCGCAAAGTCCGTGTACCGAACACAGAACTATCGTCCAAAGCAGTGCAAGTCGTTTCATTTTGGTATGTTTTAGTGATTTATGACACCCGAACCGATAACCTCATCGCCGTCATACCACGAGGCAAATTGTCCCGCCGCGGCACCTCGTTGCGGAGTGTCGAACACAAGATAAGCCCCCTCGTCACGCATCTCGACCACACCATCCTGCAACGGTTGGCGGTAGCGTATGCGCAAATCGAAACGGCGGCTCTCGCCACTCTTCAGAGCTTGGTCGGGGCGCACCCAATGCACTTCGTCGGCACTCACATGCAACACACTGCGATACAACCCCGGGTGCGAATCACCCTGACCCACATAGATAACATTTTGCTCGACATCGGTGGCTATGATAAACAACGGCTCGGGACGTCCTCCGATATTAAGCCCTTTGCGTTGGCCGATGGTGTAGAATTGCGCTCCATTATGCTCGCCGATGACTTTACCATCCTCGGGGGTATATATATAAGGTTTAGCGCGCTCGGCAAGATTTTCCGGAGCAATGTCGCGTTTGTAGCCTTCCCAATCGCGCGAAATCTCCACCACCCTACCCTTCTTGGCAGATAACTTTTGTTGCAAGAAAACGGGCAGGTCGACCTTACCCACAAAACAGATTCCTTGCGAGTCCTTGCGTTTGGCTGTGGCAAGTTTCTGCTCCTCGGCAATGCGTCGCACCTCGGGTTTGACGATGTCGCCAATCGGGAACAGTGCGCGGCTCAGTTGTTCCTGCGAGAGTTGGCACAAGAAGTAGCTTTGGTCCTTATTACCATCGCTGCCGGCCAGCAGTTGGTAGTATGTCTTACCATCCACCGTCACCTCGCCCTTGCGGCAATAGTGACCCGTGGCAACGAAGTCGGCCCCCAACTTAAAAGCCTCCTCCATAAACACATCAAACTTGATTTCGCGGTTACACAACACATCGGGATTAGGCGTGCGACCTTTCTCATACTCCGAGAACATATAATCCACCACCCTTTTGCGATACTGCTCACTCAGGTCCACATAGTGGAACGGAATATCCAATCGCTTGGCCACCAACTCGGCAAACAGTTGGTCGTCATACCACGGGCAGTCACCCGAAAGCGTACCCGTTGTGTCGTGCCAATTTCGCATAAACAGGCCTATCACCTCATAGCCTTGCTGTTTGAGCACCCACGCCGCAACGGACGAATCCACACCGCCCGACAATCCGACAACCACCTTCTGTTTCATATCTGTGTAACCTCTTGCTTAATTAATCATTCAGCGACAACATACCTTCGGGCAGGCTGAAGGTCACCACCCTCTGTTCGATGTCTATCTCCGTAACAAACTCATCGACGGCAGGAATCAACACCTCGCGGCCGTCAACTTCAATCTCAAAAAGCGGATTCAGCGGGCTATCAATATAGTCGGTAATCTGTCCCTCAATCTGGTCGCCCACCTCGGCTCGGAATCCCACCAAGTCCTCCATATAGAACTCATCCTCTTGGCGGTCATTCTCCACCATGATGCAAAATTCGCGTCCCACCAATTCGGCAGCACGTCGTTCGGTATCTATATCGGCAAAACGCGCCGTGGCACCACTTCGTCCACGCGGTTCGAACTTATCGAAAAAAAGAGGAACCGTGAGTGATTCAACGTCCACAAACACGGGTTCCTCCAAGTTGAAATCTTCGGGCATAGAGTCGTAAAGCACAAGCGACAACTCACCCTTCGCACCGAAAATCTTGCCGATTTTACCTATTGGTAACAATTCAGCCATTCGCGTGCAGAATCGAATTATTCTGCAACAGCCTCAGTTGCCTCCTCAGTAGCCTCCTCGGCAGCGGCCTCAGCGGCAGCAGCAGCGGCAGCCTCTTTCTTGGCAGCGATGGCAGCGGCACGCTCCTCTTTCACTTTCGACTCAGCCTCAAGACGAGCTTTCGAAGCTTTCGAAGCGTCAGCAGCGATTTTCGAAGTTTTGGCGTTGATTTGAGCCTCTTTCTCGCCCATCCATTTGTTGAACTTAGCCTCGGCATCCGACTCCGAGAAAGCACCTTTAGCTACGCCACCCAACAAGTGTTTTTTGTACAGAACGCCTTTGTACGACAGAATCGCACGGCAGGTGTCGGTAGGTTGAGCACCTTTTTGCAGCCACTCCAAAGCCTTGTCAAAATCCAAGGTGATGGTTGCGGGGTTGGTGTTGGGGTTGTACGAGCCGATGTTCTCGATGAATTTACCGTCGCGGGGAGCGCGGGCGTCGGCTACCACGATGTGATAGAAGGCATAGCCTTTTTTACCACGTCTTGCAAGTCTGATTTTTACAGCCATTGTTTTGTGTTTTAATAAGTTAAATTACTTTATAGCGGCAGACACGTCCACCGCGTCAGAGGAATCCCGTTCCTCATTCAAGCCGCAAAGTTACACATTTATCGTGATTTAGCAAATTTTTCTTCATTTTTCGCACCGCGGCGCTTTTATTTGTGGGTTGTGAAATTTTTGCGTAACTTTGTGCGTTTATATGCGGTAAGAATATCATTATGATTGGCAGACAAACAACACTTCTAACCATCATGCTTGTGGCACTAACCTCGATTGGGTGCAACAAGATGGAGGACTATGTGACTACACAAGAGGCCAACTTCGAGCGATACCTGACCAACAACAAGGTCACCGACCGTGAGGACTACGACCCCGAGAATGAAGTATCGGGCACTGTGACCAAGTTCTATGACCGAATCGACGGTGTCTATCGTTGGATTACAAACGAGTCGCGCGAGGGACGCGACCAATTGCAGCCGTTGGCCAAAGGCGATTCGCTCTACATCTACTTCGACGCCTGGATTTTCGAAAGCACTCGTAAGAAGCAGGTCTTTTACACCAACAAGCAGAACACCATCACCTCGCGTTTTCCTAACCTCAACACCGAGTTGTGGTCGACCGACTCGTTGGGCATAAAGCTGGGCGACGGACAGTTCATGGAGAGCGTCGAGCGAGCTTTTGTGGGATGCTGCGAGGGCGACGAGGTTGAGTTCCTGCTAACCACCGACAAGGCTTACGGCAAAAAACCCAATGGCGTGGTACCGCAATATAGCCCCGTGGCATGGGTAGTATCTATTAAAGCAATTTCCAAACAATAAAATATGCAAAACAGGATTTTCAAAAACATATTCACAGTGGTGCTGTCAGTGCTCTTGATTGGAGGTCTCGGCTCGTGTTCCAAGGACCCCGAAATAGACACCAGCAAATTCCAACAGCAATCGCTCGACGCCTGGATGGCCAAACATGTGAACAACCCCGACACCGTGGCTTGGCGACAACCCAACGGCATGTATGTACAGATTCTGCCCTCGACCCAACCGCTCGACCAATCGCTTGTTCCGGCCGACACCATCGTCTGGGTGCGCATCAACTACACGGGGCGAACTCTCCAAAACAACGTCTACATCACACGCTCGGCCGAAGAAGCCAAATGGCAAGGCACCTTCACCGAACGCACCTACTACGCCCCGGACTACCTCTATTGCGGAGCCACCAACACCAACATGATTGAAGGACAATACTTCGCACTCAAACGCGAGTTCATGATTGACGGCGTTCCCACCAAAATGGTTCAAGGCAGCAAAGTGCGACTCTACATGACTTCGAAGATGGCATACGGCTCCTACGGCACAAGCAACAACCAAGGCTATGGCGGTCAGTTCACCCTCAAGGGCAACCTCCCGACCATCGAGGACTTGGAACTTGTGGAGGTGGTCAAAGACCCCATCGAACGCGAGAACAAACTTGTCGCCGACTATGCAACCCAACAGTGGGGCATGTCACCGACCGATACCCTGCTCACAAACTTCTACTTGGACAAGGACTTTGTGACAACGGCTGCGCTGGGCGATACGCTGACCGTAGACTCGACGGCATACATATATTATAAAGGCTACTATTTGGACGGGTTCGTATTCGATTCGAACATCGACTCGGTGCAACTGCGCGCCTTTGGCGAAATCACCACCTCGGAACCCCTTACCTACAAAGCCTCGGCCGACGAGAAAGAGTACATCAAAGCGTTCTACAAGGCAATCCCCGGCATGCGCTACGGCCAATGGGGACGAATGGTGTTTACCTCAATTTATGGCTACGGAGCCACAGGATATTCGGCAGCCTTGCAGGAAGAGTACGACTCCTACAACAACTACATGAGCTACCTTTACGCCAACCTCTACAATAACACCACCGCCAACCAATACTCGTCCTACTACGACTACTACGCGACCAACTACATGTATTACAACATCCTCACGTCGTCGACCTTGGAGGAGGGCGAGATTGTTACCGAAATCCCTTCGTACACCCCGCTGGTGTTTGAGTTCTTTGTGACACACGGCGACGAGGAGTCCTCAAAATAGCGTACACGTGATGAAAGCCTCGAAACTTACGGCTTGGCTGCTGTTGGCAGTCATGACCTTCACAACACCCCACTCGGCCGCCGCAGCCCAACGCCACGACAAAAAGAGTCGCACAACCGAACAACTAACTTACTCGAATAGCTGGGCGGGGCGCAAAGTGGTATTTCTGGGTGACTCCATCACAGACCCGCAAGGAGTGTCGGCACCGAATATCTATTGGCGCTACTTGGCCGACATGCTTGGTTTTGAGCCATTTGTGTATGGCGTCAACGGCCACCAATGGAGCAACCTCCCCTCGCAAATCAAACGCATGAAGGAGGTCGGCACAGAACCTGATGTAATCATGATTTTTGCCGGCACGAACGACTATAATGCCAACGTCCCCCTGGGCGAATGGTACACCTTCGACAAGCGGATTGTGAACGTCAACGGTCGACAGGTCGAACGCCTGCATCGAGAGTTTGTGCGCGACGATGCAACTTTCCGCGGACGTATCAACAGCGTAATGGAAAGTCTGAAAACGGACTACCCTACCGCACAGATTATCCTTGTAACACCCCTTCACCGCGCTTTTGCAACATTCGGCTCGGGCAATGTTCAACCCGAGGAGTCGTATGCCAATGGCTTGGAGTTGTTCATTGACGACTATGTGGAGGTTGTGCGCGAGGCTTCGAGCATTTGGTCGGCACCCCTCATTGACCTCTATGCAACGAGTGGACTGCTGCCGATGATTGACAGCCACGTGCAATATTTCACCAACTCCGAGCGTGACCGCCTACACCCCAATGCCAAAGGTCACCAACGTATGGCTCATGTCATGGCGGCTCAAATGATGGCAATCGCGGCCTTTTTTGAATAGGTACGCCACGGAGTGACGAGTTTTTGAGTAAAATTTATTAAAAAAATCATTAGAAAGTTTGGAGGTCCCGAAAAAAGTAGTACCTTTGCACTCGCAAACCAAACAAGGGAGCATAGCTCAGTTGGTTTAGAGCATCTGCCTTACAAGCAGAGGGTCAGGGGTTCGACTCCCTTTGCTCCCACCAAGACGACTTACAGCAATGTAGGTCGTCTTTTTTTTTGTGTGGTATATCAGCGCGAGGAGTGCGTGGCGATGCCACATAACAGATGATGGTCTGTTGCTTAACGCCCAACTCAAAAGTGTCATTAGGGTAAATATCACATATCCTTCGCGGCGTAAAATCTATGGAATTATAAATGTGAGTTGTACTTTTTGCAAAAAGTACCAAAAACTTTGGCCTTGCGTTTTTTCGGGGCTTATGTATGGCGGCTTACTGAATCGGCCGCTTTCGCGCGATAGAATCGAAAGCCGATTCCGAGCGTTCGCCCCCACACATGCGCTTTTACCCGAAAAATACGACGGCCATCCTTTACAAAGGGAGTCGAAGCGCAAGCTGGCGGGGATACCTTAAACGCGCAGGGCTTAGGCCCGAGCAGTAAACTCCGTCTATCCCCGCAACCCCATATCTACGTTCGACATCGCTTGGCTAACACCGACTGATTGGTTGGGCAGGAGCGCGAGGAGTGAATGCCGTAGGCTCGGGGGATGGGGAATGATTGCGAGATTCTCGCATCGGGGCAAACAATCAACAGCCACCGAACGGGGC
>JAGBFQ010000007.1 GCA_017936385.1 Rikenellaceae bacterium
TCGTCGTCATCGTCATAGTCATCATCCGACGTATTGATATGTTGACTCTTGTCGTACTTGATGTTGAAAACGCTGTAACCCTGCTCATCTTTGCTCTCTTCGAGTGTCGAATCCACAGGAAGTCCCAAATCCTCGATTTTGTACTCCGTTTCAGACGAGTACATGATACATGTCGAGATATAATCATCGGCCTCCTGCTCCGTTGCGAAGGTTGCATTACGACGACAAGGTTTCCAAGTTGCGTCGTCTTTGGTTTTAAAAAGAACTGTATATGTTTTCATCAGTATTGCATTTTATTTCGCGCAAAGATAAGAAACTGTTTTTATTAAAACAAGTCCGACCTATCAACGCTCTACCTTAATTTGTGTGGTCGCACTGCACAACTCTCCACGACAACTCACACCCTCCACCGTGACGCTGTAAACAGACGGTCGGTCGGCTGTGTAGAACTCCACGTGCGCCACACCCATCGAATCAGGCTCCACCATAGGTTCCCAATGTATGGTTTTACGACGGTCCGCAACACTTCCACGCGGAGTATTCGGTGCATAAATTGGTGCATAAAATGTGGTATCGGGGCTGTATCCGAGTTTTCGCACAACCGATATTGCGCCTCGCTTCTGACTCGTAAAGGCATACAACACGGGCATTCCTACATTGATTACGGGATGGTCGCTAAAGAAAATATCCTTACACTGCGGATAACCCACATAATCCACATACTTGACGGCATGCAACGGAATGTAATCAACATCAATATGTTCAAGAGTAACGTATGGATTTCCGTCCACACATATTTTGATGGGTGTAAGTCCCGTTCCCGACGTGTCGGTCGAATCCACACGTCCCGCCAAGCCCGACTCCTTGGCAGTCAGATAGACAACTCCATGCTCGGGCGATGTCATTCTATACACTCCCGGGAAGTCATCCAACACTTCGCCCAATGTTTCGAACTTGCGCTCCGTTATTTGCGCCTCCGACACGGCTATCGACGGGCGATAGGTCTCCCTCTGCACAGCAGCGCTGAAGGCCACCGCCTCGATGCTTACCACACGCGAAACGTCGGTTGTATCTATACTCACGCTCCACTCCTCGGATTGCTCTATTTCACCGCGTCGCACACCGAAATCCCAACGCTCGACGGCACTTCGGCCACCAAAATCGGGATAGTTATCAGGGTCAAGTTCAATGGTATTTCCAAACTTACCGCCACGCTCGGTCCACGCCTGAAGAATGTAGTGCATACCCCTGGGGGCGTTGTCAATACCGAAAGCAAACGATGGGTCGTCGCCCAAGTTATAGAGTTTATAGAAACCTCGACCCGAAGCACGATACAGAGGCTCCATGATAGCAATGTAGGCATTCCTCATCGAACTGCGCGAACCGTCGAGTCGACCCGAAATGGTATGCACGGTTTCGTGTCCATATTTGTATGGTCGCAGTCTTCCGAGCAGCACCGAGTCCATCTCAAAACGATGCCATCCATGTGTCATCATCACAAGGTCGAGTTGCGAGAGTTTTGCGCGGTCGGTATCGGTAAAGTAATATGCCGGATTCTCGAGTTCACCTCGCAGGTCACCCGTCAATAGCGTCGAGGCGTAAATATTGGTCGACGAGGAGTTCATCCATGCCGAATCCACGACACTCATCGAGTATGTGCCATCGGTCAAAGGTGCGCCCGATTTATCGGTCAGTTTCACCGTCAGTTCAACACGGCTCAAGGGTGAATATGCCGAAGCATTCGATGTAATTTCAGCCGACGATTCGGCACCGTTCCACACAAAGAATGTTCGGTCACACACCGTGCGCATGGTCTGTTTGTCTATCAGTGCCACGGTTGCCATGCCATTATTGAACGAGGAGGTCGACAGTCGCATCGAACCTGAGCAGTCACCAATATGACACACCTCACCTTTGGAGTGAACAATGATTCCGAGTTTCGAAGGGTCGACATCGCGCGTAGCCAACACTCGGCACACGGCAGCTCCGGGAGCCAAATCCACAGCCAACGTGCAACCACTCGTCAAGGACTGAGGTAATGCAACGTTCTTGACCACCGTCGAATCGGCCGAGAGTTTCATCTGTGCCGTGTAGCTCTCTCCTTCGGCAGGTGTTAGCACAAACACACCCATGCCCAAGTGCGACGACTCTATATCAGCCACAACCTCACCTTTGGAGTTTATCACATTGCCTACAACATCGGTCGACAAACCATCGACACCCACAGCCTTGAAAGCAACCCTCTGCGGCATACCTACCAACAGGTTACCTCCCTCGGGCAGGAATGCCACATCGAAATCGCGTTTGAACGATGGTAACTCCACTCGACGGCGATAGGCCGGAATTTGCGGTGAGTCATACGTCAGGTCTATGTAGTTGCACTCCCCCTCGGGAGCATCAAACACCACGGTAAAGACGCCATCATTACGCAACGAGTAGCTACGTTGTGCCAATCGTCCATCCACCACCAGGTCGGTCGAAACACGTCCGACCGTGAGCGGTGTTCCCTGCGACGAGGTTACGCTTATTTGTGCTGCGATGCGTCCGTCAGGCAAACGACGATAATCGACATGTTCGACAGCATAGTTTTCGTCCGGATGTCGAATCTCGATGCGTCGCGCAAACATATAGTCCGTCGGGTGGTTGTACATCCACTCGGTGTAGCCATGCAGTGTATATATTCCGGGGGTTGCGTCGGCCGGAATTTCTATACGGTTATCGTAGATACTGAAGCGTTCGGTTGAGTCTGCGGCCAGATGTTTGCGCACCTTGACACGTTCATATAATTTCTGGTCGTGTTCGTGCCATGCACCCGGTCCGCGCAGCTCGACATACACAAATCTCGAATCGGACAACGGCAGGTCGGTCACACCCTCCGTCACATAGGCTTTGAACCACAACGTATCACCCGCAGCATAGACCTCTCGGTCGGTGTGCAGATATACTTTTTCGTATGTACCACGTGCATAGTAGTTCGAGAAAGCGGCGCCCACGGCCGTCTGGAAAGTCGAAAGTTCCTGAGCCTTAACCCCTACACTCCACATCAGACAACAGAGCGCAATTACAAATCGAACGGGATTTTTGATAACTTTGAACATATTACTTTTCTTAAAAAAACTCCCCGACACAAAATTACAATATTTTCGCAAATAAACCTCACAACGCCCAACAAAAAGTGTCCACATCAGCGATACATCCACAATAAGACATCTCGACGCTCGGCAAGCAACTCGTCCAAACGAGCAAAACTACCACGCGACACCACAATGCATCCACGGCTACACCACAACGGGCAGAGTGAAAAATTACGCTCAGGAACCTCCTCCGAGGAGTGCAAAACAATGGCTCTGCTACGAACATTACGATTCGTGTCATCCAATCCATCGAGTCGGTATGCTCCTCCAAACACGCCCTCGTAACGCTCCCCCACTCGACATCGTCCCACAGGGGTAAGCCATGAGTCGGGTTGGTCGCCCGTTTGCGGCCACAGACGTGTTGAAAGGCTACGTCCACGCCCACTTGCAGCCAAACATTCGAATAGAAGTTCGCCCCGTTCGGGATTCACAACCCTCAGACGTGGCACATGCGACGAGCGCGACAAGTCGACCAAAATCGCCAAATCGCCACACATTCCCTGCCAGGCGCAATAGTGTGCAGCCTGCTCCATCATATTTTTGAGATTAGCCACTATACGTACGATGGGTTACATCATTTTGCCAAACGTTCGGCCGCCAAACAGATATCGCAACAACATCGAGCCACGATATACACCCTTGGGCTGGGCGCAGTCCGAGGTTCGTTTGCTTCGCAGATTTTCGCGTCGAGCAAAAAAGTCGCGGTGAGCTTGCCACACGGCTTTCACAAAGTTCCACTTACCTGTCAACAGATATACTGCCGCCGAAGCTCCGTCCAAGAGCAGTCGTGCAATGATTGTCACCTCGCGTGGTCCCGCTTCGAGATTTTTGTACAACATCGACAGATTGTTGCGATAGTTGAGATATATCTTGCGCGGTGAGTTGTTCGGAAGTGTACCTCCGCCCAAGTGGTAGACCACACTGCGCGGCTCCACCCACACGCTATATCCCGCGCGCCACATTCTCCAACAGAGGTCTATCTCCTCTTGATGAGCAAAGAAGTCACCATCGAAACCTCCCAACAGACGGAATACCTCACTTCGGCATGCAAACGCTGCACCCGACGCCCAGAAAACCTCACGTGCATCATCATATTGCCCCTCATCGCGCTCCACCGTACTCAGGATTCGTCCACGGCAAAACGGATACCCCAGCACGTCTATGAATCCCCCCGCAGCTCCGGCATATTCAAAGCTTTCGCGGTCGGCCGCCGCACGCAATTTAGGCGCTACGGCTCCAATCTTAGGGTTACTCTCAAGACGTTCAACTAATGGTTCGAGCCATCCTTCGGGCGTTTCGACATCGCTATTTAGCAGTACCCAATATTCGGCGTCTGTCACTTGCTCCAGGGCACGGTTATATCCTTCGGCAAAACCATAATTACAGTCAAGTTTCACGATTTCGACCTGCGGAAAGGTTTGTCGCACCCACTCCACAGAATCATCCGTCGAACCATTGTCCGCTACCACCACACCAGCCCACTCGGGACACGTCGCAACCACACTTCGAAGATAGGTTTGCAAGTGCCCAAGTCCGTTCCAATTAAGTATTACAATTTCAACCTTCACTTCTCGAAAACTCTATTGTTGCGGACGCTCCTCTGGATAGCGTTCATAGTAGCTCTGTTGTGCCTCGACACCGAAGTGACGTTTCCAACGACGGTGCGTCCACAACCACAACTCCGGATATTTGCGTATTTGCTGTTCGAGCAGCGCAGCATATCGTTCGGTGATTTCATAATCGGCAACTTGTTCGGTTCCGTCGTAAATCATCTCCAACTTGTAGTCGTATTCGCCTGCTTTGACGCGCTCAATCCACAAGAAATATACCGGCACGCCAAACTTAATGGCCATATATTCACTTCCGCGGGCGAACACTGTGGGACGTCCCAAGAACTTAATCCAATGGTGTTTGGGGTCTTTGGGCGGTGTTTGGTCCGACAACATGCCCCACATCATACGTCCTCCGTCGGGATAACCGTTTCGATTCGAGATAAAATATCTGAGAACCTCACGGCGTTCAACGGGAATACCTCCAATGCGCATACGGATGTACTTCATCAGTTCGTCCATTGCGGGGTTCTCCAACTCATGATATACGCACACATTACGGAATCCGTACACATCCATCGGGAATGCAGACAGATACTCCCAACAACCACAATGGCCCATCATAATGATGGCATGACGCGGGTCGGTAGCAAATTGCGACGCACCTTCCGACACTCTCAGGCGACGGCGCAACCTCTTGGGTGACACCACTGTAAGGTTAAGTATACAGATTATGATTTCGGCGAAATTGGCATAGAAGTCGCGTTCGATAGTTCGCAACTCTTTGGGACTCTTTTCGGGAAAACATTTGCTCAAGTTGTCGCGCACCACCTTAACTCGATAGCGTGCCACGCGATAAATCAACAGATAAAACATCCATTTGAACACTCCGAACAGCACAAAATCGGGCCATACGGCAATCAATCGGCACCCCCAAAGTGCCACGTAAAACAGAACTTTTTGTCCCGGACTCAATCTACTTTTGGACATACAACACTATTTTTTCACTTTTACCTCTCACCTTGAGCCATCTCTCCAAACGGCTACGCTCTTCGGCCGTCAACTCCTCGGTGCGAGGTTTAACAATACATACAAGTACGGTATCAACGCTTCGACCGGCATCATCCCAGACTATCTGACGACCCAGCGACACACGTTCCACATTTTCGACCACCGCCGCACACTCGCGCGACATATCGGCCGACGATAAGGTATCCATTGCACGATACCCCTCCAGACGTTGGCGCAGACGTGCAATCTGCTCGTTTCGTTCCGAGAGCAGTTCCGAGTAGCTCTTCTGCACCGACGAGAAGTCGATACGTTCCTCTCCTCTCGAAGTTTGTTTGACAATCAGTTCTGCATCCTCCAAGTCATAAGCCGCCATTTGGCTACGTGCATTTTCGATAACATCCTCCGAAATGGACTCGCCGAACAACACCACCTCGATGGTCGAGGGATACTTTCGGCTCATCTTGAATGTCTTGTTACACTCCATAACGCGCGTCTGTTGGAAGTTGAATACCGTATTTACGTACCTATCGGCTGCACTCTCAAACATCGTCTGACGCACCAATCGGATTGCGATAATCGAACTCGGAATCAGTACAATAGCCAGCACCACCGACATAAGATATTTCACACGTCGCTCCACCTTTGGGTCGGCCTGCGTTTTGGTCGGATATTTCAGAAAACGGATAAACGCATAGGTTGCCATTGCGATGCACACCATATTGATAAAACACAGATACAGTGCACCAATAATATAGCTGAACTGCAACGTAGCCAATCCATATCCCGCCGTGCAGAGAGGTGGCATAAGTGCCGTTGCAATGGCCACACCCGGAATTACGGTCGACGTGCGGTCCTTGCGTGTCTGAGCAACAATTCCCGCAGCTCCACCGAATAGAGCAATCAGCACATCGTAGAACGTGGGCATTGTGCGAGCCAACAATTCGCTCTGCGCTGTACTAATGGGCGAAATAATAAAGAAGATTGTCGAGGCCACAATCGCTGTCACGGTCATAAAGCCCAGGTTTCGCAACGAACGTTTCATCAGTTCGTTGTCGTTGATAGCCAACGCCAAACCAAAGCCCACAATCGGACCCATCAGCGGCGAGATGCACATTGCTCCGATAATCACCGCTGTCGAGTTGACATTCAGACCGAGCGAAGCAATCATGGCGGCAAATATCAGAACCCACAGATTGGTTCCGCGGAACTCCACACCATTCGAAATATTTGCAATTACCTCTTGCTGTGTCGCACTGTCGGCCGTTAGGTCAAAGCGGTCGTATATCATCTTCTTGAATCTACCGAACCATCTGTTCAGCGTATTACTCGTCGCACTCATTACACTCCGATTTATCTGATTTATCTTTAGGTCGTCCGGCCAGCACAATCACAAATTCACCTTTGGGTTCATGCTCCTTGAAGTGTGCCAACACCTCGGCCACCGTTCCGCGTACCGTCTGTTCAAACTTCTTGGTAAGTTCCCTCGACACCGACACTTCGCGGTCGGCACCAAAGAACTCCTCGAACTGCATCAACGTCTTGACCACACGATAGGGCGACTCATAGAATATCATGGTTCGTGTTTCGTCCGCCAATCCCTGCAACATCTTGTTGCGTCCCTTCTTTTGCGGCAGGAAACCCTCGAAACAGAACTTATCACACGGGAAACCGCTCTGCACCAGAGCCGGAACAAACGCCGTAGCACCCGGCAGGCTCTCAACCTCCACACCACGCTCGACACATCGGCGCACAAGTAGGAATCCGGGGTCCGAAATTCCGGGAGTACCTGCATCGCTCACCAACGCAGCGTTTCTACCCGCTTCCAACTCGCGCACAACCATTTCGACGGTTGCGTGTTCATTGAATTTGTGGTGCGAATAGAGTTTTTTGTCTATTCCATAGTGGCGCAACAGTACCGACGAGGTGCGTGTATCCTCGGCCAAAATGAAGTCCACCTCGCCAAGAATTCTCACTGCTCGATATGTCATGTCCTCAAGATTGCCTATGGGCGTAGGGACGATATAAAGTTTTGCCACTGTTTACGAAAATTTGAGTTTGAGCAGATTCATCAACATCTTGGCACCGTCGCTTGCCGAGTTCCATGCATATCCACTCATATAAATCAGCGCATCGTCCATCGACGGTTGCGCATCAAGTTCTTCCATCACGGTATCGAACATTGCGGCATCACCTCCGAACAGGTCGCGCATAATCATTATTTTGTCATTCAGTCCCATAGCTCCGCGCAACGTACGCACCTCACCTGCGGCGATTTTGGTAGCCACATCCAGACCATCGTTCTGTAACGAATCGCCCAAACGCACTGCCCCCGTGTTGATGACATCACCCAATACGGTTTTGGGAGTCACAACATCAGCCACCGAAGGCTCGGCAGCAGAAACAACCGACGGCGTTACGGGTACAGCTGCTTGCGGCTCTTGTGCCACGGGTTGCGCCGCGGGCTTATATTCAACCTCTGGCTCGGGTTCGGATTGCACCTGCGCCTGTGCCGTTTCTGTCTGCGGGGTCGAAACAAGCGGCTCGCTCTGCGACACTTGCGACACCTTGGGCAATGCACCATCACCATACAACGTATCTATAACTTGACGGCTTATCTTGGGACGTACATGGGTCGGAGCTGGCTCGAGTGTAGGCTCGGGTATAGCAACCACCTCTATTGGAGCGACAATGGGTTCGGAAGCGGACTCCTCCACTTCAACACTCTCCTCCTCGACCTCATCCTGTTGGCAATCGTTCATCACAAGCTCAACTTCGAAATCGGGTTCACCATGCTCATTCGTTTGCTCACCCACGGGGATTGCGACATTCCCCTCCTCCATAACGAGTTCAACCTCACATTCGGGTTCATTTTGTTCATCCGCCTCATCCGAACTCTGCACGGCACCCATTGTAGCCAACGCCGCAATGGTTTCAGTAACACTCATTTGGGGTGTTACGACGGTTTGCTGGCACTCTCTCTCCTGCCAGCGCACCTTTTCATACATACGACGCAGAAGGTCAAGGAATAGTTCACGCTCCAGCGAGTTCACCTCTTCATCCCAACCATCAACCAGAGCCGACAGCTTTGCAATATCTTTTTTAAGACTTTGTATCATGGTTCTTTACATTTTATAACCTCGTTTGGTCGACATCAGAATGGTGAATGCACGTTGTATATCCTTATCACTCACCACCACCGTAAACTCGTTGGTTGTACTGATAATCTCCTTAATATTGATATTCTCCCAAGCCAACTCTTTGAAAATATGGTAGTACACACCCGGACAAAAAGCGTTCTCCGAGGGCAGTTTGATGGTTATCGACGACAGGCTTTCGGTACGCGAGATGACACTTTCCCGAGCAAAAATCGAGTCTACAAGGTCAGCTATCTGACTGCTCACCACCAAGGTTGTTTCGTTGATACCCTGCGACACCGTACAGAATATATCCTTATTGGGATTGAGCGAATCTATATGACTGAGCAATTTCTCCTGACAACTGTGCAACGACTGCGAGTTGGCAAAAGTGTAATCCGTCAAACTCGAGCGCACAATAATGTCGCCCATATTGTCGATAATCTGTTGTACTTTGAGTCTTGTTGTTTGTTCAAGTTTTGGTACAAGTCTATTGAGTGCCATAACGATAGCACTTTCGGTCACATCTTTTCCCACACGACTTTCGACCTCGGTTTTAATCGAGCGTGCGAGTGCCGACAGGTTGATTAGACCCTCAATAAGAGCACCTTCGAGGAAAGGTTTGTTTTTCACGACCTCTTCGACCGCATTGGGTATGGTTAGCATAGGTTTGGAGTTTTGTAATTTTCCTTCTCTTGTTGAAATATATTTTCAAACAGCAAAAAAAACAAAAAAACTTCAGTTTTCCAACAAATCGTCCAACTTTTTACACAAAAAGTCACAAGGTGTTAAAAAATTACAGCTACTATCATCTTACTCCTCCACTCCCCCCCCAAAAAAAACAAGGCCGCTCAGCAAAATTGCCAAACAGCCCTGTGTGTGCGGTATACCACCGTGCAGATTTACTTGTCGCTGGGGTCACGCATGATAGCACTTTTATCCACGCGGATAGTGCAGTTGTTGTCAACCTCCATCAGTACGTAGTGCTCTTTAACCTCCTTAACGGTTCCATAGATACCGCCGGCGGTTACGATTTTCTGACCTTTGGTCAGCGACTCACGGAATTTGTTAAGTTCCTTTTGTTGTTTTTGTTGAGGGCGAATCATGAAAAGCCACATAACAACAAAAATCAACACCATCATGATAATCATCGACCACGAGCTACCTTGTTGAGGAGCAGCAGCCTGCATTGCGATAAACAAGTTGTTCATATTTTTTCTGTTTTAATAATTTGTTCTTAAAATACTACGCAAAAGTAGTGCTTTTCGCACTTTTTTCCAAATTCCGCGCCTGAGCGCGCCTATTTGACCTCCATTCGGAACACTATGTCGTATTTGGCACCCGACGACAAAACCCAATTCACACGGTGCATCCACAGCCCGTTTCGGCCATCCGTATGAATCTCCAATCGACACCTATCGGCAGTTCCCACGGCCCACGGTTTGGTTGAATACTCGGCTGTCACACAGCCACATCCCGTTTCGCACGCTATGATTGACAATGGCTCGGTGGTTTGGTTTTCTATCGAGAATTCATACAACAAGGTTTGCCCTTGCCCCACTCGACCCAAATTAACGGTATCGGTTCGGGTTTCATCCGCCACGACCTCAACCACGGGCATTAAAATGCGCGGCGTCTGATTTGCTTTATCTCTCTTTGCGGCACACCCTACTAACGTCAAGCACGCAAGAATTATTGCTCCCGCTTTCGTTATCACCTTCGTTATCGCCCCGGTTATCGCTCTGGTTACTACCCCAACGCCTATTCTCATATCGTTTATTGGAGTCCGCGGCCGGTTTTGACAATGGTTCCGTCAGCCATGAGCTCGTTTTTCATGCGGTCGAGCACTCCATTAATAAATACGTTGCTACCGGGCGAGCTGTAATATTTCGAGATTTCGATATATTCGTCCAACGTAACCTTGGCAGGAATTTCATCAAACTCCTTCAACTCGGTCAACGCTGTGGTCATAATCAGGTTGTCCATAAAAGCAATACGCTCCACGTCCCAATTGACGATAAAACGCTCAACGGTAGCCACATTCTCCTTGTAGTTACGCGCTGCACGCGCAAACAACGTCTTGGCAAAAGTCCAATCATCCTCACTCTTGAACTCCGGCAGCACAGGAATATCCTCCTGCATTGCGCGACAATCCTCCAACGTGCGCACCACCATTATCAAAGCCGCACCAAGGTCGTCGTTCCACATGATAGATTGCTCTTCCAACACACTCTCCAGCATTTCGCTATCTTCGACAGCCTCCGACATAAAGAACGCCTTTACAACTGCAACATCGCCTTTGAACGAGCGGTTTTCGTTGGACATATAGTTCTTGTAATACGAGCTCTCGGTCATTGCATTGTACATATCGCGTATCAACTCCGGGTAGGCACTCCATCCCAGACGATGCGCCTGCACAAAGTCGTTAATAACCTCACTTTGCTCGATGCGGTCTATAAGTTTGTTGTCGATAAATTTGGTATTGGGATTGAGTTCTTCGGCGGTTGGCAGCTGTTTACGTCGTCCAATTTCGATACGCTGTTCGGCATATCGTCTCACTTCGACAATCAGCCACAGCATTTGGAAGTACAATTCATAAGCCTTGTCGACGGAATATCGCAGGTTTTTGAGTGAAACTTCAACTTTCTCCACCTCTCCTTGAATGTGTGCATAGAGTGATTTTACAACCTTAATTCGCAATAGACGTCGGCTCAACATAATTTCAATCTTTAAAATTCGGTTGCAAATATACGAAATAAAAGTACAACATCCAATCCCGCCCCACAAATTAATGCACAAATAAAGCCTCTGAAAAAAATATTCTCCAAAGGCCTTAAACTACTTAAACTCTCTAAATACCCTAAAAACTATACGCATAGCTTACACCGAGCATGTGCGAGAATTCGCGCTCGCGTGTTACGCTAAACTCCTTGAAGTTCTTTGCGTAGTTTTTGTTTAGGTGAATATCGCGTCCGATGTCGTAATCGAAACGATAGTAGACTTTTATACTGTTACGCTTGTCAAAACGATAGCTGAAACCTGCAACGGCTCGCACGTTGTTGATATATTGTCCCGACCAATCTACGCTGTATCCGGGATTTTTCACATAGTTCAGACGATATACCTCGTTGAGAGTTTCGTTGGGGTCGATTGCGTTCAGCGTGTTGAACATCTCGGTGTAGGCATAAATCTCAAACGGTTTCGAGTTAAA
This sequence comes from Rikenellaceae bacterium, assembly GCA_017936385.1. Lineage (GTDB taxonomy): Bacteria > Bacteroidota > Bacteroidia > Bacteroidales > Rikenellaceae > UBA940. Next base: position 12,041 of record JAGBFQ010000007.1, read on the forward strand.
GTCATACTCCACCTGCAAGCGTGTGCGCAGTTCGCAAAAGTTACGAACCTTCTCCAATGTATTGATTGAATCTGTACGTACGGTCAACTCGGGGCGTACGCGCAACGAGAATTTCCAATTCGAAACCTTGTACGAACCCACCGCCTCGACAATCACAACATGCCGATGTTCCCAGTAGTTTTTCCAAGCGGTACTCTCTTTGCCATCTTTGAGGTATGCACGGTAGAAATATCCACCGCCCACTTTCACATAGTCACATATTTTGTACGACAACTTTCCGCCTACTTCGATAAGTCGCAGGTGATTGACACCCGAACGGAAGTTGTTCATCTCCTTGAGTCGCACCTCTGCCTCGGCACTCAAATGGAGTCCTCGCGCGAGTTTTTTCTCCACCTCGCCACCAAACGACATCAACGCACCGCGCGACAAGGTTACCGAATCACTCTTGAAGTATTCGGGAACTTGTGCCACGGCCGAAGCAACGCTCAGACACAACGCCGCAAGGAGTACACCCCAACGTTTAGCCATTATACTGATTGACTTTGGTAATGTTGTTGATTGTATTTGTTTCGCCCTTTTCGAGGTGGTAGTACACCTTCACAAAGGCCACGTCACGCAGGAAATCAACGTGTCCCACCTCTGCTTTGTCGATTTTCAGACCCAGACGTTGCTCCAAATCGGCAATCATCTCGTCCTTACGTTCGGGGGTAATAAGTTCGATTTTGTCATACAGCACCAATTTCGAGGTTTGATGCTTGAGCAGTTTTTGGTTCTCCAACAGCCCCATCAACAACAGCAACAACGCATTACCCACAACCAAATCGGTATAAGGGATATTGAGTGCCAAACCGTTGATAACCGAGGTACCGATGATTACGAACAGGTAGGTCATCTCGCGGATAGGCACCGTTTCGGTTCGGTAACGAATCACACCGAAAATTGCAAACAGACCCAGCGTCAGACCGATTCCCAGTTTAACATTCTCCATCAGGAAAATCAGCAGGAACATCACCGCCGAGAACAACATGAATGTCACGTAATAATCTCTGCGGCGCGACTTTTTGTAATAGAAGAATTGCACTATAATCCAGCTAACCAACAAGTTGAACGCAAAGCGAATCAACAGATTGAGCAGACTGTCGGCCTGGAACAGCGGGGTTCCCAGGAATGTTGCGACCGAGGCACCTTCGCCAAATTCGGCAGCAATCGAGGGGTCGAATTCAGGATAATTTTCCATAGTTATAGTTTTTCGTTTGTTATTTTCTCAATTTTACGAAGTTTCACCTTAAATCGGTTATTCTTGGCCGAGGCATTGGTCAGAGCCGTGCCGATACAACATTTGCTGATTTTGTTGGGGTGGATTCTGAGTTCTCGCAGGATGAGTTTCATATCCGAATGGCACATTCCGTCCTGCTTGAGTTCAATAATCATCAGTTTCGAAGGACGGGCTTTGGTGCCGCTTGCCACATGCTCAAATTCCAAGTTTAGGTCAATGGTCAGTCGTTCGGTCTTAGCCTTATTTACCAACGTGATGCGGTCGAAACGGGTTGCAACATTGGGCACTAACTCCCCCGCCGGGAACATCGAACGTTCGCCCAAAAACTCCATTGCCTCCGCATTACCGTGGAAATTGAAGAATGTCTGACGGTCGATTTTGATGCGTTTCTTTTTGGTACGTCCCTTGTTGGTTTTGTTCTTCACCTCGAGGAACGACAAGTCAGACTCGACGTAAGTACGCGTACGCACCTTTTGACGACGCAGTTTGCGGTTGTGGTGCATCGTGTACATCTTCAAGTCGGGAGTATCAAAATAGAGTGTGTCATAACGAGCTACACGCACCCCATCAATCGACTGGACGCGATACTTGTCGAGTGCCATATTCAGAATAGGCACCAGACTATCACTGCTTGCAATATACTTGGTATCAATGCGATTCATCAACTTGATGGAACTCATCTCCGACAAGTCGATAGTCTGCATTTGCTCCCATACAGGCAGTTTATTAAGCTCCGAGACCGCCATTATTCCGAATCCGAGAAGATGTATTCAAACACTTTGACGCTATACAATTTGCCGTTGGGCAGGTAGTTGTATTGTTTACGTTTTGTACCGTCGCTATTGTACTCATATTTGCGAATTCGAGTGGGTCTGTTGCGGTCATCATAAACGATTTCTTTCGACACTTTGCCCGTCGTTTCGTCGTATTCGCAAGTCACGCGCTCCACTTGTCCGTAGTTGCTAAACTCGATTTCTTCGACCTTGCGTCCCTGGTCATCATAGACGGTCAAGTGGTCAAGCCATTTGGTTTTGGCTTTGCTGTCGGTGTTCCACTCCTTGACGGTAAGGTTTTTGCGTCGTTCGCGTTTGGCAAGTTGTTCGGGAGTAAGTTGCGCGTATGCTGCACTCACACTCACAAGCATAATCACCAGGGTAAGTAGACGTTGTTTCATATTGACATAAATAGTTTTAGGCAGTTTGTTTCAAAATTATTACAAAGTTACAAACTTTTTTTGAAATTACAAGTTTCAAGTCTATCCCCCTTATTGATTTCCGCTCTTTTCACAAAAAAAAGAGCCGCCAGACAACTCTGACAGCTCTTTTTGTTCCATTTTACAAACGATTAACCGTTCTCTATTTCTTGCTTTTGGCTGTTTTTGCAGCTTGCTCCTCGGCGGTCGGCATTTCGAAAATCTCTTTGATAATCTTCATATCGAACTTGGCCGAACGGTCATAGAAATAGATACCGTTTTGCTCTTGCTCAACGTCGGTCAACTGCGTGTAGCAGAAACCGCAAATGTTGGGATTCGACACAATGGCTTCAACCTGACCTTTCAGACGAGCATAGAACTCCTCCAACGATTTGGGAGGTGCGCCATAACCCCACGATTGGGTCTCGACGTTATCCTTCTGTTGCGAAGGATTCCACTTGATACCTCCGAACTCATCCACGAAATAGGGTTGGCCGCTGTATTTCACCTCTTTGAAGGGTGCTTGGCCAAGGTATTTCGGATAGCCGTTTTCGTCGAACTCAAGTTGTTTTTTGAGTCTGGCAGGGTCTTGTGTGTAAGTGTGAACTGTCCAGATGTCGGTAGAGTGAATTGCACCACCACTGACCGAGTTACAAAGACGAGTCGGGTCGATGGTATTAATCATTGCCGTCAATTCGTCGTTGAAACGCCAGAAGGTCTCTTGAGGTTTCAGTCCCCACGCCTCGTTCAGCGGAGTCCAGCCGATAATCGACGGGTGGTTGTAGTCGCGGTTGATATTGTCGGCCATCTCTTTCAGCAAGGTGCGTGTTGCCACGGGGTCAACGCGGTTGCTACCCCAGTCGCTTGCCTCACCGAAAGTGACGTAACCAAGCACGTCGGCCCAATAGTGGAAACGCTCCTCAAACACCTTTTGATGCAGACGTGCGCCATTGAAACCACTCGCTTTGCTCAACACAATATCATTCTTGAGAGCCTCATCGCTGGGGGCGGTCCACACACCATCGGGATAGAAACCTTGGTCGAGCACAGTACGCAAATAGAAGGGCTCGTTGTTCAAGAAGAGTTTGCGACCCTCCCAATGAATCTTACGCAGACCGGCATAGGATTTCACCTCGTCGATGGTTTTTCCATCAGCCGACACGGTGCGCAACACAACGTCATAGAGGAAAGGTGATTCGGGGCTCCAAAGTTTAGCCTTTTTGACAGGTAGAACCACAATCGACGAGTTCGAAGCAACAACGGTCTTTGCAGCCACTTTCTTCTTACCGTCCATCAGTTCAACCACAAGGGTTTGACCACTCTCCAAGCCATAGAACTCGGGCTCTACAACGAATTGCGAGTTGTCCACATCGGGAGTTATACGTGCGCGACGCAGACCATTGTGAGCCACAGCCTCCATCCATACGGTTTGCCAAATACCCGTGGTGCGGGTATAGAAACAACCATACGACTCACGCGAGCTCTGTTTACCCGAGGGTTGTTTGCTCCAATTGGAGAACTTATCCTCGGCATAAACTGTGATTTCGGCCACTTGACCGGCTTTCACAAACGGAGTTACATCAAACGAGAACGACGAAGTACCTCCCTCGTGCGAGCTCACATACACGCCGTCAATCCAAACCTCGCACAGAAAATCCACAGCACCGAAGTTAAGCATAATTTTCTTGCCGGCCCATTCGCTCGGGATATTCACTGTGCGTTTATACCAAACGGCATCCATGTGGTTCGTGTTGCCCACACCCGAGAGTTTGCTCTCGGGTGCGAACGGCACGATAATCTTGTCGCTCAAACGAGCGTCCGATTCATAAAGTTTGTTTTGTTTGCCCTCGAATTTCGAGTCAATCTGGAACTGCCATTCGCCGTTCAGATTAATCCACTCGCTACGCTCAAATTGCGGACGGGGATACTCTGCTCTCGGCGTCGAGGCTAACAGCGACACGCAACTGACAAGGGCGGCCAAAAATAACAGTGTTTTTTTCATCGATATTCAGATTACTTGGTAATTACCATAGCAAAACCGCCACCGCGAGCCATATAAACTTCGAGAGTGTCTTTTGCGGTTACTTGTTTCTTAACGATTTTGTAGTCCTCTCCTACGCGGTTAGCGTTCAGACCATCAATCATCATCTCGACGTTGTAGGTACCCTCGCCCAAGAACGACATATCAACCTTAACGGTGCGCTCTGCCCACGAAGTGATACCACCTACATACCAGTTGCTACCCTCACGACATGCGGTGATGATGTACTCACCTACTTTACCGTCCAGAACTTTGGTCTCGTCGGGGTTGGTGGTCAGTTTAGCGATGAATTGAGTGCAAGCGGGCTCCAGCTCATAGTGGGTAGGAGTATCGCACAGCATTACAAACGGGCTGTCGAATACAACGTAGGTACCAACTTGGTGCGAACGAGTACCTTGGCTCATAGGTGCGCTGTAAATCTCGCGGAAGATACCGTGTGCGCAGTTACGCATAGCACCTTGGGTGTAGTCTACGGGACCCGGAACCATACGGATGAACGGCATGGTTACGTCGTACAGAGGCATATTGGGGTTCGACCATTTGAGTTGCTCCAAACCGAACACACCCTCATAGTTGATAACGTTGGGATAGGTGCGGCTCAAACCGGTGGGTTGGTAGATACCGTGGAAGTCAACCACCAGTTTGTGTTTAGCGGTAGCCTCAGCGATACGATAAATCATTTGAACAGCCTCTTGGTCGTTACGGTCGATGAAGTCAACTTTGTAACCTGCGACACCCATATCCGAGTGCAATTTCACAGCCTCCTCGAGTTGGTTATCAAGAACTTTACCTACAACCCAGATAATAACGCCTACGCCTTTCTCTTTACCGTAGTTTACGATTTCGGGCAGGTTGATTTCGGGACGCGAAACCAAAATATTACCTTTCTCCGAAGGAGTCCAACCCTCATCGAGGATGATGTACTCCAAGCCGTATTTGGCAGCGAAGTCGATGTAGTATTTGTAAGTTGCGGTGTTGATACCGGCTTTGAAATCTACGTTCGAGATTTTCCAGTTGTTCCACCAGTCCCAAGCCGATTTACCGTATTTAATCCACGAAGTGTCGCCGATACGGTTGGGTGAAGCCAGCATATAAACCAAGTTGTTCATAGGCAGTTCGCGGTCCTCGTTAGCGATACCCATAACTCTCCAGGGGAAGGTGCGGGCACCCGAAACTTTCACAGCATAGGTCTCTCTTTCGTTAACGTATTGTTTGCAACGAACGCCGCATTTGGTGAACGATTTGGGGTAGCGAGCGAGTTTACCGCTCAGACCTTTCTTGTCGGCGTCGTAAACCAATTGCATACAAGCGTAGTTCTCAACATCCGATTGCATCAGAATAACTTTACCTTTGTCGCCCAGGTCAACCAGCGTAGGCAGGATGGCCATCTTCTTGGGGTTGAAGTCACTCAGCTTGTCAACAACGGTGTATTGAGGCTCGCACGAGGTATCGAAGGGGTGGCCCTCGCTAACCGAGTAAGGCAGGAATGCCTTGGGGTCGCCCTCGAAGTTGAACTCTGCAACCTCGTCAACCAGGATTTTGTTCAGTTTCTTGTCGTTGGTGTAGAAACGATAAGCGGCACCGTTGTCGAATACGCGGAATGTAACTCCGAATTTCGAGCCAACCAACTCCAACTCGTTGTAGTTGAGTTGCATCTCTTTGGCACGCGCCGAAGTAGGAGCAGCTATGTTTTGTTTGCAACTTTTAATGGTTTTTGCTTTCAATTTAGGAGCTGCACCCCATACGGTACCATCCTCGAAGTTCATCGAGATAGCCGAGGGAGCAATCATCACTTTGCCATTGTTGAGTACGGTGTACGAAAGGTTCTCGCCTACCGAAACAACAACCTCGATTTTACCATCGGGCGAAGCCACTTTGTACTCTTTGGTTTTGGGTGCTGCCGACAGCGAGAATGCGCTCACCATAGCGGCAACAAACAGAATCAATTTTTTCATAAGTGTTTTAGTTTTTTGTAGTGAAGAAAAATTAGTTATTTATTTTAGGTTTCTTTTTTTACCTCTAATAGTCAAACGGTCGGAAGGCGACAAGCGTTTAGACTCGCACCCTCCACCGTTCTTCCATACCTATTTATTATTTAAATAAGTCCAATTTCACGAACACCTCGATAGCTTGGTACTCCGCCATACCGAGTTGGTCATACATACGAGCAGTGTTTTGGTTACGCTCCTCGGCGCGTTGCCAGAACTCACGTGCATCCTCACCCGGGAAAGGAACGATATCCTTTTGCGAGAGGTGTTTGTAGATAGCGTGGCGTTTTTTGATAACCTCGTCGGGGCTCAGGGGTACTGCCATGTCTACCATGTCGAGTTCCCACTCTTGCCATGCACCGCGATACAACCACAAGTTGCAATCCTTAACCCAAGCCTCGTCTTTGAGTTGCTCCAGGGCGCCCAACACAGCCTCGATACATACACGGTGAGTTCCGTGCGGGTCGGCCAAGTCACCGGCAGCATAAATTTGGTGAGGTTTGATTTCTTGCAACAGAGCCACGATAATATCAATATCGGCTTGGCTCAATTCGCCCTTCTTCAGACCACCGGTTTCGTAGAACGGCAGGTTCAGGAAGTGTGCGTTCGACATCGGGACACCAAAGTGACCAACCGCAGCCTTAGCCTCGCCACGACGGATTGCGCCCTTGAGCGACAACAGTTCGCGCGGGTCGGGTTCGCCTGCCTTCTTGTTTTTAATCATCTCTTTAACCTCGTCGTAACGGTTCTCGAGTCCGCACTCACGAGCGGTGTCCAAGATTTGCATTACCACGTCATCGTGTACTGCAAAGTTACCCGAAGTCTCATAAGCGATGTGTACATCGTGACCTTGCTCGGCCAGACGGCACAGAGTACCACCCATCGAAATCACGTCATCATCGGGGTGCGGCGAGAATACAACCACACGTTTCGGATAAGGCAGTGCACGCTCCGGGCGGGTCGAATCATCGGCATTGGGTTTGCCACCGGGCCAGCCTGTGATGGTGTGTTGCAGGTCGTTGAACACTTTGATATTAATCGAGTCGTAGGTGCCGGCAACATCCAGCAGTTGACCCAACGAGTTGTCAATATAATCTTTATAGGTAAGTTTCAAGATAGGTTTGCCAACTTTACCGCACAGCCAAGCCACAGCCTTGCGGATGAATTTGGGCTGCCAATCGCAAGTACCTACCAACCACGGAGTTTTAACACGGGTCAACTCTTGAGCTGCGGTTTCGTCCACAACCAACTCGATATTGTCGTGCTCTTGCAGATAGGTTGCAGGACGGTCGCCGGTAACTTCACCCTCTACAACTTCACGAACGATGGCCGATTTCTCCTCGCCCCAAGCGGTCATAATGATGCTCTTGGCATTCATGATGGTGTCGATACCCATGGTGATTGCTTTCGAGGGAACCTCCTCGTCGCTACGGAAACCCTCCGAAATCGACGACAGCGAGTTATTGTTCAGTACAACCATGCGGGTTTTGGTGTTGTTGAACGAGCCGGCTTGGTTGAAACCGATTTGTCCTTGTGCACCCGTACCAAGCAACAGCAGGTCGATACCACCGCATGCTTTGATTTTAGCCTCATAAGCTGCGCACTCCTCGTGTACTTTGTCAACACTTACGCTACCATTGGGAATGTAGATATTCTCGGTAGCGATATCCACTTGGTCGAGAAGGCTACTTTTAAGCAGGCTGTGACGGCTTTGCAGATGCGAAGGTGCGATAGGATACAACTCATCCAACGCAAAAACAACAACATTCTTGAAGCTGACTTTGCCCTCATTATATTTAGCCACAAGCTGGCGATAGATGCCAACAGGCGATTTACCGGTAGTCAGACCAAGCACGAATTTGCCTTCCGAAACCGGTTTGGCATTGATTGCTGCAATGATTTTGTCGGACACATAGTCTGCCGCGTCAGACTCGGTACTCAACAGCATGGTGTTGATTTTCTCGTAGCGACAAACAATGTCACGAGGCTCGGCACCCTTTACGAGACCACCTTCCTTGTGTAGTTTGTAGTTGCTTTTCATAGTTTTAAATTTATTTAAGAATATTATTTTGTTGTCATTACAAATTTCTCGTAATATTTGATGTACGCCTCGTTAACAAGACGATTTCCCCATGGTGTGGGATAGTCGCCCGAGAAGTACCAATCTCCATCGTTGCCGGCACAAGCCTCGGCCAAACCCTCAAGCGACTGATAAACAATACTGATTTCGCAACCTATATCTTCGGGCGTCACCATAGCGGCAATCTTGCGAGTGATTTGGTCGGCTGTGAATGGCTCATAAATCTTCTTGACGAAGTTCTGCTCGTAGCAACGGCCATCGGTCATTGCTTGACAACACTCCCTGTAAACATTATCAATCAGTTCCGATTGTCCCGTTTCGTGCAACAGTTCGATTGCTGCATTGAATGCTATAAACTCCTCCATACGCGACATATCGATACCATAATAGTCCGGATAGCGCACCTGCGGAGCCGACGACACAATCACAATCTTGCGAGGATGCAGACGTCCCAACATTTGGAGGATGCTTTGACGCAGAGTTGTACCACGCACAATACTGTCGTCAATCACCACCATATTATCCACGTACGGAGTGATACATCCCCAAGTCACATCATACACGTGAGCTGCCATATCATCGCGCGTTCCACCCTGTGCGATGAACGTACGAAGTTTAATATCTTTGATTGCAATTTTCTCGGTACGCACCTTCGACTCAAGGATTTGATGAATTGTCTGCTCATCCTTTTCGGGCAAAGCCAATATCTTCGCAACCTTAATATCGTTCAAATACTCATTCATACCCTCGACCATACCGTAGTACGACACCTCGGCAGTATTGGGAATAAACGACAACACGGTGTGGTCGATATCGTAATCCACCTCGCGCAGGATGTCATCCACCAGCAGTTTACCCAGCATTTTACGCTCCTTGTAGATAACTGCGTCGCTACCACGGCTGAAATAGATGCGCTCAAACGAGCAAGGACGAGGATTGATAGGCTCGATAATTTGTTGGAACGACACCGTGCCATCTTTCTTTATAAAAAGAGCCTCTCCTGGTTGCAGTTCCTTAATAGACTCGAACGGAACATTCATTGCGGTTTGAATAACTGCTCGTTCACTCGCAATAGCCACCACATCCTCATCAATGTAGTAGTGTGCCGAACGGATACCCCACGGGTCGCGCATGGTAAAACTTTCGCCGCTACCCGTCACGCCTGTCATCACATATCCTCCATCCCACTTTTTGGAGGCCTCTTTCAGAATAGGCACAAAATCCACCTCGGCTTCAACCTTGGTATTAAGTTCATGACCGCAATAACCCTCTGCCGAATATTTATCATACAGTTGCTCACATTGTTTATCAAGCATATACCCAAGTTGCTCCAACAAGGCATAGCTATCGGCACCACTACGAGGGTGTTGACCCTGCTCTACAAGCTCATCAAACACATCTTGGAGATTTGTATAGCCAAAATTACCTGCAATACAAAGAGTGCGACACCTCCAATTGCTACGACGCAAGAAAGGATGCACATACTCCATACCCCTTTGGCCGCTCATGGCATAACGCAGGTGACCCATATAAAGATTACCGATGTAAGGTAAGTTCGGATTATTTTCACTTTGACGAATAGTGTCGAATATAGCCGAAATGGCCCCACTTCCTAAAGCACGCTCACGTGAGATATACTCTTGTCCTGGTTCAGCATTCACTTTCACACACACAACTCCTGCACCCTCTTGTCCACGGTTGTGTTGTTTCTCCATCATCAGATAGAGTTTATTCAGTCCGTAATGGTCCGAATTGTAGAAAGACAGAGGTTTTAGCAACCTGATTTGAACAATTCCGCATTCATGTTTGATAGCGTCGCTCATAGTTTTTTAATAGTGTAAAATTAATGTTTTGAGTTTATTCATGCAAATGTAATGATTCTCTCCGAGAAAACCGCACTAAAATCACCCAATTATGATATTTTTTCAAAAAAAGTGTATTATGGTATGTTTTTTCCGAGCAAATTATTAAATTTGCGGTCACGATTGAAATTTACACATTATGTACGATTCGTATAGCCAAGCAGGCAACCGCGCTATAAAGGTGGCTGTCATAGGCGCAGGCAACCGCGCCCGTAAATATTTGGAATATGCAATAATGCATCCCGACGAATTGGCAATAGTGGCCATCGTCGACCCTGTGGAAATCCGCCTGAACCAACTCTCCGACAAGTTTGCGATTCCGGCAGAGTACCGTTTCAGCAACTATTACGATTTCTTCGCTACTGACATCGAACTCGATGCCGTTATGATTTGCACTCCCGAGGACAAACACTTCGAGCCTACCATGATGGCTATTGACAAGGGGTACAACATCCTGCTCGAAAAGCCTATTGCACAAACACTCCAAGAGTGTGAGGCTATTGCCCAAGGAGCCAAGGAGAAAAATTTGGTTGTGGGAGTGTGTCACGTTTTGAGATTCCACCCCTACTTCATCAAAATAAAAGAGATTATTGATTCTGGTGAACTGGGCGAAGTAATTTCGTTCAACCATACGGCCGACATCAACCTCGACCGCGTAACTCACGGTTTCGTACGTGGCAGCTGGAACCGCGCCGAAAAAACCAACCCCATGTTGATTTCGAAATGTAGCCACGATGTTGACCTGGCACTGTGGATGGTGGGTTCTAAATGTAAGAAGGTCAGTTCTTTTGGTTCGCTTCGTTGGTTCAAGGCCGAGAACGCACCCAAAGGTTCTGCCGACCGTTGCATCCACTGTCCCGACCACATTGAGAGCAAATGTCCCTACTCGGCAATAGACCTCTATAAGGTTCGCCACGATTGGGTAGCCAACTTCGATGTGCCCGAAGACTCCACTTTGGACAAGGTGCTGGACCGCGAGTTGGCACAAGGCCCCTACGGACGTTGCGTATATCGTTGCGACAATAATGTTGCCGACCACCAAATGGTCAATATCGAAACCGAAAACGAAGTTACCGCATCGTTCACCATCAATGCGTTTACACTTAACGACTGCCGATTCACTCAGGTCAACTTGACCCATGGCGAAATCACCGGAGACGAACAAAAACTCACCGTACGTCGTTTCCGTGAGCGCACTACCGAGGTGTACGACTTCAGCCACGTTGCTCACATGCCGTTCCACGGCGGTTCGGACTTACGCCTTGTTGCCGACTTTGTCGAGGCCGTGCGTAACCGGAATCACAAACTGCGCACCGACATCCAAGACTCTTTGGAGAGCCACCGCGTATGCTATGCCGCCGAGGAGAGCCGTCTGACGGGCAAGACCATTATTTTTAAAGACTAAGAACTACGCACACGTGACAAAGTTCGTGTTTTGGCGCGAACTTTGTCGCTGTAAAGAATATACAATTCAGGGGATGACCGGTTTTGACAGCAGGCAGAGCTTGATTGTAAGCACGTCGAGCGTTGTGTGGAGGTGCTCGTTAAAGTGAACACTCAAAAATTAACTGGCAATAATAGCTATGCACTCGCTGCCTAATTATCAGGGATAATTGGCTTAATCGCGCTGCCCAAGGATGGTGGTGCGACGAGTATCCCGCCGAGGATTTCCGCTCCTTAAGTCCAAAGCATACGGGGTATCAATCATTTGGAGATAGTCTGCGGGGTTGTCCCGACCCACGGGCAAAATTTAGGGACTTGCGACTTTGTGTTGGCGGCCGTCTGCCTGCACGGAGTAAGAGGATTAAGTGACGGATAAACGTGTAGAAAGCATTTGGGTTCCTTGTTTGGACGAGGGTTCGACTCCCTCCATCTCCACAAAAAGCAGGCTGCGGCCTGCTTTTTTTGTGGAGATGGAGGTTTGTGTTGGACCCTCCCCTAAATCCCCATTATCAAAGGCATGCCTTTGATAATGATTCTGTGTTGGACCCTCCCCTAAATCCCCTCCTTGGAGGGGACTTAATACGGTGGGAACTTAATACGGAGTAGACAATTGGGCTGCGACCTGCTTTTTTTGTGGAGATGGAGGTTTGTGTTGGGCCCTCCCTTAAATCCCCATTATCAAAGGCGCGCCTTTGATAATGATTTTGTGTTGGACCCTCCCCTAAATCCCCTCCTTGGAGGGGACTTAATAAGGTGGGGACTTAATACGGAGTAGGCTTACTTTATTGAACGGTCTGCGCCTCGTTTTTTTGGTTCTTTTTGTGTTGACAAAAAGAACCAAAACCACTAATTTGTCGAACCTGCGAGTGAATCTGCCGCAAGTGAATCAACTATGGGTTCAACCCAAATATCACGGGCTTTGAGCAGAGGTTCACGACTTGGCTCCGCTCCACGGAAGTCCATATACAAATCCATTCCTTTTTTCATACCCCCCTGCGACAACACCGTAGCGCGGAAACGGTCGGCTGTCTTGCGGTCAAAAATATCGCCCGTTTCGACAAAGGCTTGAAAAGCATCCTTATCGAGCACCTCCGACCACAGATAGCTGTAATAGCCCGACGCATAACCTCCACCAAAGATGTGTTTGAAATATGGATAGCGATAACGCGGTTCGATTTGCGGAATAAGTCCGCGTTTGTTGGCCAACATATATTTCTCGTAAGCCTCCAGGTCGATGGGTGCACCATATTCGGTAATATTGTGCAGGTCAAGGTCTATGTATGCCGCAGCCAGCAGTTCCACGGTAGCAAAACCCTTATTGAAGTTTTGGCTGCGACGGTATCGACGCAAGATGCGGTCGGGAAGAATTTCTCCCGAGCGGTTATGCACGGCGTATGTTTTGAGTAGTTTGTTTTGGAACGCCCAATTCTCCAGCAGTTGCGACGGCAACTCCACAAAATCACGCTCCACGTCACTCAATCCCTCGTAAGGAACATTCTTAAATAGGTTGTGCAGTGCGTGTCCAAATTCATGGAAGAAGGTCAACGTTTCGTCGATTGTCAACAGAGCTTCGCCACTGCCCACCGGACGCGAGAAGTTACACACAATGGTCACTACGGGCGACACGCGCTCACCTTCGGGGGTATAACTTTGGGTTCGGAACTCACCGCACCAAGCACCACCGGCCTTGCCTTCTCGCGGGAAGAAATCCATATACAACACACCTAAGTGGGTATTGTTGCGGTCCAACACCTCGAAAGTTTGACACTCGCTGTGATAAACCGGCACGTTGATGGGTCGGAAAGTCACACCATAGAGTCGGTTACTCAACTCAAAGATACCTTGACGAACGTTGGTCAACGACAAATAAGGACGTATACTCTCCTCGTCAAAACTGTACTTAACACGTTTCACACGCTCGGCATAGTACCACCAATCCCAACTGTTAAACTCGATGCTATCCACCGTTTTATTCTCTTCTTGCGACTCTTCCGTTTGCGCCTCATCGTCGGTCATCTCTTCGGGTTCGCCGTCAACCGTAATACTCTCATTGGCCTTGCGTTCGGTCTCTTTCTTCTTATTGAGGTAATCCTTGTGCTTTTCGGCACGCATAGCCGCAAGTTCCTCTTTGGCCTTGCCAAGCGCAGGTTCCCACAACTCATCCAACAGGTCATAAACCTTCTCGGGAGTACCTGCCATCACATCATCCAGCACAAATGCCGCATAAGAGTTGAAGCCCAACAGATTGGCCTTTCTCAGTCGCAGACGTATGATGTCGTTGATGATTTGGGTATTGTCGAATTCGGTGCCTGCTGCACAACGATTCAGATAGGCCTGATACAACTCTTTGCGCAGTTTTTCGTCCGACGAATGGGTCATAAAGGGAATCCAGCTCGGAGCATGAAGCGTAAACACATAACGATTCTTGTAACCCAACTCTTCGGCTTTTTGCTCGGCAGCGGTGATTAAGTTGGCGGGTAGACCCGAAATTTGCTTACTGTTGAGCACCAATTTGTAGTCGTTGGTGGCACTAAGCAGGTTATTCGTAAACTTCACTTCAAGCAGCGACAACTCCTCGTTCACCCTCTGCAATTCGGCCTTTTGTTCGATAGGCAACAAGGCTCCGTTACGCACAAAACGTCTATAATACTTCTCGGTCAGTCGCAATTTGGCTGAATCACCGCCGCACAACTCCTCGCGGTGGTCATAAACGGCCTTCACTTTCTCGAAAAGGAAATCATTGAGAATCACAGCGTCCATGTGTGCTGCAAGTTTAGGCGAAAGTTCAGCCTCCAACGCCTGCATTTCGGGCGAAGTTTCGGCCGACGCCAGCAGGAAGAAAATATTAGCCACCGAATACAGCGAACTACTGCTACGGTCCAACGCCTCAATGACCGATTCGAAGGTAGGTGTATTGTCGGGCTGTACAATCGCCGCAATGGCTTCGTTTTGCTCAGCCATAGCACGTTCGAAGGCCGGAGCATAGTCCTCTAATTGAATTTTGTCGAATGGCGGCACTCCGTACATGGTATTCCACGGAGCGAAAAACGGATTTTGTCGCATCTCTACTTTATCCTGTTTATCAACATATTGCAAAAGAACAATCGGAATCACAACGGCCGCAAAAAGAATCGCCGAAATGCCGAAATGTTTCTTAAGGTGTTTGCTTTGCGGAGCATCGGGCCGAGCCAAATCCCTAACCACCAACACCAAATAGACACACATAACGACTGCCACAATCGACAGTGCAATTATCAGAAGGGTTTTCATCATATTCCTAATATTTTTAGTAACTTTGCAAAGTTAAATATTTTTTGCCAAAATGCAACTTTTCTACTCACCAGATATTACGCTTGACGAATACACCCTCAGCGAAGAGGAGAGCCGCCACTGCGAAAAGGTGCTACGTCTGGGCACAGGTGACTCAATCCACCTTGTCGACGGCCGTGGCGGAATGTACCGCGCACAAATCATACAAACGGGACGCCGTTGTACCGTGCGCATCGAGCAACACACCGAGGAGTTCGAACGCCTACCCTATCGCCTAACGATGGCCGTGGCCCCGACCAAAAATATCGACCGTTACGAATGGTTTGCCGAGAAGGCCACCGAAGTGGGAATCCATCGCATCATCCCCATCGAGTGCGCCCACAGCGAACGCCGCGTAATCAAAACCGAACGCATCGACAAAATCGTGGTAAGCGCCATGAAACAGTCACTTAAGGCATATAAGCCCGAAGTGGACGAACTAACTCCGTTCAAACAACTTCTGACCATGCCCTTCGAAGGTAAACGACTGATTGCCCACTGCGAAGCGACCGAACGTCGCCCACTGCGTGAAGTTGTCACAGCAGGCGAAGATGTGCTGCTGTTGATTGGCCCCGAGGGAGACTTTTCGCCCGAGGAGATTGAGGCGGCACGCAACGCAGGTTTCATCGAAGTAACCCTCGGAGATATGCGCCTACGTACCGAGACAGCAGCTTTGGCAGGAGTTATGTACATCTCATTCATCAATCAGTAATGCGCGATTTATTCGAAATTTTTGCTACGTTTTTCCGCATCGGGTTGTTCACCTTTGGCGGAGGATTCGCCATGTTGCCGCTCATCGAACGAGCCATCATCGAACGCAAAAAGTGGATTGACCATAAAACATTCACCGAACTGCTCATCATCGCCCAATCGTCGCCCGGTCCGGTAGCCATCAACACGGCCGTATTCGTGGGATACAAACGAAGCGGAACGGCAGGAGCCTTTGCAGCAGCGCTCGGGACCATCATCCCGTCGTTGGTAATCATACTGCTGATTGCCATGTTTTTTGCAACCATCCGCGAAAACAGCTATGTTGACGCTGCATTCAAAGGTATGCGTCCGGCAGTTGTGGCTTTGATTGTAGGTCCAATCATCACACTATCCCGAAGTATGACGTGGTGGAAAATCATGATTGCTGCGGCGGTGGGTCTGTCTATTTGGTGGTGGGGATTCTCACCCGTGTGGGTACTGATTGCAGGGGCTTCAGTCGGACTGACATACACAGCCATCAGTTCTCGCAAGTTAAAAAACTAACACGCAATGATTTATCTTCAGTTATTTCTATCATACCTTAAGATAGGTTTCTTCGGTTTTGGCGGTGGCTATGCCATGCTCTCGCTCATACAACAAGAGGTGGTAGTAAGTCGTGGCTGGATAAGCGCAGCGCAGTTTACCGACATCGTGGCAATTTCACAGATGACCCCCGGGCCAATCGCCATCAATAGCGCCACCTATATCGGCTACGAAGTGGCAGGCATATTTGGTTCGATAATCGCCACGACGGCCGTGTGCGTGCCCTGCTTTGTGATTATGCTCTCGCTTGCCAAATTCTACCTTCGAGTGCGTGGCAACCGCTACATGGAGGGTGCAATGGCCGGTATGATGCCGGTGCTGGTGGGTATGATTACGGCCGCGGCATTGTTGTTGATGTTTCCGTCGGAGAGCGACGGCGCGAGTTTTATAGACACTTGGAGTTGGGTAATCTTTGGCATCTGCGTAGTGCTCAACACGCTCCGCGTCAACCCCATTCTGCTGATTGCACTTTCGGCCGTGGCGGGTGTTCTGATTTACGTATGATAGGTTGTATTTTCCGATTATAATCACTACATTTGTCAACGTATGAAACGTTTTTTGCTGATACTTCTGAGCGTGACACTTGCCGCGTGCGCCGCCAAGAAACCCGAGGTGCGCACCGTGCGAGGTATTGTGCTTGACGCCTACGCCGAGAGCGCAATGATTCAAGAGAACGACACCACCGAGGTGTGGATAGTCCTCTCCGATGCCACCGACCTTTCGGAGTGCGATGGCTTGGTGGCCGGACAATCCGTGGCTGCCGAGTGCAAGGTAACCCCAACCAATACGGGCGAGGTATTGACAGCCATCAAAATCATCGCCCCCGACATGCCCTACGAACACTATCTTACGGGGTCGTGGGTTGAGCCTAACCCCGTAGCGCCCGACCAGGTGCAGGGATTCACACTCGAGTCGGACGGCTCGGCTCACTCGATTAACACTGACGAGGTGGTCTACAAAAGTTGGCTGCTGCGCGGTAATCGTCTGGTGCTTGTAGCCGAGAGCGTCAACGAAGATGAAACTTTTGAACAACAAATAGTATATGTGATACGCGGTGTAAGCAACCGCAAGCTCACTCTCGAGAGTGAAGATGGACAAATCGCCATCTACTCGCGTCAATAACACACATTTATTATGAAAAAATTTTGGGTTTTGTTTTTGGGCGTTACCCTTGTAGGGTGCCAAACCAATATCCCCACTACCCCATCTCTCGAAATCGATAAAGACGATTTAGCCAACGCCGAATTCAATCAATCGGTGAACATAAAATTCGACCCGATGACGACTCATTTCGAAACAGACAGTTTAGTGAACATCACCTGCAACGGCGACCATATCACACTTTCTGTAAGCGACAGCACTGTAACGGGTCTGAAGGTTATATTGACCGGACACAGTGACGACGCAAGCCTCAAGATTTACGGCAACGTGCCCGTGCTGATGGAGTTCAACAATGTACGCTTAAGCTCAACACGTGGCGCAGTCATCAACTGCCAGAACAAAAAACGGCTGTGGCTCACATACTCAGGCGAAAACCACCTTACCGACGCCACCAAGTATCAAACCATCGAGGGCGAGGATTGCAAGGGGGCCATTTTCTCGGAGGGTCAAATTATCCTTTGCGGTGACCTCAGCCCCAAATTTGAGATTAAGGCTCGCGGAGGCCACGGCATAGCCTCGGACGACTACATCCGCGTAATGGGCGGACAGTGGAACATAAACTCTGCCAAGGACGGTCTGCACGCCAACGACTACATTCGGATGAATGACGGCATAGTGGAGATTGAGGCCGGAAGTGACGGTATTGACTGCAAGGAGGGCAGCGTAGAGTTACTCGGTGGCGAGCTCGAAATCCGTTGCATGGACGACGGCATCTCGGCCAACCGCCCCAAGGAGAAGAAAAACAAAAAAAACACCAAAGCCGACTCAACCACCATAGTAACCACCCCCCAAAAGAAGGTGCGTGCCAATGTGGTGGTGAATATGAACGAAAAGTACAGTAATGTGAAGATTCGTACCACAGGCCCCAAGGGCTCAGGCATTAAAGCCGACGACGATATTGTGATAAGTAGTGCTGTGGACATCGAAGTGTCGGGCGACGCCTCAAAGTGTCTGAACGCAGGCAAGTGCGTGCTTATTGAATCCACGGCGATTGAAGGTGCTCGACTTGTGGCAAGTGGCAATGTGCTGTTTGACAAAAAGAAAAACGACACCTCATCACCCAAGGGTATCAAAGCCGATAGTCTGGTGCGTATTAGTGGTGGCGACATATATGTTGAGGCTATCAATGCGGGCGAAGGCATTGAGTCCAAACGACTGATACTTATTGAAGGGGGCTCGGTTCGTGTCAAAGCCAAGGATGATGCTCTTAATGCGGGAGAGGCGTTGGAAATAAACGCTGGCGAAATGGTATTCTACTCGTTGCTCAACGATGGTGTGGATTCTAACGGTACAATCGAAATCAATGGCGGTGAGGTTACTGCCTATGGTGCAGGTATTCCCGAGGCTGGTTTCGACTGCGACTTAAATCGTTTTGCTATCAATGGCGGTGAGATTATGGGTGTGGGAGGTCTTACCAGCACACCTACCGATAGCGTTAGCACACAGCCCTCGGTTATAATTCAAAATGTAGAACTGCCTACTACAATGGCAATCGGATATGACGGAGGTGCTTTGCGCGAGCCAACCGATACATTGATATGCGTTCCGACTTCGAAATATGGAACTATGCTACTGAGCAATCCCGAAATGAAAGTGGGCGAAAAGTACAAATATGAATGTAACGATTCGACCTACATTGCAATACCGGCACTCGGCCACAGACCCCTGATGCCACCTCCACCACCAGCAGGTGTGCATCCCCATGACGGCAAAATGCCACCACCGCCCCACGACGGCAAGATGCCCCCTCCACCTCCCGGAGGATTTCCCGAAGGCACACCTCCCCCACCACCTGCACTACCCAAAATGCAGGCACAATAATTGACACACAACACGACAAACCAACCATTAACGATATGAACAACAAGAATTTTTGGAGCGGATTCTGTATCATGCTGGGACTCTTGGCGGTAGCCATCAGTATTCCATCGGCAGTCCGCACGGCACGCGGTTTCGACCGCATAGTAACGGTTAAAGGTCTGTGCGAGAAGGAAGTTACTGCCAATCAAGTTATTTGGCCCGTTGTCTACAAGGTAGGCGGCAACGCCCTTGAGGATATTTACAGCAACGTAACACTCAAGAACCGTATAATAATAGATTGGCTCACCTCATCGGGAATTCCCGAGAGCGAAATCACCATCGCCGCACCCAAAATCGAAGATACACGCACCAATCAATATGGCGACAATCGCACATACCGCTACATTGTAACCTCGATTATCACGGTCTGTACCGACCAGGTAGAATTAGTACGCCATCTGCAATCGGAACAGTTCTCGCTGCTCGACCGCGACATCGCCATCGGCACGGGCAACCAATGGGAGTACCCGACGCAATACTCCTATACACTGCTCAACGACATCAAACCGCAGATGATTGAGGAGGCAACACACAACGCCCGCAAAGCCGCCGAGAAATTTGCAGCCGATTCGGATAGCCGCTTGGGTAAGATTCGCTCGGCTTCGCAGGGTCAGTTCTCGGTAACCGACCGTGACAGCAACACCCCGTACATCAAGGTAGTAAGGGTGGTGACTACGGTCAACTATATGCTCAAGGACTAACCACGAAGCAAGGGCACGCTTTTTGTTCGTATGAGGATTTTCGAATCCTCATACGAACTTTTTATGACTACACAAAACACTTTCAGTCGGGTGATTCATCGAATCGACCTGCTCAGCGCGCTACTCAAAGCTGTTGCCATACTGCTCGCTTATGTCTTTGGCGATTGGTTCGCCGACCTATTCAGCCAAGGCTCGGGTGCTATATGGTTGGGCGTAATGTTAGCCTGCACCTCGGCCGTCATAGTCATTGATACCGAAGGTGTTCGCTCGTCAATCAAGATGGGATGGTTACGCTTGCTCGGTACTTTTATGGGAGCTGTTTTGGCTTATGTTTATCTGCTTTTGTTCGAGTTCAACATCGGCGGCATGGCTCTGGCAGTGGTGATTCTTTCGCTGATATGCATGGCCTTCGGAATCCCCGACGGCGGAAAAATTGCAACCATCACCCTCATCATTGTGCTGGTAGTGTCGAAAATCGAGCCCAACATATCACCCCTACTCAACGGAGCTCTGCGTTTTGGAGAATCTGCCGTCGGAACCCTAATCGGTATCGGAGTGTCATGGGTAGCCGAAAAACTCAAAAAATCAACATGACACCCCTCTCAACTCAAAACAATTGATTCCGAATGGGGCGTTTGGAAATCCGCAAAAAAAATGCTATCTTTGCAGTTTGGAAACAAATTATTATCTAACTTAATAAAAACTAAATCTTAACTGCTTATGTTCAACAAACATCCCAAAGGACTGATTGCAGCAGCCTTGGCCAACATGGGTGAGCGTTTCGGCTTCTACATCATGATGGCAATCTTGACGCTGTTCATATCGGCAAAATTCGGTCTTAATGAGACTACCACCGGTTATATCTACTCGGTATTCTATGCGTCGATTTACATCCTCGCACTTGTGGGCGGTATCATCGCCGACAAAACCAAAAACTACAAAGGAACCATCATGTGGGGTCTTATCATCATGGCTCTCGGTTATCTGATTATTGCCATCCCCACCCCCACTCCCGTTCCCAGCATGGGTCTTTATCTGACCCTTACCTGCTTTGGTCTGATGGTTATCGCTTTCGGTAACGGTCTGTTCAAAGGCAACCTCCAAGCATTGGTAGGCCAAATGTACGACAACAAGGAGTATGCCGACAAACGCGAATCGGGCTTCCAAATCTTCTATATGTTCATCAACATCGGTGGTTTCTTCGCTCCGTGGATTGCAATTGGCGTGCGTAACTGGTGGTTGAAAGTCAACAACTTCGACTACAACGCCGCTCTGCCCGAATTGTGCCACAGCTACCTCAAAAACGGTGAGAATATGACCGGCGAGGGTCTGGCTAACCTCCAAACCTACGCAAGCCAAGTATACTTGGACGGCACTCAACCCGCTGACCTGACAACTTTTGCTGCCGAGTACCTGGACGTATTCAACAAAGGTTTCCAATACGCATTCATGGCTGCCATCGTTATGATGCTCATCTCGCTGGTAATCTATATTGCTAATAAAAGCAAATTCCCCGACCCGGGAGCCAAAGTTGCCGTTGCAAAAGCTGACGACAAGAAGGTTTCGGCCGAGGAGATTAAGATGGACGCTCAAGAGATTCGCCAACGAATTATGGCACTGTTTGCAGTGTTCGGCATTGTAATTTTCTTCTGGTTGTCGTTCCACCAAAACGGCTACTCGCTGACCTACTTCGCTCGTGACTATGTGAACCTCGATGTAATCAACATCGACTTGGGCTTCACCACCATCAAGGGTGCCGAAATTTTCCAATGCGTTAACCCCTTCTTTGTGGTTGTTCTGACCCCCTGCATTATGTGGTTGTTCGGCCGTCTGAAACGCGGTGGTAAAGAGATTTCGACTCCGATGAAGATTGCTTTGGGTATGGGTATTGCCGCTTTGGCATACGTATTCCTGATGATTATGTCATTCACTCTGCCTTCGAAAGCCGAACTTGCAAATATGACCGCTGCCGAGGTTGACGCTATCCGCGTAACTCCTTGGGTTATGATTGCACTGTACTTCATTCTGACCGTTGCCGAGTTGTTCATCAGCCCGCTGGGTCTGGCATTCGTATCGAAGGTTGCTCCTCCCCACATGCAAGGTCTGATGCAAGGTTGCTGGTTGGCAGCTACCGCTGTTGGTAACTCGCTGCTGTTCATCGGTGGTCTGCTCTATATGAACACCCCGATTTGGAGCACCTGGGTTGTATTTGCCGGTGCTTGCCTGCTGTCGATGGTTGTTATGCTGTCGATGGTTAAATGGCTGGAGCGCGTCGCAAAATAGGTTTCCATACGAAACTTACCGCAAAAAAGACTTTCTCACACTTGGGAAAGTCTTTTTTTATGGTTATATTTGTAGGTGGATTATTAATAATTTGGAATCTATGAGCGCAAAACCTACACTCAAAATCGTGGAAAGGGACGAGTGGCTCGCCCCCGTCGAGGATGTGATTAACCGTCGTTACGACAACTATCAAACTATGCTCAACCGCCTGACCGGCGGAACGGGACGACTGACGGATGTTGCCAATATGCACAAATATCTGGGATGGCACTACGACTCCACACTCAAAGGGTGGTGGTTCCGCGAGTGGTTGCCCAAAGCGCAGGACGCCTACTTGTTCGGTGACTTCAACAATTGGCAACGCACCGAACTCAGAATGTCGAAAGGCGACGACGGAGTGTGGAGCATCTTCCTGCCCGACGCAATGTACGACTACCGCTTGACCCACGGCTCGCTCTATAAGATTCACGTACACGGAATGAATGGCTGGTATGACCGTATCCCCGCATACGCAACGCGCGTAGTGCAAGATGACACCACCAAAAACTTCACCGCCCAATTTTGGATTCCGCAAGAATTCGATTGGCAGGGCGATGCATTCGACATGAATGCACTCGGCTCACTGCTGATTTACGAGAGTCACGTAGGTATGGCTCAAGAGAAAGAGGGCGTAGGTACATTCCGCGAGTTTATCGACACCGTTCTACCCCGAGTCAAAAAGGCTGGATACAACACCATTCAACTTATGGCCGTGGCCGAACACCCTTATTATGGAAGTTTCGGCTATCACGTTGCCAACTTCTTTGCGGTGTCGTCAAGGTTCGGCACACCCGAGGAGTTGAAAGAGCTGATTCGCACGGCGCACTCGATGGGTATTGCCGTGGTGATGGACCTCGTACACGCCCACTTTGTCAAGAACTTCGACGAGGGACTCAACGAATTGGACGGTTCACCGTACCACTACTCCAAACAGGGCGACGCAGGCTACCAACAGTATTGGGACAGCCGCGTGTTCGACTATGGCAAATGGGAGGTTATGCAGTTCCTGCTGTCGAATATCAAGTATTGGTTGGAGGAGTTCCACTTTGACGGCTTCCGTTTCGACGGTGTGACCTCGATGGTGTACCGTCACCGCGGATATACGGAGTTCGACTGCCGCGAAAAGTTCTCCAACGAGGATGTCGACGAGGAGGCACTGTGCTACCTGACCCTTGCTAACAAACTCACCCACGAGATACGCCCCGACGCTGTAACCATCGCCGAAGATGTGAGCGGTATGCCGGGTATGGTGTGCCCTATCGACGAGGGTGGCGTTGGCTTCGACTATCGCTTGGGTATGGCCATCCCCGACTTTTGGATTAAGATGCTCAAAGACCAAAGCGACGACGAGTGGAACATTTGGGAGATGTGGGAGCTGTTGACCAACCGCCTGCCGGGAGTCAAAACCGTAGCCTACGCCGAGAGCCACGACCAAGCAATGGTGGGAGACCAAACCATCGCCTTCCGACTGATGGATAAGGAGATGTATACTGCCATGGATGTCAACTCCGAGAGTATGATTATCGACCGTGGTATGGCTCTTCACAAGATGATACGACTCATCACGCTGACGGCTGGTGGCGATGCCTATCTGAACTTTATGGGTAACGAATTCGGCCACCCCGAGTGGATTGATTTTCCGCGCGAGGGCAACGGCTGGAGCTACAAGCACGCACGCCGCCAATGGTCGCTGGCCGAGGACGAGAATCTGCGTTTCGGAATGTTGGAGGCTTGGGACCGCGCAATGATTGCTCTTGAGAAGAAGTACGACCTGCTGGCCGACGGCTATCCCTATCGCTTACAAATGGACGAGGGCGACAAGACCATCGTATTCAGCCACCGCGACCTTGTGTTTGTATTTAATTGGCACCCAACAAAATCGACCAACGACTATATCATCAAGGTACGTGAGCCGGGCAAGTACCAACTGATTCTTTCGACCGACGACCCCGAGTTCGGAGGTTATGGTCGTATGGACCACTCGGCAGAACACTTCACCTTCCCGGGCGAGGGCGAAGACGAGCATTTTATGCAGGTGTACAATGTTTGCCGCACGGCTTGTGTTTATAAGAAAATAGAGGAGTAAACTACTATGGCACGCCGCGTCCGACCACTTTCGCAATATGACTTCACCGAGGAGTTCATTCCGCAACGCCTTGCGCTCAAAGATGGGCAACGTTGTGTGAAGGTTCACGTCGAGGGATATGATGACGTGGCCTTTTGGCGCGACATCTTCGATGAGTTCGAGAGCGACCGCCTGACATTCGAAATCAGCGTTGCCCCCCGCCGAGACTTGGCAAAGGGTAAAAAGGTGCTGATTGACATGTTGGAACAGACCTCCGAGGAGCGTATCGTATGCGTGGATAGCGACTTTGACTACCTGCTGGATGGCCAGACGACCCAATCTTATCAGGTTAAAACCGCACCTTATCTGTTCCATAGCTACGCCTACTCCATCGAAAACCTGCTGTGCTATGCTCCGAGTTTGAGGAGTATTTGCACAAAGGCGACCAAAAACGATATGCCGACGCTGGATTTCGAGTGGTGGTTCGAGCAGTATTCGCGCACAATCTATCCCGTGTTTTTGTGGTACCTCTATTCAGCCAAGTTGGATGACTTGACGCTATATAAACTCGAATCGTTCAAAAATGACGTGCGTATTCAGTATATCGACCTCGAAACGGACGGCCAATCAACCATCGAATGGGTAAGTCGCAAGGTTTCGCGCCGTGTGGACTTCCTCGAACGCAACTACCCGCAATACGTGCCGTTGGTAGCCGCCGAGGGCGAACGCATGAAAGCACGCGACCTATTCCCCGAGAACACCTATCTGTTTATGCAGGGTCACACACTGTTCGAGAACGTCACGGTGCCTTTATTGGAGAGCATTTGTAACAAACTGCGTCGCCTCGAGATGGCTCACATCAACGATTCGTCGGCCAAGGGAACGCCTCTGATGAACGCCTTGGAGAACTATCGAAATTCGACCCAGATGGGCGTTCGTAACCTATTGTTGACCAACACCAGATACAAGGATTGTTTCTTGTACAAACGCCTGCGCGATGACATACGCGCTTATGTCTGTAAGATTTTATAAAAGGTAGGGCCACGCTCATCGAGAACGTGGCCCTACTTTTATAACATACAGATAACTATGCCAACACCGCATCGGCCAAAGCCTCCAGCGCAGGAATATCCGCCCGTTTCATACGCGAACGAATAGTAACCATGGGTTCGACGATTTCGATATCGCGCATGGTTTCGAGCATTGAGCGCATAACCTTTCCTGCACAAGGCGCCCACGAACCATTCTCGATGATTCCCACGCGGCGGTTACGGAAACCTTTAATCTTGAGGTGGTGCAAGAAGTCGTGCATCGGCGGGAACACATCGGCATCATACGACGCTGCGGCAACAACCAAACGACCCATACGAAAAGCATCCTCCACAGCCTCGGCCATATCGTCACGGCTAAGGTCAGCAACCGAAACCTTCGCAACACCTTTGGTCTTAAGAATTTCAGCCATCTTGTATGCCGCCTCGGCCGTTCCTCCGTGAATCGAGGCATAAGCCACAAACACACCTTCGGTCTCGACCTCGTACTTGCTCCAAGTATTATACAAACCAATGTAGTAACCCAAATTCTCGGTCAACACGGGACCGTGCAAAGGGCAAATCATAGCAACATCCAACCCCGCCAACTTACGCAACAGAGCCTGCACTTGAGGGCCATACTTTCCGCAAATATTAAAGTAGTAGCGACGAGCCTCGCACGCCCAATCTTCCGCATGACTCAACGCGCCAAACTTACCAAAACCATCGGCCGAGAACACAACCTTATCCACTGCATCATAGGTCACCATAACCTCGGGCCAATGCACCATCGGAGCCAAAAAGAATTGCAGTGTGCGGCCACCCAAATCTAAGGTATCGCCCTCACAAACGGCAATGGTACGTCCCTCGAAGTCGGCATCCTCGAAGAATTGGGGCAACATCTGCACGGCACGCGCCGAAGCTACAATTTTGAGTTCGGGATAGCGCTCCATTACCTCGGCAATAACGCCCGCGTGGTCGGGTTCCAAGTGTTGCACCACAAGGTAGTCGGGAGTTCGTCCACTGAGTGCCACGGTCAGATTCGCCCACCACTCGGCGGCTTTGCGGCGGTCGACGGTATCCATAATAGCAAGTCGTTCTCCCTCCACCAGATATGAGTTATACGAAATGCCGTTGGGCACAATATACTGACTCTCAAAAAGGTCAATATCGGTATCATCCACACCGATATATCGGATATTTTTGGTTATTTCGGTATTCATATTCTTTGAAATTAGGCTACAAATATAGGGATTTATCCCAACAACATCAAGCCGCTTTGACCAACAGTTCTACTCCCTGGGCAGCATATTCCACTCCCACCGTATCTCCGGGCGAGATGCGTCCCTCAACAATCATCTGCGCCAACGGTTCCTCGATGTGCTCCATAATCTTGCGTTTGAGCGAACGCACGCCATATTGAGGCTCATAACCCAACTCTGCCAAGTGTCGTCGCGCCTCGGGCGACAGGTCAAGACGATAGCCCAAACGCTCGGCACGCTCACACAACAGACGCAACTCAACATCGACAATCCTCTCGATGTCATCCATGCTCAATCGGTTGAACACCACAATATCATCAAGACGATTGATGAACTCCGGGGCGAAATGTTGCTCCAAAGCCTTGCGATAATTGGCCGTCATGGGCTTCCTATGACTTTGCACCTGTCCCGCCGTGTGGTAACCCACCAAACGAGCATCAACTTTCGCTCCGTGCGAACCAAGATTCGAAGTCATGATGATAATCGTATTCTTGAAATCAACCCTGCGTCCCAAACCGTCTGTCAACACCCCATCGTCCAACAGTTGTAACATCAGCGAAAAGACATCACGGTGCGCCTTCTCCACCTCGTCAAACAACACCACCGAATAAGGTTGCAGCCTCACAGCCTCGGTCAGTTGTCCCCCCTCACCGTAACCGACATATCCGGGCGGCGAGCCAATCAATCGCGAAACATTGTGTGCCTGACCATACTCACTCATATCAATCCGAATCATCGCATCGTCACGGTCGAACATTCGGCGTGCAAGCTGCTCGGCCAGGTGGGTTTTACCTACCCCCGTCGGCCCGACAAACATAAATACACCTATTGGTTTTGAAGGGTCTTTGAGTCCCGTACGACTACGCACAATAGAACGCACCACCCTATCGACCGCAGCCGTTTGCCCAATCACCGACTCCTCAAGGCCTGCACGCATCGACACCAAGCGCGACATCTCATCCTGCGACACACGCTCCATAGGAATTCCCGTCATCAAGGTTATAATCTGCTCGATGTGACGAACTCCAATCTCTACGGTCTGTTGCCCCTCAGCAACCATCTGCGCCCGCGCCCCCGCTTCGTCCATAACATCAATAGCCTTGTCGGGGAAGTAGCGGTCCGAAACGTAACGGTCGGTCAGTTCGACACAAGCACGCAGTGCTTCACGGGTGTAACGAACCGAATGGTGACGTTCGTAATGAGGTGCTATTTTGCGCAATATCTGAAGTGTTTGTCGAGGTGTTGTCGGCTCGACGAGGATTTTCTGGAAACGTCGCTCAAGAGCTGCGTCACGTTCGATATTTTCGCGGTACTCATCAAGAGTCGTTGCACCCACACATTGCAACTCACCACGCGCCAAGGCTGGTTTCAAAATATTGGCCGCATCAAGGCTGCCCTGTGTACTTCCCGCCCCCACAATCGTGTGAATCTCATCTATAAAGATGATGATTCGTGGGTCTGCGCGCAACTCCTCGATAATCTGGTTCATCCGCTCTTCAAATTCGCCACGATACTTTGTACCAGCAACCAACGCCGCCAAGTCGAGCGACAACACACGCTTGCCACGCAACGCCCGAGGAACTTGCCCTGCCACAATTCTCAAAGCAACTCCCTCGACAATCGAACTTTTGCCCACACCCGCTTGACCTACCAACACGGGGTTGTTCTTCTTGCGGCGCCCCAAAATCTGAATCAGCCGTTCGATTTCTACATCACGCCCCACAACTGCGTCAATATCTCCACGCTCGGCAGCAGCCGTCATGTCGGTCGAAAAACGTTCGAGAGTGGTACGCTCCTGCCGACGCACTCCCAACGACGAGGTTATGGTTATGGGAATTGACCGTTCGAGCAATGGTGCCGAATTGATTATTACCGAGTTATCCTCGTCCGCATCTGTGTACAACATTCGTTCGGTCACCTCCTCGACCGTAACGCCATACATTTCGAGCACGCCCTTTGAGATTGTCGAGGGGTCGGACATCACAAGGCACAACACATGTGCAGTATCCAACATTTGGTCCACCTCGGCCATCTGCATAAGTCGGGTGGTAAGAGTTTCGAAAAAGGTTCCTCTCTCCACAGCCTCTGTCTGTGGTTGTGCGTCTATTCTACGTGCTATTCTGCTTTTGATTCGGTGTATCTCCCACTCCTTAAGTAGCGACGCAAGTATCCGTTCGGCACGACATCCGGCCGACGACATCACACGCAGAAACAGGCGGTCGCAAAGCCAATCCGTGTGGTTGTTTCGCTCGGCATCAAAAGCCAAACGACTGATTATACTTCCGAGAATACGAGAGTGTTTTGCTTGCATAGTGTCTATAACAATTTAAGTTCGACACCATAACGCACAACAAATGTTCAATATTACATCACATGGCGAATAATCGCAGATTTAGGCCACTCGCCAAGTTCCATTTTACGCACCTCCGAGCCATCAACCTCAAAGCGCAACGCCGTCCTAACTTTATGAATACCATAGATTCCCGCAGCTCCGGGATTGAGATACAGCAGGTCGTGACGTTTATCATACATTACGCGCAAGATATGCGAGTGCCCTGCAATAAAAATGTTTGGTTTCTCCGACACAAGCATCGGAGCAATTCGAGCATCATACCGCCCCGGATAGCCTCCGATGTGGGTCATCAGCACGCGGCGTTCCTCGCAAGTGAACTTGGTTAAACCCTTGACCCGCCCGCGAATATCCGCACCGTCAATATTGCCAAAGACAGCTCGCAGAGGTTTGAACGAGGCGATGGCTTGATAGGTTTCGAGGTTACCAAAGTCCCCAGCGTGCCAAATTTCGTCCACACCGTCGAGGAACTCCCGCAGAGCGTCGTCAAACACCCCATGTGTATCCGATATGAGTCCTATTCTTTTCATGGTGTACAAAGATATTCTTTTTTGGCCACGTTGTTGTACGACACCAAAAAAAATCGAAAAAAACGCTCAAATATTTTGCAGTACCGAAAAAAGTTTATACTTTTGCACCATCAAAAACGATGCTTCTTTAGCTCAGCTGGTAGAGCACGACACTCTTAATGTTGGGGTCCAGGGTTCGAGCCCCTGAGGAAGCACTGAAGGCGGAAATCCCAAGCAGGGTTTCCGCTTTTGTTTTTTTTGCAGAGGGGGGCTCGAACCCTGGACATGCCCCCTTTTAGGGGGTTAGGGGGTGTAGACAACGAAAAAAA
>JAGBFQ010000008.1 GCA_017936385.1 Rikenellaceae bacterium
AGGGCATTTGAGGGGGTATGTTCTTTTTGAGTCATCAAAAAGAACCAAAAAATGACCCGCAGACCGGGGGTTTAACTACTCTGCATATACCCACGCGGGGTATATGCAGAGTAGTTATAAGAACCACGGCTGGGATTATTTTGATTCAGTTGAGGATTCAAAAGGAATAACTCCTTAAATTCTCTAACTTCCATACAATAGGTATTTTAATGAAATATCTACCCGAAAAAACGCTTGTGTGGCAGATGTGAGCCACTGATGGTTCTTCGGAAAGTTTGGCGTGCGAGATATTTTGATGATGAGGTACTGCATCCCGCAGGGATGTATCGGATGTTTGTAGGTGTGACCTGCAAACTTGTTTGTGAGGTCACACCTACAAATATACGATAAAATGCCAACGATGGCATTGCCACATCAACAAAATCACACATACCACATAAAAATTTAGAGAAACGAAGTTTCTCATCCGCCGGTCTGCGGCTCATTTTTTTGGTTCTTTTTTGATGACTCAAAAAAGAACATAACAAAAGTGGCACTGCCACCTTTTTGAACGTTCAAAAAGTACATAACCAAAGTGGCATTTTGATGACTCAAAAAAGAACATAACCAAAGTGGCACTGCCACCTTTTTGTCGAATCCTCTTAAATGCCGAATATGCGGGTGGTGTTTATGCGGGTTTGGGTGACGACGTGTGAGATGTCTTTGCCGAGGATTTCGGCTATTCGGTGTGCTGTGTGGATTACGTAGGCGGGTTCATTTCGTCGGCCGCGGAAAGGTACGGGAGTGAGATACGGAGCGTCCGTTTCGAGCACCAGGTCGCGCAAATCCATCTGCGCCACAACCTCGGCCACGCCACCTTTTTTGTAGGTTACCACGCCGCCTATTCCGAACACCCAATCGCCCGTGCGACGGATTCTGTTGTAGTGTTCGATTGTACCGCAGAAGGCATGCATAACGCCCCGCAGTCCGCGTCCCGAGTACTCCTCCAAGAGGGCTGCCATATCGTCCCACGCATCGCGCGTGTGGATAATCACGGGCAGGGCACGCTCCAACGACCACTCAAGTTGACACCTTAGGGCGCGATGTTGGGCTTCGACGTGCTCGCGGCTCCAATAGTAATCGAGTCCTATTTCGCCTATGGCAACCCACTCAACGCCGCAATCCAATAGACGTGCGACCTCGGCCAATTCGGCATCAATATTCTCGGCGGTGAGGCTTGTGGGGTGAACGCCCATAGCTCCACGGCAGATATAGGGGTATTGCTCCAGCGTTTCGAGCAGTCGGGGGTGTGATTCGCTGTCTATTGCGGGCAGGATTATACGGTCGAGTCCTGTCTCGCGGGCACGGTCGACAACCTCGGCGCGGTCGGCATCGAAGGCTTCGTCGAAAATGTGACTATGAGTGTCGCAAAGTGGTGTCATAACTTGATGTAACAATCTCCGGGAAGACGACGCACAGCACCGTCCATCTCCAATTCAACCAACATAACGGCCAACTCGCCACGACTCACGCCACACTTCTCACACAGGGTGTCCATCGACACCGCTTCGCCTTCGGGCATGTGGCTGAGCAGTCCGCGTTCTTCGCGGTTAGGCTCGGGTTTCTCGAAGTTGAGCACGCCCACCTCGGTGTCGGCCACATCCCAATACATTTCGCGCACTATGTCCTCGCCCGAACATACGGCACTTGCCGTGCGGTTGACAATCAGGCGGTTTGTTCCGGCACTTGTCGGGTCGGTGGCGCGGCCCATCAGCGCGAGCAGTGTGCGGTTGTAGCCCATGGCAAATTCTGCCGTGCTCATCGAACCTCCCGTGGCTTTGGACTCCACCAGCAGAGTACCTTCGCTCACGGCGGCAATGATACGGTTGCGACTCACAAAACTATTGCGCGCAGTGCGGCATCCCGAGTGGAACTCCGAGAGGATTACTCCGCCATGTTCCACAATATCTTTTGCCAGCGAGGTATGTTCCGAGGGTACGATGTCGGGAAGACTCGACGGAATGACGGCCGCCGTGGGCAAACCATATCGCAATGCCGCACGATGGGCATTAGAGTCGGTACCGAAAGCCAAGCCACTGACAATGGTCAATCCGGGCACTCGTTCGGCCAGGCGTTCGACCATCTTGTCGGTCATAATCGAACCGTAGGATGTAGAGTTGCGCGTACCCACCATAGCTAAGGTGTGACCCTGAAGTGCCTCGATGCGTCCCATGTAGTAGAGCACGTGAGGGCGGTCGGCCACCTCGGCCAGCAAGCGCGGATAGAGTTCATCTCCCACTGCGACGGCTCCGAGGCCACGTTGATTGAGGTATAGGATTTCTGTCTCGGCGCGGGAGTGTGTTTCGCGCAGGGCTATGCTGTGGGCAATATTGCGTTTGAGTCCCGCCTCGACAAGTGTGTTTTCGCTGGCGGCATAGACCTCCGAGGCACTGCCGAAGTAGTTGATAAGGCGCGCCACAGAGATTGCTCCCAGACCCGAGTGGAGGGTTAATGCTATGTCGTCTATGGTCATTATTGGGTAATATTAACGAGCTGTTCACGATAAGCCGCCAAGATGCGCGACTTCGAGATGAAACCCATGTAGCGTCCCGTCTTGTCAATAATAGGCAACATCCAAGTGGAGTTCTCCTCGAAGCGTTTCATCACGCTGGCAATTTGCTCGTTAACCAAAATCTTGTCGGGCGGCTGAATCATATATTCCTTGATGTGCTTGTCGTACTTCGAGCTATCGAACATATCGTTACGTATGTCGTCCAGTTGCACCACGCCCAGCAGTTTGTCGGAGTCGTCCACCACGGGAAAGATGTTACGGCGGCCACCGCGCACAACTTTCACAATATCGCCAAGCGTATTCGACGGGGTAATCTTCATGAAGTCGGTTTCCATAAGCTCGTCGACGTGCAGGAACACCATAACCGACGAGTCCTTGTCGTGGGTGAGCAGCAGACCACGTTCGCGTAGCTGTTTGGTGTAAATCGAGTCGGGTTCCAAGTAGTAGTCAATCACGTACGACACCGCGGCCACAATCATCAGCGGGATAAAAAGACCATAACCGCCGCTCAACTCCACTATCAGGAACACACCCGTCAGCGGAGCTTTCATCACACCCACCATAACGCCTGCCATACCCACCAGCGTGAACGACATAATGGGCAGGTCCATACCCAGAAAGTGGTTGCACGAGAAGGCTATCAGTGCACCCAAATATGCGCCCACAAACAGACACGGTGCAAAAGTACCACCCACACCGCCAGCAGCCGTAGTGGTCATCGTAGCCACCACCTTGAACATCATCGTGGCCAGCAGCACCAGCGCAATCACCCAATCTTTATCCCTCCAACGGTAGAACAGCGAGGTGTCCAACAACGTGTCGGTATTTCCGTGCATCAGGCTGGTGAACGATTCATAACCCTCGCCATACAACGTCGGGAAGATGAACACCAGCACACCGATAATCACACCACCGGCAATCCACTTTTTGTACTGTTTGTCGAAGCGTCCGAACAGCCGTCCGACCACATCCTTGACACTTGTAAAGTAGTAGGCCGCCAATCCGCACATAATACCCAGCACGATGTACATCGGGATGGTGCGCAACTCGAATGACTCTGTAAGGTTGACCGCCAACACCGTGTCGAACCCGCGAAGGAACAGCGACAGCGTGGTTGCCGACACCGTAGCCAACAGCAACGGGATAATGGTGTTACCCGTAAGCTCGAACATCAGAATCTCCAACACGAAGGCCAAACCCGCAATCGGTGCCTTGAAAATTGCCGCCACGGCAGCACCTGCGCCACAACACAACAGAAGCGTTGTCTGCTTGTAGTTGAGACGTGCAAACTGTCCCACATTGGAGCCTATGGCACCTCCCGTAAGCACAATCGGCGCCTCGGGTCCCACCGAACCACCAAATCCGATGGTCACGGCACTACCAACAACCGAAGTCCACATATTGTGGCGTTTGAGTTTGGAGTTCTGGCTCGACATCGAGTAGAGCACCTTGGTCACTCCCTCCGAGATGTCGTCGCGCACGATGTAGCGCACAAACAAGCTCGCAATAATCACACCCATAATCGGGTAAAGCAGGTATAGGAAGCTCGCCTCGTCAACGGGGAACCAATTTACCAAGCCCGCCTTGAAGAAGTGCAGCAGCATCTCGAGCAGGTAAGCTCCCAATGCCGCACAGATTCCCACCACGCAAGCCATCACCATCATCAACTGATTGTCGTTCAAGCGTCGCGTGAGCGTAATAAATCGCGTGTATGTCTTGTCCCACAGCGTGGGCCCTTTCGGTGTTGCCATAACTTTTTAAATTCACAATGCACAATTATGTGAATCTGCTATTGTAGATAGGTTAGGGAATTTATGGAGTTTAGGGAGTGTCTGTTTCTCTTTGAATTGTCAATGAACTGAAAAATAAGTCGCATCTGTCTATATAATTCCTACTAATGGCCCTCGTGGCTATTAGTAGGAATTAAACGGGCGGTCTGCGCCCCATTTTTTGGTTCTTTTTGATGGCTCAAAAAGAACATAACACAGCCCCTCTAAAACTTCTTAATACCCATAATCTCGCGTACGGCGCGGATGGTTTCGTCGGCGCTTGCGCGGGCACGCTCGGCACCTGCCATAACCACGTCGTGCAGGTATTTGTCGTTGCTCTTAATCTCCTCGATGCGCTCGCGGATGGGAGCCACGGTAGCGATAATATCCTCGGCCAACTGCTTTTTGAGGTCGCCGTAGCGAATCTCGCACGCGTTGTACTTGTCGGTGAAGTACTCCACGGTGTCGGGGCTCGACACAACCTTCAACAGCGTAAATAGGTTGGCAATAGGCTCACTCATAGGTTGGTTGGGTTCGGTGGGGCCCGAGTCGCTTACTGCGCGCATAACCTTCTTGCGAATCGAGGCATCGCTCTCCGACAGGAAGATTCCGTTGCCCTCGCTCTTGCCCATCTTGCCCGAGCCGTCGAGTCCGGGAATCTTCACAAGTTCTTGGCCAAAGTTGTAGGGTTGGCTCTCGGGGAAGAACTCAACGCCATAAATCGAGTTGAAACGGCGAGCAAACACGCGTGTCATCTCCAAGTGTTGCTCCTGGTCCTTACCCACGGGCACCTTGTCGGCACGGTGCAACAGGATGTCGGCCGCCATCAATACGGGGTAGCACAGCAGACCCGCATTTACGTTTTGGGGTTGCTTGCGAATCTTGTCTTTGAACGAGGTTGTGCGCTCCAACTCGCCCACATAGGCGTGCATACTCAGCAGCAGGCTCAACTCGGCAACCTGCGGCACGTCGCTTTGGACATAGATTGTTGCCGCCTCGGGGTCCAGACCCGCAGCCAGGTACTCCGACAGAATATTCTTCACGTTTCCGTGCAGAATGGTGGGGTCGGGGTGTGTGGTGAGCGAGTGGTAGTCGGCAATGAAGAAGAAGCACTTGGCGTCGTGCTGCATCTTGGTGAAATTACGAAGCGCTCCAAAGTAGTTTCCCAGGTGGAGCATACCTGTCGAGCGTATTCCGCTAACAACTGTTTCCATATATTTTTTCTTTGTTATGTATTTGTTATGTACTTTTTGTATCGACAAAAAGTACCAAAAAACGACCCGCAAACCGGGAGATGAGAAACTACGTTTCTCTTATATTGGGAGTGTCGATTGGTTTGTCCTTTTTGTGGTGTCAAATGAACTAAAATTAGTCGCATCCTTCTATCTTTAAATTTCGCTTATATCCCTCGCGGATATAAAGCGGAATTTAATTCCGCCGGTCTGCGGTGGCAAGGCCACTTTTATGACTGCCACTCTACCCCCATAACTTTAGGGTCAAAGGCGGTAGCTAATTCCGGCAGTCTGTGCCTTTTTGGTTCTTTTTGATAGTTCAAAAAGAACAATCCCCTTATTTTTTCACTCCGCCTTTGATGCCGCCACCGAGGTTGAAGATGTTTTGGTCGTAGCTGACGGTTTTAAGGCTTTGTTCGCGTTTGCGTCGCAGGGCTTGCTTGATGAGTCGGTCGGTAAGTTCGGCGAACGACACTCCCGAGGCCTCCCACAAGTAGAACGACAGCGAGCCGGGGATTTCGTTAATCTCGTTCACGTAGACTTTGCCCGTGGCACCGTCCACAATGAAGTCGATGCGGCTCACACCCTCGCACGACAGCACGCGGAAAGTTTCGCACGCCAAACGTTGAATCTCGGCAGTCATCTCCGAGGGCAGGTCGGCGGGAATTTGGCGACGTGTGCTCTGCATGCCTTTGGATGCGGTGCCCTTCGAGCCGCCCATATATTTGTCCTCATACGAGAGGATTTCACCACTCTTGACTGGCTCCTCGCACACGCTGGCCGAGCAGTCGTCACTGCTACCCAGCACCGAGCAGTTGATTTCCTTGAGTTCGGTCACCATGTGCTCGACAATGATGCGGGTGGTGTATTGTTTGGCCGTTTCGACCGCTTTAATCAGTGCGGCACGGTCGGCAGCGGGCGAGATTCCCACACTCGAACCGAGGTTTGCAGGTTTGACGATTGCGGGGTAGCCGATTTTCTCCTCAACGCGGGCAATCATTTCGTCGCGGCTGGCGGTCCACTGCTTGTCGGTGAACCACACGTAGTCGATGACGGGAATACCGCACTCGCGCAGAATCATCTTCATGGTGATTTTGTCCATACCGTTGGCGCTCGACAGCGTGTTACAACCAACATAGGGAAGTCCCGTCAGTTCGATGAGTCCCTGGAAGTTGCCGTCCTCGCCATTGGTGCCGTGCAGCACGGGGAACACCACATCCAGCTCTTCGACATACTTGCGACCCAATACGGGAGCGTTGCTCTTGTAGAGTCGTCCGTTGCCCAGCTCAGGGCGCAGATATACCTCGGTTGTACGTCCGAGCAGGCCTGCTATATCCTTGTAGTTTTTGGGGTTCAGCAGTTCGCTTCCCGTATAGAAACGTCCCTGCTTGGATATGTAAACGGGGACTACGTCGTACTTTTCGGTCGGGATGGCATTGATTGCTTGCAATGCCGAGATGACCGAGATTTCGTGTTCGACGCTACGTCCTCCGAAGAATACTCCTACTTTAGTTTTCATCTCAATGGTTTTTGTATATTTTGTGCAAAGGTACTATTTTAAAACAAATAAACTTTGTTTACACCATTTTTTTACGCTCTGAAAATTCTCAGTTCCAACTCACCCGCCACGGCCATCTTGTCGGCTTTGATGGCCAGCGCGCCCACGACACCCTCGACAGCCAGCGCACCATTCACCGCCTCGGCCACATCTTCGGGACTTTGAATGCGGTTGCAGAACGCCGTAGCCAACGAATCGGCCACTGCCGTGTCGCTGTGAGCCACCACCATTGCATCGCCGCGCCCAAGACTCAGCGAAGGACCTACCGTACCCGACGAGGTACACACCCCGAGCGGTGTCATTGCAGCAGGGATGTGTAATCCCACACGCTCCGACAGGGGTGACGCTCCCGCAAAAATCGAAATATCACAATCGCTCTCGACCCGAACATATATATCACCGCCATTTTCGACAATCACCTCGCGGCAGCCCCATCTCTCGGTCAACGCCTCGCCCACCCTCTGGGCAAAGGCTCCAGCCACGGCACTCATAGGGCCAATTCCTGCTACCTCGCCGGCCCGACACATCCACTCGGCCATCTTCGAGCCACCGCCCCACGGCACGGGAACAAGCGCTCCCGCAAACTCCCTATTGACAGCCATATACTCCTCCAAATCCACCCACATACGGCTCAGCAACTCCACCGTCCAGCGGCTCATTGCGGGGTCGTAACTCTCGGAGTCGACGGCAATCCACAGGTCGCTCTTGCGGAACTTGGCACAAAACGAACGTCGGCTCCGACCACCCGAGTGGCAGAGCCGATAAGTTCTATTGTTATATTGCTTGTTCTCCATTCGCACTATTCGGCAAACTCAACAGAGAACAACTTCATCGGGCAGGACTTAACGCACAACTTACAGATGATGCACTTATCGGGATTGAAGTTAAGCGTCCAATCCGGTGCACCTATGGTAAGTGCTCCCGAGGGGCAGGCACTTGTACAGGCTCCGCAGGCGATGCAACGCTCCTTATTCAACTTGATGGTACTACCCATGGGGTTGATAACCACACCGTTGTCGGTCAGGAACTTCTCGGCTGCGGCAATCTCCTCCTCTTCACCTCCGAGTGTAACCAGAAGTTTACCGCCTTTGGCTATCTCGATGTCGGCCTTGATGATATTGATGTTGATGTTATAATCTCTGATTATGTCGTTCATAAACGAGCGGAAGGTGAGCTCCGGCGCAAACGACAGCACTACTTTCTTCTCCATAGTTTCTCCCTCCATTTTTACTCCTCAACTTCGACAATTTTGAGCGGGCTGACACTCGACACACTCGGCATCGGACGCACAGGCTCGGTCAGCGTGAACTCTCCGCGCTCAATCCACTCCTTGAGCGTCGCAGCAATAATTCGCGCCTTATAAAGGCTCGACATCGGAGCGGTGCGAATTTTCTTGCCATTCAGCTCGATACAACCCGAACGCAGTGCCTCGTAGTTGGTCGTTCCGAGGTGTGTGTATCCGTTGCCGTAGTCCTGAATATTGGTTTCGATTTGGCGGTTACGAATAGAAACCCTCATCGCCAAATCCTCGTCCAACAGCGGAATGGGCACGCCCACACCCATATAGAGCGTTGTGCCGTACTTCTCAAAAGCCGCACCACGCACAAACTCCGTAGACATATCCTTCAAATTGCCAATCGTTGCAATGGTTCGCGCATTACCAATCGGAATTCCATACTCATTAGTGGGCTTGGTTGTATTGAACTGCGTACCGTTCCACGCCACATAGCCCTGCGTGCCACCCAAGAAGATGCGCGTACCCATACCGATGGTACGACATTCGGGGTCATTCAACAGCGGCGACAACTCGCCCGCACTCGAGTACGAAGCATTCTTCATGTGGGGCAGCAGAGTACCCATATAGGTATATTTTATGCGGTCGGTGGTGTTGGTCGCCACGTTATAGTTTTGGTAGGCATTACGCGGGCTGCACAACACGGCCTCGTTCAATGTATCACGATTGACAATGGTCTTGACGTGCTTGCGAGGGTAGCAATCCGTACCCTTACCCCACGCCTCCAACACAAGGTCCTTGCCCGCAACAATATCCTCAATAATGTGTCCACCGCCATAATTAGGGTTCGCAGGGTTGCAGTCCGTGGCTCCCACATAGGTGTCCACAGCCGCCAAACCTCCACTCACAGGCACACCATTAAGTTCAATGCGCTCCATACGGATTGAGGGCGACGGGTGTCCGAAGTTGAGAAACGCTCCCGACGAACACATCGCACCAAAGGTTCCCGTAGTCACAACATCCACACGTTTGAGAATCTCGCGCGGCGACATCTCCTCGGCCATACGCGATACCTCCTCGGCAGTCATAACCACAGCCGTACCCTTGCGGATTTTCTCGTTAATCTCCTGATAACTCCTTGTCATAAGTTCTGTACTTTTTATATTTGGGTTTGAAGTTATTTTTTTTCTTTTATTATGTTCTTTTGGACGCCCAAAAGAACCAAAAACCGGCCGCAGACCGGCGGATGAGAAACTTCGTTTCTCTGAATTTTGTATGTGGGCGATTTTGTTGATGGGGCAATGCCATCGTTGGCATTTTATCGTATATTTGTGATTACGCCCTCGCAAACAAGCTTGCGGGTCGCAATCCCAAACATCCGATACATCCCTTCGGGATGCCGTACCTCATCAGCAAAATCTCTTCCATGTCAAACTTTCACAGAACCGCTGTAACTCACATCTGCCACGCAAGCGTTTGGAATGGCATTTTACCTAAACATACCTATTGTTGGTAAGTTAGGTAGGTGTAAGGTTAAGGAGTTTAGTGGTTATTCTATTTGAAACGTCAACTGAATCAAAATTAACCGCATCCAAGGTTTTTATAACTACTCTATGCAGCCCCCAAAGGGGTCCGCACAGAGTAGTTAAACCCCCGGTCTGCGGGTCATTTTTTGGTTCTTTTTGATGACTCAAAAAGAACATAACCCCTCAAACCTCTACTTAAACGTATCTGGCAGGTCGTTTTCGTAGAGTACGGTATCTCCTGGTGCGGCTATTTCGCGCAGTTTGGTTGTAGCTTCGGCGAAAGTTGCCACGGCGAAGGTATTTTCGGCGGGGAATCCGCCGTCTACAAGACCTGTCATTATAGCTTCGCGGTTGAACTCACCCACGACGATGGCGTAGTCACACGAGGTGGCCATGGTGCGACCCAGGGCTCTGTTGTGTTCACGCTGACCTGCTCCGAGTTCAATCATTCCGGGGGTGATGACGATTCTCTTGCCGCCCGTGAATGTTGCCAACACCTCCATAGCCATTGCCGAGCCGTGTGGGTTGGAGTTGAAGGCGTCGTCGATTATGGTCAGTCCTCCGGCGCGTCGGATGCTCAAGCGGTGCTCGACTTGTTGGATATCGGCCACGGCGATTTGGATTTCGCGGTCGGTGAGGCCCAATTCGCGTGCTATGATGCATCCTGCAAGGGTGTTGCTCAAGTTGTATTTGCCGACGAGTTGTGTTGTCAGGTCGAGCGACCAACCACGGTTGTCGGCGATGGTGAAGTGTGTGCCTTCGGCGTCGTAGTTTGTCGCCACCACGTTGTAGTCGGCCTCTTTGCCATAGCGCACCGCACGCACATTCTCCACCTTGCGCTCACGGATATATTTAAAATCGTCGTTCAGCACGGCGAGTCCGTCGGCGGGAAGTGCGTCCACCAATTCGAACTTGGTTCGTTGCACGTTGTCAATCGAGCCGAAGCTCTCCAGGTGTTGCTCTCCCACAGCAGTGACGATACCCATCGAAGGGTGTACCAGCTCGCAGATTTCACGAATGTCGCCCACCTGCTTGGCACCCATCTCAACGATAAACACCTCGTGATAAGGTTTTAAATATTCCCTTATAGTTCTTATGACTCCCAGGGTGGTGTTGAAACTGCCTGGGGTCATCAGCACGTTGTACTTCTCGGACAGAATCCTATACAGATAGTGTTTTGTGCTGGTCTTGCCGTAGCTTCCCGTGATGGCGATAATCTTCAGATTGGGCATGCTTTGCAGGATTCTCACCGCGTCGTTGTAGTACCAACGGTTGATAGCCTTCTCGACGGGGGTCAGCAGTGCAAAAGCCGCCATCGTATACAACGGAGCAAACACTACAGCCGCCTGCATCGACATCACCACATGATTCATGCCACCCACCAAGGCCGCCAAGAGAACCGACAGTCCAACCAATACCGCCTCAACAGCCAACGTGCGACGTACACGCGGGGTGTAGACCAACGGTTTTTTGTACTTTTTTTGGAGTTCCTTGCTGACCTTCAGAATGTTAATGAAGAACACGCCACCAAGCATCCACGGGTTGCCCACAAACACCATCATCACACCCAACAACATCAAATCGGTCATTCGCACGGTGTTTGTGGCATCACCCCAGAGCCAGCGTCCGTAGCGATTCATACGATAGGAGTTTTGTTGCGCCATCTGAGTTTCGAACCTCAGGCGCAAGACAAGGCACAGTAGCGTTGCCACGAGTGCCGCTATTTGGAAAGCCAGAATCATTGTTTTAACGTACTAATTTGTCGACACCCAAGAAGTTTGACACCACGATGTTAAACCGCACGGGCTGCTCGAGGAACGAGTAGTGACCCACGCCGTCGAATACCACCAAACCCGAATCGTCGATAAGCGAGTTCATCACACGTGCATCCGACAGCGGTGTTGCGGTATCCTCCGAGCCCCACACCAAAAGGGTGGGTGCCTTGATTTGCGGCATATATGGGCACAGGTCTTGATTCACCACTCGAATGAAGGTTCCGCGCATGGTTTCGGGCAGTGCATTGTAGTCGCTCGAGCCCGAGGCGCGGCGTCGCTGTTCAATCAGCCTTTGTCCGCGTTCCTTGCCCAGCAGCAACGGAGCAAGCATTTTCATAGCCTTGTAAGAGTAGACTTTGGCGTAGTATTTGAGTCCGCGCGGGGGCAGCACTCCTGCGGCATCCACCAGCACCATCTTATCGACCTCATTACGCGAGGCAAACACAATAGCCACACGTCCTCCAAAGGAGTGTCCAATCAGCGTCGGTCGAGAGATGGAGTTCATCTGGCAGAACTGTTCAAAGTTGCGGGTGTACTCCTCGACACCCCACGGCTCTGTGGGCATTTGGCTCTGTCCGAACCCCGGGAAGTCGATGTTCCACACGCGGAAGTGTTGTGCCAATTCCGCCTCGACTCCTCGCCAGATATCGGTTGAGCAGCCCCAGCCGTGCATCAGAACAACATCAGCCCCACAACCTTGGACGCGAAAATGGAATCTCAATCCATCAATCAGTATCGTATGTTCACCGTCGGTCATCGTAAAATTCAGCTGTATTTATTAGGACAAATATATAAATTTTAATTCAGATTGTACTCCCCTTGGTGTTTTTTTTCGGCTTTTGTGATTCGAACATTCTTTCAAACGGTAATTTTTAATTACCTTTGCCCTAACAACCAACACTTAATATTAAAGAACTATGAAAAGATTTTTTACACTTTTGCTGGCAGCGACCATGACCATGGGATTCACAAGTTGCAGCGGCATTTTCGATGACCTGCTCGACCGCGTGGAGGATTTTGTCGAGGATATGGAGGGTGAGGATGACGAGGATGACGGCTCAAGCGACACCCCCGGCGACGGCAATGATGATAACTACACCGATGAGATACGACCCATCAACCCATCGGGGCCCGTCACGGTGCAGGATTGGCGTATCAACACCATCTTCCAACTGAACGTTGCGCAAGGCGACTTGGAGGATGGCTATGCCGACCTTGAGTTCCGTTTCGACTACAACGACGAAAATAAACTACGATGGATGTTGCTCAAAAACTACTCGGCCGACAACGAAATTGACAGCACCTCGACGCTAACGTTCGAGTACTACGACGAGTGCGT
This sequence comes from Rikenellaceae bacterium, assembly GCA_017936385.1. Classification (GTDB taxonomy): domain Bacteria; phylum Bacteroidota; class Bacteroidia; order Bacteroidales; family Rikenellaceae; genus UBA940. The sequence continues at coordinate 12,985 of JAGBFQ010000008.1, forward strand.
TGTGTGCTTCGTCGAGGAGGGCGTTGGTGGCCAGGCAAATCACCACATTGTTGCCAACCGACAGATTACCGCATCGCTTGACGAGTATGGCAACATCTTTCACATTGATGACCAACGATTCGACACTAAAGACAGTCTGATAGGCCACGAATATGAAAATCTCCAATACTACCATTATGGCAACACGGGACGCCGACTCGAGAGCGGAGAAATCTACGAGTGGCTCATTGCGCACGGCCAAACCGAGCCGGAGTTCTACTACCAAGCATCCTATGAATGGTCGAAGGTTCACCACGTCTGGAAAGGCTATCCCGACTACACCAACACCTACCCGGAGTACTACGAAAGCGAGTCTAATCGTAACAAAACAAACCTCGATATAAATTGGTTGCTGGCCAACTGCTCGCGTGCGATGAACTACACGGCACGCGGTCTGGGTGGTTTGCACCCCTTCTTGTTGCAGGGCTTGTGCGGCGACCCTTCGAGCGAATACCTTATCAACGAACTGACCTCGGCTCCGTACAGCAGCCGACACCTCTATTATCGCTATACCTATCACTACGACTCTGATTATGGTGATGGCTATCCCGTCAAGGTGCAACGCTTCGTGACCGACGACCCGAGTAGTGACGGAAACTACACGCTCGAAAGCGAGTTTTTGATTTATTACGAACCTTACGAATACGTTATAAACCCCAAAGAATAACACACCTATGTTTATCGTCCTTGAGGGTGTCGATGGCGCCGGCAAATCGACCCAAATAGCACTGTTGGAGGAGTATTTCAAGACTCTCGGCAAGGAGTGCGTGCGACTGCACTTCCCGCGTTTCGAAGCTCCCGTCTACGGTAATATGATTGCACGTTTCCTGCGCGGCGAGTTCGGAGGCATCGACCAAGTGAACCCCTATCTTGTGGCACTGCTCTATGCAGGCGACCGCGCCGACGCAGCACGCATGATTCGCGGATGGATGGACCAGGGCAAAGTCGTAATCGTCGACCGCTACGTCTACTCCAACGTGGGCTACCAATGCGCCAAAGTTGCCGATGTGCAAACTCGCAAGGCTCTCAAGGAGTGGATTCTGAAGACCGAGTACGAAGAGTTTCGGATTCCGCGACCCACCTTGTCGCTTTTCCTCGATGTGCCCTTCAAGTTCACCGAACGCAAACTCACGGAGGTGCGCGAGGGCGACGACCGCAACTACCTGCAAGGAGCAGAGGATATTCACGAAGCCTCGCTCGACCTGCAACGAGCCGTCCGACAGGTCTACCTCGACGCGGCAACAACCGACACCGACCTCTTTGTGGTGGATTGTAGCAACGGCCGCGGCGAAATGGACTCGCCCGAAGCTATCCACCAACGAATACTCAACGTGGTAACGAACCGCTAAAAACAACAACCTATGAAACGTCAAAGGCTACAACACCTCATCGCCACCGTGTGCCGACTGTTGCTCGCCGTGGTATTCATCTTCTCGGGTTTCGTCAAGACCATCGACCCGTGGGGGACAGCCATCAAAGTGGGCGAATATCTCAACTCGTTCGGCTTGGACTGGGTGGGCGACTACCGTTTCGGGTTCGCCATCTGGCTGTGCGGTGCCGAGTTGATGATGGGTTTGATGTTGCTGTTAAAGGTGCGCACGCCGCTGATTTCGATTTTCTCGCTCTTTACGATGACCGTGTTCACGGCTCTCACGTTCTACATTGCACAGTGGGGTACGGTCGAGGATTGCGGATGTTTCGGCGATGCCATCAAACTCGATAATTGGCAGACATTCTACAAAAACTTGGTGCTGTGGCCCATGGCTTTCATCGTGTGGTGGGACGCTCGCCACGGACGATTGTGGCCCATATCCCGTAGCGAGGCCACCAAAACCGTACTTGTGATGTCGTTCGCCTTCGGACTCGGCGCCTATTGCTACCGACACCTGCCACTGATTGACTTCCTGCCCTACAAGGTGGGCGTCGACCTGCGAAGCGAGGTGCAAGCCGACGGCGAAATACAAGCCGTATTCGTTTGTCGCAACCTGCAAAGCGGCGAGCTACGAGAGTTTTCCGAGGGTGACACCACATGGTACGACACCTCGGTGTGGGAATTCGTCGAGAGCCGCGAAGTGACAGCCAACAGCCGCAACATGTCGCTCAGCGAATTCTCGGTGTTCGACCCCGCGGGCGACCACACAGCCGAAATCCTCGAACACGAAGGAATCATACATCTGCTCTGCATCAGCAAACTCGACATACCCTCTCCACGCTGCCTGAAGCGCATCGCGGAGTTTGCCGCACAAGCCAAGGCTCAGGGCGAACGAGTGGTAGCCATAACTTCGACACCGTTGGAGTCCACCCAAACCCTTGAGTGGGACTCCACCATTCCCGTCTACAACATCGACGCCACAACGCTCATGACCATGCTGCGCGCCAAAGCGGGTGTAGTAACCCTCCGTGACGGCGTAATTATCCAAAAACTTAACTGCCGCGACATGTAACACACACATCATAAGCCTATGAAAAAGATTCTAATCGCACTCCTATTCGCGCTGTCGACCCTGGCCGTATCGGCGCAAAGTTCGCGTTCGAGCGTGCAAATCATCAGCCGAACCTACTCGATGTTCAACTCCACCGTGTCGCTGTCGACCATCAAACGACTGTACAACATGTTCCCCGACTCGATGATTGAAAAAGGTAACCGCGCATTCCAAACAATCTGGAGCAACTGGCAACCCGAAAACAACATCAACTACGGCGGAGCAACTCTCGTCTCGCACCGCGAAGGCGATTGGGACATCATGGACATCGAATACAAAGACATGGACGTTCGACTCCACGTACGACTCAACGAACAAGGCCGCCGCGAAGTCGAACGCATGTTCAACTATAAAAAGCCCAAGAAGTAAGAGATGGGACTATTCTTTTTCGGAATACTCAAAAGGACCAGGATTTAAATAGGAATAGTATTAAAAATGTTTAAAAACTGTTGAAAAGTTTTGCGGGGTCGAAAAAAAGAGTTACCTTTGCCGGACATTGTAATTCAAACATACATATGTACGTAATTGTAGAGATAGCAGGTCAGCAATTCAAAGCTGAGAAAGGTCGCAAGCTCTATGTTCACCGTCTTAAAGAGGAAGTAGGTTCCTCGGTGAGCTTCGACAAAGTTCTGCTAACAGAGAACGACGGTCAGGTTAAGGTAGGCACACCTGTTGTAGAAGGGGCCTCGGTTAGTGCTAAGATTCTTAAACACCTCAAAGACGACAAAGTCCTGGTGTTCAAGAAGAAACGTAGAAAAGGGTATCAAACTTTGAACGGTCACCGTCAATATTTGACCCAAATTGTAATCGAAGAGATTGTTGCGTAACTTAAAAAACTTTAGAAGGAAATGGCACACAAGAAAGGTGTAGGTAGTTCAAAGAACGGCCGTGAGTCGGAGAGCAAACGACTCGGAGTAAAACTTTTTGGAGGTCAGTTCGCTAAGGCTGGCAACATCATCGTTCGTCAGAGAGGTACTGTACACAACCCCGGCGAGAACGTGGGTATGGGTAAAGACCACACTCTGTTTGCACTGGTGGACGGAACTGTTGAGTTCGTCAAAAAAGCACCCGGCAAATCGTACGTTAAAGTAGTTCCCATCGCTGAGTAATTTCAGAAGAGAAGGGGCTTACTGAAGAGCACTGAATTAAGTGGGTTTTCAACTAAGGTTGGAACCCACTTTTTTTTGTGGCTTAGAGCTATGTCTGGCATGTTTTTACAATAATTATGAGAAGAAATTTGGAGTAATATGGTGGATATTATATTTTTTTTCGTACCTTTGAAAATGAAAAATGGACAAAAACATTTAAAATTATAGTATTAACTTAAACCTTGTAATTATGAAAAAACTTATCCTCTCTTTGGCAATTTGCCTTATGGCTGCTTTTAGTGCAAATGCTCAAGACTGGCGTCTTGGTGGACGCGTAGGCGCTGGTTTCCAACTTCAAGCCGAGTATGGTCTGTCGGGCGATAGCTACCTTGAAGGACGTTTCGGTATGTCGTTCCTCAACGGTTTGGACGCTGACTTTACCGCACTTCACATGTGGAACGTGGCTACTATGAACTGGACCCCCTCGGCAGGTGAGTGGTTCTTCGACGCCGGTACCGGTCTGGGTGTTGGTGGTCGTGCACACTTCGCTTATGTAGGTGTTGCAGGTAGTGCTAAACTCGGTATCGAATTCAGCGGAGCTCCCGTTCGTCTGTCTCTCGACTGGACTCCCGTGATTGGTCCCGGCATCGGTTACGGTGGTGGCCACTCGGGCGCTGTTTTTAACGCTATGGGCTTGGCAAACATCGCTGTTTCGGCAGTTTATTGCTTCTAAAGAGTAGATACACTCTTTCGGGGCCGTCCAACTTGTTCGTTGGACGGCCTTTTATTTTGGAGAGCGACTGCTAAAAAAGTTATTATGATGTTAAAAAATTCGTTATCTGAGAAAAAATTTCGTACCTTTGTGAGTCTTTCGAAAGATACAAAAACAACAACCTAAAAAATACAACACTATGCACAGTATTGCTGAACGTCACAAAATTATCCTGGAAACCCTCAACAAAAACGGGTTTGTCAAAATCACCGACATCGCACAGGAACTCGGAGTAACAACCGTCACAATTCGTAAAGACATTAAAATCCTGGCGGACAAAGGATTACTCTATAAGGTGCACGGTAGCGCAAGAGCCGTGAACCCACACGTGTCCGACATCAATTTTAATATCAAGAACGCCACCAATATGGGGAATAAAAATAAAATTGCCCAACAGATGGCTGTTCTTGTAGAGGACAACGACTCGTTGATTATCTCGTCGGGCTCGACCGCCTACACCGTGGCTACGCACCTGCTCAACAATATGTCGCTTAAAAATATCAACGTGGTAACATCGTCGCTCAAGGTGGCTGTGCTGTTGAGCGAAAACGCCGCATTCAACGTCATTCAGCTGGGCGGACAGGTAAGCCACACCTCGCTGTCGACACTTACCAACGAACAATGGGGTGGTTTCGACTTCATCTGCAACAAATTCATCCTCGGCGTGGATGGCATTGATATTGAGGCAGGCATTTCGACCTCGACCGTCGAGGAGGCAAGACTGACTCAGAAGATGATTGAACGCTCGACCAAGACCATTGTGGTGGCCGACTCGTCGAAATTCGGTGTGCGTGGTTTCGGCCGCATCTGTGGTTTCGAGGACATCGACATGCTGATTACCGACTCGGGAGCACCCAAGCAGATGATTGAGATGATTGAGGACGCGGGTGTCGAGGTGGTTATTGTTGACTAAACATCTTTCTTTGATATATGAATAAGAGCGAACTTACCGAGGCTATACTGAAGCTGAAGGCCGAAAAACGTGCCGTTATCCTGGCACACTACTACACTCGTGGTGAGGTGCAAGCCGTAGCCGATTTTGTGGGAGATTCGTTAGCCCTGGCAGTGCAGGCTCAGAAAACCGACGCCGACATCATCGTGTTTGCCGGCGTAAGGTTCATGGGCGAAACGGCCAAGGTGTTGTGTCCCGAGCGCAAGGTGTTGTTGCCCGTGCCCGAGGCCGACTGTTCGTTGGCTCAGTCGTGCAGCGGCGAGCAACTTGCGGCATTCAAAGCCGAACACCCTGGAGCCGTGGTCGTAAGCTACGTCAATACTACGGCCGCAGTCAAGGCTCACACCGATGTGTGCTGCACCAGCAGTAATGCGTTGCAGGTGGTGGAGAGTATTCCTGCCGACCGCGAGATTATCTTTGCTCCGGACCAGAACTTGGGAGCCTTTATAGAAAGTCGCACCGGACGCCGACTCATTAAGTGGAAGGGTTGTTGCCATGTCCACGACCGTGTTACGGCGGCGCAAATCGAGGCTTTGAAAGCAGCCCACCCGGGGGTTAAGGTATTGGTACACCCGGAGTGTCGCCCCGAAGTTGTTGCGCTGGCCGATGTTGCGGGCAGCACGGCGGCTATTTTGAATGCTTGCGCGGGTGATGACAAGGAGTATATCGTGGTGACGGAGAACGGTATCTTGTGGGAGATGCGCCGTCGCTACCCCGACAAGGTGTTCCACGCGGTGGAGTTGGAGTGTGACTACATGAAGATGGTGACGTTAGAGAACATCTACCGCACGCTGAAGGACGAAAGTCCCGAGGTGGAGGTGCCGACCGAGGTTGCGGATGCAGCTCGTCGTAGTATCGAACGAATGATAAGTTTATAGCCCCGCTCGGTCGAGCAGGGCGCTGTCGCTCAAAACGGCGTCGGTAGGAGCATCACACAATGCACTTCCTTCGCACATAACAATGGCTCGCGGACAAAGTTCGCGGGCCATTTCCATGTCGTGGGTGGCGATGATGCATGTGTGGTCGAAGCAACGCACAAGTTCGATGAGTCGACGACGCGCACGAGGGTCGAGTCCCGCCGAGGGTTCATCCATCAGCAGAATGTTGGGCGAGGTGGCAAGCGTTGTGGCTATGGCTACGGCGTGTTTTTGCCCAGCCGAGAGTGTGTCGGGCGAACGGTCGGCAAGGTGGAGAGATGCGACACGACGCAGAGCGCACTCGACACGTCGGGCAACCTCCTCATCCGAGAGTCCCATGTTTACGGGGCCGAAAGCCACATCGTCGCGCACGGTGGGCATGAAGAGCTGGTTGTCGGGATTTTGGAACACGATGCCCACGTTCTGTCGTACAAGGTGCATGGTGTGTTGAGTGATGGGTACTCCTCCGAGCGATATACTGCCCGAGGTGGGTCGAAGCAATCCTGCGGCGAGCAGTAGCAGCGTGGTTTTGCCCGCGCCGTTTGCTCCGAGCAATGCCACACGCTCGCCGTGAGTAATATGCAGCGAGAGTTGTCTGACGGCGCTCATTCCGTCGGGATAGGAGTAGCTGACCTGCGAAAAGTTAAGAAAGTGATGACTCATAAACAGCAATCTACAAAGCGCAGCAGGGTGATGACCACCGCACTGAACACAACAAACAAGGTATCGGTCGTTCGCCACTTGGTGGCGGGAAGTCGGAAACGTGGCACACCTCCACCTGCGCGCGCCTCGAGAGCCATTCCGACCCATCGTGCGCGGCGAACCGAGCCTATCAACAACACTCCGACAACCCGTGCCCACACGCGCATGGGAAGAGCTCCCCGTCTTTGCCGTCGCGCATCCACTGCCATTCGCAGGGTCAACACCTCGCCCATCAGCAGGCGCATGTAGCGGTAAACCATCAGCACAAGAGCCACCACAACGGCAGGTACTCCCAACCGTCCCGCATCGACGCACAAGCGATAGACGCCCGTTGACAACACCAACTCGACAACCACGGACACGGACAACACTCCTCTCAAAATCAAGCCACAGAGCGTAATCCATCCATGTGTAAGTGTCACCCCTGCCACCTCGGCCACGGGTTCACGGTCAAGCAGTGGATTAAACGCTCCCACGGCCACGGTAAAAGGCAGTGACAGAAGTGCCCAACGGAGGATTGTTCGTCCGCGCAACCTTCCCACGGCCCACCCCGCAATGGGAACAAGGCTCATGAGAATTATCCCGGCCAGACTGTCGAGCGGCAGTGAAAGCAGAGCCACAAGGTAGAGCAGTGTGACTGCTATTTTGGCTCGTCCGTCGAGTGAGTGCAGAGGCGAGTGTTGCGGAGTTTCGATTAGCGAGAGCCTACGGAGTGCCCCCAGGAGTTTATCGCCCATCTCGTTTTCGGCGTCGCGGCCACGGTGAGCGCACCGCCCACGCCACAACAAAAGCAACGGTCACAAGTATCAAAGCCCCAATCACTCCCGCCAAAGCACCCTTATAATCGGGCAATAGCGCGGTGGCGCTTACCACCGAGGCCGCAGCAGCACTCATCGCCGAAGGTTCGGCCGAGGGGTTCTCTGTTTCGGCCGTGCGGAGGAGCGACCACTCAAGGCCGTCGGGCCACTCCGAGGCAACGGTCGGAATCCACGCGGCACATGCAACGGCCACGACAGCCACAACGGCAAGTGTCATCACGGGTCGGGCAGGTCGGGCGGTTGTTTCGACATCACGACTAAGGGTTTCGAGCATCGCAGGCTCCGCGCGACGCACAACGCCCAGAACCAAGGCCGTAGCAACACCCTCGACCAAGCCAATCACCATGTGAATGGGCAGCATAAAGCCAAGAAATGTAGGAGTTGGCAGAGCCGTTACGCCCGACATCTCGGTTTCGAGTGTCACAGCCGCCGAGCCGAGCAGCAGAGCCATAACACACGACACAACAGCCGCCAGACTCATACGTCCAAAGGACATTGCGGGTCCCGCCACGGGGCGAAACAGCAGAGGATATACCACCAAACACGACACGGCGGCCATATTCAAAATGTTGCATCCAAGGGCCATCAACCCCCCATCGGCAAACAGCAGGCATTGGAGCGTCAACACCGCCGTGAGCGTAAGAAAAGCCGCCCACGGCCCCAGCATTGCCGCCAACAGAACACCTCCCACGAGGTGACCGCTTGAGCCCGTTCCGGGGATTGCGAAGTTGAGCATTTGGGCAGCAAACACGAAGGCTCCAAGCACCCCCATCATGGGAAGTGTGTGGGGAGTGTATTCGCGTTTGAGGCGCACGGCGGCAGTGGCCACAAGTGCCACGGCAACAGCACCCGCAGTGACAGCCACGGCGGGCGACACAAGAGCATCGGACATGTGCATAACAAAAGAACTTTTAATAAGGTTATTTCCCGAAAGACTCGGAGGAGGTGTTGATTGAAGATTTTGGCACCTCGTGCTGAGGTGTGGGCTGAGGTGTGGGCTGAGGTGTGGAACTTTCGACACGGCGTTGGCGTGCATTGAGGTTGCGCCACGAAGAGTGGTCTTCGTCTTCCTCCTTGCTCTGGTTGAACTTGAACAGCGGAAGCAGGAACAACCATGTAACAATGCAAAACGGCGAAGTCAGAGCCGCAACACCCAGCGGCGTAAGCAGAACATCAATAGCCGCCTGAAAGAACACCGTGACAATCACTCCCAGAAGTGCCCACAGTGCCGAACGCAGGTTGACATGATAGAAGGTTGCACCGAGGGCAATACCCGTCAGCACCGAGCTGAACCCATACAATCCCCCCTCGACATCCATACCAGGTGCGCGGTAGAGCAGAGCCACGCTCAAAGCCACGGCCGAACCTACCACCGCCCACAAAGCCGCCCAGCGATTGCTCACCAACAGTCCCAGCACCATCAACAACCCTGCAACCCAGGAGTCTATCAGAAACACCTGCGAAATTCCTCGCAGCCAATATTTCACCATCGGCCATAGTCCGGGCGTGACGTGCGAAGGCATCTCGCTCGGGAAGGCAGGTGTGTCCATGTGCGTTGGAGGAAGTCCCCCCATAACATGAGCGGCGAGCAGGAAAATCCACGTACACAGCACAAACGGGAAGGTAAAGGAGTTGACCTTCCATGGTTTCATGACATTGTTAAGCGCCACCCTCACCCAAGTGGTCATGGCGGCACACAGCACCAAAGCTATCCACATGAGCGGAGTAGCTCCCATGAAGGTCGGAAAAGCACAGCCGACCAACACCCCGTTGAAACCCCACAAACCCTGAAAACCCTGACTCTTGGGCAGCCCGAGTATAAATCCCGTAAGGGTCGACACCACAACGCCCAACAACGCACCCCAGGCAACATAACCCGCGTCAGATGCATAACTACCCCAGAAAATTCCTATCAGGAACAACGCGCCCGTCCAGCCGTTACCCTGAAACATCACCTGTCCCACACCGCGGAACAGGCTGCGCACCATTTCGAGCGAGAAGATGTCGCTCAGGTCCGCTTTGACCAAACCATTTACTTTTGCCATTATCGTTTTTCGTTATTTGTTCGTTGTATTATCTCCACGGAAACTCCTCGGGCAGCCGTCGGCCACACACCACACGGCGAACCCGGTCGCACACCCCGCGAACACATGCCTTGACCCGAGCCGACTCATCACCCACAATCCGAACCGCAAGACCCGCCCCATTAGGCAAGTGTGTAACTCCAACTGCCACATCACCCTCGGCCGTCAACTCGGAGGGCAGCATGTCGTAGATTTGGTCGGCATACTCACCACGTGTCAGCACCGTCACCGAGCCCCACACATCGAAGTGTGTCATCACTCCTGCCGTGCGGATGGATTCGCTGTTGGGGTTCACCACAAGGTGTTCATTCCAAAGCGGTCGGCCATCCGTCCACGAAGCTGTGGTGCGGGCCGACATAATATCAAACTCCCAACGTTCGCCACGGTGCAGACGACCAGCCATATATATTTCGCTATAAACCAGCGTTGCCGAGGGATTCACAACCAAGCGAGTCGAGGTGTGCAGGCGTGCCCCACGACACAAAATTGTCGGCTCGGGCAGCCACTCAAGGTAGGACTCTTCGCCAAGCGTTATGAGAGTATCGACGGCCGAGTAGTCGCGTGTCATCTCGGCCACCTTGGTTGCCGCACCACTCGCAATGTGGGCGGCAGCACCCGCGCGAAGCTCAATGCGTTGGGAGTAGCGGTCACCCTCGACCTGCGGCCCGCCACTCGAAAGGGTATAGACGCACGGCAACTCGGGCCACTGGCTATCAAAATAGAGTGCCTGTTGGACTATCATCGGTGCGCGACGGCTCAAACGGCTCAGAATGTGGCGTCCGTCGGCCGTTCGCTCAAAGAGCATATCCAATGCTCCGTGTGTGCGTCCCGTAGCTCGAGAGTCGGCGTATGGTTGCATCGTGTGCGGAACCGAGTGAGTCATCGGGCTGTACTCTTTTGCAGTTCGACATCGAACAGAGCCATGGCCATAATCATCTCGACCAACGACTCTATCCCCTCGCCCGTCATGCAGTTGGTGAAGATGAAGGGGCGGCCGGGACGCATCTCTGCCGAGTCGCGGCGCATGACACCGAGGTCGGCACCCACATAGGGCGCAAGGTCGAATTTGTTGATTACCAGAATATCGGAGTGCGAAATTCCCGGGCCGTCCTTGCGCGGTATTTTGTCGCCCGCCGCCACGTCAATCACATAGATGAAGAAGTCAACCAACGCAGGGCTGAACGTCAGGGTAAGGTTGTCGCCACCCGACTCGATGAGCACAACGTCGGTGTCGGGGAAGCGTCGTTCCATCTCCTCGACGGCCGCAAGGTTCATCGACGGGTCTTCGCGCACGGCGGTGTGTGGGCAGGCTCCCGTTTCGACACCCACGATGCGCTCCTCGTGCAACACTCCGCGCAGTGTACGGCGAACGTGTTTGGCATCCTCGGTAGTTACAATGTCGTTGGTGATAATCAGCACGTTGAGTCCCCGACGGAGCAACTCCGGGGTTATGGCTTCGATGATGGCGGTTTTGCCCGAACCCACGGGGCCGCCAATTCCTATTCGGCAAATGTTTTTCATAACTTCTATCAATTCATAAACATGCGCGAGAAACCGCGCTCATGAACACCCGCCATCACATCGGCAAGCGGTGCAAACGTTTGAATCTCGTCGATGGAGAGTTCCTTTATCCGTTCGTATAGCTCGTCGGCTCTGTCCGAAAGGCGAAACATCGTTCGCCATGTGTCGAAATGCGACACGCGCAAAAGCCTCAACGCCGCGCCCAACACCGTTGCCAACGACCCAAACATCAGCGACCCGAACATATCGTCGGCCGAGACCCCCGTCGATGCACACAACACCGCCAAACCCACGGCATAGCACCCTACGGTTTGTTCCGCGTGTACCATTCTGTGCCACTCGATGGTTGTGTGCGAGGGTGCGGTTCGTGCGGCGAGTTCGGCCAGGCGTCGACCCATACGCAAGGTTTTGAGTCGTAGCTCGGCCGATGTTTTGGAGTTGTGCAACGTGTTATCGAGGTGGGAAAGGAGGTCGAAATCTTCGCTTCGGGCGGCACGGTGAGCGCACAATGCCGCCACACCATCGGTGTAGGCCACTTGACGCATCACGGTGTAGGCATACTCCTCGAGGCTCACAGCGTCCTTCACAATACCACACATCACGGCACTCTCCAAGCCGTCCGAAAACGAGAAACCGCCCACGGGAAAAGCCGTATCCGACACGGCCAATAGCCTTACCAGCCGCCCCAAAGAGCTATCTTTCGCTGTGGGCATACTCCGCGTGGTGAGTGTGTTCGACAGAGGTCTGCTCCGCGCCACCGAACAGGCGTCGGATTTCGTGCGGAGCCAGATAAGGGATTACCTCCTCGGCAGGCAGAAATTCCCAAGTCACTCCCTCCAGGTGGTGGGTCGACATGACACTATCCATCACCTTGCGGTCGACAGTCAGCGGCACATAGACCCGCAGACTCTTTATCACGGCCGGCCAATGCTGGTTACCCAGGGCGTGTCCCAACTCGACGGCTCGATGAATAGCCTCGGACGAAGTGGCGTCGATGAGTCGCATCAGGTCACACACCATCACCTCGCCCAACGAGAGTTGTACCACCACGGCATGACGCTTCTCGGGGTCATATTCGAGTATGTCGCCATCCGAGAGGTGTCGTCCGCGAGCCAAGGCCACGGGGTATTGTCGTCCGTGGGTGTCGGTAGCCACAAGGCGGCTTTTCTGCGCCTGCCATTGGTCGAGAGTCAGAGTTGTGACATCGACTTTGGCGAGCAACTGCCGCCACTGCTCGGAGCGACAGTTGCCAACGATTTTGTCGTAGATTTTTGTCATTACACTAACTAAACCAATACAACTGCGATAAAGGAAAATCACGGGCAGGTTCAGCATGAGCCACCGTGCCGTCGATAGTGACGTCGAAGGTTTCGGGATTGACCTCGATTGTGGGGGTTGCACCGTTCAGCACCATGTGGCTCTTGCACAGCTGGCGGGTGCGATAGACGGGAACCACCACGCGCTCCAAACCCAAACGTCGTTTGATATCCAACTCGTAGGCCGCACGCGACACAAACGATACGCAACTCTTGACACGCGCTCGGCCAAACGCACCGAACATCGGACGCATCAACATCGGCTGAGGTGTCGGCAACGAGGCATTGGGGTCACCCATATTGGCATAGTTAATCATTCCACCCTTGATGACCATCTTGGGTTTGACACCGAAGAAGGCGGGCTCCCACAACACAAGGTCGGCCATTTTGCCCACCTCGACCGAGCCCACAAGGTCCGAAATGCCGTAGGTTATGGCAGGGTTGATGGTGATTTTGGCTATGTAGCGCAGCACGCGGAAGTTGTCGCTGTCGGCCGAGTCCTCGGGCAGAGGGCCACGTACACTCTTCATGTAGCAGGCCATCTGGATGGTACGCATAAACGACTCGCCAATGCGTCCCATGGCCTGTGAGTCGCTCGACACCATCGACAGTACACCCATATCGTGCAGGATGTTCTCGGCAGCCTGTGTTGCGGGGCGCACGCGGCTCTCGGCAAAGGCCACATCCGAGGGAATACCCGGATTGAGGTTGTGACACACCATAATCATATCGAACAGTTCGGCCTGCGAGTTAATACCGTAAGGCAGTGTGGGGTTGGTCGACGAAGGGAGCACACTCCCCATCGAAGCCACTTTCAAAAGGTCGGGAGCGTGTCCGCCACCTGCACCCTCGGTGTGATAGGTGTGGATGGTTCGGCCGTCAATGGCGGCAATGGTGTCCTCGACATAGCCCGCCTCGTTGAGTGTGTCGGTGTGGATTGCAACCTGCACGTCGTAGCGGTCGGCAACCGAGAGTGCTGTGCGAATTGCAGCGGGGGTGCTACCCCAATCTTCGTGAATCTTGAGAGCACAGGCTCCCGCTTCGATTTGTTCGGCTATGGTACGTTCGACCGAGCAGTTGCCTTTACCCATGAAACCGACGTTGACGGGCAACTCTTCGGCCGCTTGCAACATACGCTCCATATTCCACACTCCGGGGGTTATGGTCGTTCCGTTGGTGCCGTCGGTGGGGCCCACGCCACCACCAATGAGTGTGGTTATGCCGTTGCAGAGTGCCGTTTCGGCCTGCTGGGGTGAGATGAAGTGGACGTGGCCGTCAATACCTCCGGCTGTGAGGATGAGGTGCTCGCCCGAGATGGCATCCACCGAAGGGCCTGTCACCAGCGTAGGAGTCACACCCTCCATAATGTCGGGATTTCCGGCCTTGCCTATACCTACGATACGACCGTTCTTGATTCCCACGTCGGCCTTAATCACGCCTTGAATGGCGTCGATGATTGTGACGTTGGTGATGATGATGTCGGGCGAGCCCTCGGCACTACTCGCAGCAGGTGCCGAACCCATTCCATCGCGCAGGGTTTTGCCACCGCCATAGACCACCTCGTCGCCGTAGCCACGCAGGTCGCGTTCGATGGCCACGTAGAGGTTGGTATTTCCCAGGCGTATGCGGTCGCCCACGGTGGGGCCAAACAGATTGTTGTTCTCTTGTCGTGAAATTGTTGCCATTGTTTGCTATTTTTGAGTGTGATGTTTAAATCCGCGCTTGACCACGCGACGCAGGGCGCGTTCACGCACGGGAAGGTACGAAGGTGTGTCCTCGCCACCCGTATAACCTTGCGCAAGAGAGTTAAATCCCCACACGCGACGTTTGCCGCCATAGGTTACGAGCTCTACCTCCTTGCTGTCGCCCGGTTCGAAACGCACGGCCGTGGTGGCGGGAATGTTCAGATGGAAACCGAAGGCAGCCGCACGGTCGAACTCCAAGTAGCGGTTGACCTCGAAGAAGTGAAAATGTGAACCCACTTGAATGGGTCTGTCGCCCGTATTGTGCACCGTCACACGCACCGTTGTGCGTCCTCGGTTGTACTCGATAGGGGTGTCGGCAAGGGCCACACCGCCCACAGGGATGTTGTTATTCTGTCCCATAATTTTTTCGGATTATTTGATTGGTGAATGTATGCTCACAAGGCGCGAGCCGTCGGTGAACACGGCCTCCACCTGCAAGAGTTTTATCATTTCGGGCACGCCCTCCATCACATCATTGCGTGTGAGTACGGTGGCAGCCGAGGTCATCACCTCTTCGACGGTTTTGCCCTCGCGGGCGCCCTCCAACGCAGCCGAGGTGATATAGGCTACGGCTTCGGGGTAATTGAGTTTCAGACCACGGCGCAGTCGACGGCCGGCAATGTCGCCCAACGAGAGCAACATCAAATGGTCTAATTCCTTTGGTGTAAGATGCATAATTATAGTATATTAGATGGTGATTATTGATTGCGCGAATCGTAGCCGAACTTCACGGCGGCTTTGAGGACTCCGAACCAGCGGTCACAGCCCGACGAGTGAACCCAATGAACGGCGGGCTGAACCGTCAACCACCGCCACGAGTAGGCATAGGTCAACTCCAGTGAAGTTTCGCAGGCCGAGGTGTGCCACGTGCGACTCACAAGTGCTCCGAAGTAGTCGTCGCTGCGCGAAAACACACCACGCCATGCAGCGCCCGCACCCCAATATCCCGAGCAGTCGCTCTTGGGCGAGTAGCCTCCGTGCAGAATGAGCGACACACCGCCACCGCCATCCGAGGCGACCCACAGAGGTTGTTCGACCAGCGTCCACAGACTTGCACGGTAGCTCTTGGAGTCGTTGGCATCGGCGCGTCCCGTAGCCACTCCCAAGCGATAGGTTCCTACGTACGTGCCGTCGGCTCCCGTGTAGCTCAACTCCGAGAGATTGATAACACCGTCGCGGCGGGGGCGAAAGCGGAACACCTCATCCCAACGTGTGGCCGAGCGACCGTTGTAGAGCGAACTCTTGTAGGTCAGACCCGTGCGCGTGATGTCCCACTCGAAATGAAGGCATAGTGCCGAATAGGGAGAGTCCGAAAGCGGCAGGTTGTGCGACAGCGTGGGGAAGAGTCCATTTACCGAGGCAGTAAAGATGGAGTTCCACGGGGTGACGAAGTAGTCGCTGTTGACGTTGCGCACACCCAGAAAACTGCGGATGCGGCCGCTGTTCTGCCCGATTCCGAACTTGAAGAGCGAGAGCGGTATGGATTCATCCTCGATGGCGGCAAAGATGGTAAGTCCGTTGACCGTGGCGTCTTGTCCCCAAGAGTTTCGCAAGTTGTTGACCGACAGCAGATTGACTTCGAACGTTCCGCCACGCCACAGCGACTGTACAAGCGATGCGTCGAGCACGTTTATCCAATTGGCGCGATTGTGCGTGATGTCGTAGAGTCCGATGGTGGTGTAGGCCATCTCGAGATTTGTTCCTCGGCTCCACTGCTGGGCATTCAGCGTGGCTGAGCAACACAAGGCAGCACACAAGCTCGCAAGACGTAGAGAGTATTTCATATCTAAAATTGTTTACACCCAATCTTAAGCAATAACCGTACCTTACTGTCACCGCTCATTTCGACAATTTCATAACAGCCACTGCCACAGCATAATACACCACACACTGAAGCCACAGAGCTATAATCTCGGTCGAACAGTCGGCAATGGTAGCACCCATCGAACCGATTTTGACCACAGCCATGGTTGCAACCGGCGCGGGCACGACAAGTCGCAGTGTATGCCACGGCTCGGGCATCAACTCCGTCGGAAACGAGATACCCGACAGAAAGACCAGACCCACCGAGAAAAATGCCACGGCAATGGGGGCTACTTCCGAATCGGAAAACAGACGCGACAGTACCACACCACAACACGTCGTTGCCATCAACATCGGCACTACAACGGTCGACAAGGCCACCACCCCACCCCCATGCGGCAGCTCGAACACGCGAGTCACCATCCCCAACAGCCACACCGCAAAAATGCCATATATCACGCTCCACATTACCACCCGCCCCAGCACTTCGGCGGCAGCTGTCGAGGTACGTCTGAAGGGGCGTCGTCGCGGGGCGTCGGTCATCCCAACGGCGAGCAGAAGGGTCTGAAAAAGAATAATCACAAGTACGGGCGGTATGAGATATTGCGCGTAGCCGTGCGACGGATTGTAGAGTGCCTCACCCACCACCTCGACGGCCGCAGGGCGTGTCAGCTTTGTGCGGCTGTCGGCGGGCAGAAACACCACCATTGAGCGTCGTAGTTCCTCGTCGAGTGCAAGCATTGCTCCCGACACGGCACTCTGCACCGCCTCGTAGTTCAGAAAACTTGTGGTCGAGGCCACCGACACGAATAACGACTCCTCGCCGCGGCGGAGGCGACGTTCGAAGTCCGCGGGAATAACCACCACTCCCACGGCGCGTCCACGGTGCAGAAGCTCACGCGCCTCGGCATAGTTGCCCGTGGTCCACCGCATAGCGACCTCGCTTGTGGCGTCAATCATCCCCACAAAACGGCGCGAAAGTGCCGAATGAGAATGGTCGACAACCACCACCGGGACATCATCGACCCTTTCGGGCGCGTACAGCAGGTTATAAAGCACCCCATAGAGAAAAACTCCACCGACCAACACCAACAGCACTCCGGGCGAACAGACAGCCGCACGAAACTCACTCAAGGCAGCGCGGGCAGCGTGTTGCAAGAATCTCAACAGCGTTTTCATATCCGTTCCACTCTTCGGCGCAGCAGGGGCAGCGTTCCCAAACTCACAGCAACCATCAACAACAACGCCACGTAGTGTCCCCACGCGGCCGAAAGACCCATTCCTGCGTAGGTTTGCAGACCCATGAGCCGCGCAAAATGCATCATCGGAAAAATTCTTGCCGCACCTGCAAAAACACCATACATCGCACTCAACGGAAAGGTCACACCACACAACGTAGCACCCAACGAACCGAACATCGACGCAACGGACATCGCCATCCACAGCCGTGGCAACAGCGCAACAATCACCACCCCCACAGCCATAGTCGCAGCAACCAAACACACCGATGCAGTCATTATCTGCCACAGAGGGCACTCTCGCGGAACGCCCACAAGCTCATACATCACAACATCGCCCACACAGGCCATAACTCCGAACATCACCCCATGTGGCAAGAGTTTATAAGCCACGGCACGGACTATATCACCCCTATTGCGCTCCAGCCACTGCCTCGCCGTGCCATCGCGCACCTCCGACCCGACGGCGTAGACCGTAATCAACAACACCAGCACCTGCAACATAACATGATAAAACGGAGGAGCAAGATAGGTCGTGTAGTTCAGTGTCGGGTTCACAAGTACCACATCAACACCCACAACGGGCATTACAAAACTATGCAACATCCGTTCGTTCACACCCAACGCCTCGCCCGTAGCC
The DNA here is from genome assembly GCA_017936385.1 of Rikenellaceae bacterium. Lineage (GTDB taxonomy): Bacteria > Bacteroidota > Bacteroidia > Bacteroidales > Rikenellaceae > UBA940. The sequence goes on from JAGBFQ010000008.1 coordinate 31,103, forward strand.
ACAACGGGCGCCGCAGCCACAAGTCGCAAAGCATTCTCAAAGGCAGCGTAAAGCTGTCCCCCCACAGACATCAATGCATAGTGGTAGTAATAACGCAGTTGCGTCGGACGATTCTGCTCAACGTCGGCCTCAAAGCGAGGCGGAACAACAACAAAACCATAAATCTCGCCCCGACTCACCGCCGAACGAGCCTGCTGTTCATTGGCATAGCTATGAGCAACATCCAGCGTCGGCACAGCACTCAGCAACGAAATCACACGACGCGAGGTGGCCGAAAAATCGTAATCCACAACTCCCACCGAAAGTCGCTCCATCTCGCCACGACCAAAAACCGTCGCCATAAAACACAACAACATCGCTGGCAACACAATCTCCGCCACGACATACAATGCTCTTATTTTCATCTCGTTTATTGTTTTATTGTATGTACTTTTTGAACGTTCAAAAAGGTGGCAGTGCCACTTTGGTTATATGTACTTTTTGTGTCGACAAAAAGTACCAAAAAACGAGGCACAGAGTGCCGACGGAGAAACTTCGTTTCTCTAAATTTTTGTATGTGTGTGATTTTGTTGATGGGGCAATGCCATCGTTGGCATTTTATCGTATATTTGTGATTACGCCCTCGCAAACAAGCTTGCGGGTCGCAATCCCAAACATCCGATACATCCCTACGGGATGCTATACCTCATCAGCAAAATCTCTCGCACACCAAACTTTCCGAAGAACCGCAAGTAGCTAACAGCTGCCACACAACTATTTTTGGCTCTCTCCTTAACTACCAACTATTGTAAAGTAGGTTGTGAGGTTAAGATGTTTAGAGGTTATTCTATTTGAACCGTCAACTGAATCAAAATTAACCGCATCCAAGGTTCTTATAACTACTCTGTGCAGCCCCCAAAGGGGTCCGCACAGAGTAGTTAAACCCCCGGTCTGCGGGTCATTTTTTGGTTCTTTTTGATGACTCAAAAAGAACATACCCCCTCAAACCTTAACTATCACGCTCATACCTGGGCGTAGTGTTGGGATTGGGTTTAGTGGTTGTGCGTGTATTTCGAAGGTTCGCAGGTTGTAGTCGCCTGCGCGCAGGGAGGAGCGCCACGTTGCGTAGCTACCCAGAGGGCTGACGTAGTAGACTCGGAAGGCCACCGACGTCATGTTTAGGGCGGGAACGGAACCTTCGAAAATTGCGCCCATGCCAAAGTGTGAGAGATAGTCCTCGCGCACGTTCATTACCACATGTGCATCCTCCAGAACGACAACGCTCATCAGAGGAGCTCCAGCACCGACTAATTCGCCCACCGAGGGGTAGACTTCGGCCACTTGTCCGACCACGGGCGAGGTCAGATGGATGTCGCGTAGCAGGGAGGTCACTTCGTCGACCACGCCACGAGCCGCCTCGACCAGAGATTGTGCACTCTCGAGGTCTTGACGCTGAGCCCCCTGAAGAGCCATGTTGTATTGCTCGCGGGCGGCACGTTCGTTGGCTCGGGCGGCAGAGAGTAGGGCTTCGGCCTCGTCGCGTCGCTGGGTAGGGACAATGCTGTCGCGCCAGAGTACCTCCATGCGCTTGCGCGTGGTGGTGGCAAGTTGTAGTTCGGCTTGGGTTTTGTGCCATAGTTGACGAGCTGTTTCGACCACTTGACGACGGGTCCCGTCGTCGAGTTTGCGCTGCTGGTAACTTGCAGCCTGCTCCATGCCATCTGCTTGGCGCAACTTGGCGTAAGCCTCGGGGCAGTTGATAACCACGAGCGTGTCGCCTACGAGCACGGAATCGCCTTCGCGCACACGTAGTTGTTCGATACGGCCTGTAAGTTTTCCCGAGATGGTTATTTGTTCGCACTCGACGTAGCCCTGCAACACCACACTGCGATGAGATGAAGCTACTATGCCCACCACCGCTACCACAAGCACCAGAAGCAACACCGCAGCCACAGCCGCCATTAGTCTTTTATCACTGATTTTCATACACTTAATCTTTTCGTTGGAGATTCATTCGGGGGTTACTTCCAATGGGGTGTCGACCGCACGCGCGGCAAAATCATAGAACAACTCGGGACAACCACACATCGCAAGCAGACCCATCAATGCCACGTCATAGGCATAGAAAGCAGTCAACACCCCCACCTGTGCCGCCACAAGAGCCACCTCGGCGTCGGCCACAAGGTCGATAGTAACTACACCCTGCTCCCATTCACGCTGACGATTCTTCAGCACTCGGCGATTGAGAGCTACGGCACGGCGTCCAGAGCGAATACGCGCCTCGGCGTTGTGGAGTTCGGAAAGCAGACGGTCGATACTCACCTTTGTCCGTTCGAGTGCACCGCTGTGGGCAAGGCGCGAATTGATGGTTGCCATGCGTGCCGAGCTGATGTCGCGTTCGCGGCGCAAGCCGTCAAAGAGAGTCCACGACACCCCCACTCCAATAATAGTTCGCGGCACCAAATGACGATTCAATCCGCGCGAGTAGAGGGTTTGTTTTCCCACCAAAGCTACGGTCGGGGCATAACCACCGCGACTCATGCGCAGACGTAGGTCGGCCGCGGCTACACCGTGCATCAGCCCCTGCACCACGAAGTTGCTCTCGGCACGGCCGCGGAAAAACTCGCTCGTGGGCAGCGAATCAACCACAAACATCGGCGTAATGGGCGCTATGTCGGTTGTGTCGACACACAACACTCCGCGCAGCGCCGCCTGCGTTGTTTGCAGGTTGTTTTCGGCCGCCAGCAGTTCGGTGTGTGCGTTCTCGGCAGCCACCTCTACCATCAACAGTTCCGTAGCCCCTATCACGCCCTCTGACAACATTCGGCGAGCACTACGCAGGTGTCGCTCCAAGGCCGCAACACTCCGTCGGCGAACCTCGCACACGTGTCCTGCAAGTGTCACCGCATAATAACTCTCCACAAGTCGCAGTTGCAGCTCGGCGTCAACGGCATTTCGGGCAACCTCCGCCCCACTCTCCAACTCGCGCCCAAGCCGCCCCACAAACAACCGCCTGCCGCCCGTAAATACAGGCCACATCAACGTCGCATCGACCGTCATTACACTCTGCGGCACCAATGGAAACGACAGAGAACGCCCCCCGATTTGTCCAAGCAACTGCCCTATTATCACATCGTTAGGCAAAATATCCGCAACCACATTCTGCAACGGCTCGGTCACACGACTCAACGATTGCCGCACCTCCACGGGGTTGGACATCCAAGCATAACCGCCCGACACGCTTAAGGTCGGAAACCACGACGAAAGCAGAGCCTGACGCTCATTACGAGCCACCTGCTGTTCACCTCGCGCAAGTTGGAGCGTCGGATTGTTGTCGCGCATCAGCATACGCGCCTCACCCAGAGTCATCACGGCCGATTGAGGTCGAGCAACACACGTCACAGCAGCAAACAACAAAGCAGATATAATATTACGGTAGGTCATTGTAGGGTTTGCTTTTCTGCCGCCCCAAGCAACAACCATACCCACACAACCACTCGACAGCCAAAATTCTCATCCCCGCAAGTTTCCTCACAACCACCCCACACGAGGCACGCAACTTGCAAGGTGTGCCCCATGCTAACAAAAAAAGATTAGAATTATGAAACGATTGTACATTACAGCAATGGCGCTGCTGGCTGTCACACTGACCGCCTGCAACGACGAAGATGACAAGGTAACAGCCCCTTCGGCAGTTCGAACAGCCTTCGAAAGCATGTACCCCGAAGCACGACTCGAAGGTTGGCTTAATTGGCGCGGATACAAAGTCGCCGACTTCGAACTGAATGGAGAAGAGGCTCAAGCATGGTACGACAACAGCGGTAAGTGGTATATGACCGACACCGAAATCGATTATCGAGCCCTGCCCAACGCCGTGCGCACAGCCTACCAAAACAGCTCGTACGCCACAATTTGGGACGTAGACGACATGGAACGTCTGGAACGCGCTGATATGCAAACAATTTACATCCTCGAGGTGTGGCAAAGCCGCGTCGAGATGGACCTCTACTACACCGAGGATGGTCTGTTGGCCGGCGAACAACAGTTTGGTTATGGCGACCCGACATGGTGGATTCCGCGCTCCGTTCCCGACACTATCAAGAGCTATTTGGACAGCAACTTCGAGGGCTACAAGATGATTCAGATGTTCGGCGAGGGAGGTCAGTCGGAGGCACTCATAGCTCAAGACAGCAAGGCGAAATCGGTGCTTTTCAACGCGAGCAATGCGTGGGTCAGCACATCGTGGCGTGTGAGCGAGAGTGAAGTGCCTGCAGAGGTCAGCGCGGCGTTGGCTGCTTCGGACTATGCAAGCTACATTACGCGCAGCATTTGGTTTGTTACGGATTCGACCGGCGAGTGGTATCGTTACATTTTAACCAACGGAGGCCGCGACACGACAGTCAAAATCAGTCCCGAGGGAACAATTCTTCCGTAGTTTCGGGAAAAGTTCTCAAGTAATTTTTGGGGTAGTGTTCCACGTGGAACACTACCCCAAATTCATTTACAATCACATATTAATCAACTCATTAACTTCACTACCCCCACACAATGTTCTACGTGGAACATTACTCAAAGTTTTGTAATAAAACAAAACAAAGGGGCGATTCATACGAGAACCACCCCCTTTGTTCCACGTGGAACAATCAACTATCGACCGAAGTAAACCAACAAAACATTGATATCGGCAGGCGAAACACCCGGAATGCGCGACGCCTCACCAATGGTCGAAGGACGTATCCGTGTCAACTTCTGACGAGCCTCCATGGTCAACGACTGCATCGATGCAAAGTCGAAATCGGCAGGAATGAATATATTTTCGAGCCTGTGCAACTTTGCGGCAATTAGCTTTTCGCGCTCAATATATCCACGGTACTTTATCAAAATCTCGACCTCCGATTGCGCCTCCTGAGAAATCTCATTGGCCACTATAAACTCGCGGAGCGACTCAACACATCCAACAAGACCCGAAAGTGTCACTTCGCCACGCGCAAGAACAAAATCCAACTTACGCGACTGTAAAATCGGAGCCGAACCGACCGATTCTAAATAAGCCGAAATTTCGCTCGGAGCGACACTCTGCCCGTGCATGAAATTTTTAAGCAATTCTACGGCCGATTTTTTTTGCTCAAAAAACGCAGCTCTCTCGGCCGTTACAAGACCTATTTCGATTCCGACAGGAGTCAAACGCGCATCGGCATTATCTTGTCGGAGCAGAATTCGATATTCAGCACGGCTGGTGAACATACGATACGGCTCGTCGACACCCTTAGTCACAAGGTCATCAATCAGCACACCAATGTAGGCTTGGTCGCGGTGCAGTACCAGAGGTTGCTCGCCCATACGGCGGCGGTGGGCGTTGATACCAGCCATGAGTCCTTGTGCGGCAGCCTCCTCGTAGCCCGTGGTTCCGTTGATTTGGCCCGCGAAGTAGAGTCCGTCGACAAGTTTGGTTTCGAGCGAATGGAACAGTTGCGTTGGCGGGAAATAGTCATACTCGATGGCATAGCCCGGGCGATAGATATGCACATTCTCCATTCCCGGTATTTGCTGTAAAGCAGCCACTTGCACCTGCCACGGAAGCGACGACGAGAAGCCGTTCAGATACATTTCGTGGGTATCGCGGCCCTCGGGTTCGAGGAAAAGTTGGTGAGAGTCCTTGCCCGCAAAGGTGCGCAATTTGTCCTCGATACTCGGGCAATAGCGCGGTCCCACGCCACGTATTGTACCATTAAAAAGAGGCGAATCCGCGAATCCCGTGCGCAGTGTATCGTGCACCTCGCTCGAGGTATAAACCAGGTAGCAAGGCAACTGATTTTCGACCGCCGAGGTGGTTGGCAGGAACGAGAATTTAGCCGGTTGCGGGTCGCCATATTGTGGTTCCAGAGCATCAAAATTGACCGTTCGGGCGTCGATTCTGACGGGAGTTCCCGTCTTCATACGCCCCACCTCGAAGCCTATCTCGCGCAGTTTTTCGCTCACTCCATGCGATGCGGCGTCACCTGCTCGACCACCCTCGGCCGACGAGCGTCCGACGTGCATCAAGCCACCCAGAAAAGTGCCATTTGTGAGTATCACAGCGTCAGCCGTAAACTCCACACCGAAGGCTGTACGAACACCTCGAATGTGCGGTTTTTGGTTCTCTTTTCGCTCCTCGTCAAAGAGCAAATCAACCACGCTATCCTGCCACAAATAGAGGTTAGGGGTATTCTCGAGCGTCTGGCGCCAAAGAGCCGAAAAAAGCGCCTTATCACACTGCGCACGAGGGCTCCACATAGCCGCGCCCTTCGACAGATTGAGCATGCGGAATTGGATGGTTGCGCGGTCTGTTATCACGCCCATCTGGCCACCCAGCGCGTCAATTTCGCGCACTATCTGCCCCTTGGCCACGCCTCCCACAGCAGGGTTACACGACATCGAGGCAAATTTTGTCATATCCATGGTAATCAGCAGTGTGCGCGAGCCGAGGTTGGCCGACGCAGCAGCAGCCTCACATCCCGCGTGGCCACCACCCACTACTATCACGTCATAGTTCGTTGTCATCTGTATGTAATTGATTAACAGTTTATTCTATCGTTTGGCGCAGAGCAAGGTATTTGTCCTCCGTGGCGTGCATCAGGCTCTCCTCGTCGGGGGTTTTATCCTTATACCCGCACAGGTGCAACAGGCCGTGAACCACCACACGATAAATCTCCTCGCGCGGGTCGGTACCCAGTTTCTGCGCGTTATCCTCCACCGTCTCGGGGTCGATGAACACATCTCCACTTGCCACGCGGCGTTCATAGTCCGTATAGTCGAAGGTGATAATATCCGTAAAATAGTCGTGGCCAACGTACTGCACATTCATCGCGCGGTGATACTCCGAACCACAGAAAATGTAGTTCATCGCACCCAAACGAAAGCCCTCACTCTCGGCCACAGCACGCAACCACCGAGCCGTACGCATCTTCTCCGGCAAACGGTAATCACTCTGCTCTGTATAATATCTTACTGCCATAGTTTTTCAAATTCACAATTCACGATTGTTTGTTATGTACTTTTTGGCCATCAAAAAGGTGGCATAGCCACTTTGGTTATATGTACTTTTTGAACGTTCAAAAAGTACCAAAAAAACGGCCGCAGACCGGCGGGTGAGAAACTCCGTTTCTCTGAATTTTGTGTAGTATGTGTGATTTTGTTGATGTGGCAATGCCATCGTTGGCATTTTTCGGCTATTTGTAGGTGTGACCTCACAAACAAGTTTGCAGGTCACACCTACAAACATCCGATACATCCCTGCGGGATGCAGTACCTCATCAGCAAAATCTCTCGCACGCCAAACTTTCACAGAACCGCTGTAACTCACATCTGCCACGCAAGCGTTTGGAATGGCATTTTACCTAAACATACCTATTGTTAGTAAGTTAGGTAGGTTGTGCGTTAAGGTGTTTAGAGGTTATTCTATTTGAATCCTCAACTGAATCAAAATCTATCGCATCCGTCTTACTAAATCCTACCTATATCCCCGCGTGGGATATAGGTAGGATTTATTCCGCCGGTCTGCGGGTCGTTTTTGGTTCTTTTGTCGATACAAAAGAACATAACCCCTCTAATGCGCCTCTAACCAATTATGGCCCACGCCTGCTTCGGCGGGGAGTGTGACGCGCAGTTGAGCCACACCTTGCATGGTTTCGGTTACTATGCGACGCACGGTATCGACCTCGCTGCGCAGTGTGTCGATGACTATTTCGTCGTGCACCTGAAGAATCATCTTCGAGCGCAGCCCCTCGGCACGGAAACGGCGATGAACCTCAATCATTGCCAGCTTCATAATGTCGGCGGCACTACCCTGCAAAGGTGCATTGATAGCATTTCTTTCGGCAAGTCCGCGAGCCACGGCGTTGCGCGAGTTGATGTCGGCCAACGTGCGTCGACGGCCGAAAAGCGTGGTGACATAACCCCTTTCGCGGGCCTCGGTCACGACCCTATCCATGTACTCCTTGACCCCCGGGTACGAGCGGAAATAGCCGTCAATAAGCTCTTTGGCCTCGGTACGTGATATACCCAGACGTTGTGCCAGACCGAATGCCGAGATGCCGTAGATGATACCAAAGTTGGCTGTTTTGGCACGTCGTCGTTCGTCGGAACTCACCTCGTCTATTGCCTTGCCCGCGATGCGTGCGGCTGTTGCGGTGTGGATATCCTCGCCACGGCTGAAAGCCTCGCACAGAGCCTGGTCGGCACTCAGGTGAGCCATCAAACGCAGTTCCACCTGACTATAATCGGCCGACAGCAGTACGTGGTCGGCATCGCGTGCCACAAAGGCGGCACGAATCGGGCGACCCAGTTCATCGCGGATGGGAATGTTCTGGAGATTGGGGTTGGTCGACGAAAGTCGTCCCGTAGCCGTAACAGCTTGGTTGTAGGAAGTATGTATTCGCCCCGTGACGGTATTGACCAACTTCGGAAGTGCCTCGACGTAGGTCGAAAGCAGTTTTTTGAGTCCACGGTATTCGAGAATCATCGGAATTATGGGGTGTCGTCCGGCCAGCGATTGCAGGTACTCTTCGTCCGTGGAGTACTGTTTTGTTTTGGTTTTACGCGGCTTGGGGTCGACTTTCAAGCGTTCGAACAGCACCTCACCCAACTGGCGCGACGAGTTAACATTCAGTTCGGGCGTCTCGGCCAGCGTGCGAATCTGCTCCTCGATGGCGTCCATTGCGCCCGTAAGTTCAACGGCGTAGGCAGCCAGCGACTCCGAGTCGATGCGCACACCCTCCCACTCCATATCGGCCAAAACATCAATTAATGGCTCCTCGACCGTGCGGTAGAGTTGCTCGAAACCTTCGGCAACGACCCTCGGCCACAACACCTCTTTGAGTTGCAGCGTAATGTCGGCGTCCTCGGCTGCGTATTCGGCAATGGCACTCACGGCCACGCGGTCCATTGTGAGCTGTCGGGCACCCGAACCTATGAGAGTGGTTATCTCTATGGGGTCGTAGTTGAGCAGCATACGCGACATGTAGTTCATCGAGTGTCGGCTCTCGGCGTCGAGCAGATAGTGCAGAATCATGGTGTCGAGTTTGAAGCCTCGCACCTCAACGCCGTAACGTCGCAACCAAAGCAGGTCAAATTTGATATTTTGTCCCACCTTGACTACTTTGTCATCTTCCATGGCGGGACGCAAAATTTCGAGCCTTTTTGCGGCGTTATCGGGCGTTATCGGGATGTAGTAGGCGTGGTGAGGCTCCAAAGCAACGGAAACGCCCACCAAACGGTCATTCCACAGGTCGAAACCCGAAGTCTCGGTATCAAAAGCAAACTCCCCGCACGACGATATTCGCGTCGCAAGAGCCGCCAGCGACTCCTCGTCATCGACAACCACATATTCGTGCTCCACGGTGGCGGCACTCTGCATCTCAACAACCGAAAAAAGGTCGCCCATGGCAGTCGTTTCGACACTCGGTGCGGGTTTCGACGCAGATTTCGAAGATGCGGGCTGTTCCTCGCCAAACAGCGAAGTCTGAGTCGGCGTCGACACCTCGGCCGCAACCTGCGCCGCACGCGCGCACTCCTCACAGCCCGAAGCACGGAACGGCGAATAGGGCACCGTATCCATCTCATGGAGAAAACGAGCAAAACCCAACTCCGTGAACAACACCCGCAACTCCTCGCTATCGGGGGCACACATCCTCAACTCCTCGGGCAGGAAATCCACGGGAACATCCCTATCAATGGTCACCAAGCGTTTGGCCAACATCAACTGTTCGCGGTTGTTCTCTATCGAGGTACGTTGTTTTGGGGTCAGTTCGTCCAAGTGTTCGAGAATCTGCTCCACCGTGCCGTATTTGTTCACCAGCTTGATGGCCCCCTTCTCGCCAATGCCCGGAACTCCAGGGACATTGTCCGACGCATCGCCCATAAGTGCCAGAATATCAATAACCAAACGCGGGTCGTCGAAACCATAGTGAGCACGTATGCCCCCGCAATCGACAATCTCGACACCCTCGTCACCCTTGGCCGGCTTATACATCACCGAGCGCGGACCTACCAACTGTCCATAATCCTTGTCGGGAGTCACCATGTTCACGTCAAAACCACAATCCGAAGCCTTACGCGACAGCGTGCCAATCACATCGTCCGCCTCAAAACCCTCGACCTCCAACACGGGAATACACATAGCCTTCAGTATACGCTTAATATAAGGAACCGCCGCCACAATATCCTCGGGCGTGGCACTTCGATTGGCCTTATACTCGGGGTACAACTCGTGTCGAAAGTTACCCCCCTTAGGGTCGAAAGCAACACCCAAATAGTCGGGCTTCTCACGCACAATCATGTCACGCACAAACTTTACAAACCCAAATATAGGCGATGTATTCAACCCCGCCGCATTTCGCATCGGACGATTGATGAACGCATAATAACTGCGAAATATCAACGCATAAGCGTCAACCAAAAAAAGTTTTGCCATTTTTTTCTTTCTTTTATTATGTACTTTTTGAACCATCAAAAAGTACCAAAAAATGGGGCGCAGACCGCCGGGTGAGAAACTTCGTTTCTCTAAATTTTTGTATGTGGGCGATTTTGTTGATGGGGCAATGCCATCGTTGGCATTTTATCGTATATTTGTGATTACGCCCTCGCAAACAAGCTTGCGGGTCGCAATCCCAAACATCCGATACATCCCTGCGGGATGTCGCACCTCATCAGCAAAATCTCTCGCATGTCAAACTTTCACAGAACCGCTGTGGCTAACAGCTGCCACGCAAGCGTTTGGAATGGCATTTTACCTAAACACACCTATTGTTGGTAAGTTAGGTAGGTTGTGAGGTTAAGGTGTTTAGAGGTTTTTCTATTTGAAACGTCAACTGAATCAAAAATCTGTCGCATCCGTGGTTCTTATAACTACTCTGCATATACCCCGCGTGGGTATATGCAGAGTAGTTAAACCCCCGGTCTGCGGGTCATTTTTTGGTTCTTTTTGATG
>JAGBFQ010000009.1 GCA_017936385.1 Rikenellaceae bacterium
ATCGACCGAATATGCGCACTATTTCGTGCCTGTCTCAGATGTGGTAAGACACTTGTGATTGATCCCTACACGGCAAATGTTTTGGCGGCAGTTGCAGAGTTGAATCCCAAAATTCCGACTGTAACAACGGCAGAGCAAATGAAGGTCTATTTTCCGCCACGCCTCACTACACTCCTTACGGAGCGCAACCAAGAGCGGTATATCTACTCTCTGAACCCCAAACAAAACAAGGTGTCGTATGATGATTTCGCACGCTCGCCAGAGAAGTATGTAATGCTGGTGCGCCCAACGACACTGACTTATTTGCAGCGAATTAAAGCCCCTCATATTCGTCTTGTAAAGTCAATATGGGATGGCTATTGGAATGAGCCAAACATCGAGCGTTTTCGAGATTGGGTCGAGGAGCATTGTGAGTCGGTCAAAGACATTCATTCGAGCGGTCACGCCGATACACAATCATTGCAACGCATAGTTGAGTTCGTCCGACCAAAAACGATTGTACCCATACATACTGACGCCCCGAAACGATTTTGCGATATATTCGTAAATAACAATGTGAAATGCCTTGACAATAACGAGGTGTTGTATTTGTAATTTTAATATACGATGAAAATCCAATATGCTTCTGACCTACATTTGGAGATGTCAGCCAACAGACGATATATGCAAAATGTCCCATTTGATGTTGTGGGCGATGTGCTTGTGCTTGCGGGCGATATTGGCTATTTGTGCGATAAAACAATGCCCGCCCCAAGTTCTGGGAGTGGGCATCGGCAAATTATCGAGAGGTGCTAATAGTGCCAGGTAACCACGAATACTACCAAAACTATGATGTCTTGGCAGATGGTGACAGCTGGAGTCGTGAGATATTGCCTAATGTGCATTACCACCAGAACAAGGTTGTAAGGATTGATAATGTCGATTTTATCCTCTCGACGCTTTGGTCGCATATTCACCCCGAGGATGAATGTGTTGTGCGACAAGGGATGTATGATTTTCGGCAGATTCAGTACAATGGTCGTCGTTTTACACCTGCCGACTTTAATACCGAGCACGAGAAGTGTCTAGACTTTATCAAGCGGAGTGTAGCAGAGTGCACTGCCGAGCGTATCGTGGTGGTAACCCATCATCTGCCTACAATGGCAGTCGTTGCGCCAGAGCATAAGGGCAACTTGCTAAATAGTGCCTTTGCAACGGAGTTAGGCGACTTTATTGCCGACAGCCGTATCGATGCGTGGATATTTGGACACTCGCACGCCAACATAGATGCAACAATCGGCAATACCCGCATTGTCTGCAACCAGCTCGGTTATGTCTATTACCGTGAGAATCTTGACGACTTCGATGGCGGTAAGTTTATTGAGGTGTAGAAAAAATGCTATGATACCCTGCAAAAGTTGCAATTGTTTTCACATTTTTGCAGGGTGTCAGCATATTCCCATACGCTGCAGTCCTTCTCATTCCTACAACTTACCGAATGAAAACGCCACAACTTACCGAACAAAACCGCCACAAATGCCCGAATTTTGCTCATTTTCTTTGGTGGATTAAAATACAAATGCTAATTTTGCTACCAAAATAATAAGTTATGGCAAAGTATAAACAGCGTATTTCGGATAGAATACTCAAGCGTAAAGTGCTTGGCAAAGGTGCGGTATTGATAGAGGGTCCTAAGTGGTGCGGAAAGACAACAACGGCAAAGCAGTTAGCGAAAAGCGTACTTGACTTGGGCGATTCTTCTGTCTTGAAACAGAGTGCTCAGTTGATAGAACTAAGTCCTAAAACATTGCTAGAAGGCAAGACTCCAAGATTGATTGATGAGTGGCAGGCTTTGCCTCTTATTTGGGATTCCATACGCAGTGAAGTGGATAATCGAGGAGAGCCCTCACAATTTATTTTAATATTTCATCGATTTGATATAATCGTTTGAAGAATAAACACTTGAAGTTATTTTGAAAAGAGCGTGGTAAC
>JAGBFQ010000010.1 GCA_017936385.1 Rikenellaceae bacterium
CATCCTGAGCCAGGATCAAACTCTCCATTATAAAAAGTTATTTTCTAATAAATCATTAGAGCCTGACTACTTAAATCCTTCTTTGGAAAGGAATTGATAAATACTACATTTTTCTCTCAATTTACCAGTAAGTCAAAGAACCTCGTTCGGTGTTCGCTCTCGCGTTTTTGGGAGCGAAACGGATTGCAAAGGTAAGGAGTATTTTTGAAACTTCCAAACTTTTTTGCAACTTTTTTTTCAGAACTTCTTTCGCAACTCATTCGTTCGAATTGCGGGTGCAAAGGTAAGGAGCTTTTTTGAAACTTCCAAACTTTTTTGCAACTTTTTTTTCAGAACTTCTTTCGCAACCCTCTCAAGCTATCCTCTCTCTCAAGACTCTGCTCTTTCTTTCGGATTGCGGGTGCAAAGGTACGCAAAATTTCGACACCTCCAAACGTTTGCTAAACTTTTTTGTCGATTTATGTGATTTTTTCGAGCATTTGGTCTATTTGCGGACATATATATTAATAGGTATGGTTTGTTTGGTAGGTTTATTGCTTGAAATGGTGGTCGCTCACGTAATTTTTCGTATCTTTGGCATAACATTAAAGGAATACCACATGAAAAATCTGAAATTTGGACTTCTGCCCAAGGTCATAATAGCTATCGCGCTCGGTATTGCGTGCGGCATGTTCTTCGGCGAGGGGGTGACACGCATATTTATCACCTTCAACTCCATATTTGGTAATCTTTTGGGATTCTCCATTCCGCTAATCATCATAGGTTTGGTGGCTCCTGCGATTGCCGACATCGGAAAAGATGCCGGACGATTGCTCGGAATCACGGCTGTGCTGGCTTATGGATTCACCATATTCAGCGGATTTTTCACCTATGGTGTGGGAGAGTTGACTTTTCCGAAGTTGTTGGCAGGCGAGAGTTTGCACGGAGTGGACGACTCGGCGGTGACGTTGGAGCCATACTTCACAATCGAGATTCCACCGATAATGAGCGTAATGACAGCTTTGGTGACTGCTTTTGTGGCGGGACTCGGCATGTCGGTGATTGGCGGACGAACGCTGAAGAGTGCAGCCGATGATTTCCGCGAAATCATGATGTTGCTGATACAGAAGGTTATCATCCCACTGCTGCCGCTCTACATATTCGGAATTTTCTTGAACATCACCGCTTCGGGACAGGTTGTACGTGTCCTCGGGGTGTTCATCAAACTGATTGCTGTGATTTTTGTACTGACTGTGGTGCTGCTTCTGCTACAATTCACCATTGCAGGTGTGGTGGGAGGCAAAAACCCACTGAAACTGCTCCGCACGATGTTCACAGCCTACATGACGGCGCTGGGAACGCAATCGAGTGCGGCGACAATTCCCGTAACCCTCGAGCAGGCAAAGCGTTGCGGAGTAAGTAGCGACGTTGCCGGCTTTGTGATTCCGCTATGTGCCACAATCCATCTTTCGGGCAGTACCATGAAAATTGTAGCTTGCGCCCTGGCTATCATCATGTTGGAGAGCCTTCCCGTAACGCCCGAGCAGTTCACGGGATTCATCTTCATGCTGGGCGTAACGATGGTTGCGGCACCTGGCGTACCCGGAGGAGCCATCATGGCAGCCGTTGGTGTATTGCAGTCCATGCTCGGATTTGACCATACGGCCATCGGACTGATGATAGCGCTGTACATCACCATGGACAGCTTTGGAACAGCAACAAACGTAACAGGCGACGGCGCAATTGCCGTCATAATCGACAAAATAGCAAAACGATGAACTACATTGAACTCAACATCCGTTGTACGGACGAGATGGCCGAAATCCTGACGGCCGAATTGGCAGAATTTCCGTTCGACAGCTTCGCCACCGAACCCGACACGCTCAAAGCATACATTCCACATGAGCGTCTGGCCGACTGCCACGACCGCGTAGAGGCCATGTTGGCCGACTACGGAATAAGCGGACACCGCTATATAGCTATCGAGACTCAAAATTGGAACGCACTGTGGGAGAGCAACTTTCCGCCCGTGGAGGTGGATGGTGTGGTTGCCATTCGCGCGCCTTTCCACGCCCCCTACCCCGACTATCGTCACGACATTGTGATTACGCCCAAAATGTCGTTCGGAACAGGTCACCACGCCACAACCTTTCTGATGAGCCGAGCCACCGCCGCGCGTGACTTCAGCGGTAAACGAGTGCTCGATATGGGGAGTGGCACGGGAGTGTTGGCAATTATTGCCGCACGTTGCGGAGCCGAGGCCGTGGACGCTGTCGATATTGACGATTGGGCTTACGAGAATAGCATCGAGAACTGCCGCGAAAATGGTGTAGCAGAGCGTGTTACGTCGATTTTGGGCGATGTCCGCGCCATTCACGGCAAACGCTACGACACCATACTTGCAAACATCAATCGCAACATTCTGCTGAGCGACATGCCGGCCTATGTGGAGAGTCTGAACGCAGGTGGCGAACTGATTATGAGCGGCATCCTCGAGTGCGACATCGACACCATTCGCACACGTGCCGAGGGTTTGGGACTTCAGTTCGTGTCGAGTGACTTGAAAGACGGTTGGGCCGCAGTGGTTACAAAAAAGGCTTAATACACACACCTTTTCTCAAATATTTTGCTATATTTGCAGTATAAAGCATAATCCTAATGACACAAGATAACAAACACTCAATCCTCAACCTGGCCAAACAGACCATGAATTCCGAGGCCGACGCACTCAAACACACAGCGTCGAAACTCGACGGCAATTTCACCGAAGCTGTGGAGGCTATCCTCTCGTGTAAAGGAAAACTCATCGTTACGGGTATGGGAAAATCGGGTCTCGTTGGGCGCAAAATCGCAGCTACGCTGGCCAGCACAGGCACTCCAAGCTACTATATGCACCCCGGAGAGGCTTTCCACGGAGATTTGGGTACCATTTCGAAGGGCGATGTAATTCTCGCCATTTCGTACTCGGGCGAAACCGAGGAGGTGTTGCGGATTGTTCCGTTCATCACACAGAACGGTAATACCCTCATCTCGATGACGGGCAACCCTGCATCGTCGTTGGCACACCACAGCCACATCCATTTGGATATTGCCGTGGAGAGCGAAGCCTGCATCCTGCATTTGGCACCAACCACATCGACCACCGTACAAATGGCTATGGGCGACGCGCTGGCCGTTACGCTTATGAAGATGCGCAAGTTCCAAGCGGTAGACTTTGAAAAATTCCACCCGGGAGGGTCGCTGGGCCGTCGTCTGTTGCTCAACGTGGGTAATTTGATGCGTAGCGAAGAACTGCCTACGGTGTCGACTACGTGCAACACCACGGATATGATTCACACCATGAGCCGCGGCCGACTCGGCATGGTGATTATCTGCGACGACAAGGGAGGTGTTGTTGGTGTTGTTACGGACGGAGATATGCGCCGCGCAATGGAGGAACACAAGGAGGACTTCTTCAAAATCACAGCCCTGGACATTGCTACACGCAATCCCAAAACCATCACCCCCGAGGCCAAACTCATCGAGGCCGAAAAGATGATGACCGACAACAAGATTACTTCGCTGCTGGTCACCAACGCCGACGGACGTCTGCAAGGTGTGATTCAGATTTACGACCTTAAAATCTAAAACCATAGGGGACAAGAACGTATGCGTTTCGAGCAGGGCGAAATCGAGGGCGTGGTGTTGATTCACCCGCAGGTGTTGGGCGACAGCCGCGGATACTTTTTCGAGAGCTTCCGCAGCGAGGAGTTCGCACGCGAGGTGTGTGACCGAACGTTTGTGCAGGAGAACCAATCTCTGTCGCACCGAGGCGTTGTGCGCGGCCTGCACTTCCAACGTGGCGATGCGGCTCAAGCCAAATTGGTGAGCGTGGCCATGGGTAAGGTGCGCGATATAGTTGTCGACCTGCGCAAGGACTCGCCCACGTTCGGCAAATGGACCGCCTATGAGATTGACGACCAAACACATACCCAAATATACATTCCTCGTGGCTTGGCACACGGCTTTGTTGTGTTGAGCGAGGTTGCGGTGTTGCAATACAAGTGCGACGCGGTGTATGCCCCCGATGCCGAGAGCGGCGTGCTATGGTGTGACCCGACGCTGAATATTGATTGGGGAATTTCGCCAGCCGAGGCTATGGTGTCTGACAAGGACCAGAAGTGGCCGCAGTGGCAGGAGTGCTATAAATTTTAATCTTACGATATACTTTAAGGTATGCATCCAATGATTGATGTACATACCCACACGCCACGCGGTTGTGCCATCGAGTTACGCGCCGTGCAGACGCCCTCGGAGGCCGAAGGTTTCTGCTCGGTGGGTGTGCATCCGTGGCGGGTTGGCGAGTTAAACGATGCGCAGGTGGCCGAGGAGTTGGCTATGGTTGCCCAAGCCGAGATTGCCGCCGTGGGTGAGTGTGGAATGGATGCCTTGCAAGGGGGCACGTTGGAGAGGCAACGAGAGGTGTTTGCCGCGCAGGTCAAGATAGCCGAACAGAGAGAACTACCACTAATCGTACACTCGGTGCGTAGGTTCGAGGAGTGTATGGCGGTGCTGAAGGGGCACTCGCTCGCGGGGGTGGTATTTCACTCGTGGGTGGGCTCCGCAGAACAAGCCGCTCGGGCCATCAGTCGGGGTTACATACTTTCGGCTGGGCCGCGAAGTTTGGTTTCGAGCCGCACAGTCGAAGTATTGCGCACGCTCCCCGAGGAGTCACTGCTCATCGAAACCGACGACAGCGACATCACAATAGAAACTATATACGAACAATTAGCCGAGTTGCGCGGCACAACCACCGCCCAACTACGCACGACAATATATCGAAACTTCACACGAATATGGCCGAGTGGATGGAACGCACCGAGCTGCTGCTCGGAGCCGAGAAATTAGACAAAATACGCAATGCTCACGTTCTGGTCGTGGGTCTTGGCGGTGTGGGAGCCTATGCCGCCGAGATGATAGCCCGCGCAGGTGTGGGCCGAATGACCATAGCCGACAGCGACGCAGTGGGCACAAGCAACATAAACCGCCAATTGGTGGCACTACATTCGACCGTCGGGCGTGCCAAGAGCAGCGTTCTGGCCGAGCGTCTGCGCGACATCAATCCCGAACTGAAGTTGACGGTCGTGGAGCGTTACATCCGCGACGAGGTGACCGACGAACTATTGGACTCGGCGCATTTCGACTTTGTAGTGGACGCCATCGACACCCTCTCGCCCAAAGCGGCACTCATTCAGTCGTCGATGCAACGCGGCTACCCCGTGGTCAGTTCGATGGGCGCAGGGGCCAAGACCGACCCCACGCAGGTCGAAATCACCGACATTGGTCGTTCGCACCACTGTCCATTGGCCCACATGTTGCGCAAACGCCTGCACAAGATGGGGATTCGCAGCGGTTTCTGGGCCGTTTTCTCGCCCGAAAAGGTGCGCGAAGGTTCGATGATTCTCTGCGAAGAGACCAACAAGAAGTCCAACGTCGGTACAATATCCTACATGCCGGCCGTATTCGGTTGCGCGTGCGCCAGCGTGGTGATTCGCGGGCTCATTGGCGAGATGGAATAGAGAGGGTGTATGATTGAGCGGTTTAGAACATACCTACTAAACGAGCGTCGCTACTCTCCGCTGACCGTGCGCAACTACGTGGCCGACCTGCGCGAATTTCTGTCGATGTGCGGTATTGCCGAAGAGGAGTTCGACCCCACGGATATTAAGCGCGAGATGATACGCGGCTGGGTTGTGGCCCTAAGCAAACACACCAACTCTCGCGGACAAAGCCTCAGCGCATCAAGCATAAACCGCCGCATGAGCACACTCAAATCCTTCTTCGGATGGCTGCAACGCGAAGGAATCATCGTCAAAAACCCTACGATGGGCCTCTCGCGCCTCAAAACTCCACTGCGTCTGCCAAGCTACGTGAGCGAGGAGCAGATGTCGCGCGGTATCAAGCGTTTGGAGGATAAACAATCCGAAGAGGGTGACTTTGTACGAGTACGCAACACCATGATAATGTTGATGTTATACGGCATGGGATTGCGTCGTGCGGAACTTGTGGGGCTCAACCGCGAGGACCTCTCGGAGGCGAAGGACACGTTGCGCGTTCGCGGCAAGGGCGGCAAAGAGCGCGTAATACCCGTTCTGAGGGTGATTGCCGAACATATCGAGGACTATTTTGATGAAATTTCTCGCTCAAAAATTTGCATAATTGACAAAAAAGCACTAATTTTATCGTTGAAAGGTGAACGTTTATCCTCACACTCCGTCTACTGCATTGTCCGAGACGAATTGCAGCGTATGGGAGTCAAAGGCAAACAGAGTCCGCACGTTCTTCGTCATACCTTTGCCACTCATCTGATGAACCACGGCGGCGACATGCGCAAGATTCAGGAACTGATGGGACACTCGTCTTTGCGCTCGACGCAAGTCTACACCCACAACTCAATCAGCACACTACAAAAAGCCTACAACCGTGCTCACCCGCGTGGCAAAAGGAACGAAAATTGCGACTCCGGCAAAACAACCAACCACTTGCATATGGACGATAATATCGACCCCAAGCACAAGGCATAACCACAAACCGCCACCAATGTTCGGTGTGCGATTAAAATTATAGGAGGACAAACTATGAACGTTGAAATTCAATCCGTAAAGTTTGATGCCGACAAGAAACTTGTCGAATTCGTAGAGAAGAAAATGGCCAAACTAGACAAATTTGCCGAAAAAGCTGTTGCCGCCAAGGTCATCATGAAACTTGACAAAGACCACGAAAAAGGAAATAAAGTAGTAACAATCAGTTTGGCAATGCCCGGTGAGGAACTTGTAGCCGAGGACCGTTGCAAGACTTTCGAGGAGGCTGTCGACCAAGCTATCGACGCGCTGAAACGCCAACTCGACAAATATAAAGAGAAAGCCGCTAAATAGCTTGACACACAAAGGGTGTTCCGACCTTCGCAGGTTGAACACCCTTTATTAATTCACAATGCACAATTCACAATGCACAATTATTTCGTAAGGAAAGTGAGTGTGGATGATGGGGCTACGGCTCTATGATGGTTTGGAGTACACGAGATTTTGGTGATGAGCCAAACATTACGTCAGGAATGTGCCGAAAATATTTAAGGTTGGGAGCCTGCAAACTTGTTTGTGAGGTCCCAACCTTAAAATTTTGTTAAAACACCGGCAGGTGTTACGCATCATTCAAAATCTCCCGCCGAAAGCTACCTAAACTTTTGAGCGAAAAAGCGGCAGCTAATCCCGCCGGTCTGCGGCCCATTTTTTGGTACTTTTTGATGGTTCAAAAAGTACGTCAAAAAAACACACTAATATTGCTCCTTCTCGTTAGGGAAGTCGCCGCTTTTGACATCGTCGATGTAGTTGCGGAATGCCGCGTCCATAACCTCACCCACCGAGGCATAACGACGCAGGAAACGGGGCGAAAACTCTTGGTTGATACCCAACATATCGTGAATAACCAACACCTGACCGTCAACACCGCCACCTGCACCAATTCCGATTACGGGAATGGTAAGTTCCGAGGCTACGCGGGCTGCAAGAGTCGCTGGGATTTTCTCCAACACCAGGGCAAAACATCCCGCCTCTTGGAGTGCGTGGGCATCGGCAATGAGTTTTGCCGCCTCGGCCTCCTCTTTTGCGCGCACGGTGTAGGTTCCAAACTTGTGTATTGACTGCGGAGTGAGTCCCAAGTGCCCCATCACAGGAATACCCGCGCACAAGATTCGCTCGACCGACTCGATAATCTCGACACCACCCTCCAATTTAACAGAGTCGGCCTCGGTCTCCTTCATGATTCGGATTGCCGACGAAAGTGCCTGCTTGGAGTCACCCTGATAGGTTCCGAAGGGCAGGTCGACAACCACCAGAGCACGTTTCACACCACGCACCACTGCGCGACCGTGATATATCATATTATCGAGAGTCATCGGGACGGTGGTCTCGTGACCTGCCATCACATTGGCAGCCGAGTCGCCCACCAAAATAACATCAATACCTGCGGCGTCCAGAATACGTGCCATTGAATAGTCGTAGGCCGTGAGCATGGCAATTTTCTCGCCGCGTTGTTTCATTTCGAGCAGTCGGTGTGTGGTGACCGCCCTTACAGTACTTCCTGTTGACATTTTAAGTAAGGTTTGTTATGACGCAAAGTTACAAGAGTTTTTGATATTCGCAAAACAGACTCCACAGCACCACGCCGCCACTGACCGATACGTTAATGGAGTGTTTGGTTCCTCGTTGCGGAATTTCGATGGCACCACAGCACGCATCCACCACCGCTTGGTCGACACCCGCCACCTCGTTACCAAAGACGACAGCATATTTGCGCCCCGCCTGCATACGGAAATCCTGCAACATGACACTGCCTTCGACCTGCTCCACAGCCCACACCTCATAGCCTTGTGCCGCAAGTCCCTCGACGGCCGCAAGAGTCGACTCCTCGTAACGCCACGCGACGGTTTGTTCGGCTCCGAGAGCTGTTTTGTGTATTTCGCGGTTGGGCGGTGTGGCCGTAATTCCGCACAGCACAATCTGCTCAATGGCAAAGGCGTCGGCCGTGCGGAAAAAAGCTCCGATATTATTCATACTGCGGACATTGTCCAGCACCACGACAACGGGAATTTTCTCGGCCGTGCGAAACTCCTCGGGAGTCATTCGTCCGAGTTGCTGATTTGTAATCTTTCTCATCCTTGTCTGAATAGTTTTCCGCAAAGGTAATCCTTTTGCGCGAAACGTCCAGCCATGCCCCCAAAAAAAAGACTCCTCCCATCGCAAAATTCGACGGGAGGAGTTTGCTTGCAGCAATGTTTAGTGACTACAAAGTGGTAAGTTTCATATTTTTCCACAGCACTTTGATGCCGCCACCATCATGAACTTGCAGAGCGATACGGCCTTTGCCCTTGCCAATCAGTTCGTCGTTCAGGTCAACCATCTCGACGCCATTCAGCCAAGTTTGAACCTTGTCGCCTTGAACGCGAACGCGCAGAGTGTTCCAATCTTTCTTTTTCAGAACCTCCTCTTTGTCGTCCTCGATTTGAGCCAACCAGCCACGGCCATACGACTCATAGATACCTGCGGTGTCTTGACCTTTGGGAGCAACCTCAACTTGCCAGCCGCTAACCTTAGCCTCACCCTCGATAATCGAGCGGAAGAACAGACCCGAGTTGCCGTTTGCAACTTGTTTGAACTCGGCGGTCAGGTCAAAGTCGTCATAGTACTCACGAGTAGCCAGGTAACCATATTTTTTCTCTTCGCCGCTCTCGATAACCAGGTTGCCGTCTTTGTCAACCGAAGCTACGATATCGCCAAATACCTCCCAGCCGTGGGTATCTTTGCCATTGAACAGTTCAACCTCTTTACCTGCTTTGCGGGGCAGTTCTTTGATTTTGATGTTGCGGAACGATGCGGGGTAACCGTGGTCTTGCAGACAGATTACACCTTTGTGAGCAAGACCGTACTCAGGAGCCATGGTCCATTTACCGCTGTTTTTGCGCTCAAACCAATCGTCGGTCCACGCCTCGAACTCAACCATCAGAGTGCCGTTCATGTAGTACTCCACGTGGCCGTTGTCGAAAATGATGCGCGAGTTGTTCCACTCACCTTGGGGGTTCATAATCGAATCACGAACGTCGAAGTCGGGCAGATACATAGCGTAATCCACACCGCAACGTTGCCATTGCTCGAGTTTGATGGGGTCGTTAGCCTCTTCCCAACCCTTGTCGTCGATGAGTTGGTACTCGGGACCGGTTACATAGGGAACGGCAAAGGTGGGACGCTCCACAACGTGATAGAGCATACCGCTGTTACCGCCTTTCGAAAGTTTCCAATCCCACGACAGAATGAAGTTGTCAAACTCTTGGCGAGTCACCATGTAACCGCTCTCGTCGCTACCCGAGCCGGCAGCTTGGATACAACCGTCAACCACGGTCCAATTGTGCAGTTCGGTGCCGTTGTAGTCTTTCCAGCAGTCGAGGGTTTCGCCATCAAAGAGGAGTTGCCAACCATCGGCTACCTCTTGTTCGGTCAGGGTGTTGTGTTTGGGGCAGCAGCTTGCAACCGAAGCAGCCATAGCGCCCATCATCATGATTTTTGCAGTAGTTTTCATACCTTATATAATAATTTGTTGAAGTTTCCAATATGCAAATTTACAAAATCCCTCTAAATGTTCCAAATCTCCCACGATTTTTCGGCCTGTTCGATGAGCATTTCTCCTCCGCTGGCCGTGCGTGCGCCCTGTTCCGTGCCGCGACGCATGAAAAGTGTCTCGGCCGGATTGTAAATCAAGTCAAATAGCATGTGGTTCGGTGTGAGTAATCGGTAAGGAATCTCCGGAGCCGCATCCACCCGAGGATACATTCCAAGTGGTGTTGTATTGATAATCAGCCTGTGTTCGCGCATCACCTCTTCGGTGAGGTCGGCATAAGAGAGCACCTCGCCTTGTCCTGTGCGCGACACCAAGTGATAAGGGATATTACGCATGCGCAGAGCCTCGCGCACAGCCTTTGACGCACCACCACTGCCCAACACCAAAGCCCTGCAAGGTTGCTTGCAGGTAAGGTGGTCGATGGTCAGTCCCGCTCCAAAAACGTCGGTATTGTGTCCCACAAGGCGCCCACCCTGCACGCGCACGCAGTTAACTGCCCCGATTCTCTGTGCCCCTTCGGAGAGACTGTCAAGCAGGGGTATAATCTGTTCTTTGTAGGGAATGGTGACATTGAAACCCTCCAACGTGGGGTGTTCGTCCAGTACACGACCAAGGCAATCTATGCTCTCTAGGTCAAAATTCAAGTATTGGCACTCATCAGAGAGTCCCATGTTCGCAAACTTTTCGGTGAAGTATCGCTGCGAAAAGGAGTGCCCAAGCGGATGCCCAACAAGTCCGAATGTTCTCATAACTATGCTTGTTTTACACCCACAAAGATAGTCATTAATTACGAATTATGAATTGTGAATTGTGAATTAAAAAAATGCTGCCGAATCTTGAACGATTTGGCAGCATTTCCGGGATATATGATAATGTAATTTTGTTGGGTCCTACATCAAAACAAGGATTTGAGCAACCAGCACACGCAGGAACATCACAAACGGATAGACCGTCGAGTAGCTTACCGAAGCTGTATCGTTGTTACCCAGCGAGTTGGCATAGGCCAAGGCTATGGGGTTGGTGTTGCTGCCGGCCAACATTCCGAGAATCGAGAAGAAATTCATCTTGAACACCAAACGCGCAATCACGCCACCTATCAACACCGGCACTATGGTGATAATCAAACCGTAGAGAATCCACCAATATCCGCCCGACACGATGCTCGGAACGAAGGTTTCGCCTGCACCTAAACCCACAGCAGCCAAAAACAGCGAGATACCTATTTCGCGCAACATCAGATTGGCGCTTACCGTAGTGTAGGTCACAAACTTGAAGTGCGGGCCAAAACGACTCATGATAATAGCCACAATCATTGGACCTCCGGCCAAACCCAATTTAACGGGTTGACTCAGACCGGGGAATGCAATGGGAATCGAGCCGAGAATAACGCCCATCAGAATACCCACAAAGAATGCAATCAGATTGGGTTCGCGCAGCTGTTTGGTCGAGTTACCGAGCATATTGGCAATCGATGCACATGCGGCCTCGGTACCCACCACCAGCAGTTTATCACCAAATTGCAGTTCGAGATTGGGTCGAGCCACCAGGTCGACACCCGAACGAGTGACACGTGTAACGTTGACTCCGAAGTTGTTGCGCAGGTGCAACGAGCCGATGGTGTGGCCGTTGAATTTACTCTGCGTAACCATGATTTTACGAGAAACAAGTTGGCTGTCGAGTTTCACCCAATCACCCGCCTTCATATCCTCGGTGGGGCGACCCAGGAATGCCATGATAGCCTCTTGGTCGGTGTCGTTCGATATTACCAGCAACTTGTCGCCCAAGGTCAGACGCGAACTTCCCGAAGCTATTTCGATGGAGTCGTCAGCGTGGCGAATACGCGAGATAACAAACGGACGGTTGATAAGTTTACCAATCTCCATCACGGTAAGTCCATTGAGATTGGGGTTGATAAACTCTATGGATGAGCGCGTTGCGTGTTCCTTCTCGGCTGCTGTTTTGGTCCCCTCATTCTCCTTGTCGAGTTTGATGCGGAATACTCCACGCAGAATCAAGAATGATAGAATCACACCTGCCACACCGAGCGGATAGGCCACCGCATAACCGCTTGCAATGGAGGGGTCGCTCACGCCAAACGTGTCGGTATAGACGGTTTGTGCGGCACCGAGTCCGGGGGTATTGGTTACAGCACCCGACATTACGCCCACAAGTGTCGACATCGGTTCGTCGACAATATAGAACAGCGCTATGGTTACGCCCACGGTCAGCAGTACGTTGAAAGCGGCCAGACCCACCAGTCGCATACCGCCGCTTTTGAACGACGAGAAGAAACCCGGACCTACCTGCAAACCAATCGAATATACAAACAGAATAAGTCCAAACTCTTTGATAAACGACAACAGTGTAGGCTCGATACGCATACCGAAGTGCGAGGCCACGATTCCCATAAACAGAATCCAGGTGATACCCAGAGTTATGCCCTTGAATTTCACCATTCGTCCCAAGAATATTCCCGAGGCTATGACCATTGCCAGCACCATCACCGAGTGGGCAATTCCTTCTCCAAAAAACAAATTACTCAGCCAATCCATAAAACAAGATTATCTAAAACGGCCGCAAATGTATGCTCTTTTATCGAGGGAACAAAATTTTTTCATACATTATTTAAAATAACTCAAAAAAAGCGAGGAAACGGTGATTTTCCCTCGCTTGAATGTTGCTTTTGTCGGCACTCGGCCACTACTCTGCCTGTCGGAACCGTTCGCCCACAATTCGCCAATTAATCTTGTCCCACAGAGCGCTCACCGAATCAGCCCTACGATTGCGATAATCAATGTAATAGGCGTGTTCCCACACATCAATCGCAAGCAGCGGCGTCATGCCGTGAGTCAACGGATTGCCTGCATTTTGCAGAGGCATAACGACGAGTTTGTGGTGCTTGTCGCAGGCCAGCCACACCCAGCCCGAACCAAACAGCGAAACAGCCGTGCGCAACATCTCACTCTTGAGGTTTTCCATCGAACCGAAGTCTCGCAACACCACATCGAGAAACTCACCCGACGGAGCCTCCTGTTTGGGCGACAGCGACTCGAAATAGAAGGTATGGTTCCACACCTGAGCGGCATTGTTGAAAATCGAGCCCTCGGAACGCATCACAATCTCATCAAGCGAGTAGTGAGCATAGGGCGTTTCGGCAATCAACATATTGAGGTTGTTGACATAGGTTTGATGGTGTTTGCCATGGTGATAGCGCAGTGTTTCGGCACTGATTTGCGGCTCAAGCGCATCCTCGGGATATGGCAACGGAGCCAACATGATTCCCGTGCGGTCTTTGGTTGAAGTGTTCATAATCGTGTGTTTTTTGAGTATCTGACAAAAAAATCAAAAATTATACCGAAATGAAACCTCCAAATGTGCATTTTTTTCGGGAAAAAGAGTATCTTTGAGCGATTTTTTAAAACATTAAGAGATGAACGTATCTTACAAGTGGCTCAAAGAGTATCTGACGTGTGACGTCACAGCCGAGAAAATGGCTGAAATACTTACAGATATATGCCTCGAAGTCGAAGACTTCGAGAAAATCGAAACCATCAAAGGCGGCTTGGCCGGCGTGGTCGTAGGCGAAGTACTCACTTGTACCGAACACCCCGACTCCGACCACCTGCACCTCACAACGGTCAATGTAGGCGGCCAAGAGCCCCTGCAAATCGTGTGCGGCGCTCCCAACGTAGCCGCAGGTCAAAAGGTACTGTGTGCCACTATCGGCGCAGTGCTCTACCCCATTGGCGAAACCGAGGGTTTCAAAATCAAAAAGAGCAAAATCCGCGGCGTAGAGTCGTTCGGTATGCTGTGCGCCGAGGATGAACTCGGTATCGGCACCGGCCACGACGGAATCATGGTTCTGCCCGCCGAGGCTGTGGTTGGAACTCCCGCCAAGGAGTACCTGCACATCGAGGAGGACTACCGCATCGGTATCGGCCTTACCCCCAACCGCGCAGACGCCATGTCGCACTACGGCGTGGCACGTGACTTGGCAGCCTACCTGACCGCTAACAACATTCCCTGCACGCTGCGCAAACCTTCTGTTGAAGAGTTTGCCGTCGAGAGCAACGCACTGAATATCCCTGTCGAAGTGGTTGACACCGAGGGCGCACCCCGCTATGCAGGTATCACCATCACGGGAGCCAAGATTGGTCCTTCGCCCGAGTGGATGCAAAACTACCTGCGCGCAATCGGACTCAACCCGCACAACAATCTGGTGGACATCACCAACTTCATTCTGCATGAGTTGGGACAACCTCTGCACGCTTTTGACGCCGACAAGATTGCGGGTGGCAAAATCGTTGTCCGCACCTGCCCCGAGGGCACTGTATTCAAAACGCTGGACGGCGTGGAACGCAAACTCTCGGCCGATGACGTGATGATTTGCGACGCCGAGAAACCGATGTGTATCGCAGGTGTATTCGGTGGCGAATTCAGCGGTGTGAGCGACACCACGACAAACCTGTTTATCGAAAGTGCATACTTCAACCCCGTGCGTATCCGCAAAACTGCCAAACGTCACGGGCTCAATACCGATGCATCGTTCCGCTTTGAGCGCGGTATAGACCCCAATATCACGGTCTATGCTCTGAAACGTGCGGCAATGTTGTTCAAAGAGTTGGCCGGTGGCGAGATTTCGAGCGAGATTATCGACATCCGCAACGCCGAGTTCGAGCCGTTCCGCTTTGAGATTTCGTTGGACCGTACTCGCCGACTCATTGGCAAAGATATTGACGATGCAACCATCAAGGGTATCATCGCGGCTTTGGACGTTACGGTCGAGGCCGAGAACAACGGCGTATTGAGCGTGGCTGTTCCCCGCTACCGCGTGGACGTTCAACGCGAGGCAGACCTTATTGAGGACATCCTCCGCATCTATGGCTACAACAACATCGAGATTCCCGAGCACGTGAACTCGACCTTGGCATACGCTCCCAAACCTGACAAAGCTGCTCTGACCAACAAGGCAGCCGACTTCTTGGCAGACAACGGTTACAGCGAAATTATGAGCAACTCGCTCACCAAGGCTTCGTACTACGAGGGACTGACAAGCTACCCCGCAGCCAACTGCGTACGTATCCTCAATCCGCTGAGTGCCGACCTGAATGTGATGCGTCAGACGTTGTTGTTCAATGCGTTGGAGGCTGTTGCGCTGAACGCCAATCGTAAGAATGGTAATTTAAAACTCTTTGAGTTGGGTAACTGCTACTTCTACGACGAGAGCAAACGCGCCGAGCAGAGTGAGAATGGATTGGCTCCCTATTCGGAGAGTTTCCGCTTGGCTATCACCGTTACGGGTCTGGACCGCCAAACGTTGTGGAACGGCAAAGCCGAGCCTACAACATATTTCACACTCAAAGCCATTGTCGAGAGATTGTTGCGCAAATTCGGAATCGACCCCTACGCTTTGCGTTCGGAGGAGTGTACGTCGGATTTGTTCGACCAAGCGATGGCATACTCGCTCGGTGGCAAGAAATTTATGGAGATGGGTGTAGTGTCGGGCAAGTTGGCCGCTGCATGCGACGTCAAGAGCGAGGTGTTCTTCGCCGAAATTGATTTCGACGCCATCGTCCGCTCAACCAAGAAACACAAAATCACCGCCGAGGAGTTGTCGAAATTCCCCGAGGTGAAACGTGACCTTGCACTGGTTGTTGACAAGAACGTGTCGTTCGAGAAACTCCGTTCGGTAGCCTTCGCCGCCGAGCGCAAACTGCTCAAACGAGTATCACTGTTCGACGTCTACGAGGGTGACAAGATGCCCGAGGGCAAAAAGTCGTACGCCCTGAGTTTCATCCTTGAGGACAAGACCCAAACGATGAACGACAAGACCATCGACAATGTTATGAGTCGTCTGATTGCCGCCTTCGAAAAACAGGCCGGCGCATCGGTTCGCGCATAACCAAAATGAAAAATTCTTTTAATACCTTATTATAAAAAACACAGTCGAATATGAAACAAGACATGATTGTTATCCTTGATTTGGGTAGCCACGAAAACACAGTATTGGCCCGTGCAATCCGTGCACTCGGCGTGTATAGCGAAATCTACCCTCACGACATTACGGTCGACGAGCTTAAGGCTCTGCCTAATGTGAAAGGTGTAATCATCAACGGCGGTCCCAACAACGTTATTGACGGAGTTGCCATCGACGTCGACGCAGCTATCTACAACGCAGGAGTTCCCGTTATGGCCGCAGGTCACGACAAAGCTCTCTGCGAGGTTAAACTTCCCCAATTTACCGACGACATCGAGGCTATCAAAGCCGCAGTCAAAGGATTTGTTTTCGACACTTGTAAGGCCGAAGCCAACTGGAATATGGCAAACTTCGTGGCCGACCAAATTGAGTTGGTTCGCCGCCAAGTAGGTGATAAAAAGGTTCTGCTCGCACTGTCGGGTGGTGTTGACTCGTCGGTTGTTGCAGCCCTGCTGCTCAAGGCCATCGGCGACAATTTGGTATGCGTACACGTCAACCACGGTCTGATGCGTAAAGGTGAGTCGGAGGACGTTGTCGAGGTATTCCGCAACCAACTCAATGCCAACCTGATTTATGTAGACGCCACGGAGCGTTTCTTGAGCAAATTGGAGAACGTTGCCGACCCCGAGCAAAAACGCAAAATCATCGGTGGCGAGTTCATCCGGGTGTTTGAGGAGGAGGCGCGCAAATTGGACGGCATCGACTACCTGGGCCAAGGAACCATCTACCCCGACATCGTCGAGAGCGGAACCAAAACCGCAAAGATGGTAAAATCGCACCACAACGTGGGTGGTCTGCCCGACGACCTGCAATTCGAACTGGTCGAGCCTCTCAAACAACTCTTCAAAGACGAGGTTCGTGAGTGTGGTGTCGAGCTGGGTCTGCCCTACGACATGGTATATCGTCAACCATTCCCCGGTCCCGGTTTGGGTGTTCGCTGCTTGGGAGCCATCACCCGCGACCGTTTGGAAGCTGTTCGTGAATCGGATGCTATCCTTCGTGAGGAGTTCAAGAAGGCAGGTTTGGACAAGAAAGTTTGGCAGTACTTCACCATTGTTCCCGACTTCAAGTCGGTGGGTGTGCGCGACAACGCTCGCTCGTATGACTGGCCCGTGATTATCCGTGCCGTCAACACCGTGGACGCCATGACCGCAACCATTGAGCCCGTGGAGTGGCCCATCCTGATGAAGATTACCGAGCGCATTCTGGCCGAGGTTAAGACCGTAAACCGCGTGTGCTACGACATGTCGCCTAAACCCAGCGCAACCATCGAGTGGGAGTAATCTGAATTCACAACCGACGCAGCAACCGAGCGCAGAGTCAAATTTATTTGAGCTATGCCGAGGTGCAAGGAGGAAAAGCCGCCATAGGTGGATTAATTCACGATTTGTGAAATTCAATTAATGCGAGGGGGCGCACAAAGCCCCCTTTGTTTCTAACATAACACAACTAAACAACCAACCAATATGAAAAAACTGATTTTAACCCTTGTGAGCTGTGCTATGGTGTTCGGCCTTGCAGCACAACAACCCGTCAAGGACTTTGCCAAATGCTACCGCTATGCAAAGGCTAATGCCGAACTGACTCAAAAACCCGTCGTAGTTTTCATGGGTGACTCCATCACCGAAGGATGGTACGAGAAACACGCCGAGTTCTTCACCGACAACAACTTCGCAGGTCGCGGTATCAGCGGTCAAACTTCGTGGGAGATGTTGTTGCGTTTCCGCGCCGACGTTATCAACCTTCAACCCAAAGCAGTGGTTATCCTCGCAGGTACCAACGACGTGGCTCAAAACAAAGGCCCGATGACCTATCAACAAACTTTGGACAACATCATTTCGATGGTTGAACTTGCCAAAGCCCACAAAATCAAAGTCGTTCTGTGTGCCATCCTGCCCGCAGACCGTTTTGGCTGGCGTCCCAACATCCAACCCGCACAACACGTTATCGAGACCAACAAACTCATCAAGGCCTACGCCGATGAGAACAAAATCCCGTACGTAGATTACCACGCACTGTTGGATAACGGCAAAGGCGGTCTGTCGAAGGAGCATGCACCCGATGGTATCCACCCCGTAGCCGGAGCCTACTCGCTGATGGAGGCCGAAGTTATGAAGACTCTTTCAAAAGTGGTAAAACTCAAGTAGCTTCAGGTTTAATAATACTATAAGAGCGTGTCCAACAAGTTTTTGGACACGCTCTTTTCTGTCGGAAGTTGTATAACAAGAGGGATTTCAAGGCTTGCAAAGCCCGAAAAAGCGCAGTTTACTAAAGCGTAAATGAGCATTTTGAGGGCGAGCGTAACGCAGAAATCACCTTGTTAGACAACTTCTTATTTTTTTGATTCTTTGGGACTCTCAAACCTCTCCCCGCCCCCTTGTTTACTCAATTTCGTCGGAGTAAACCGCTCCGGGGAGGTCGTGCAGATTGTAGTTCGAAGCCATCGACATGCCGTAAGCACCGGCCGATTTGATGGTCAACAAATCACCACGACGGCTTTTGGGCATCGTCACGTTGCTATCGAACACGTCGGTAGACTCACACGCCGTACCCACTATGGTGTACTTCTCGGTGGTTTCGGTATCGGCTGTGATATTCTCGATATTGTGGTACGAGCCATACAACATGGGACGAATAAGCTCGGTCATGCTGGCGTCGATAATCAGCAGTTTGCGACCCGTAGCTGTGGTTTTGTTGAACATAACGGTGGTAATCAACTCTCCGCACTCACCCACAATCGAACGACCAAACTCGAAATGCACCTCTTTGTCACCCACCTTTAGGTGGTTGTGAACAATCGAGAATACGGATGCAAAGTTGGGAATAGGCTCATTCTCGGGCACATCATAGTTGATACCCAAGCCTCCGCCAACATCCACAAAACGGAATTGATAACCCATTTTCTCGAGTTTTTCGACAATAACATTCACCTTGTTGCACATATTTTCAAAAACATGCAACTCGCGGATTTGCGAACCAATGTGCAGGTGCAAACCGATGATATTCAGATTGCCGAGAGACTGAATTTTGGGTGTCTCGGCGATTACCTCCTCGTACGAGATTCCGAATTTACTATCTGCCTGGCCGGTATCGATGCAACGGTTGGTTTTAGGGTCTATATCGGGGTTCACACGCAATGCAACGTCGGTTACAACGCCCATTTCTCCCGAGATTTGGTTCACCACCTCAAGTTCCTCAATCGACTCGCAGTTGATAGCCATGATACCTTGCTCGATGGCGTAGCGAATCTCCTTGTCGCGTTTACCCACGCCTGCATAAACGATGGTCTTGGGGTCGAAACCCATTTCGATAGCTTTGCGAACCTCGTTACCGCTTGCGCAGTCGATGCCGAATCCATACTCGCGGATGATACTCAATATTTTGGAGTCGTAGTTGGCTTTGATTGCGTAGTGTACTTTGTATCCGTGTTGTTTAGCGGCCGTAGACGCGATTTCGAGTGTTTGTCGCAACAGCGCGATATCGTAAAGGTAGAACGGAGTTTCGTATTTTTTAAGTTTTTGTCCGAGTTGTCTGCTTAACATAGCTTCAAGGTTATGGGTTTATAAAATTCGAACGCAAAGATACGTCTTGATTTGTTAAAAAACAAACATTTTGTAAATTTTATCGCTTTTTATATTAATATTTATATTTCATCCACTTATAGAGTTCGCGGAAAGTGACGCGTTTGCCGTGCATGAGAATACCTACGCGATAGATTTTGCCGGCCATCCACACCATTACGGCAAACATACCATAGAGCAGCACCAGCGACACTGCGACCTCCCACCAAGGAACACCATAAGGCAAACGAGCCATCATAACGATGGGTGAGGTGAAAGGTATCATGCTGAACCACATGGCCAAAGCTCCGTCAGGGTTGTTGATAACACCAAACATCACCACCAAAGCCACGATGATGGGCATTGTTACGAGATTTTGGAATTGATTGCTGTCGGTTGCACTACCCACGGCGCTACCCACGGCGGCAAACATCGCGGCATATAGCAGGTAACCTCCAACGAAAAACAACAGAAAGCCGCCAATTATGGTTGCCAGATATGTCGGCTCCGAAATCAGACTCAGCACCTGTGCCATCTCGTCGGCACCTCCTCCAACGGCCTCAACGGGAACTCCACCCATCCGTGCAGCCTCCATCAAGTCCTCGGGCAGAATCAGATTGAGCACCACACTGCCAAGTCCCAGAACAAGCACCACCCACAGCGAGAACTGCGTTACGGCGACAGCGGCCACGCCCAAGATTTTACCCATCATCAGCTCCATGGGGCGCACACTCGACACCATGACCTCCAGCACCCTGTTGTTCTTCTCCTCGATAACTCCGGTCATCACCTGCGAGCCATAAATCAGCACGAACATATACATCAGAAAACCGAACACATACGACACGGCATAGGACAGCACACTTGACACGCTGCTTCGAGCACCATTTTCGTCCAGCATATAGGCTCGAACGTTGACCGTAGTCTGCATTTGGTCCAGCACGCGTCGCACTTCGGCCAGATTATTGGCCTCGAGTTTCCGTTCCTCGACGACCCGTTCGATTTCGTGACGAATGGCCTGTTCAACCTCCATGGTCGAGGGGCCAAACGAGTACAACTCCACGTAGGCGCCATTCGTCATCACGTCCTCACCTATTATTAATATACCCCAGGTGTCCTCCTCTCGATTGCACATTGCATCCTCGGGCGAAACGCCTTCGGCCGTCGTTCGGAACACCACATCGGGCTGGTTTTCCAACTGGGCTGCCACAAAGCCACTACGGTCGACCACTTCGATGAACTTCACGCTATCGGCTCCACGGCTCGACAGCCAGCTCACCAGAGCAATCATACCCACCATAAGCAGTGGGGTAAGCAGCGTCGTAACTACAAAACTCTTTTTGCGCACCCGTTCGTTCCACTCGCGGGCCACGATTAATCCGATTTTACTCATTCCGCAACTCCTCCCTGCTGTGACACTTTATTGATAAAAATCTCGTTCATGCTCGGGATAACCTCCGACAGCGAACGAATATCCACTGCATCGTTGATAAGGCCAACCACACCGCGCAACTCCGACTCGGCGTTCAATTTAAATCTCAGTGTGGAATCTCCTACCCCTGCGGTCAGTTTGATGGTTGTGGTTGCTTGAGATAGGCGTTGCTGCAACAGCTCGGAGTCGCCCGCAAAGCGCACTTCGTAGACATTACTTCCGTGCTCTCGGCGAATATCTTCCAAGCGTCCCGTCAGTATATTACGCGAGCGGTTGATGAGTGTGATATGGTCGCAAACCTCCTCCACCGAGGCCATATTGTGGGTCGAAAAGATGATGGTTGCACCTTGGTCACGCAGAGCTAACATCTCCTCTTTGAGCAGGTTGGCGTTCACGGGGTCGAAACCACTGAACGGCTCGTCGAAAATCAGTAATTCGGGCCTGTGCAGCACCGTAACAATGAATTGCACCTTTTGAGCCATACCCTTGCTCAGTTCCGATACTCGTTTGTTCCACCACTCCTCGATACCGAATCGCTCGAACCACTCTTTCAATCGACTCACAGCCTCACGGCGCGAGAGTCCCTTCAAGCGAGCAAAGTAGATAGCCTGCTCGCCCACCTTCATTCCCTTGTAAAGTCCCCTCTCCTCGGGTAGGTAACCTATGCGTGCCACATCCTCGGGAGCCAACAGATGGTCATCAAACCACACGGCCCCACTATCGGGGGCCGTAATGCGATTGATGATGCGTATAAGAGTTGTCTTACCTGCGCCATTGGGTCCGAGCAGGCCATAAACCTGACCTCGGGGCACCTCCAACGACACATCGTCCAGCGCAGTGTAGTCGCCGAACTGCTTGGTGACGTGTTCAACTCTCAGTATGGGGTTCATCACAAGGTTGACTTTTTATTAGATTTGTTGAGCAATGTACTCTCCAACCTCCGAGGTCGAGTAGCATTTCTCGCCCTTCTGTGCCAAATCCTCGGTCACAACGCCGGCGGCCAAAGCAGCATCCACAGCCTTGCGAACCGCAGTGCCCTCGTCGGTCAAGCCAACGTGTTCGAGCAACATTGCAGCCGACAGAATGGTAGCCATCGGGTTGGCGATGTTCTTACCAGCAGCTTGAGGGTACGAACCGTGGATAGGCTCAAACAGAGCAACCTGAGAACCGACACTTGCCGAAGGGAGCATACCCAACGAGCCGCTGATTACACTTGCCTCGTCGGTGAGGATGTCACCAAACATATTTTCGGTCACAACCACGTCGAAGTAGGTCGGTTGGCGGATAATCTGCATTGCGGCGTTATCCACAAACATATAATCGAGTTTGATTTCGGGATACTCGGGGGCGATACCTTGCGCAACCTCACGCCACAGACGCGAAGTCTCCAACACATTGGCTTTATCAACCACGGTCAGGTGACCACGGCGTTTGCCTGCCAAGTCAAATGCCAAGCGAACGATACGCTCAATCTCCTCGCGGGTGTATTTGCAAGTGTCCACAGCGTAGGTATTGGCCTCGTCGCGTCCTTGGGGCTCGCCGAAGTACATACCGCTGGTCAACTCACGCACGCACACAAAGTCGGCACCTTCAACCACCTCGCGTTTGAGCGGCGAGCGGTCAGCCAACGAGTCAAATAGTTGGATGGGGCGCAGGTTGGCGAACAGACCCAATTTCTTACGCATAGCGAGCAGACCTTGCTCGGGGCGCACCTTCGAGGTGGGGTTATTGTCATATTTGGGGTCACCGATAGCACCAAACAGCACTACGTCGCTATCCAGACACACTTGGTGGGTCTCATCGGGATAGGGGTTGCCCGTAGCGTCGATTGCGCAAGCACCAACAAGCGCTTTGGTGTAGGTAAATTTGTGACCATATTTGGCCTCAACGGCATTCAGCACGCCAACGGCCTGAGCGATAATCTCGGGGCCGATACCGTCACCCGGGAGCAAAGCAATTTTCAGTTCCATAGTATTTAATTATTTTTCAACTTCTACTTTTTCGGTTACGTTAAGGATGCGCAGTGCATCGAGGAAGGCCTCGGCTGCTGCACGTGTGGTGTCGGTGTGAGCGGCAAAACCGTGAACAATTTTGTTGTCACACTGAACGTGAATATGCACACGTCCCACGTCGTTACAGCCGCGGGTCATAGCCTGAGTCAAGAACTCGGTAATCAGTACATTCTCGTTGATGAGCGATTTAATTGCCGTCACAACGGCATCCACCGGGCCGTTACCGGTTGCAGTGGCAAGGCGTTCGTGGTCACCGAACTTCAGCACCACGGTAGCCGTCGGAACAAGCGTACCGGTTGTAACCTGCAAGAACTTGAGCGAGATGGTTTGCTGTTTAAGACGGTCAACGTCGCCCACCAGATACAACAGGTCGTAATCGTGAATCTCTTTCTTCTTGTCAGCAAGTTCGAGGAATTTCTGATAGATGTCGTCCACCTCCTCTTTGGTGAGGTCGTAGCCCAACAACTCCAAGCGGTGAGCCAAGGCGGCACGGCCGCTACGTGCGGTCAGTGCAATCACCGACTCGTTGATACCGACATCCTTGGGGTCGATGATTTCGTAGGTCTCGCGTTGTTTGAGCACTCCGTCTTGGTGAATACCCGACGAGTGGGCAAAAGCGTTGCTACCCACAATTGCCTTGTTGGGTTGAACGGGCATATTCATCAAGCTCGACACCTTGTGCGACGCTTTGGTAATCAACATCGAGTTGATGTCGGTGTCGATATCCACCTCTTTGTGGCAACGCAGAGCCATAACAACCTCTTCGAGCGAGGTGTTACCTGCGCGCTCGCCGATACCGTTGATTGTAACCTCGGCTTGACGCGCACCGTTCAGTACACCTGCCAGAGTATTGGCCGTAGCCATACCGAGGTCGTTGTGGCAGTGTGTCGACAGAATAGCCTTGTCGACGTTAGCCACGTGGTCCATCAGATATTTGATTTTGGCACCGTACTCTCCGGGGAAGCAGTATCCCGTGGTGTCGGGGATATTGACTACGGTAGCACCTGCCTTGATTACGGCCTCAACCACGCGTGCCAAGTATTCATTGTCGGCACGTCCGGCATCCTCGGCGTAGAATTCCACGTCCTCGACATACTTTTTGGCATATTTAACGGCAGCTACGGCACGTTCGATGATTTCGTCGGGAGTCGAGCGCAGTTTGTCGTAGATGTGTTGGGGCGACACACCGATACCGGTGTGAATACGTTTGTATTTTGCCAGAGCAAGCGCGTCGGCTGCTACGTCGATGTCTTTTTGCACGGCGCGAGTGAGCGCACAGATAGTGGGACGCGAAACAGCTTTCGAAATTTCGCGCACCGAGTTAAAATCTCCGGGGCTTGAGATGGGGAAACCGGCCTCGATGATGTCCACTCCGAGTGCTTCAAGCAGTTTGGCCACTTCGATTTTTTCGGTAGTGTTGAGCTGACATCCGGGCACCTGCTCGCCATCGCGGAGAGTTGTGTCAAAGATATAAAGTTTGTCTGCCATATAAGTTTGGATTTAATTAATAATCTTCAATAAGCCTATAATTGTACAAAATTACGGACTTATTTCGAGATTTCCAAATCTTGTTCATCCGACAGCTCTGTTGGAATATTTTGATTTTTCCAAAAAAGTTGGTATATTTGTTTCACAAAACTTTGATATGAACATAACGCACGAGCGATAATGAAGAAGGGCACAATACCCCTCCCGATTAATTCGGGGGGGGGGTATTGTATTGACATACAGTAACTTACAATCCGAAATCATTTTTCAACTATTAAAACAATGAAGAAAGAATCAAAAAAAGATTATTTGACTCCTCATTCGGAGGTAATCGAAATCAATGTAGAACTGGGATTCTCCGGCAGTCAGACCGAAAAATTGAGCGAGGACCTGGGTGAATGGTAAACCACACATAACCATTGATTATCAACATTCAACAACACAAACACAATTATGAAGAGAATATTATTTACAATAGGCCTACTGACGTTTGCACTAACAGGATGTCAGCAGACGGACGAAACTCCTCTGCAAAAGCCTACTACCGACAAGAAAGTATTTGTGGCGCAAACCGAGAATTACAATTCATCTACAAAAACAACCCTCGATTCGGATGGGCAAATTCTATGGTCAGAGACAGACCAACTTGCCATTTTTAGAGGCACCTCCACCGCCACTCAATACGAAGTGAGCAATGGCGCAGGCACATCCTATGCAGAGTTTACCGTTGTCAACAATGGGGACACGGGGGA
Source organism: Rikenellaceae bacterium (assembly GCA_017936385.1). Lineage (GTDB taxonomy): Bacteria > Bacteroidota > Bacteroidia > Bacteroidales > Rikenellaceae > UBA940. The sequence goes on from JAGBFQ010000010.1 coordinate 25,350, forward strand.
GTGGGATGGCGAATGGATGCGCTCGAGCAGCGACTCTTTCGATGCCAATGTCGCGCTCTACCCCTATGCCTTGGAGCTCACCTGTACTCCCACCTACGAGAATGAGTTGCTTTCGTACTACGTCATTGGCGGGGTCACACTTCCCTCCGTACAGCAGTATGTCGCAAACTCGTTTTCCGAGCAGTCCTTTGTAATGGCTGCCATCACAAACAGTTTGAGCGACGATGAACTGAAGTTTAAAAATGTGGGAGGTGTTTTGAAACTCCAGCTCACAGGCTCGGCCGCCATCAAGAGCATTGCACTTGCAGGCAAAGCCAACGAGCCACTGGCCGGCAATGCTACGATAGAGGTCTACCCTAACGGCGCGGCTATGCCACAAATCAAAATGGCCGACGATGCATCCACGGGCGTAATGCTCGATTGCGGCGAAAATGGCGTACAACTTAATAATGAAACACCTACTATATTTATGCTTGCCATTCCGCCCACCACATTTGAGAGCGGATTCACGCTGACACTCACTAACACTGAGGGTGTAACAGCCACTCTGTCGACCTCAAAGAGCAATGCCGTTGAACGTTCAAGGGTTTTGGCAATGCCCGCTTGCGAGGTTGAATTTGAACAGCCGACTGCAAACCCCGACCTTTCGGCAAATGGCACGGCAAACTGCTATATTGTCTCCGCGGCAGGTGACTACAAATTCAAGGCGACACAAGGATGCAGCAACGCGGCTGTTGGTACGGCAAGTGTATCTGCATTTGCACACCCCGAGGGCACACCTACACAGGCAACCGTGCTTTGGGAGTCATTCGGAAATGCCACGAAACCCGAAGTGGGTGACTTGATTAAGACTGTGGAGTACAAAGATGGCTACGTGCATTTCTCGACGGCCGACACTTTCACCGAGGGTAATGCAGTGATTGATGTAAAGGATGCCAACAACATAACTCTTTGGTCGTGGCATATTTGGCTCACCGACCAACCGCAAGAGCAAATCTACAAGAACAACGCCGGTACAATGATGGACCGTAACCTCGGCGCAATCTCGACAACTCCGGGCGACGTGGGGGCTCTCGGACTCTTGTATCAATGGGGACGCAAAGACCCCCTTTTGAGCGGCGAAACTTTTGATAGCAATACCGCCGCCGCTTGGACCATTTCATATTCATTACCACAGACAGAAGTCACGTCCTCCAGTGGCACGGTTATATATACGATTAAGAACCCCCTCCGTTACCTTTGGGGCTATAATTCAGATTGGCTTTTTGATAGCAGCGATGAACATAGATGGACCCGTTGGGGTTCTGTCAAAACCATCTACGACCCGTGTCCGGTGGGTTGGCAAGTACCCGAAAAGGGTGTTTGGCGTGATGCCATTGGTGATGACGCACGACATCAGTTCTCTTCGGCTCAACCCAACAGAGGATTGAATATGTCGGGAAGTCTCGGTACCGACGATGTCATTTGGTATCCGTGTGCGGGTAACCATAAGCGTAATACAGGACGCTTGGAGAGCGTAGGGTCAACTGCGAGTTGGTGGACGACTACCATAAATACCAATAGCAGTAGTCCGAGTCCTTATGTATTTAGAATTGGTATTTCCTCAACGGGGTCATCTAATAATTCATATACCTGCAATGCATCTGATTATCCAATTATTTCACACTCGGTACGTTGTGTAAAAATCACCGACTAACTCAATTCCAAAAATTGTATCAAGGAGCTATTCGTTATGGGTAGCTCCTTTTTTGTGCAGGGCGTTGTGTCTTATGGGTGTTTTGCAACTTGTTGAAATTGTACTATCTTTGTTATTGATTATGGTGTTAAATACAAAATCAAATATGAAAGAGCCCAAAACCACACACGTACTTTTTGTCTGCCTGGGAAACATTTGTCGCTCACCGGCGGCGCAAACCGTGATGGAACAACTTGTCGCAGACCGAGGACTTGCGCACGCGATACTCTGCGACTCGGCGGGAACCTACTCGGGACACACGGGCGAAAAGGCTGACCCGCGAATGCGTTACGCCGCTTCACGACGAGGAATCGACATTACGCATCGTGCCCGTCAAGTGCGTAGCCAGGATTTCGACCGTTTTGATATGCTCGTTGCCATGGACGACAGCAACTACGACAAACTTTTCCGATTGGCTCCGACGGCCGAGGCGACCGACAAGATACATCGTATGTGCGAGTTTTTCGGTGAGCGTTTCGCACGCGATTGGGACCACGTACCCGACCCCTACTACGAAGGCAGCGAGGGGTTCGAGCTCGTTTTGGATATGCTCGAAGAGGGTTGCGCCAATCTGCTGAACGAATTAGAGGCGGCCGACAAAGACAAATAACTCATCCGAAAACGCAACACTCGGACGGTCGGCAAAGAGTCCAAACATCGCCGAACCAGAGCCCGACATCGAAGCGTAGATTGCACCTGCGTCGTATAGACTCTCTTTGATGTCGGCAAGTGACGGATGCAGGGCAAAAACCGTGCGTTCAAAATCATTTGTCACACTCTCGCGCCAAGTCCGAGGGTCGGCAGCAACTCTTTGAGCCAAAGGCGTTTCAGGCACGCGCGGCTGAACACCTGCATAGGCTTGGGGCGTCGACACCCCAAAGGGCGGTTTGACAATCACAATCCACATTCCGCGCACGGCCTTTAGGTCGAACGGTGTCATAACTTCGCCGCGTGAGGTGCATAGTTGTGGTGTTCCCAACACAAAGAACGAGGTGTCGCTACCGAGTTCTGCCGCCAGGTCACACATTTGTCCATCCGTGAGTCCGAGTTTGAAGAGTTGGTTCATTGCCACAATCACCGCCGCAGCATCCGACGACCCGCCACCAAGTCCCGCACCGAAGGGGACTCGCTTGTCGAGTGTAATATCCACACAGCCAGCACCGTATCGTTCCTGCATCAGACGTGCAGCTCGCACACACAGGTTATTGTCCGCAGGGCAATCGACAGCTATTCCGCACCCTCGGAAACGATTCACAGCCGAGGGTTCGATTGTCAGTTCATCGGCCAAGTCGGGCACTACACACATTACGGTTTCGATGTCGTGATAGCCATCCGTGCGGCGACGCAGAATATCCAGACCGAGGTTTATCTTGCAGGGAGCGGTGAGTTTCATACTTCATCAAGCGTTTCCACAAAGGTACGTTTTTTTTCGCTTAAATTCATATCTTTGCCGCAAAAAGCGCACTTATGCAGTTTCGCACCCCTATAAATATCACTCCGTCGTCGTGGCGCATCACCCATCGAAGCGGCGGTTTTGCCGTGGGTTCATGTTTTGCCGAACACATTTCAGACCGTTTGGCACAACTCAAATACCACATTACAAGTAATCCGCTGGGGCCAATGTACAACCCCCACTCGATTGCCCGTTGCATTGAGCGCATCTCATCGGGTCAAGCCTTCGTCCATGAGGAGTTGTGCGAATGGCGCGGGCGCTGGTTCTCGACCGAGGCACACACGCTGCTTGCGGCCGACACTGCCGAGAAGGCTTTGAAGAGGTTGAACGCCGCTCTCGCCACAGCCCACCAAGCACTCACCTCCGCCGACTACGTAATCCTCACTCTGGGCACCAACCGAGTTTATGAGCAAAACGGTCGAGTGGTCGCCAATTGCCATCGCCTGCCCGCCGAGCAGTTTACGCGTCGAAGTATGGGCGTAGAGGAGATTACAAGCGTTCTTTCGGAGGTATTCGAACGCGAGCTCGCAGGCAAACGTATCATCCTGACCGTCAGTCCAATCCGCCACCTCAAAGACGGACTATCGGAAAACGCCCTAAGCAAAGCCTCATTGCGTGTTGCCGCCGCCGAATTGGCCGCACGTCACGCAGAACGAGTGAGCTACTTCCCTGCCTACGAAATCATGATGGATGACCTGCGCGACTACCGTTTCTATGCCGCCGACATGGTTCACCCCTCGGAGCAGGCCGTGAATTACGTATGGGAGCTTTTCGGCGAATCACACCTCGACCCCTCGGAGCACGAACTCAACCGTCGTATCGAACGCCTCGTCAAAGCGTGCGGACACAGACCATTAGACGCCTCGGGAGCCGAGTATCACACCTTTTTGGAACGTACCGCCGAGGAGTGCCGTACACTCGCAACAACCTATCCGGAGGTGGATTTTGGCAGGGAAATGGATTTTTTGAGAGATAGTTTAACAAAAAAGTAGTATCTTTGTACGTTTTATCAGAAAATACCTTCCTCTGAATCATGAAGAAACTGCTCATAGCCGTCGTCCTGCTCTGCCTGACACACTTAGCCACAGCGCAAACCACCAAACCACGTCTGGTGGTCAACCTCGTACTCTCGGGAGTCGGTGCCGACGATTTGTCGAAATACGCACACAACATGAGCGGCGGCGGTTTTGCCTCGCTCACCGCACGCGGAATATCCTACACCGAGGCGCGTTACGATTATCTGCAAACCTCGCCCATAGCCGGCGCAGCAACCCTCACCACCGGAACAAATCCGTCGATGCACGGACTCATATCGCGCTATTGGATTGACTATACCACCTCGGAGCGAGTACCCATGCTTGACGACCGCGAGGTACGCGGCCTGGGTTGTGACGCAGGCCAAAGCCGTTATTCGAATCGCCACGTTGTAGTTCCCACGCTGGGCGACCAACTCAAAATGCAATCCGCACAATCTCAAGTTGTAACACTCGCCATGGACCCCCACTCGGCCGTGGCTATGGGAGGTCGCAGCGACACCTATTGGTTCAACACCTCGACCGGTAAGTGGAATAGTTCGACAGCCTACATGAAGGAGCTACCCGAATGGCTGACCGACTTCAACTCGTCGGACATCAACGCCGAGTACAAACGCGCCCGTTGGCAACTACTACTCCCCCATTCGAAATATCTATCAAGAGTGTACAGCACCAGCTCATTCCGCATCATATCGGCCGACTTCGAGCGTCAAACACTCCCCACAAAAGCTATCGTCAGCCGCGACTACTCGTCGGTCATCTATACCCCCTCGGCCACCGACATCACCTTCGAGATGGCCAAGAACACCTTGATAGGCTACGGCTTGGGAGGTGACCAGGCTGTGGACATTCTGAATATAGGAATTGACACACCGGCCGCCGTGGGTCGCGTATTCGGCCCCGAGAGTATCGAGTGGGAAGACGCACTCTATCAGTTGGACCGCTCGCTGGCCGACTTCGTAACTTTCGTTGAGGCGCAATTCGAGGAGAATACCGTGCTGTGGGTGGTTACCTCGTCAGACGGAATGAGTAGTTCAAACCGCGACGACAGCCGCAAGTTCAACCCCTCGCAATTCAAGGTTATCATCAACGGATTCTTGTCGGCACAACTCGGCCGCGGAGACTGGGTCGTGGATTGCATCGACCGTCAAGTCTACCTGAACCGTGTGGCAATCTACGGCGCAGGACTCAACTTGGCCGATGTTCAAAATCGCGTGGCCGCCTTTGCGATGCAGTTCCGCGGCGTGTCGCACGTGCTGAACGCCACCGCCATGCAGAACGGATACTTCGGCGAATCATACGGAAGACGCATGCAAAACAGCTTTTATCCGCGACGCTCGGGTGATTTGGTGCTGAATTTGATGCCCGGATGGATTGAAAACATCGAAGGCGAAGTGGCGCAATCGGGCTCGATGTACGACTACGACACACATGTGCCTCTGATTATCGCAGGTGCAGGAGTCACCCCTCGAACCATCGACACCGAAGTCGACATGTGTTCGGTGGCTCCCACGTTGGGACGACTCATGGGTGTGGGACGCCCCACAGCCTCGGTTGCACCCGTGTTAGAGGGTATTTTTACGGAGTAAACACAACGCTATAACAAAACGAAAATGGACCAAATTCAAGAAGATATTATCGAAGAGTTCTCGGTTTTCGACGATTGGTTGGACAAGTACGACTACCTCATCGAACTGAGCGACTCACTGCCCGCCATTGCGCCCGAACATCGAACAGATGACTACATCATCCGCGGTTGCCAATCCCGCGTGTGGGTAGACGCCCGCCTGGAAGATGGCCGCGTGTGGTTTGCAGCCGACAGCGACGCTATAATTACCAAAGGTATTGTAGCCCTGCTGATTCGCGTGCTGGGTGGCCGCACTCCTCAAGATATTCTCTCGACCGAGTTGTATTTCGTTGAGCGCATCGGCTTGGGCGAAAACCTGTCGCCAACGCGCGCCAACGGCCTTGTCGAGATGATTAAACAGATGAAACGTTATGCGCTGGCTTTCCAGCAGACCGAAAATAATTAAACGTTAATGACCGCAGACGAAATTGTAAAGGTCGAACGACAGATTGTCGACACCTTGCGAAATATCTATGACCCCGAGATTCCGCTCAACATCTATGACTTGGGCTTGATTTACGAGATTGATTACACGCCCGACGGCGTGGCCACAATCCGTATGACGCTCACCGCACCCAACTGCCCGATGGCCGACGTTCTGCTTGAGGACGTCAACACTCAGGTGGCCAAAATCGAGGGCGTGAGCGAGGTTAATGTGATTCTGACCTTCGAGCCTGCGTGGGATAAAAGTATGATTTCGGAATCTGGGCTTTTGGATTTAGGCCTGCTCTAACCCTCTAACCATCTGCATTGAGTGACCCGGCAAGACCACATACATTTGCTATCCGCGTTGTGGCGGATGGGATATCGTTCTTCGGAGATGTTGATAGGTCAAGATGGGGAGAAAGTCACTATCTTGGCACAAGGTGAGCCCACGGAGAAGGCCGAATATTTTGCGGGCGCACGAATCGTCATCGACGGCGTGGTATATTGCGGCAATGTAGTGCTGGGTAGCCAAGCGCCTATTGAAAGCGCTGTGGTGCTAAGAGTCGCGGAGTGCGATTGCCCGAGGGTGCTCGACATGGAGGGGAGAATGGTTCCTCAGGTAGCCATTTCGATACCCGAAAACATCAAAAATATGTACGAAGGGCTTGTCGACAGTTCGGTTGACAGCTGCCCGTGCGGTGAGGCTATTGCGCAAATGGACTCGCTACGCAAAACCGACCTTTTCACGCGACTGATTGTCGAACGTCTGCAACGCAAGTGCGGCGTGGTGGAGAGCACTTTCCAACAGAGCGACGCAGATTGGAATCAGACCATGTACTCGATGCTGTTTCGCGCCATGGGCGACCACCGCAATCAGACCGCATTTCAACAATTAGCTCAAACGGTCCCATACTACGTGCTGTCGCGCGAACGAGCCTCCATCGAAAATGTCGAAACACTGCTGTTGGGCGGTTCGGGACTTCTAAGACGCTACTTCGGCGACGAACACACACGCCACATGCAGGAGAACTTCGAATACCTGGCACGCAAATACTCGATACGACCGATGATGGGCGGCGAGTGGACTCTGAGTGGCATAAATCCCAACAACTCACCCATCATGCGCATTGTGCAGTTGGCGGGTTATGTGAGTCGCACGGATTTCATCTTTGACAAACTCATGAAGTGTCGGAACGTCGAGGACATCCATCAGATTTTGGGCAGTGGAGCAAGTCGCGCTTCGGAGTATTGGGAAGGCCATTTCACACCCGGCAAGAGCTCGACAAAACGCAGCAAGCAACTCGGTAACAGCAAAATCAACTTTCTGGGAATCAACTTTGTAGTACCTTTAATGTTCGCCTACGGTCGCTACACCGAGCGCGAAGAACTCAAGGAGCAAGCACTCGACCTATTGGAGGCTCTGAAGGTCGAAAACAACTACATCACACGCCATTGGAGTAGCCACGGAGTTAAACTTCAAACGGCGTTCGACTCGCAAGCCGTCATTCAACTCGAGCGAGAATATTGCGAACAGCGAGGGTGCTGGAAATGCCATATCGGCCGTAGCAAAATAAAAAAATCGCTCAAAACATTGTAAATCCGCCAAAAATCAGTATCTTTACCGAATTGTTAGTCAATTATTTTTTTGAGAAACTATGGATATCTTATCGTCAATAATCAAATTCTTCTTCGGCTCCAAGGCAGACAAGGACCGCAAGGAGATTGAACCCTATGTCGAAAAAATCAAGGCCATCTACCCCACTATTCAACAACTGGACAACGATGGTCTGCGTGCGCGTAGCGCCACGCTGAGAGCCGACATCGCAGCTTATATCGCACCCGAAGAGGAGCGCATCGCAGGCCTCAAAGTCGAACTTGAAAAGGATGGAGTGTCGCTCGCTGACAAGGAAAGAATCTCTAAAGAGGTGGACTCGCTGGTTGAGGAAATCGACAAGAAAATCGAGGTCAAATTGGACGAGATTCTGCCCGAGGCCTTCGCTATCATGAAAGATACGGCTCGACGCTTTGCCGAAGCCGACACCGTAGAGGTAACTGCCAACGCTTTCGACCGCAGTTTGGCAGCCTCGAAGGATTTTGTCAACATCGAAGGCGACAAGGCGGTGTACAACACCAGCTGGACCGCCGCAGGCAACACCGTGCGCTGGGATATGGTTCACTACGACTGCCAACTATTCGGTGGCGTGGTTCTGCACAAGGGCAAAATCGCCGAGATGGCAACCGGTGAGGGTAAAACTCTGGTGGCAACACTGCCCGTGTTCCTCAATGCACTGGCCGGCAAGGGTGTGCACATGGTGACCGTCAATGACTATCTGGCACGTCGTGACTCCGAGTGGATGGGTCCGATGTATCAGTTCCACGGTCTGTCAGTGGACTGCATCGACAACCACCAACCCAACTCCGAGGCGCGTCGCAAAGCCTATATGGCCGACATTACCTTTGGTACAAACAACGAGTATGGTTTCGACTACCTGCGCGACAATATGTCAATCTCGCCGTCGGATATGGTTCAACGCAAACACCACTTCGCCATTGTCGATGAGGTGGACTCGGTATTGATTGACGACGCACGTACGCCGCTGATTATTTCGGGTCCCGTGCCCAAGGGCGACGACCAGATGTTTGAGCAGTATCGCGGCCCCGTGGAGAAGATTTACAGCGCACAACAACAGTTGGTAACCAATCTTGTTACCGAGTCGCGCAAACTCATTGCTGCCGGCGACATGGAGAAAGGTGGCGTACTGCTATTCCGCGCCTACAAGGGTCTGCCCAAATACAAACCGCTCATCAAATTCCTGAGCGAAACGGGCGTTAAGACACTGATGCAAAAGACCGAAAACCTCTATATTCAGGACAACAACCGCCGTCTGCCCGAGATTGTCGACGACCTATACTTTGTCATTGACGAGAAACTCAACTCGGTGGAGCTGACCGACAAAGGTCACGACTTCCTATCGAATATCTTTGGTGAGGAGGGATTCTTCGTGCTGCCCGACATCGGCTCGATTGTGGCCGACTTGGAGAAGAGCGAGATGACAGCCGAAGAGAAAGCCGCCAAGAAGGACGAGGTTATTGGCGAATACGCCGTTAAGAGCGAACGAGTTCACACCGTCAACCAACTGCTCAAGGCGTTCAGTATGTTCGAAAAGGACATCGAATATGTGGTGATGGACAACAAGGTCAAGATTGTGGACGAGCAAACAGGTCGTATCTTGGAGGGTCGCCGCTACTCGGATGGTCTGCACCAGGCAATCGAGGCCAAGGAGAGGGTCAAGGTCGAGGCCGCAACCCAAACTTTTGCCACCATTACGCTGCAAAACTACTTCCGTATGTACCACAAGCTGGGTGGTATGACCGGTACCGCCGAGACCGAGGCAAGTGAGTTCTGGAACATCTACAAGTTGGACGTGGTGACCATCCCGACCAACCGCCCCGTTGTGCGCGACGACCGCGACGACTTGATTTACAAAACCAAGCGCGAGAAGTATAACGCCGTAATCGACGAAATCAACCGCCTTGTACAACAGGGCCGCCCCGTACTGGTGGGTACAACCTCGGTGGAGGTTTCGGAGCTTTTGAGCCGTATGCTCAAACTGCGCGGTATCAAACACAATGTTCTGAATGCAAAACAACACCAATTGGAGGCTCAAGTTGTTGCCGAGGCGGGTCGCGCAGGACAAGTTACCATCGCAACCAACATGGCAGGTCGTGGTACCGACATTAAGTTGAGCGACGAAGTTAAAGCTTCGGGCGGTTTGGCAATTCTGGGCACCGAGCGCCATGAGTCACGCCGTGTGGACCGTCAGTTGCGTGGTCGTGCAGGACGTCAGGGTGACCCCGGTTCTTCACAGTTCTTCGTGTCGATGGAGGACGACTTGATGCGTCTGTTCGGCTCGGAACGTATAGCCGCCATGATGGACCGCATGGGTCTGCAAGAGGGCGAGGTTATTCAAGCCAGCATGATGTCGAAAGCCATCGAGCGCGCCCAAAAGAAGGTCGAGGAGAACAACTACGGTATTCGTAAACGTCTGTTGGAGTACGACGACGTGATGAACTCGCAACGTACCGTGATTTACACCCAACGTAAACACGCACTCTATGGCGAGCGCATCGACATCGACCTTAATAATATAATGTATGACTTCGCCGAGGACTTCGTGAACAACAACCACGGCGTGGATTACGACGATTTCTGCTTCGAGCTGATTCGTCAGGTGGGTGTACAGCCGTCGATTGACGCCGCAGCCTATGCCAAGAATTCGAAAGACGACCTTGTGGAGAGTCTTGTTGAGGATATCCGCACCGCCATCGACCGCAGGGCCCAAAACGTGGCCACCACCGCAATGCCCATCATCGAGAAGGTCTACAAGGAGCAGGGCTCGATGTACGAGAATATCCGCATCCCCGTGACCAACGGTAAGCTGGGTTACAACGTGTCGTGCGACTTGAAGAAGTGTTACGAGAGCGGTTGCGCCGAGATTTACAAGATGTTCAGCAAGTTGGTAATGTTGACCACCATAGATGACAACTGGCGCGAGCACCTGCGCGAGATGGACGAGTTGCGTCACAGCGTACAGAATGCATCGTATGAGCAGAAAGACCCGCTGTTGATTTACAAATTTGAGTCGTTCAATTTGTTCAGCAAGATGTTGTTGAAGGTCAACCGCGAGGTACTTGGAATCTTGACCAAAGGTTACCTTCCCGTGCGCAATGCAGGTGGCGAGGATGCCGCGATGCAACAACAACGTGAGCGTCAACGTGTAGACGTCAACAAGTTGCACGCTTCGCGTATGCAGGCGGCAGCTCAAGCGGGTCAAGGCGAGAAGTCGAAACCCATGCCCGTGAAGGTCGAGAAAAAGGTCGGTCGCAATGACCCCTGTCCTTGCGGCTCGGGCAAGAAGTACAAACAATGTCACGGTAAAGGTATCGCCGAATAGACTGTGACAGCTAACTAAAGTAAAGGCAGTTTCGAGTTTGGAACTGCCTTTTTTGATGTATTTGCTGTTCTTTTTGCCATCACAACAGCCCAAAATCCACCGCAAACCTGCGGAAAGGAGTTTGCTACATCAGACCGCTATCAAGTCTTGACACATTGTACGTGGGGCGACACAAAAAGTACATCTAACAACATAAAAAACTCCCCGAAGAATCAGAATCTTCGGGGAGTCGCAGTTTCTGTGCTCGGGGCACTATTTAAGTTTATTACGCTCGATTTTAGCAAGTTTTGCGGCGTTCTTTTCGGCACGACGGGCTTTGCGTGCCTCCTTGATAGTCATGCCGTAGTGGGCCTCATGCAGCGAGAACGAAATACCGCCGTGGAAACTCAAACCAAAAGTGTCGGTGGGAATGGGAATTCCAAAGCCCATATCCTCCATCTTCAACTCGGTACCGAAACGGAACGGAATGTAGTCTGTACCCAGGAACAGGTTGAAACCTCGGCCATGGACATTTATTGCAAATCCCATCGACGACAGACCGCTATTGAGGAACGAGTGGCTGAATGTAGCACTGAATCTCTTACCGGGGCGGAAGTTCAGCGAGGCTGTCAACTCCGAGTAGGTGTGGCTCTCATAGAACTTGTTGTGCGAGAGCAGACCCACCGAAATATGGTTACGCAGGAAAGCATACTCAACACCCACGTTGAATTGTGTTGCCATGCGGCTCACCATTCCATCGGCTCCGCGATTGGTCACAGTGAGTTCGTTGAGGTTGTGGGTAAGCACTTGATTAACATCCAACTCTTTTCCGTTAATCATATCCGAAAGGTTGACTCCATCGAATGACATCTGAATCTTGCTGGTTTCGACTGATGCGCCGTTGGTTTTATTCCACCAAATCCATCCCAAGTCTACAACCGAGGCCGACAGACGCAAGTGGTCTTTCAGCAAGCTGACTTTGACACCAAGGTCAAAGGCCACACCACCATTCTTGACATTTTTGATGGTGCCGGGGATGTCGTTAAAAGTTGTCGTATAGAGTTTTTTCAAGTCGATGGAGTTGCCACCTTCCTCGCCCGAACCTGCGGAAGCAGACTCTCTGGTCGATTTCTCGTCCTTGTCGCCACCGATACCAAGGTCAACATTGAATTTGTCGCCCTTTTTGCCTATACCGTTAAATACGATACCGGGAATGTTTGCATCTACGTAACCGTGTGCCGTTAAGTTCGCCACATCCTTATTCATCGAAAGACCGATGTCATCAAAGTTGACCGTTGCGTGTGCAAGACCCCAAAGTCCCTTAACCTTAAAACCGAACGTAACATGTTTGCCAATCGGGAAAGCAAAGCCAAGAGCTGCCTGCGAATAGGCATTTGCATCCACACGGAGATTACCCAGGTTCACATCCGAGCCGAACGATTTGAGTAATTTGAAGAGGTCACGCGGAACGTTAACACCGCCCATAACGCGCACATTCCAATCGAACGACCAGAAACAGCGTTTGCCATAGTCGGCAACACCGAACAACGGCACGTTGACATCAAAACCGAGGCTGTTGTCCTTGTTGAGTTTTTTGAGGAACTCCTCGGTAGTTACCGAAGAGTGCATAAAGGTCACCGTTTCGCCGTTTTTGTTATACAGGAAGCGGTCCAGCGACAGCAGTGTATTACTGAGGTCAACACCTACCATCGACAATCCCGGTAATTTGAGGTAGCCTCGTTGAGGAGTCAGAGCCGGGTTCATATCGTAGCGGAAGGTCGAACCCTCCATGAAGTACGACGTTTTGATTTGAGCCGACGCTCCGAGTGACACGCAGGTCAGCAGAACGGCTAATATGGTAGTTTTGAAAAAAGTTTTCATATATCTCTCTTCTCTATAGTTCTTATTTGCGTGTACTATTCTACAGTACCTTCGTCATTTTTGGGGTTCATAAGTGTGACGATGTCGAATGTGACACCCTTCTTGGCTTGAACATAAGCCTCGGCTCTCAAGAATTGGTTGGTATTGAATTGTGCCGCATTGCCGCCACCAACTGCGCCTCGAAGTGTGTAAGCAATAGACTCAACTTGGTTCAAATTGTCGATATTGCCGCTGAACGACACACCCAAAACCGAATGTTTGGCCTGGCCATCACTACCGCAACCTCCGATTGAACCTGTGATATCCAGCTTAATACCTTCGACCTCTTTGCCATCTTTGTCCAAAGCCTTGACTGCGGCCGACAGGTCCATAGGCAGAGTAGACTCGGTCTCAATCACCACGCCTACCTCGTTAATTTGAATACCCCAACCTGCGACCTCTTCGAAAGTTCCAGAAAGTTCGCCGAACGAGCCTTCCAACTCCAAATCGGCATTCAGTGCAACGGGAACATCAACCGAGAAATCCAAATCAAATTGATATGCTTCGCCCAAAGCCAGCGTACAAACGGTCTGCTCGTCAATTGCTCCCTCGACCGTAATATCGAGTTTCGAAGGAATCTTACTGAACAATTTATCGTAATTCTCGGGAGTTACGGGCGAGTATCCCGCAGGAGCCTTGCTCGGGTTATCGGTAATACACAGTTTGCTCACGCCGCGCTCGCCATTTTGCGCGCCATCGAGGTGCAGGGGCACATTCAGCGGCAAAGTCGACGAGTCGGGATAGTGTGCCGTCAGGTGCAACTCACCGTCGATGCTCACACCAATGGGGTTGGCAACTTCCAAACAAAGCACAGGAGGAACCAATCCGAATTCAATATCCATTTTGCTATCTTGCAGCTGTTTGGTCAATTCCGACAGGTCGAAAGTGAAGGCGTCGATTTGGCTACCGAGGTCAATATTGACGCGTCCCACAAACTCTTGAATGTGCAGTGCCGGCAATTCAACAAGAGGGGTAATTACGATGTCGTTGCTCACACCGTGCATGATTTCACCTTCGGGAATCGCAACCACACCTGAGAGTTTCACCTTGTCATCGATATTTATCGAGCCATCCACAACATCAAGGTCTTTGATACCCATGATTTTGATTTGAGCCAACAACACTTTTTGATTCTCTACAAGGTCGATTCGTTTATCCCCGATTTTGAGCACATTGTTCTCGTCCAGGCCTTCAGCCTCAATCCACAAGCACTTGGGCAGTTCTACCGCAAAGTCACTCAACAAAAGGTGACTAACGGGAGTTTCACTCAACGTGAATGCGACATCCAATACCACGGGATTACCATCTGCATCGGCAACCGACACTTTGTCTACGTGTTTCAACTCCGAACGGATGTCTTTCAGTGTATATTTGATTTCCTCCTCGAAACTGATTTCACTGCTTATCTGGTGAATCACGATTTCCGAGGTTTCCGGTTTAATAATGAGGTGCGATTCATCCAGCATAACACTGATTTTCTTATCACCCATCGCTTTGGTAATTTCCGACAATTTATAGGTGCTGCTCGGGAATACGGGAGCGATTTCGACCGACAAGTGGTCGTCAATCACCAGCGTACCGGTCTTTTTGCCGTCAGGCGTATCCGACACCTCGACAACGGCACCCGTTTCGCCAAACTGCAACGAAGTAACGGGCAAGTGTACACCGTTCATCAAATCGCCAATAGTTGTCGACAAGATGTGTCCACCCTCGTCAACCTCGGCACCCACCAAACGGTCGGCGTCCAAACGGAAACAATCGGGCATGCCTATCGTAATGGGGCACTCTTTCCAACCCTTGAACGGGATTTCGCCTTGGGTCATGATAAGTTTAATGACGATATCCGAACCTTTGTTGAAGTCAATATGACGGACACTCTTAAGGTCGGGCGAGAGTCCCTTGAGTTCATACTTCAGCGGGGTGTCCGACTCAATCGGGTTAATCGTAATCTGGTTCGACACCAACTCCGCATCTTCGAACACAGCATCCTCAATCAAGATTCCGAATTCGGGCAGTGGCGTGGTCGAAACCGTTCCGCTCTTGGTCGTAAACTCATAGCTCAACTCATAAGTCAGTTTGTCGTCACACGAAATCATACCATTCTCGGCCTTTATGTTACTCAAGTCAATGCTCTTGATATGTGCCGAGATTGTAACATCTCCCGAATTAACGGTATAATTTGTGACAGTCAGTTGATTTCCCTTTGCATTCAGTGTGGCACATCCACCCAAGTTGTTATCCAGCTGTAGCGAGTAGTTCTCGGGGAGTGTCACTTGCAGGTGCTTAATCACGTTGTTGGTTGCCACCGAGCTGAGGCCGCCAAGCGAGAAGTTCACCTGTACGTGTGCACCTTGGCCTGCCAGCCAAACTTTATTGATACCCTTCACTTGTTCGGGGCACGGGAACGACAATTTCACAGCCTCCTCGCCACTAACGCTAAGGGGAACTGCAAAACCTGCGGCCACAGAAGGAATCACCATACCATCGACCAACGAACCGAATTGCTTAATCGGAATATCAAATTTCATGTCGGGCAACTTTGTGGATTCGTCGTTGATGGTGTAGGTCGGAATCGCCACCGTGTAGTCGAAGTTAATTTCGGGCAGTTGGAAACCTTCTTCGGGGAATGAATTATTAGCCTCGCTCAAATCCGCTACAATAGGGTCCATCTGGGGAATAAGGTTCTCCAAAGGAGCGATTTCGATAGCGTCAATGGCGTAACTAATCGAACTGTCGAGAGCAAAGCCGAGGTCACCGTTCTCTTTCTCCTGAAGATAAGGAATCTCGTCAAAACTACTCAGCAGCGAGTCGATGGTAAGGGTGTCGATATAACCAATGGGGAGCTCCAAGCCATCACCGCCGACTGTCACTTCGGTGTTGATATTATTGAGGTCGTATTCATTGGTAACACACGAGCTTGCCAGCATGGCAACCGCAGTTGCCATACCCAATATTGGGTACATTTTTTTCATACGTTAAGCTGTTGTTGGTTCGTTGTGAGTTAATATTATATTTAAAAGTGTGTCAAAGTTATGTATTTTTCACGTGTCACGCAAGAAAAACACTTACTAATACGTTGCTAAGTGTTTATTCTTGATGAAATTTAGCCTTCAGAGCCGCCATTCGAGAGTAGTCTGTCATGTCAACCTGCACCGGGACTATCGACACATAGCCATGCGACAGAGCCCATTCGTCGGTGTCGGTAGCCTCGGGCTCGGCGTTACAGAAATCGCCCGTCAGCCAATAATACTCCTTGCCTCGCGGGTCGCGGCGACAGAAGAACTCCTCTCTCCAATAGCCCTTGTTTTGACGACACACACGGATACCATTCAGGCTCTCCACCGGACCTACGGGCACATTGACATTCAAACACATAGGCGTCGGAATGTCACCACGCAGAACACCCTCCACGATGCGCGTTCCGAACTCCTCGGCAGCCGTGAAGTCGGGGTTGTCGTCGTGGTCCAACAGCGACAATCCAATCGAGGGCGAGCCGTAGAAACTACCCTCAACGGCAGCTCCCATGGTACCCGAATAGAGCACGCTGATAGCCGAATTTGCACCATGATTGATACCCGAAATGACCAAGTCGACCTTCTGGTCTTTGAGCAAGTGGTCGAAAGCCATCTTTACGCAATCGACGGGTGTTCCGTTCAGCGCATAAACGGTCAGTCCCTCCTGCTGCTGCACTCGGCGCAAAAACAGAGGTGAATACATCGTTATGGCATGCGACATACCCGACTGGGTCTGCTCGGGAGCCACCACCACAACGTCACCGAATTTGCGGGCAATTCTGATGGCCGCCTGAAGACCATGAGCGCGTACTCCGTCGTCGTTTGTGATGAATATAAGCGGTTTGGACATAGTTTTAATCTTTATTTAGGTTCACAAATATACTCATTTTATTCTGAATTGTTTGCCTATTTAAAACATTAATCGTAACTTTGCCCCGCTTTTCGACTTTTGGAAAGCACGCAGACCAATCTCTTACAATGGGTGCGAGGGTCGGATGGTTGCTAAAAGCGTAGAGAATGGGGGGTGACGACGGTCACTCTGAATCTCAAACGTCAGGGTGCCGGGATTAAAGGGAGTACTTCCCGATATGGTAGACCACGTGCAGCGGTAACATTGGCTGTTTTAATTTTTATTTGTTATAACAAAATGAACAAAGACCAATTGATTCAAATTGCCAACCAGGCAATGTGGGCTGAGAAGGAGGTTCCTTCTTTCAAAAGTGGTGACACCATCACCGTAACTTACAAAATCGTTGAGGGTAACAAAGAGCGTTTGCAAAGCTTCCGCGGTGTTGTTATCCAAATCAAAGGCCGTGGTGTGACCAAAATGTTTACCATCCGTAAGGTGTCGAACGGTGTAGGTGTAGAGCGTATTTTCCCGCTTTACTCGCCCCACATCGAAAGCATCGTAGTTAACAAACTCGGTGTTGTACGTCGCGCACGTATCTACTACCTGCGTAACCTGACCGGTAAGAAAGCCCGTATCAAAGAGCGTCGCGCGTAATTTACGCCACCTCTTTAAGGCAAACTCGCATTCCGAACCATTCGGAGTGCGAGTTTTTTTGGTTCTTTTTTTGAACGTTCAAAAGAGTAATACTTTCCGAATACAAAAAAAGAGCGTGTCCAACAAGTTTTTGGACACGCTCTTTTCTGTCGGAAGTTGTATAACAAGAGGGAATTCAAGGCTTGCAAAGCCCGAAAAAGCGCAGTTTACTAAAGTGTAAATGAGCATTTTGAGGGCAAGCGTAACGAAAAAATCACCTTGTTAGACAACTTCGCTACGAATCAATGTGCAGGTGGGCGTTTAGAACTTGATTTCGGCTTTCGAACGCTTAACATCGAAGCCAATCGAGCGGAACCACGGGAACATGTCGCGGCCCATAGCCACACTGACCAAAGCCACGGTATTGTTGGCATCCAGAGCAGTGATTTGCTCCGTACCTGCCATAGCGCGTTTTGCCTTGTAGTAGTCGGCTACCCAATCGGGGTTCTCGGCACGAAGTTGCTCGAAAATCCACATTGATTTGCCCCAGTGAATACCATAAAGTTGGTCGCGCGAAACATCCTCCACACCACGCTTCCAGCTCTTGCCATCCACGTCATAGAGGTTGAATTCGGGGTCGAGTTTGGTTGCTTGGCGAATAGTATTGGCCAAACGGCGCTCG
The DNA here is from genome assembly GCA_017936385.1 of Rikenellaceae bacterium. Classification (GTDB taxonomy): domain Bacteria; phylum Bacteroidota; class Bacteroidia; order Bacteroidales; family Rikenellaceae; genus UBA940. The sequence continues at coordinate 43,658 of JAGBFQ010000010.1, forward strand.
GCCTCCTCTTTATGTCCAAGCTCCATCATTGCCAGATAGCCAACGTAGGTTGCGATAGGCTCATTCCAGATTTCGGCCCATGGCAGAACCCACGAGTGAACCGACTCGTGAGTGATGAACTCAATCATCGAGTCCTCGCGGTTGGGGAAGTCGCCCCACCACACAGCCAGAGCGATAACCTCGCCTGCCGAGTAGCCACCACCTGCGGTCGGGATGAGCACGATTTTCGAACCCATGTTCGACGACAAGGGCACACCCATAATACCCTCAACTACGGGCATTGTCTTTTTGGCGATTTGGAACATAGCCTCGGCGCAGGGTGCCAAGTAGTCGTTGTAGGTGATGTCGAGTCCGTCTTGTTGGATTTTATTCTCCACACACTCGATGTATTGATGTTGCAGACCTTTCTCGGGGTCAACGCTCTTGCCACCACGCACAACATCGCGCCATACACGGTGCCACATTTCGCGGTTGATGGTGTCGTAAATGTCATCGGTGTTGTCGCCCAGCAGACCTCGAACGCCTACCAGCACTTTACCTTTACCCTTTTTGGTGTAGGCCAACATCGGGTTGCCTTCAGCGTCGGTCACGGCCACCGTCCATTTGCTCGGTTTTTTGAGCGACAAGTGGTGACGGGTCGAGCCCTTCATAGCCACTTCGGGAGCGGTTGCGTACTTTTCGGCAGCAGTGAGCGGGGCAGTGACACCTTCGACAAACGATGCGCCAAACTCCTCGGCCAGAGCGTTTTGCGAGGTACTTGTGCCGTTGCTCAGTATCATCAGGCTACCACCCTCTTTGAGGAATGATTTGATTTTCTGAATATCCTTCTCCACATAGGGCAGACGGTCATCGCAGTTGAACAACATCAGCATGTTGGCATTCGACAGGTCGGTGTTGTAGATACAACTCCAGCCGGTGGTATACTTATCCTCGCCACCATTGAGGTATTGACGTTTGAAGCCCCAATCGGCGTGGAAGTCGTAGTAGTGCGACAGGTTGTTGATGGCATAAACCACGGGGTCTGCCCCACCCTCGGCGGGAGCTTTACACTCCGAACAGCAACCCGACAAGGCGAGTACCGACGCAGCTACCAATAACAGTTTTTTCATAATTTCAGTTTTATTAAGAGTTATTATTTGATGGGGCGAGCCTCAACACCTTCGGCAGTAACGGCCACGGGATTGATTTTGCCATCTTCGGCGAAGGTCATCTTCTCAACACAGATTACACGGTCGTTGGGACCTGCATCCATCGACGGACGACGGTGATAGAAGAAGTACCACTCGTCGGTGCCGGGGATGTTGACAACCGAGTGGTGACCTGCACCGTTACCCACGGTTTCGTTGCGCAGAATAGCGGCACCAATGCGGTTGAACGGGCCGAAAGGCGAGTCAGCGATAGCATAAGCCACGTTGTAGCTCGAGTTGGTGAAAGCACCCTCGCTCCACATGAAGTAGTATTTGCCGTTACGTTTGAAGATAAACGAGCCCTCGGTGTAACCGCGCGGGGTTACCTCCAAGAATTTCACCTTCTCGGGGTCGGTGCTACCGTTTTCGTTGTAAATCACACCGTCGTACTCAAACTCTTGAATACCCTTCAAGTCGGGTGTCAACTTAACAACGTTACAGTGTCCCCAACCGCCGTAGTACATATAAATATCACCACTCTCGTCCTCAAACAGACATTGGTCGATGGGTTGAGCGTTATTGGCGATGGTCGAGATAAGCGGTGCGCCGATGTGGTCGGTGAAGGGGCCTTCGGGCGAATCGGCCACAGCGATACCGATACCGCCATAGGGGTCACCATAAGGGATGTTGTTGGCACCAAAGATGAGGTAGTATTTGCCGTCTTTCTCAAATGCGGCGGGAGCCCACAGAGCCTCTTTAGCCCACGAGATGGTCTCGGTGCTGATGATACGCTCGTGTTTGGTCCAAGTAATCAAGTCCTTGGACGAGAAGCAGTCCATCGACTTTTGCTCGTGGAAAGCCAGCGAGTTGGTGGGATATACCCAATATGTATCGCCATAAATCATTGCATGGGGGTCGGCATACCATCCTTCTACAATGGGGTTACCCGAAGTTTTAGGCTCACACGAAGTGAGGGCTGCAATGGCTGCCACACAGCCGGCCAGAAGAGTCAGTTTTTTCATAGTCACTTTTGTTTTAAGGTTAATTATTCGATTCGTCGTGCGCCATCGCCGATTACAACATCGATGACACGGGGTTCAACACCAAATTCAGCTGCAAATTTCTCCTTAACGGTTGCAATGTAGCCATCGTAAGCCTCGGCTTTGAGCAGGTGGATTACGCAGCCACCAAAGCCGCCACCCATCATACGGGCACCCAGCACACCCTCGGTCGAGCGAGCAATGTCGGCAATGAAGTCCAACTCCTTGCAGCTTACGCCGTACTCCTTCGACAGACCGTCGTGGCTACCGAAAATCTTGCGACCGAACTCCTCGTAGTCACCCTTTTCGAGTGCAGCGCAGGCATCCAACAGGCGTTGGTTTTCGTCAATGACGTAGGCGCAACGACGATAGGTCATCTCGTCCATTTCACTCTTGTATTTATCCAGCATCTCTTTGGTTACGTCGCGCAGGCTCTCGATACCCTCTTCGTGTGCAGCCACCACAGCCACACCCTTCTCGCACTGCTCGCGGCGAACATTGTATTCGCTCGAAGCCAACGAGTGTTTAACCATCGAGTCGACCAGCACCACGCGGCAGCCTACGGGGTTGAACGGCACCAAAGTGTACTCCAACGAGCGGCAATCCAGACGAATCAGTTTACCCTCACGGCCCATCAGGCTGGCGAATTGGTCCATAATACCGCAACGTACGCCGATATAGTTGTGTTCGGTCATTTGTCCGATTTTGGCCAGCTCCTCGCGCGAGAATCCGAGTCCGTACTCCTCGTTGAGGGCATAACCAAAGGCACTCTCCAGCGCGGCACTCGACGACAGACCTGCACCCAGAGGCACGTCACCGCCAAATACAACTTCAAAAGCACCACATTTACCGCCGCGTTTGGCCATCTCTTGAACGATGCCATAAGGGTAACAAGCCCATTGCTCGGCGGGTTTGGCCTCGCCCGACAGATTCCAATCGAGTTGCACGTCGTAGTCCACCGAGTAGAGTTTCGACACTTCACCCTCTATGGGACGGATGGCTACGTAAATAGCTTTGTCGATAGCTCCGGGCAACACAAAGCCCAGATTGTAGTCGGTGTGCTCGCCAATAAGGTTTACACGACCCGACGATGCATAGACGCGATAGTCACCACCAAAGCGACTTTCGAATTCGGTTTTAATCTTCTGTAACATGATTGTATCTTTAAGTTTTTTAATAGTTTCGGGGTATTCCACATCGGCCAGCAGCAGACCCTGTGCAGGAGCCGAGCTGCTCGAAAGGCTCAAGTCGCGTGCGCGAACAATCTCGTCGAAACGCTCGACCGAAATCTTGCCGCGTCCCACATCCACCAACGTTCCGACCACCGCCCTGACCATATTGCGCAAGAAACGGTCGGCACGGATGCGGAACATCAATTCGCCATCGGCCACCCACTCCCATCGAGCCACCGTTACACGACAGAGGTTGGTGCGGTTGTTACTGCCCAACTTGGCAAACGAGGTGAAGTCGCGCTCGCGCAACAGACTTTCGGCGGCACGGTTCATAGCCTCCACGTCAAGCGCTCCACGATATTGCCACGTGTTGTGACGGCGGAACGGGTCTTTGCCGAGGATTACATGGTAGTGGTACTCACGAGCCAGCGCGTCGAAACGAGCGTGTGCCGATGGATTCACTCGGTAGACGCGCTTGACGGCAATCTCGCCGGGCAGCATAGCGTTGAGGTGGTAGCAGAAGTCGCTGGGGTGTCGGATTTCGTTTTCGACGTCGAAGTGTGCCACATAGTGTGAGGCGTGAACCCCCGTGTCGGTACGCCCTGCGCCAACAACCTCGGTAGGTCGTCCCACAAGTTGTGACAGCCGCTCTTCGAGCGCGGCCTGCACCGACGGTGCCGAGGGCTGACGTTGCCAGCCGTTGAACGCACCACCTTCGTATGCCAACTCCATAAAGTACCTCATAACTACAAAGGTACGGATTATAATTCACAATTCATAATTCACGATTCACAATTATGAGATTTTTGTTGTTTGCAGGTAAAAAAAGAGTCTGCCTGACGAGTTTTTTTTCGTCAGGCAGACTCATGAGGATACGATTACACCGCAATCTATTTTTCAATCGGTGTTGCGGCGTCGTACATTTCGCGCGTGAAGGTGAACGGTTCGGCGTGCACGTAACCGCGTTTTGAGATTTCCTCAGTTATGGTAGGATAACCACACAAATCGGGAAAACTACTCATTTTGCTGATTCTTTCTTCTCCATAAATCACTTTTATGCTGTCTGCATGGAACATAAAGTTTTCATCATACTTCAAATTTCTGGTATCATCGCAAAAAGATAGAGTAATAGACTCTCCGTCAGCAATTGTGTAAGTGTGACTAATTTTGTTTTTATAGGCAACGAGTTCGATATCAACTCCACTATGATTAATATACTCTTTTCTTATCTCGGGTGCTACATAATCTACGATATTTTCGCAACTCATCAATCCGCAAATTACAAAAATTAATGATAATAACTTTTTCATATATTTTATTGTTTTTTAGTTTGTTGTTTAGTTAAAAAATGTTTGCTTTCGGGGTACTGATTGTACTCCACCACGAAATTAGACAAAAATAAATTACCAAACAAATATTTTCCCAAAAAAAGAGTGATTGCCGAGGCATAGCCCAAATAAAATTGATTCTGCGCTCGGCACCGCATCCGCTGTGAATCGATTGCGCCCCCCCCCTCAAAAACTAATTATGAATTGTGAATTGTGAATTAACCCACCTTCGGTGGCTTTTCCTCCTTGTGCCTCGGCATAGCTCAAACCTGTGGTTTGACTATGCACTCGGCTACTGCGTCGGTTGTGAATTGTGAATTATTTCAACGGGCTGTCGGGTTCGCGGGCCATAACCATATAGAATAGGCGGTCGACCAGTCCCGGGGCGAACTTCTTGATGAAGTGTGTCAGGCGACCTTCGTACTCCATCAACAACAGGCGACGGCGACGAGCCACACCCTTGCGGATTCGTTGCGCCACCTCCTCGGCTGTCATCATCTTGCCCTCATTACGGGGAGTTGCTCCCTGTTGCGAGCCGTCGGCCGTGAGGGCCGAGAAACGAACATTCGACGCCGTAAATCCCGGGCAGGCAACCATCACGTGTACGCCTTTTTTGATATTCTCGACGCGAATGGTGTCCAAGAATCCCGTCATTGCATACTTCGAGGCCGAGTAGCCCGTACGGGCGGGAAGTCCGTGGATTCCCGCTACACTCGAAACGCCCACAATACTACCACGCGAGGCTTGGATATAAGGTAGGGCATATTTGGTACAGTTGACCGTGCCCCAGAAGTTCACATCCATCAGTCGGTGCAGCACATCTAGGTCCACCTCGTCGAACAGCGCGCGCATCGAGATACCCGCATTACAAATCAGCACATCCACGCCGCCAAACGACTCCACGGCCTTGTCGACCAGCGCTTTGCAATCCTCGCGGCGGGTCACGTCGCAAGGCGAGAACACGGCGTGTCCACCTTTCGAAATGATGTCGGCACACACTGCGGCAAGTTCATTGGCTTGGCGTGCTCCAAGCACCACGTTGGCACCCTGTGCGGCAAATTCGTAAGCCAGCGCACGGCCAATACCCGAGGATGCGCCGGTGATGATGACGGTTTTATTCTTGAAACTCATAGCGTTATGTTTTTTTTAGATTTCTATACTCAATGTATCGTATGCAAGTTCAACCCCTTGCGGAAGACGTGGGGCGACCTCGGCGTAGAGTCCGATTTGGTGGGAGCAGTGGGTGAGCAGCGTGCGACGTGGAGCAACCCGACGGCTCAACTCCAGAGCTTCGTCCACGGTAAAGTGTGAGATGTGTTTTTCCCAGCGCAGGGCGTTGACAATCAGCGTTTCGACACCGCGCAACTTCTCGACCTCGCCATCGTCGATATGGTTAAAATCGGTGAGGTATGCCGCCGTGCCGCAACGAAATCCCACCACGGGCAGGCGATAGTGCAGACCGTGGATTGGCCGAAACGTCAGCTCACCAATGTGGATTTCGTCGTCGGTGATGTCGTGCAGTCGTATTTCTGGCACTCCCGGGTAGCGTTTCTCGGCAAAGGCGTAGTCGAAGTCCTTGCGCACGGCACGTTGCACGCGCTCGGTGGCGTAGATGTCGGTGGCCGATTGCTGGAAATAGTTGAACGCCCGCACGTCATCGATACCTCCCGTGTGGTCCTTGTGTTCGTGCGTCAGCAGTATGGCCTCGAGGTGTGTGACCTCGGCGCGCAACATCTGGTAGCGGAAGTCGGGGCCGGCATCAATAGCCACATTGGTCACGCCGTCCGACACCAGCACCGAACTGCGCAGACGACGGTCCTTCGGGTCTGCCGAGTGGCACACACTGCACGGACAAGCCACCATAGGCACACCCTGCGAAGTTCCCGTTCCAAGAAATGTCAATCGTGCCATACGTGCATTTAGAGTTGGTTCAGACAGTGGTTGATAATTTCGACCGACGCGCGGATTTCATCCTCGGTGATTGTCAGCGGCGGCGAGATGCGGAACGCCGTGTCGCAGAACAAGAACCAATCGCTCAAGATACCCTCTTGTTTGAACAGTTCCATCATTCGGTAGAGTTTATCGCTCGCGCCCAACTCGACAGCCATAAGCAGTCCCGAGCGGCGAATCTCCTTAACCTGCGGGTGATTACACAGCAGTTTCTCGTAGAGTGCGCCTTTGGCCTCAACCTGTTCTACAAGGCGGTTGTCGAGAATATAGTCGAGCGCCGCAAGTCCCGCAGCACAGCATACGGGGTGACCTCCGAAGGTCGAAATGTGTCCTAACACGGGATTTTCGGTCAGCGAGTTCATAATCGCGTGTGACGAGATGAAACCTCCGAGTGGCATACCGCCGCCAAAGGCTTTGGCTACGCACACAATGTCGGGCACGACACCATATTTTTGAAGTGCAAACATCTCGCCCGTGCGTCCGAGTCCCGTCTGAATCTCGTCGAAAATCAGCAGAGCCCCCACCTCATCGCAGCGTTGGCGCACGGCCTGCAACCACCCCCGGTCGGGCAGTCGCACACCGGCCTCGCCCTGCACGGGTTCCATAATTACACAAGCTGTCGAACTTGTGATGGCCGAGAGTTGCTCCGTGTGGTTGAACTCAATGCTTGTAATGCCCGGCAACAGCGGACGAAACGCACCTTTGTAATACTCACCCTCGGGGGCACCCATAATACTCAATGAGCCATGAGTCGAGCCGTGGTAGGCGCGACGCATCGACACTATCTCGCCGCGTCCCGTATATCTTTTGGCCAATTTCAGTGCACCCTCAACAGCCTCGGCTCCCGAGTTAAGAAAGTATACCGAATCCAAACCATCGGGCAACAACGAGCAGATGCGCGTGGCATACTCCACCTGCGGTCGTTCGACCATCTCGCCATAAACCATAACGTGCATATAGTTGCGTGCTTGGGCGCACACTGCCTCCACTACCTGCGGATTGGCGTGGCCCACATTGCTTACCGACACGCCCGAAATCAGGTCGAAGTAGCGTTTGCCCTCGGGCGTATAGAAGAACACACCTTCGGCACGCTCAACCTCAATCAACATGGGCGAAGGCGAGGTCTGACCGACGTGCGTAAGAAACTGTTTGCGAAGTATCGTATTCATTACTCTTCGAAATATTTGTCAAGTATATTGATGGAGTCGCGCACGCTCTCCATATACCATTTCCAAAGTGTCACAGCCGAACGGTGGGGCGACAACTGCCAATCCTCGACCTCGCGGCGCAGGCGATTCGACAGCGTGTAGAGCAACACCGCCGCCGACACCGAAACGTTCAAACTCTCGACCATTCCCTGCATCGGGATTTTGATAAATTCGTCGGCCGCCTGACGCACCTCGTCGGTGATACCCTCCTGCTCGGTGCCGAACACCAACACAAAGGGGCCTGCCGCAACGTCAAAAGTTTCGGGTGTACGGTCGTCGGCGTGGGGTGACGTGGCGACGATTCGATAGCCCGCGCCCTTGAGTGCGGTGAGAGCTTCGGCAGTCGAGCCATACGAGTGCAGGTCAATCCACTTGTCGGTTCCGCGCACGATATTGACATTGGGGTTGAATTGGCAATGTTCCTGAATGGTGTGGATATTTTGGATTCCGAAGGCCTCGCAGGTGCGCATGATGGCACTTGCGTTTTGCGGGTGGAACGTGTTTTCGAGACACACGGCAGCGTAGTCCGTTCTCTGGGCAAGCGCGCGACCGAGAGTTGCCATACGCTCCTCACCCATGAATCTCTCGAGAAAGGCGGTGCGTGCGGTGTACCACTCCGTGGGGTGCTCCAAGTTGGACTCTATCCAGCGTTGTTCGGTGCTATTTTTCATTCGGTTTTATTTACGGTATTTATTATCCTCTTCAAGTATTTTGAGATAGCTCTCGTAGCGGCTCGGCATGATTTTCCACTCCTCGACTGCCTGCACTATGGCGCACTTGGGTTCGTGCGTGTGGGTGCAGTTGTAGAATCCGCACTCGGGAGCAAAACGCATAAAGTCGGGGAAGTAACGCGCCAGCTCATCAGACTCAATATCCAGCAGACCGAAACCCTTGATTCCCGGCGAGTCAATGATGTAACCACCCTCCTCCAGAGGGTACATCTGCGAAAAGGTGGTGGTGTGCATACCCTTGTGGTGCGACGACGACACCTCGCCCGTGCGGGTATTGATACTCGGGTCGATGGCGTTGATTAGCGACGATTTGCCCACGCCCGAATTGCCGCTCAACAGCGTGGTTTTACCCACCAGCAGTTTGCGTAGGCGTTCGATACCTATGCCTTCGGTTGCCGACACCTCCAGAACCTTGTATCCAGCCACGGTGTAGGTCGCAACAAACTCCTCGAGAGCTTCGGGAGTTTGCCGAGCCAGGTCAACCTTGTTGAGTAGTATGGTGACGGGGATTCCGTAGGCCTCGCAGGTGACCAAGAAGCGGTCGACAAACTCGTATGCCGTGCGCGGAGCAAACAGCGACACCACAAGAGCCGCTTGGTCCAAATTGGCGGCAATGATGTGACTCTCCTTCGAGAGATTCGATGCTCGGCGTATGATGTAGTTGCGGCGCGGGGTTATATCCACGATGATACACTCACCCGTGGCATCCACCTCGCACTCCACAACATCCCCCACCACTACGGGGTTGGTCGAGCGCACTCCTTTAAGACGCAGTTTGCCGCGGATTCGGCACTCACGTACCGTTCCGTCGTCGGTGCGAACCTCGTACCACGAGCCGGTACTGCGCACCACAAGTCCGTTGAAACGTTCGGTCATAGGCTTTGTTCAAGTGGGGTTTCGGTGATAGGGTCGTGGTCGGCGTTATAAATTTGCTCTTTGGCAAAATCTATGTATGGGAACACCCATTCGGCGGTCTGTTGCAACGGAGCATAGAGAGCCGACTCTGCGGTGACTTTCTGGTCGAGTACACTTTGGGTTATGGGCAGCGTCGAGAGCCAATGCAGCGTGACACTTGCAATGAGCCACACTTTGGCCATCGAAAAGAGTATGCCAAGAATGGTGTCAAAGGCTCCGAGTCCTGCGATGTTAAACAGTCCTCTGGTGAACTTTCCGACGAGAGCCAGAGCTATCACTATGGCAGCAAAAACCACCACAAAACCTCCGACCGTAGCCCACTGTTCGTTCATTCCGAGTGCCGTTCCGGTGCTTTCGCCCCATCGCCACGACACCCACACGCCACCTATAAGTGCAACAATTGCAAGGAGTTGCTGCACCAAGCCGTGGCTGAAACCACGCCAAATGGCCCAAATCAATGGCACGGCAATTATAACGTCAAACCAATTCATAGAGTCAAAAAATTTACGAAATATACGGATTTTCTCTAAAAAAACCTTAACTTTGAGCTAAGTTTTTTACTTTCCCGTCGGGAGCAGACCAACAATACAATTCAGAATGGTACGAAAATTAATACAATATTTACTTTGTGTGTCGATGCTTTTGAGTGTTGTGCCGACCTTTGCACGCGATGTCTATTCGCTCAACCGCGGCTGGACTTTCTCGACCCGACGCACATTCCACAGCGTAACCGTCAACCTGCCACACACCTGGAACAACGACGCCATGATGGGCAAATCCGACTACTATCGTGGCGAGGGTTACTATGACCGCCAACTCAACGTACCCGCCGAATGGAACGGACGACGACTCTTTGTGCGAATACTCGGAGCTAACACCGTAACAAATATGTTTGTCAACGGTCGACACGTGGGCGAACATCGTGGCGGCAACTCGGCTTTCACCTTCGAAATAACCGAATACGTCAAATTTGGGCAAGCCAACTCACTGCGCATCGTGGTCAACAACTCGCCACGAATGGATGTGCTGCCTACGGCAGGTCAGGCAAACTGCTACGGAGGATTGTATCGCGGTGTGGAACTATTTGTGACCGACTCGTTTATTATCTCGCCGCTGGTCGACGGCTCCGAGGGAGTATGGGTCGAGCAACGCAACGTGAGCGAACAGCGAGCCGAAGGCGTAGTGCGCGTAGCATTGGATGGCGTGGCAAGCATGCCCAAAGAGAGTAGTGTGTCGATGGTTATCTCGGATGCCGAAGGCAACCGCATAACCGACAAAGTGGTCAATATCGCCACCGGACGATTCGAAGTGGAGCTCCCCTATACGGTCGAAAATCCCACACTGTGGCATGGTATCGAGAATCCTTATCTCTATCACGTGGATGTACGATTGATGGCTGGACAGCGCGTTGTGGATTCACTGAGTGTAACCACCGGTTTCCGCACCGTGGCCGTTGACCCTCAGAGAGGTTTTCTGCTCAATGGCAAAACCTATCCGTTGCGAGCTGCGGTGATGCACCGCGACCGCATGATGGCAGGCAATGCGTTGACTATGTTACAATTGGAAGAGGATTTCGAGATGCTTCGAGCAATGGGAGCTAATGCCGTGAGGGTGGCAGGCGGTCAACACTCGGACTACTTCTACTCGCTGTGCGACAGCCACGGAATCGTGGTGTGGAGCGAAGCGCCTTTCGAGGGACAGGTTTATGCCACCGACTGTCAATATGTACGCACCGAAGAGTTTGCTCAAAACGGACGACGACAACTTACGGAGACCATACACCAACTCTATAACCACCCGTCGGTGGCTTTTTGGGGTATATTCTCGAAACTTAACTACCGTGGCGACGACCCGACAGAATATGTGCGCGACCTCAACACTTTGGCCAAGACGCTGGACAGAACACGTATCACGGCAGCCGTGAGCAATCAGGATGGAAATCTGAACTTTGTGACCGACGCAGTGGTGTTCGAGCACTCGTTTGGCTGGCATTCGGGCATAATCGACGATATGAAACTCTGGTGTGACCAATTCCGTGAGCAATGGTCCTCGAAACTATGTGCGGGTGTAAGCTTTACGGCTGGAGGTTCCATCTACCATCAAGACGGCAAACTCGAACGCCCCAATCCCGAAAGTCAATGGCACCCCGAGGGGTGGCAGACACACTTCCATGAGCAATACATGAACATTCTGGGCCAAGGAGAAGGTTTCTTCGGAATCTTTGTAGCCAATCTGTTTGACTACGGCGCGGCCGGACGAACCGACGGCGACAACAACGGAACGGACGATTGCGGTGTGATTACCTACGACCGCAAGGACATGAAAGATGCATATTTCCTCTATAAGGCCCTGTGGAATACAACCGACCCGTTTGTGCATATCGTGGCACGACGTTACGACACCCGCACTGAACAGCGACAAACCATCAAAGTGTACTCCAATCAAGCTGAAGTAGACTTGGTATTAAATGATTTTCCGATAAGTTCCAAAACCGGCAATAGCGGAATCTTCGTATGGCCAGACTTGGAACTTCAACCCGGCATTAATCGCATTGAGGTGCGTTCGGGCTGGGCAACAGACAAAGTGTCTATTTTTATCGAGGGAGAGAGTTGCGGAGCAGCTGCACAGCGTATGGGCCTTCGCAGTAGAACAAATCTATAACAGACAGACCGGGCTGAAAATCCATGCGGTCCTCGAACACTTGGGTGTAGGCGGGACACTCTGCGGCATTACACGACGCTGCAAGGAACTCCTTTTTACCCCTAAGGTCGAGGTCGTCGGGAGTGGCCTCAACATAACTTTCCGACACACGCAACTCCATTTTCACGTTCATCAGACGCAGCAACGTACGGGTCAGCTCCAAGTTGTATTCGGCCAACCACTCCCAGCGGCGGGTGTAGAAGGGTTCGAAAGCCTCGACGTAGTAGTCGTAGTAGGGTGACTTCTTGTAGGAGGAAAGCAGTGCATAGAGGTGTTGGTGTTGCCAACGTTTGGAGTAGTCGATGCGCACGTCACGGGTGGCAATTCGCTCGCCACGACCACACACATTGACCGACAGGGTGGCCACACCGTTTGGAGTCTGAATCTCACAACGATTACGAGCACTCTGTTTAATCCAATTTTCGCCAATGTCGATAATGCACTCCTCGTTCAGCAGGTGCGACCACCAAGCGGTGTTACCCAAATATGTTACGGGAAGGATTGTCATTTGGCACGGTCGGAGTTAATGAGTTCGAGCAGTGCTTCGATGGCCTCGGTGTCGGGAATATTGCGACGCACAACCTCACGTCCGCGATAGAGCGTGATACGTCCGGGACCCGAGCCTACATAACCATAGTCGGCATCGGCCATCTCGCCGGGACCGTTTACGATGCAACCCATAACGCCGATTTTGACACCCGTCAGGTGAGCCGTTGCGGCCTTGATGCGTGCCAACGTTCCACGCAGGTCATAGAGCGTGCGGCCACATCCCGGGCAGGCAATGTATTCGGTGCGACTCATTCGTGCGCGTGCCGCTTGAAGTATGCGTAGGGCTATGTCGTCCACCATCTCGGCAGTTACGTTCGGCGCATCAATCCAAAGACCGTCGGCAAGTCCGTCGATAAACAGACCGCCGAAATCCAATGCCGCATGCAGAGCCAACTCTTCGGTATCACTTTCATCATAGTGGCGGCGTACCACAACGGGGCGCGTGTCACCCTCGGCCATAAGGTTGAGGATTTGGGCGCGCAACTCGGCGGGAGCGTTGGTCGTGGTGGCTTCGACCACTACAACGTCGCTACCCAACAGTGCACGTTCGTCTGCCGAAAGCTCGCCATAAATCACGGGGACATTATCTCCACCTATGCGTCCCGCGGCCGTTGTTGGGCGACGTTTGTATTCGTACGGTGAGTACAGCTCGGGGCGTTTGACCTCGGGCAGAGGAGCGTGGTCGGCGCGTCCATTGAAATACTCAACAATGCGCAGTGCCACAGGGATTTCGTTTTCGGGCGGCTCGGTGAGTGACACACGGATGGTATCCCCAATGCCGTCGGCCATAAGTGCACCGATACCCACGGCCGATTTGATACGACCCTCGATGTCATTTCCCGCCTCGGTAACTCCCAAGTGGATGGGATAGTTCATACCCTCGGCTCTCATGGCGGCTACCAGCGAACGGTAGGCGTGCACCATAACGCGGGTGTTGCTCGACTTCATCGACACCACCACTTGGTCAAACTTCTCGTCGCGGCAGATATTCAGAAACTCCATTGCCGAGGCAACCATACCCTCCACCGTGTCGCCATAGCGGTCGACCATGCGGCTCGACAACGAACCGTGATTGACACCGACACGAATTGCCACGCCACGCTGGCGGCATTGGTTAATCAACGCGCGGAAAGTTGTACCCTCGGGGTCGTTGTAGTTGCCGGGGTTGACTCTCACCTTGTCTACATATTGTGCGGCGACGGCTGCAACCTCGGCCACAAAATGTATGTCGGCCACAAGTGCAGTGTCGGGGTAAAGTTCGGCAGTGCGTTCGGCGATATTTTTGAGGTTTTCGGCCTCGCGTCGACCGGGAGCTGTAAGGCGCACGATGCGTCCTCCTGCGGTACGAATTCGTCTGATTTCGGCCACTGCGGCCTCTGTGTCGAGTGTATTAACGGCGGTCATCGACTGCACCTCGACGGGAGCCGCATCGCCTATGGTTACGTCGCCTATGCGCACGCTGCAAGTTGTGCGGCGTGTGTAGCGGTTGAGTGAGTTACAAAAAAGCGTTGTATCTGCCATGACCTATCTTTGATGTTTCCCACAAAGGTACTCAAAAAATACAATTTTGCACACTCCCCGTGCGTTTTTGTAGTGGTATTTTGCCCGAGTCCCGAAAAAAATCCGTACTTTTGGCACTATGAATAGTTGGTTCGACAGCGATATTAAGTTTCTCAAAGGGGTTGGCGAGCAGCGCGCGACGTTGCTCACCAGCGAACTCGGCATACGCACGCTGGGCGACCTGTTATACTACTTCCCGTTCCGATACATCGACCGCACACGAATCCACACGGTGGGTGAACTGACCTCCTTGCAAAGCAGCACATACGTCCAACTGAAGGTGCGTGTGCTCAATTTTCAGAAGATTGGTCAAGGGGCAAAGGCGCGACTTTCGGCCCTTGCGTCGGATGGCACGGGGCGAGTTGAACTGCTCTGGTTTAAGGGCATAAAGTGGATGGAGAAACGCTTGGAAGTGGGACGCGAATATATCGTGTTTGGCAAGCCGAGTTTCTTCCGAGGCGAGGTGAATATGGTACATCCCGAGTTGGACAATGTAGGTGCATCGGTTGCACCTGCGATAGGTATGCAGGGTGTGTATGGCACAACCGAGAAATTATCAAGTTCGCAACTCGGCTCCAAAGGAATTTACAAACTCATCTCGACGCTGTGGCGCTCGGCCGAGGAGCACATAACCGAAAGCCTGCCACGGAGCATCATAGACGCCAACGGACTCATGCCCCTCAGAGAAGCCCTGCGCAACATCCATTTTCCGCAATCCCCGGCGCATCTGGCACGTGCGGAGTACCGCCTGAAATTTGACGAACTTTTTGGGATACAACTCGATATAGTGTCACGTGGTGCGCAACGAATGGCACGTGCCGATGGCTTTGCCATGCCCCGTGTGGGGGAGTTTTTCAACCGTTTTTACCGCGAGAAGTTGCCATTTGAATTGACCGGAGCTCAGAAACGCGTAATAAAGGAGATTCGCGGCGACATGATTGGCGGCCGACAGATGAATCGACTGCTGCAAGGCGACGTGGGAAGCGGCAAAACGATGGTGGCACTGACGGCCATGTTGATTGCCGCCGACAACGGTTATCAATCGTGCATGATGGCCCCGACCGAGATTCTCGCCCGCCAACACCACGCAACCCTGTGTCGAATGACCGAAGGATTGGGTATTGAGATAGGTGTGTTGACGGGAGCCTCCAAAGCGGCCGAACGACGCAATACTCTGGAAGGACTTGCCGAGGGGCGAATCCGAATCCTTGTGGGTACTCACGCGCTGTTGGAAGATAGGGTGCAGTTCGAAAACCTCGGATTGGTGGTTATTGACGAGCAGCACCGTTTCGGTGTGGAGCAGCGCAGTCGCATGTGGACCAAAAACACACGTCCGCCACACATTCTGGTGATGAGTGCGACGCCCATTCCGCGAACCCTCGCCATGACACTCTATGGTGATTTGGAGGTGTCGGTGATTGACGAGTTGCCGCCCGGTCGAAAGCCGATTAAGACGGTTCACATGAGCGAATCACACCGTTTGGCGCTGTTTGGTTTTATGCACCGCGAGATTGCCAAAGGTCGACAGGTCTATGTGGTCTATCCGCTTATCCGCGAGTCCGAAACCATGGATTATCGCAACCTATACGAAGGCTATGAGGCTGTAACGGGCGAATTCCCTCCTCCGAAGTATTGCACGGCTGTGGTGCATGGCAAGATGTCGAACGACGAGAAGGAGGCAAGCATGGCGTTGTTCAAAAATGGCACGGCACAAATTCTTGTGGCTACGTCGGTTATCGAGGTGGGTGTGGATGTTCCGAACGCCTCGGTGATGGTTATCGAGAGCGCCGAACGTTTCGGACTTTCGCAGTTACACCAGCTACGCGGACGCGTGGGTCGTGGCGGCGAGCAGTCGTATTGCGTATTGATGAGTGGCGACAAACTTTCGGCCGACGCTCGCAAACGCCTTGGCGCAATGGTCGAAACGTGCGACGGTTTTGAGTTGGCCGAGTTGGATATGAAACTGCGCGGCTCGGGCGACATCTCGGGTACGCAACAGAGCGGCATGGCCTTTGAACTCAAAATTGCCGACATCTCGCGCGACAGCCAAATCATCGAACACACACGTCGCATTGCCACCGAGATTTTGGCACGTGACCCTGATTTAAGCACCCCCGAAAATCGTCTATTGGCAGCTCTTGCCAAACGTTATGCGCCACAACGAGGAGGGGACTTTAGTATGATTTCTTAAAACGACCAAAACATGTCCAAGACACTGAAAATATGCGCATTGACAATTGCCTTGATGACAACCTTGAGTATTGAGGCAGCGGCTCCATGGAAGGATGGCGAAAAGCTGACATACGCCGTGTGCTATCGAGCCAAAATGGTACCCAAGACCCCCGTGGGACGCGCAACGCTTAACTGCAAGGTGACCAATCACAAAGGTGCGCCACACTACAAGATTGTAGCTAATGGTCGCACATTGCCGTTCTTTCGTTGGTTCTTCGACTTGAACGACACCTACACCGCGCATATCGACACGGCGAGGTTGCGTCCTTCGAAATTGCAGGTCGAACTGCGCGAGGAGAGCTACCGTTTCGACGCAACATACAACTACAATTGGGCGGAGAGTCGCGTGCAAACCATATATAAGAGGGGTTCGTGGAAGCAGGCTCGCACCAAGACGATGCAGTTGGGCGAGGGACACTACGACCCCGTGGCGCTGTTCTACAACCTCCGAATGATTGACCCCACGACCTATCAGAAGGACACTCCCGTCGACCTACACATGGTGCTGGAGGACACGGTGCGCGTGATAACCTACTCCTACATGGGACGCGACACCATCAAACTCAAGGGCATAGGTCGCGTACCATCCTACAAATTCACCTGCTCGATAGCCACCTCGAATGGCGAAACTTTTAAGGATGGAACCCACTTTTTCGTGTGGCTAAGTGCCGACGACAACCGAATCCCACTGTGGATTGAATCACCAATCCGCGTAGGTTCTGTATTGGCATATCTCTCGGAGTACGACAATCTGAAAACAACGCTCGAAACTATACCCAAATAAGGTGGAATTTCAAGAAAAATTCGTATATTTGCGTTTTGTACGCGCACGCGCGCAGACGCAAACAATTACGAATATGAGAATTAACCATCAAATAACACGCATCAGACAGGCCGCAATATGCCTGAGTGTGATGCTCGCAGTGGCCGCAAACCTTAACGCATCGCCACAAAACCCCGATTGGAAACGACATTGCACCACGGCACAAGCCCTCTTCAATAATGAGAATTGGGCAGCTGCAATGGTCGAAATCGAGAAAGCACGACTGCTCGCACCCACAACTGAAGAGGGACTGGCACAACGACTTCTCTATATGGAGGCCGTATGCGGTGTCAAAATCGGACGTAAGGACGCTCTCGAGGCTCTGCGTTTGTTGCTGGACCGCTACCCCAACTCGATTTACAACAACGACATCAGATTCTACATCGGCGTTTTGGAGTACAACAACGGCGACTATACACACGCGTTGCAAAACCTGCTGGCCGTAAATCCGTTCGAACTGTCAGCCGCAAATGCCGAGGAGTACGACTTCAAGACGGGACATGCAAGTTTCGAAATGGGCGACTACTCGACGGCTCGCTCGTGGCTCAGCCAAGTGCCCGAATCAAGCGTCTACGCACCGCACGCTAACTACTATTTGGGTTACATCGACTACACGGAGGGTGATTACAAATCGGCAGGCAAGCGTTTCAAGGCTCTGACCAAGGTTTCGGCCTACTCCAAAATCATCCCGTTCTATCTGATTCAAATCGAATTCCTTGACGGCAATTACAAATATGTGGTTGCAAATGGCGACGCACTCATAGCCTCGTCGGCCGAAAATTCACGCAAATGCGACCTCAATCGAATCATGGGTGAGAGCCACTTTCACCTTGCCGACTACCGCAAGGCGCTCGAATACATGAGCAAATATCAGGAACTCGGCGGACAAACCGACCGTAGCGAGAACTACGTTATGGGCTTCTCGAACTACAAACGTGGCAACTTCCGCACCGCCGCAGGCCAACTCTCGAAGGTGTGCGGACCCGACGACGAACTGTCGCAAAATGCAAGCTACCACTTGGCCGACTGCTACCTGCAAATGAAACAAAAGCGTCTGGCCATGCAGTCTTTCTCGATTGCCGCCGCCAAGGACTATAACCCAACAATCGCCGAGGATGCACTCTACAACTACGGCAAGTTGCAGTATGAGTCGGGAGGAGGTCGCTTCAACGAGGCCATCAACGTGTTGGACCGTTACATCAAAAAATACCCCACCTCGCCCCGTGTGCCGCAGGTTAGGGAGTATCTGATTGCAGCCTACTACAACTCGCACAACTACAAGGCGGCCTACGACGCAATCATGCAGATGCCAAACCCGGATAACAACATCAAAGCCGCATTGCAAAAAATCACCTACTTCCACGCCCTTGAATACTACAACGAGGGTGACGTGGAGCAGGCCGAAAGATTGTTCAAAATCTCGGAGCAGTATCGCTACAACGCCAAATACACCGCGCTCAGTTCGTTCTGGCAGGGCGAAATTCTCTATTCAAAATCCAATTTTGCCGAGGCTATACCAAAGTACAAAGCCTATCTGAAAGTGTCGCCCGTGACCGAGCCCGAGAACCCGATGGCAAGTTACAGCGTAGCCTATTGCTACTTCAACATGAAAAACTGGAACGAAGCGGCCAAGAGTTTTGCGGCATTCCTTGCGCGTTACAAGAAGAGTGACGGCTACCGTGCCGACGCTTTCAACCGTCAGGGCGATATCTTCCACCAACAACGCAGCTATTGGCGAGCTATCGAGAGCTACGACGGCGCAATAGCAACCGCCCAACCGCAGAAATATTACGCCGAGTATCAACGAGCCATGATGTTGGGACTGCTCGACCGCATGCCGCGCAAAATCGAGAGCCTTGAGGCTATCGTCGCCCACGGCAAGGGTGCTTATCAAGAGGAGGCTACCTATGAGCTGGGACGAACCTACATCAGTCAAGACCAATTCGCCAATGGTGCACGTACGCTCGAAAGATTCGTTGCAACGTATCCCAACAGTGAAAACTATACCGAAGCCCTGTCATCAATCGGTTTGGCCTACCTCAACATGGGCGAAAACGACAAGTCGCTGGCCTATTATAAGAAAGTAATCGAGGTGTCGCCCAAGTCATCGGACGCACAGAGCGCACTTGCCGCCATACGTTCTATTTATGTGGATACCAACGACGTTGACAGCTACTTTGCGTACGCACAAAGCGCGGGCATGGAGACCGATATGGGTGTACTGCAACGCGACTCATTGAAGTTCACCGCCGCCGAGAAGGTATATCTGTCGGGGGATGCCGCCAGAGCCATTCCTGCAATGGAGGGCTACCTCGCAAGTTTCCCCAATGGTGTACGCATGACCGACGCAATCTACTATCTGGCCGATTCGAGGTCCAAGACGGGTGACTTGAACGGCGCCGTGGACGAGTTCAAACGCCTGGTTGACCTTCAGAAAAACGACTTCACGCTGCGCGGTCTGCAACAACTCTCGACACTTGCAACAGCTGCCGGACGACACTCCGAGGCGGCAGATGCATTCCTACGCTTGAGCCGCATGGAGAGTACTCCGGCTAAAGTGACAGCCGCTCTGGATGGCTACGTGGCATCGGTTGTGGCGTCGGCCGATACGGTTCGCATACTTGGACTGAGCGAGGAGTTGCAAGGTGTGGCCGAAGTGTCACTGCCTGCACGCCGCAAGATGCTCTATACGAGTGCTTCGATTCTGCGTGCTCGCGGACAGATGGCACAAGCCGAGGAGTTGTATGCCGAGTTGGCCGAAGACCCGTTGAGCGAAGAGGGTGCCGAGGCAACCTATCGAATTATCGAGGCGTTGTTCGGCCGAGGAATGTACGAGGATGCGCAGAACAAGATTTTTGCCTTCTCGGAGGTCAACACCCCGCACATGTATTGGATGGGACGTGCATTCTTATTGCTGGGCGATATTTACGCCATGGGCGGCGACTCGTTCCAGGCAAGAGCAACCTACCAAAGCATCGTAGACGGCTACTCGCCTGCTGATGACGGCGTGATTAGTGACGCACTCGAAAGAATTCAAAAATTGCAGTAAACACACGTGAGTATGAAACCTATGAGATATAAAATCGTGGCCCTGTGTGCCATGTTGGCGGGTGCGCTGTCGGTTGCGGCCCAGGAGAGCCTCTCGAAAAGTATCGAGGTGACAAAGGCCTATGTTCCGACGGTAAATGGCGCGACCAAACTCGCCATACGCCCGCGAATCGACGACACCGTACGCTTGCAACCCGATATTGACTACGCCATTAAACCGGTGGCTTGCTATACCACGTTTGCCTCGCGCCAAATCAACCCCGCGAAACTCAACGCCTCGACCACCACGTCGGGTAATCCGGGCTATGTGTCGTTCGGAATGGGCTATCCGTTCCGCACCAACCTCGATGTGTATATTAACAACCGTGACAACTCCGACAGAACCATTGGCGGATATGTTAACCATCGCGGAACGTACAGCAAACGTCGCAACGATTTGGATACCTTGCAGAACGCTTTGGCTATGTATAACGCCGTGGGATTCTTCGGTTCGCAGACTTGGGACAACTTGACGTTGCGCGGAGAGGTGGGCTATGACAATCGTCTGCTGCACCGTTTCGGAGGGTTCGTCCGCGAGGAGTTCCTGACCGACTCGCTCTACTACAACAACCGCGAGGAGTTTTTGAAACCTATGTTACCCACACCTAAGCAGGCTCTTATTGACTACGGACGTGTGCACGGACAGGTGAGTTTCGGAGATAACTTTGCCGAGTTGTCGAATCTGAACTTTGGCGTGGCACTAAACACAGGCTACTCCTACGACCTGCAAGGCTCCGAAATGGTGGACCTGGGATTGAGGGCTCGCGTTGCACAAATGTTCGGTAAACACGGATTCGACTTGGGTGTGGACTACGACAGTTACTATGGTGTGGCCAAACTGACCGACCGTGGCAATCAAAGCGTGATTATTCGTCCTCGATACATGTATCGCTCGGGAATCTTGCGTTTGGCCGCAGGTGTCGATTACGGCTACCGCAACAGCCGAGGTTTTGACGTGTGCCAAAGCTACGTATTCCCGCACATTGACCTCGTGGTGGATGTACTTAAGGGCTACCTTATCCCCTATGCCAAGGCGTCGGGTGACTTTATCGACGGAAGTTTCGAGGCTCTGAGCCGCGAGAATCCCTACATCGCTACGGGCGTTACAGCACCCACGGGCGCTCGCATAAGCACCGAAATCGGTGTGTCGGGTAGCGCGATGCAGAGTCTTTCTTACAAGGCATACTTCAACTATACTCACCTCGACAACATGCACTACTTCGTGTCGTTGTATAGACCCGCAGGCAGTTCGTTCTCCGATTCGTTCGGCGTGATTGTGGATAATGCCGATGTCTATACCGTGGGCGCAAATGTCGAATATATGTATGCCGGAGTATTGACGGCAGGTTTGGAGGCTCACTACTACGGTAGCGCACTCAAAGTGTTGCCCGAAGGTGGCGGCATGCCGTCGTTCGATGTGGGTTTATCGTTGCGCTATCGTCACAAGTCGAAATTTGTGATTGAGGCGGGAGCAAAGGTTCTCGGAGCCCG
The DNA here is from genome assembly GCA_017936385.1 of Rikenellaceae bacterium. GTDB lineage: Bacteria > Bacteroidota > Bacteroidia > Bacteroidales > Rikenellaceae > UBA940. The sequence continues at coordinate 65,571 of JAGBFQ010000010.1, forward strand.
AGAGTTCTACGAAATTGCATGGGCCGACTCGCCCATCATGCAGGCACGTGACGTCGTGGACGACGTTTATGTCAACACCGTACCTGCGTGTGTTGATGTAAACCTGCGTTTCAGCCTGCACGTAAGCAACAATTGGTGGCTGTATATCAATGGTAGCAACCTGGCCAACAGCCGCTTATATACCTATAATCACTATCGCTCGCTGGGTACAAACTTCATGCTCGGTTTCCGCACTTCATTCTAAAAAAACATTGCGGCGAGATTACTTTTCGTAGCAACAAATATAACATAAAAACGCCTGCATACAATACGTATGCAGGCGTTTGCGTATTCCGTAGAATAAGGACTATTTCTTCTCCTTGAGAATATCGCGGATTTCGGTCAACAGTACCTCCTCTTTGCTGGGTGCAGGAGGTGCGGGAGGAGTTGCGGGTTTAGCCTCCTCTTTCTTCTTGGCCATATTAACGAGCTTGATGAACATGAAGATTGCCCATGCAATAATCAAGAAGTCGAACACCTGTTGCAGGAAGTTACCATAGTTGAGTGTAACGGCAGCTGTATCCTCGGTAGCTTTTTTGAGGACGATGCTCAGGTCGGTGAAGTTCACATTACCAACCAACAGACCGATAGGAGGCATGATAATATCGGCAACCAACGAGCTTACGATTTTACCGAAAGCACCACCGATGATAACACCGACTGCCATATCAATCACATTACCGCGCATTGCGAATTGTTTGAACTCTTGTAGAATTTTCGCCATAGTTTTAAATATTTTTTTGTGAGTAGTTTGCTTTCATCTGATAAAAACGAGGGCCGTCCGCACTTTGGGGGCGGCCCCGTTTGTTCGATTATTTATCAACCCAAGTACCGAGTTTTGCAAGTTTTTCGAACGGAATGTTCGGTTTCTTACCTTTCGGTTCGCGGGTGTATCGAGTACCGGGTTTGCCATACTCGTCAATATAGCCGATGTTGGTCAGGTAGAAGAATCCGCGCTCATCAACACCACCCGAGAAGTCCTTACGCATACCGCTGCCACCTGTGCCATCCACGCCCAGAGTTGCTTGAGTTACCTCGTGCCATACACCATCCTTGTCAATCATCCATTGGTTAGTGAAGTTCACACGGCGAGGAATCCAGCCACGATAGGGCGAGAAGTTCTCGCAGAACGAGTGCGCACCGCGATAGTAAGCAACCTCGTGGGGACGACGGTACTCGGCCACCAGGTGCCAACCTTCAACGCAAGTTTCGTCATCACGGTCCTTATCCTCCTCGCTCCAGAAGTAACCCGTATAGAGGGTTGCACCGGTTTGGTTACCATTCTCATCCACCTCGGGACGAACATGAGCCATAGTAGCGTAGGTAGTTTCGGCTTTCCAGTTATATTTGAGGAAAGTTTGTTGACCCGAACCCTCGTGACCGAAGTTATTGGGTTTGGTTTCACCGTAACGAACCACTTGTGCGTGCCAGCCTTTTTCGGTATCAGTATCCCAAGCCGAGAACAACACGGTACGTTGGCCGTCGGTAGGTTGCAGACCCATATAGAATGCGCTACCGCCGGTGGTCATATAGTAACCGCCGCTGAAATCGTAACCTTTGTCTACATAAATCTCGTTGTAGAAGTACTCGGTATTGGCGGGTTGGGGGTACGACAGGTTGCCCGAAGGACCACGCATAATCCAGTGGGGGTCGCTCGATTCGATGTTATTCTTGTCGACGAAACTCAGCACGTTCGATTTTTTGGTCACGTTACGAATAGCCTCTCCACCCAGTGCAAAATCCGTAATATAAGGCAGGTTGCGACCCGTAGCCTTAATAGGAATGATGTTTACGCGAACGTAACCGGGTTCGGGAATCGGGAAGTTACCCAAATAGACAGTCTTTATACCGTCCTTGTAGAGTCCGCTTTTGTAAGTTTCGATTTGGTTGGTAATCATCACACTGCGGCGTGTCTCTCCGATTTCGATATCCAGCCAAGCAGTGTCGGCCACCTCTTCGTCGTCAAAAACAAGTCCTGTAACCATACCCAGATTCAGTTCGCCCGTAGCCTCGGTACGGAAGAAGAACGAGAGTTGGTGGGGTTGCGAGATATAAGCCGCTTTCCACGATTTGAGGTTACCCATTGCGCCACCTGTCTTCTCCTTACCGTCACCAGCCAATCCATTGGCTCCGGGAAGAACCGTGCTTGCGAACGAAGGTTCTGCTTTAACCTCGGGGTCAAGCGGAGTTACGTAGGTATTACATTGCAGGGGGATGGTGATGGTGTAGAGCGGATTTTGGAGCACGCTTGCCGAGCCCACAACAACGGTGGTATCTCGAGCCAACACTACATCAACGTTCGTCTCGCGTTTTGCAGCCATTTCGGGATTAGACTCCACGAAGATGTTGCCCTTGTCGTCAAAACTTACCCAATCGGCCGAGCTTTTGTAGACAATATCCATAGCAGGTTCAATGGTAACTCCCATGTTAAGGGTGTCGCCATAGGGTTGGGCATCGAAGGTATTGGTGTATTGAGCCTCGAAATAGGTTTGTTTCACCACGATAGGCAGTTCGATAGTCTTGGTACCCACCTTACCTTTGAGTGTGATGGTTGTCTGGCGCTCGCCTTGTTGGTTATTGAAGTCCACCTTGAAACTGAATGAACCGCTACCCATATTCGAGAGGTTGTTCTCCAGAGTAATATATGTAGCTTCCGTTTTTGCGTCCCAAACCACGCTACTCGACGGCGTACCTACGTTGACAGTGTAGCTTGCGCCAAAGATATCGGTGGTAAGAGTTCCTGTTGCGGCATCATAGTCCTCCGAGTCGATATTTACCAAGAAGTTATCGCTGGTTTGACGGCCTTGGGTAACCTTGATTACGGCCGATTCTTTCTCGGTTCTGATAGTGATTTCGGCCGTACGAACCTTGAATTCGGCGTTAGGTTCGGCGGTGATGGTGATGGTTTTCTCCAAATCGTCCGACTCATCCGAAGTAATGGTAAGCCAATCGGCCGAGGATTTGACGGCCCACGCAGTAGACGCAAAGACCTCTACATTTTCGGAACCACCCTGATAATCAAACTCCAACTCAGTTTTATTTACACGGAAGCTGGGAGCAGCCTGCTCGACATAAGCCGTAGCGCTCAACTCTCCCATAATCACGGTAATCTCGGCAGAACGCATCTCGCTTGTAGTATTCTCGGTCACCTCGTAAGTGATGACATCTGCGCCATTACCGGCATCATTGCTCAGTGTCAACCACTCCTCGGAGCTGGCTGCCGTCCACTCAGCGTTAGCTTCCACGCCAAGTTCACTCTCTTGCGCCGTATGGTCGAGTTCGGTCATTACGGGCGAGAGTTCGAGTTTAGGCTCGTTTTCTGTGGGAGTGGGAGTACATCCCCATCCAGCCCACGCAACCAATGCGGTGCAAAGAGTTGCAAAGATTGTTTTTTTCATCATAAAGTTTATAATTTAGAATTTAGTTTGTCATTTTCACACCCCAAAGATATAGAAAACGGCGTAAATTATTGCAACATTTGACAAAAAAACGGTTTGTTTTTTTTGACATTCGAGAGTTGTTTTGTAGCTTTGCGAATACAAAGGCAATTTTTAATCATACTAACATAATGAGCAATATCAAATTTATCTCGGCCGAAGAGGCTGTGAAAGTTATCAAAAGCGGCGACCACATCCACCTCAGTAGTGTGGCCAGCGCACCCCAATGCCTGATTAAAGCCATGTGCGAGAGAGGACGCGCCGGTGAATTGAAAGATGTCCGTATCCACCACCTGCACACCGAAGGACCCGCTCCCTACTCGGAGGCAGAATTCGAGGGAGTGTTCCAATTGGACTCGTTCTTCGTGGGCGGCAACGTGCGTAAAACCACTCAAGCCGGTTACGCCGACTACATTCCCATCTTCTTGAGCGAAACTCAGAAACTCTATCGCGCAGGCGTACTGCCTTGCGACGTGGCTATGATTCAGGTTTCGGAACCCGACGCCCACGGTTACGTGTCGCTCGGAACCTCGGTTGACGCCACTCTGGCTGCTGTTGAGAAAGCCGGAACCGTTATCGCGGTGGTTAATAAATACGTTCCCCGCTCGTTTGGCGATGCAATGATTCCCTCGTCGATGATTGATCTGTTCGTCAAGGACGACCAACCTCTTGAAGAGGCTCACTTCACCGCGCCTAACGAAATCGAAACCGCCATTGGTAAAAACTGTGCAGAACTGATTGAGGACGGTGCTTGCCTCCAAATGGGTATCGGTGCCATTCCCAACGCTGTGCTGGCACAACTCGGCGGCCACAAACACCTGGGTATCCACACCGAGATGTTTGCCGACGGCGTTCTCCCGCTGGTCGAGGCAGGCGTTATCGACGGACAGAACAAGGCTGTCGATAAGGGCAAAATGGTTTCGACCTTCTTGATGGGTTCGCAAAAGGTCTACGACTTTATCGACAACAACCCGATGGTGCTCATGATGGATGTGGGCTACACCAACGACCCCTTCATCATCGCTCAACAACCCAAGATGACCGCCATTAACTCGGCTCTGCAAATCGACCTTACGGGTCAAATTTGCGCCGACTCGCTGGGTACCAAGTTCTACTCGGGCGTAGGTGGTCAAATTGACTTCATCTATGGTGCTTCGCGTGCCGAGGGCGGTAAAGCTATCATCGCCATGCCTTCGGTCACCAACAAGGGTATCAGCAAGATTGCCAACACGCTGACTCCCGGTGCTGGTGTTGTTACCACCCGTAACCACATCCATTGGTTCGTAACCGAGTATGGTGCCGTGAACCTCTACGGTCGCAGCATGCAGGAGCGTGCTCGCCTGTTGATTTCGGTTGCTCACCCCGACCACCGCGAGGAGTTGGAGCGTGCCGCTTTCGAACGCTACGGTTCGCACCACCACTACATCAAGGGGTGTATGGGCAAATAACTAATCTTATCATATTTGTAAAGCCTTCTCACGCGGGAAGGCTTTTATTTTACCCCTTAATATAGTGGCGGTGCTGCGGTGTGTTACCCACCCCCTAAATCCCCCTCCTGTGAGGGGGACTTGGTCGCTACGCTCCAATAAAGGAATTATACTTTAAAGTACAATATATCAAAGCCTGCATGGAGAAGTAATCCTATCTCCGACAGACACTCATAACTAAAGCCGCCCGACGATTAGGTTCGTCGGGCGGCTTTTTTCTTCGAAAGGACTGTTCTTCTTGAACTATCCCCAAGAGCCCCCAAAAGACCTGACAATCGGAGCAACGTCGCCGCACATTCTCCCCCACCCGCCTTCCACATAATCTCACAATAGGGAGTTTCAGTGGTGTTTTGGCTGCAAATTGCGAATAAAAAAGAGCTTGCCCCACAAGTGGGACAAGCTCTTCGGCTTAAGCCGCGTTGTCAGTTTAAGAGTGATTACTCAATAGGCTCCTCAACAACAACAACGGGTTTGATACAACGTACGGGGTGACCGTTACCCATCCACTCAGCCCACGATACTGCGCTGTTGCGGTAGAAGTTACCATTAAGCCACATCGACATCGACATAGTTTGGTGTTTGGTCCAGGTGTTACCCTCGATAGTGATGTTTTGGGGTTGGTTACAGTGGTAACGAGCCACACGACCGGTGCGGTTCATACCGGGGTTGTAACCCATACGCCATCCGGCTGCGGGAACGAACATCGGGTTGGTACCCTCATAGTCGATAGGTTGGATATCACGGCCCTCGTCAAGACCCTCCTTGGGAGTAAATGCACCGGTAGGACAGTTAGCAGCAGTTACCAACTCGCCGGTAGCACCGTTGGTGCGGTTCGAAGTGCCAACAAAAACGTTGAAACCACCTTTCCAGTTGCCACCACGGGTAAAGTCAATCATACCATCGTTGTTCCACGAACCATCGTCGTTGTGAGCCCAAGGCCAGAATACGCTCTCGGGGTCGAAACCTTTGTAGGTATTCCAGCTATCCCATGCCTCCTTAACGTTGAGTTTCCAAGGAGCATACGATGCATACCAAGTACCGATGTTATCGCCGTGCGAGGTAACGATGTGCCAGTGGTCACCGCAAGGAACTTGCCATCCGGGAGGACAGGGGTCGTGCAGCGATTTGCTACCCTCGCTGCTGCTGTTTGCGGTGTAGTTACCCCACAGGTAACCCCAGTAGTACGACGAGTTCTCGTTAGCGTCGCAACCATCACCGTAATCGGTAGGCAGGTTCGAGTAGATACAGTTGTCACCATAAGTACCAACCGATTTCAGATATACGGTCGGGTGAGCGATAGCCCAATCGATGTTGTCGTTAATCTTCTCATAGGGAGGAGTTACGTTGTACATCGAAATCTCGGTGCTCTCTGCGGGAGTAATATCCTCGGGCAGGTCGATATCTTGGTCGTGGTAGTACATAATCATGTTAGCGCCGCCTTTGTCCTCCTCGAGGTTAGGATAACCGCCGGGGAACGGGTCTTTACGGCCCCAGTTGTACATGTAACCCATCGAAGCTTGCAGCTCATCGAGCGAGCAATCACCGTGGTTACCATCGTGGGTTGCACCAAGGTTCAGACCCATGAAGATGCTGGGTTTAGCATAACCGGTAGTGTGCGAACTTGCATCCTCACCCTCGCCGTCAGGAGTTTGACCTACGGGATAGGTGTTCTCAGCAGCGTTTACATCGAACGGAGTAGCCCAGATGTGCCAGCTCCAAAGGATGTTACCCTTCTTATCTTTGATGGCGATACCAGCATTACCAACCTCGAAAGGCTCGGGCATGGTGAAGTATACATAACCACCGCTATACGATACATTGGTCAACAGACCGATAGAAGCTTGAGTCAAGGGGTCTACATCCGATTTGGTCGACCACAGCAGAGTAGCCTCCTCGATAGTCTCGGCAGGAATCTCAATCGAACCACCGGGAACATAAGCAACCTCCAGGTCATAACCCTCGGCGTCATAGAAACCAGCACCATTACCTTTAACGGTAGCGGGGAATTTGTAAGCACCCGATTTGTAGATAGCGTAGGTGTTAGCGGTCTCGGTCATACCGTCCGAGTTAACAGCCAGGTTCTCAGCGTATTGGTTTTGTTTAACGGTGATTTCCACGCTCAGGTTCTCAGCACCTGCGAGCGAACCGGTCAGAACGGCAACAGCCTCACGAGGAGTGCTGGTATTCTCGGTCAGGCTCAGAGTTACAACGCCACCAGCGTAGGTACCGGTAATCCAGTTTGCGCCGTCTTTAGCGGTAACCAGAATGCTGGTAGCATTGGTTTCAACGGGAATCTCAACCTCGGTAGCCTCGCTGGGAGCCGAAACGGTGCTGTATTTCTCATCGAACTCGATGAACACACCTGCACCACGTTGAGTAACGGTGATAGCAGCAGTAGCCTCGCCGCAAGTGAAGGTCAGAGTTGCAGTACGAACAGCTGCGTCGGGGTTGTTACCAAAGATAACCAAAACCTCCTCGTCGTTTGCAGTGTACTCACCGGCACCCTCAACCCAATCAGCCTCGGTAGACAGAGTCCAATTGTCATTGGCAGCCACAGCAAAAGTCAACTCAGCATCAGCAGCGTCAACGGTTACAGCACCCTCAACAACGCCCTCAGCCTCAACAGTAATTGCGTGAACTTGAGCCTCTTGTTTAACAACAATTTTCTTAGCCAGGTCAGCCATGCTTGCCTCGGTGGGAGCCACGGTCAGAGTAACGGTACGCTCTGCGAATACGGGCGAGTACTCGGCAGTCAGAGTGATACGGTCCTCGGTGGTCTCAACGGTCAACCAATCAGCCTCAGCGGGTTTGTTCACGGTCCACTCAACGTTCGAGTTAACGTTCAGCGAAACGGGAGTCTCCTCGTTACCGGCAGCAGCGATTACTACGGGGTTAGCCTCGTAATCAGCGTCCAGAACCAGGTTAGCTGCAAATCCCAGCTGGCTTACGGTAACCTCAGCTTTGAGGTTCTCGGCGTTGGTGATGGTCACCTTACCGGTACGTGCGTCAGCGCTGGTGTTTTTAGCAGCAGCGATAGTTACACGAGCGTTGTTCAGCTTCTTAGCCTCAATCCACTCGTCAGCAACTACACTGATGTCAGAGGTCGACGAAACGGTAACAGCAACAGCTTTACCATCGGCACCCTTACCATCAGCAGTCAGGTTAACTTCAGTCTTGTCAACCGTCAGCGAGCCCTTGCTCTCTCCTCCTTCTTCGGGGGTACACGAAGTGAACGACACCGCGAACAGGATAGCAACCAAGCTCAACATTTTTGCCCAAATTTTTGTGCGCATAGATGTAAAGAATTAGTTAATAAATAAAAAGTGTTAATTGTTAATTATTTTATTGTCAAAGCGGAAAGGCATCTCAACAATGCCACAAAAGCCCCGCCGACAAAGCCCTTAAAGCGTATCAGCAGGTATTATTTCACATCTTTTCCAAATACAAATATATACGTTTTTTTTTGTTTTCACAATTTTTTCAATCCTTTTTCCCATTTTTTTCTTTCAGAAAGGCCCAAAACCGCCCCACAAGGCACCCCAGGGCACTTTGGCTAAGCCTTCATTTCGTCCAGTTCGTTCCAAGCCAACGCAGCCCTCGCACGCCCAGGCGGCTCACTGAATATATTAAATAGGTAAAAAACTCCACAAAGCCCCCGCCCCAGCCACAGTGAAGTGAAAGAAGGAGCGTATAACCAAAGTGAATACTATCGTCATTGTCTCAACAACTACGTATTAGACCTTGCTGATATGCGTAAGGGCATACTCCCCAATGATGGTAAATTGTTTTGGCAAGCGGTGAAACTATACCAATCATTGCGTGGTTGCAGCGAACAACAAGCAGTTAGCGTGATATCATCAAAGGTATCCGAAATTGCTCAACGGGATAATTAGTGTATTCAACCTTCGGGTGTATTCAGAAAAATCGGCAGCCACTTAATTGTGACTGCCGTTTTCTGTATTCGGATTATTCAAAGAATTATATGCTTATGGTATTTGTTATGATTTGGGTAAGGTTTTATTCAACAGCACACAGCCGATAACGGCGGAGATGACCGAGCCTAAAAGCACACCTAATTTTGCCTGACCGAGCAGAGCTGAACCCTCTGCACCAAGCCCTGCATACGAAAGGTCGGCTATAAACATCGACACCGTAAAACCGATGCCGCACACCACGCAGACACTCGCAAAGGCTCTCCACGAAGAGCCAGCGGGGAGCGATACAAAACCAAGTTTGACGGCCACCCACGAGAAAGAGAATACTCCCAGGAATTTTCCTACCACCAGGCCAAGCATTACTGCCAGGCTCACACCCGAAAACACACTGCCCAAACTCATAGCCGAAAGGTCAACACCTGCATTGGCAAAGGCGAAAAGTGGTATCACTATGTAGTTGATAAGCGTGTGCAGATTATCTTCAAGGTCTTGCAGTGGGCTAATCATCTTATCGGCGGCAGATTCTATACTTTTGAGCGTATGTATCTGGTCGTTTGTCAGCACTACCGTTTTGTGCAGATTACCAAAATCGACAACGGGGATTTTACTTACATTCTCTCGGATTCGCTCCAAGTAGTGCCCCGTACCCTTAACGAGCGTAGCGGGCACGCAGAATGCCACAATAACACCCGCTATGGTAGAGTGAATACCCGAGTTGAGCATAAAGTACCACAGCACAAGTCCCACAGAGATATAGAACCCCTTGCGACGCATATTGAAGAGATTGCCTATAACCATAATTGCTACGCACAGAGCCGACAAGCCGAGATAGAACATATTGATATTTGAGGTGTAGAACAGAGCAATAACAATAATACCTCCCAAATCATCGGCTACGGCAAGAGCTGCCAAAAACATCTTCAATCCAACGGGTACTCTCGATTTGAACACAGCCAAAATACCCAGCGAGAAAGCAATATCGGTAGCCATAGGAATTGCCAGACCACGCTGCATAGCTGCATCCGCAGGGCACACGAGGTAGAAAATCACAACGGGGATAAGCATACCGCCACAAGCACCGATAATTGGAAGCAGAGCCTTGTCCATAGACGAGAGCTCTCCAACCTTTATCTCTCGTTTGATTTCAAGACCTACCGAGAGGAAGAATATAGCCATTAGGAAGTCATTTATCATCTGCCCGAGGGTGATTGCGTGTCCCGAGTGAGAGAAAAAGTTAAATTCACCCACAGATAGGCTCATCGGCAGTTGCCAGAGCGAGAAATACCACTCCTTGACGTAGGGTGTATTAGCGCAAACAAGTGCAAGTATGGTAAAGAAGATAAGCACCACACTTGAATTGATGTGGCTCTTTAACTTACTTAAAGAACTGTAATTCATAATTGATTTAATGTTGTATAACTTTGCTTCGTCTGCGGAGTCGCAGGCGTAATTTTATATTTCCTCGTAAGATACCATATATTGTTCGGTATGTCGGCTCGATAACTCTCAAAGGTCGAATACCGCTATAACGCAACATCAAAACTATCAGGCAAAGGATAGCCACAAAGAGTAACCAGCCATAAATCTCCTTCATAGATTCCAATAGCGACTGAACTTGTACCATACCATACAACTCGCCAAATGGGGTGTGCGAGGTGGAGAGTTTTACGCTGTCCATTCTCTCGCCCAGCAGCATCGAGTTGCGAGTCATTACAACCTTCAATGCTCGACCTACAATGGCATTGCCAATAGGTGCAGCCAATGCTGCACTGAACATATTTTGGAATGACAAGCCGTGAAGGAAGGTGTAGGGG
>JAGBFQ010000011.1 GCA_017936385.1 Rikenellaceae bacterium
ACAGTTCGGTCTCTATCTGTTGTGGGCGTAGGAAATTTGAGGGGTCCTGACTTTAGTACGAGAGGACCGAGTTGGACGAACCTCTAGTGTATCGGTTATGCCGCCAGGTGTACCGCCGAGTAGCTATGTTCGGACTGGATAAGCGCTGAAAGCATCTAAGCGCGAAGCCAACCCCAAGATAAGATTTCCCTTGAGGGTCGTAGGAGACTACTACGTTGATAGGTTGCAGGTGTAAAGGCAGTAATGTCATAGCCGAGCAATACTAATTACCCGAACGGCTTTCTTAAGAGGGCCTTTATCTCATCCGGATTAATGTCAGACGTGTTGAGCCGCGTCAACTGAAACAAGCGGCGAACGATATTTTGGTGACTATAGCAGTGGGGTTCCACCTCTTCCCATTCCGAACAGAGAAGTTAAGCCCACCCGCACCGATGATACTGCAGTTTTTGTGGGAAAGTAGGGGTCGCCTCTTTAAGGAGAGTTACAGAGATGTGACTCTCCTTTTTTGTATTTGTGCATATAGTACCATATTTTATGCACAAGACTCATCAAGTCCGTCGGGCTGTACCGGAGTACTATCCCGTCGGACTTTCTTATCGCTTTGTGCAAAATCTATGGCACTCTATGCACAAAAATATAATAGGTGGGTGATTTCTGTGTTGTTGCTCGCAGCTTAATTGCTCACATACGCGAGTATATGGACGTTCTTTTGGCAGAGCCCAAAAGAACCAAAAGGCTTTTTGCCTTTCGTTTTTGCAAGTCGATTGTGCGGACGAGCAGAAACGCCATCTTTGATTGGGTTGATTTACGTGGCGTTTCACTGTTGCTCGTCCTTTCAATCGTTCATCTTGCAAAATCCGACGGCATTTTTTGTGTGTAAAGCGGAATTTAGAGAAACGTAGTTTCTCGTTCCCCCGGTCTGCGGGTCGTTTTTGGTTCTTTTGTCGATACAAAAGAACATAAAAGAGTGGCTCTGCCACCTTTTGTCGCGTAATAATAAAGTTCTTTTGGTTAGCCCAAAAGAACCAAAAGGCTTTTTGCCTTTCGTTTTTTCGTGGTATGTGTGAAGAGTCTTGCTAAATCGGCCGCTGTCGCGCGATATAATCGGTCGCCGATTTTTGTCGCTCGCCACTTCGCACATACTTAATCACGAAAAATCCGACGGCAATTTTTTGTGTGTAAAGCGGAATTTAGAGAAACGTAGTTTCTCATCCCCCGGTCTGCGGGTCGTTTTTGGTTCTTTTGTCGATACAAAAGAACATAAAAGAGTGGCTCTGCCAAAAAGAACGTAAAAGAGTTCCACAATCACCTTAAAATACCTTTCGTTTTTCTTTTGTTGTTTTGTATTATTGGAATTTATTTTCTATATTTGTGAATATTAGTTTTTTATTATAATAATGAAAGAGGCTGGTTTCGTATACATTCTTACTAACCCGAGTTTTAAGGAGGATTGGGTTAAAATAGGCAAAAGTTCAAGGCCTGTTGATATTCGTTCGAAGGAGCTGGATAATACTGCTGTGCCATTGCCGTTTGAAATCTATGCTACGCTTAAAACGGTTAAATATGAGCAAGTCGAAAAACAACTACATCGTATGATTGATAGGTTGACGGATTTGCGTATACGTCAAAATCGTGAGTTCTTTAATGTCGCGCCAGCTAAGGCACTTGAATTGCTTAAGGATTGTGCTATTACTATTGATGACGCCGTTATAGATGAAGTGTATTTGGGGGATTTGAGATTTAAGAGAAACAAAGCAAATAATGATGATTGTGACCATAAACAAATTCGTCCACGCTTTAATTTCTCTATGGTAGGTATTCCTATTGGAGCACCTCTGGTATTTATACCTACGGGAATAGAAGTTAAGGTTGCCGATGAAAGTCACATAGAGTATGATGGACGGATATATAAATTATCGCCATTTGTAGGTACATTTATGCCGGAAGATAAACGAAATAAATCTGGTGCATATCAAGGGGCCAAGTTTTTTACATATAAAGGAGAGGTTTTGGATGATATTCGGACAAGAATAGAAGCCAATTTGACGACCGAATAATAGATATTTCATCAGATTTATCCCTCAGCCCCCTCGAAAAGTTATTATTTTTGTGTAGCTAATATCGTAGTCTGATAATTTATGTTTATATTTGTGTGATAATTCGAAAGTTATGAATGAAACTAAGGATAAGGATAGGCAAATAGAAATAAAGAAGGCTGAGTACGCTGCGCCGAAGGTGGTGATGTTTGAATGTCTGGTGGAGATAGGTTTTCAGGGTTCTCCGTTTGCCAATGAGGTGGAAGGACGCGCAGGTTCGCTTAACTACAGCTCCACAAAAAATAATTACGATATTTAATCTTTCTCTTAAGTTCTAAAATTAGTTCAAAAGAATATGTCTGTTATAATCCTATTGCTCGCGATGGTTTGCGTTTGCGCATGTGGCGAGAAGGACTACAACATCGAAAACCAGAAAAATACAACACAAATAATCCTCAATGCCGAGAAGCACGACGAGATGTCGCGTGTGGCGATTAGCGGCGACAAAAACAATGGATTTGTTACACGCTGGGAAGTGGGCGACAGACTTGGAGCAATTGCCATGAGGGATGGGGGAGAACCCATAGGAATAGCTTTGGCGGCGGCGAGTGTATCGGACGAAGGTGTTGCGACGTTTACGGGTACGACTGATGTTATTGATACATGGTCGTCCCCGTTTATTTTCTATACGTACTATCCGTTGGTGGAGGATGTGCCGCAGGTGACTCCTTGGAGTGTGGCTGGGGAAATTTCCTCGGTGCAGACGATGACTGCCGAAGGGTCGTATGACCCCACGGCGGCGTGGATGGTGGGTCAGGCTGTTGAGATGGACCTTTCGGGTGAGGACCAGCAAGTGGAGTTTACCACGAGGTTTCGCCATCTGAATTGTTTTGTGAACTTGTCGTGCAGGGAGGTGAATAATTCGGCGGTTTCGGCTGACGATATTGTGCGTTCGGTGCGCCTGCAAGTGGAAGGTGAAACTCTTTCGGGGGCGTTTACATTGGACACTCGGACGGGTAAATTCACCTTTACCGACCCTTGTGATGAGGTTTGCGCCGAGCTGCCGACGGGGATGACTCTTGGAGGGCTTTCGGCCTGGTTGGTGGTTAATCCTTTTGAGTTGGGAGTAGATGAGGTGCTTGTTGTGGAGATTGTGACGGACGGCTACACCATCAGCAAGCGAGTTTCGGGTATTGAGATGTTCTTTCCCGAGCGCGAGGTTGTGACACTCAATTTGGGTGTTGACAATAGTTGTAGGGTGACTCCCAATGCGCCCGTAGAGAGAAGTGTGACTTACACCGTTACGGGCAAGACCTCTGTGTCGTCGAGTGGTGATGTTCCCGAGGCGTCGGTATCGGAATATAAACAACAAAGTTATAGTCAAGGGTACATTACTACCTCATATTCTGTGACATTGAGTTTAGAAGGTTACGATAATTGCTGTATCACGGGTATCTCTGTTAACTTGAAGGCTAAGAACTCCGACAAAGAAGCTATGTATGCAATCGTTATAGGTGGCGATACATACTATGGAGTCTTAAATAATAGTACATGGAGCAATTATAGTATAACAGATTTTAATCTCGCTGTTTTGAGTTTTATTCCGACAATCATTGGTGAAAATGAAACGTTCAATATCACATTAATGGGTAATACCGGAAATTTCTACGTTAAGAGTTTCACCATCGATTACATCGTGCAGTAGCGATTTTGTGAAGAATACGAGAGTCGCACCCGTGCTCATCACGGGTGTTTTTTATATATGGAGTTTGCTTCCGAAGTCGCAAACTCTTCGGAAAGAGGTCACTCGTATCGACACCCGCACCCCCACAAAAAAAAGACGGCCGTTTAGCCGTCTTTCTTTTGTGGAGAATACGAGAGTCGAACTCGTGACCTCTTGCATGCCATGCAAGCGCTCTAGCCAACTGAGCTAATCCCCCAGGTTTGCGCTGCAAAGGTATGATATTTTTTTATTCCTGCAAAGCATTTAAATAAAAAAAAGTGGGGCCGAATCCAAAATTACAGCCCCACCTTTTCAAAGCCCTCGCGGACAATTAACGCTTAACTTGAACAATCTCGTAGCCCTCGATAACGTCACCAACCTTGATGTCGTTGTAGCCGTCGATGTTCAGACCGCAGTCTTGACCCATCGTAACCTCCTTGACATCGTCTTTGAAACGTTTGAGCGAGCCGAGTTTGCCCGTGTAGACCACGATACCGTCGCGGATGACACGCACCGAAGTGTTGCGTTGCAACTTACCCTCACGAACAATACCGCCCGCAATCGTTCCAACCTTCGAAATCTTGAAGGTCTCCAAAACCTCAATCGAGCAGACAATCTCCTCTTTGGTCACAGGCTCCAACATACCCTCAATAGCATCTTGGATATCGTTGATTGCGTCGTAGATAATCGAGTACATACGGATTTCGATTTCCTCCTTCTCGGCCAGCTTGCGCGCGCCCTGCGAAGGACGAACCTGGAAGCCCACGATTACGGCGTTCGAGGCTGCGGCGAGCAATACATCCGACTCCGAAATCTGACCAACGGCCTTGTGAATAACATTCACTTGAACCTCCTCTTTCGACAGACGTTGCAGCGAGTCGGTCATTGCCTCAATCGAACCGTCCACGTCACCCTTGACGATGATGTTCAGCTCCTTGAAGTTGCCAATTGCAATACGGCGTCCAATCTCATCCAGAGTTACGTGTTTTTGGGTACGGATACCCTGCATACGTTGCAGTTGTTCGCGTTTGTTGGCTACGTTACGTGCGCTACGCTCGTCCTCCATAACGTTGAACGTATCACCTGCTTGGGGTGCGCCGTCCAAGCCCAACACCAGTACGGGGGTCGAGGGCGGAGCTACGGTAACTTTCTGTCCGCGCTCGTTGAACATAGCTTTAACCTTACCCGAGTGAACACCCGACAGAATAACGTCGCCTATGTGCAGCGTTCCGTTTTGAACCATCACCGTGGCAACATAACCACGACCCTTGTCTAGCGACGACTCCACAACGGTACCCGAAGCACGACGGTTGGGGTTGGCTTTCAACTCCAACAGTTCGGCCTCCAGCAGCACCTTCTCCAACAATTTGTCGAGGTTAAGTCCCTTCTTGGCCGAGATGTCTTGCGATTGGTATTTTCCGCCCCACTCCTCGACGAGCAGGTTCATCTGAGCAAGTTGCTCTTTGATATGGTCGGGATTTGCGCCCGGTTTGTCAATCTTGTTGATGGCGAACACCATGGGTACACCTGCCGCTTGGGCGTGGTGGATTGCCTCTTTGGTTTGGGGCATCACGTCGTCGTCGGCCGCGATGATGATGATAGCAACGTCGGTCATCTTGGCACCACGTGCACGCATTGCGGTAAACGCCTCGTGACCGGGGGTATCAAGGAATGCGATTTTTTGACCGTTCAACTCAACGCTGTAAGCACCGATGTGTTGGGTAATACCTCCGGCCTCACCCTCGGTTACGTTGGTCTTACGAATGTTGTCCAGCAACGAAGTTTTACCGTGGTCAACGTGACCCATAACGGTAACGATGGGAGGACGGGGCAGCAGGTCTTCGGGACGGTCAACCTCCTCGTCGCCGATGGTCTCTTGAACCTCGGCCGACACGAACTCAACCTTGTAGCCGAACTCCTCGGCAACAACCACCAGAGCCTCGGCATCCAGACGTTGGTTAATCGACACCATCAGACCCAGGTTCATGCACGCCGTGATGACGCCCGTAACCGGAACATCCATCATCGTTGCAAGGTCACTTACGGTTACGAACTCCGTAACTTTCAGGATTTTGCTCTCGGCTTGTTCGCGCTCCATGGCCTCGTTCATACGCATTGCGGCCTCCTCGCGTTTCTCTTTACGATACTTAGCGCCTTTGGTTTTGGCTCCTTTCGAGGTCAGGCGGGCAAGCGTATCCTTAACTTGACGTTGTACCTCCTCGTCCGAAACTTCGGGACGCACCACGGGTTTGGGAGCAACAGCAGCCTTTTTGTTTTTCTTATCCTTCTTAGCGTGGGGATTTTGGTTGGCATTGGCTCCGCCGCCTGCTTGTGCACCACCGCCTTGAGCTTTGGGGGCAGCGGGTTGCGGACGCGAAACATCCACCTTATCCTTGGTTATACGTTTGCGTTTTTCGCGTTTGCGGCCATAACCACTTTCGCTACTCATGTTGGTAACGTCAATCTTGCCCAGCACCTTGGGACCCGACAAGCGATTGGCCTCGTCCGAAGCGCGGAATACATTGTCCGTGCGTTCGGCCATACGTTCGTCGTAGGTCTTGGTTTGAATCTCGCTGGAAACCTCCTTCGCTACTTCAACCTTTACCGGTTCAGTCACCTTAGGCTTGTTATCTACGGCTTGTTGTTTAACCTCGGCAGGTTTCTTTTCCTCAGCGGGTTTCTCGGCTACGGGTTGCGGCTTGGGAGCCTCTACCACGGGAGTTGCAGGTTTTGCAGGCTCACTGGCAGGTTTGCTCTTGGGTTTGGGATTGAGGTCGATTTTACCCAACACCTTGGGACCTTGGATTTTCTCCTCGACCGTGGTTTTGATAAATACCTCTTTACGTTCTTCGTCCGCTTCGCGTTTCTTTTCGAGCGTCACGCTCTCCTGTTTTGTATTTATTCTCTCGCGGATGCTTTGGCGTGATTCACCTACGCGGTTGCCGCCATACTCCTTCTCCAACATCGTATAGACCTCGGGAAGCACCAGGGCATTAGGCGCACTGTCAATCTCCACGCCGCGTTTTTGCAAGAATTCGACAACGGTTGTAAGACCGACGTTAAATTCCTTCATAACCTGCGAGAGTCTTATTTTTCGCTCACTCATTTCTTCTCTTTTTTTAATCATTTACATTACCGTTAATTCGAGTTTATCGTCGGGCTGCTTTTGCCCGCTGCCCATCCGTTCCGACTGTCGGCCGAAGGGGCTGGGTTGTTACTCGAACTCGGCTTTCAGGATATTGCGAATCTCGGCGATGGTTTCATCCTCGAGGTCCGTACGTTGAGCAAGGTCTTGCGGCTCGATTTCGAGCACGCTTTTGGCAGTATCGCAACCCACGTTCTTGAGAACTTCGATAATCCAGGGCTCGATTTCGTCGCTGAACTCATCCAGGTTGACATCCTCTTCCTCCACCTCACGGTAAACGTCGATGTCGTAACCGGTGAGCATGCTTGCCAGACGGATGTTCAAACCGCCTTTACCGATAGCTTGCGAAACCTCGCTGGGTTTGAGATATACAGCTGCGGTGTGTTTGTCGGAATCCAGCACGATGTTCGAGATTTTTGCGGGGTTGAGCGCACGTTGAATCATCAGCGAGGTGTTGGCCGTGTAGTTCACAACGTCGATGTTCTCGTTGCGCAACTCCTTCACCACCGAGTAGATACGCGAACCCTTCATACCAACGCAAGCACCAACCGGGTCGATGCGGTCGTCATACGACTCAACGGCAACTTTGGCACGCTCGCCGGGGATTCGGGCGATACGTTTGATGGTAATCAGACCGTCGTAAATCTCGGGAACCTCCTGCTCAAACAGACGCTCCAGGAACTCGTCGGCCGTACGCGAAAGGATGATTTTCGGAGTGTTGTTAATCATCTCCACGCGCGAAACGATAGCTTTCACCGTGTCACCCTTGCGGAAGAAGTCACCAGGAACTTGCTCGCTCTTGGGCAGCAGCAGTTCGTTCTCTTCGTCATCCAGAATGAGCACCTCTTTTTTCCACACTTGGTAGACCTCGCCCGAAACGATTTCACCTACCTTGTCCTTGTACTTCTCGAACAGGTTGGCTTTCTCCAGGTCGAGGATACGCGAGGCCAGATTTTGACGCAGCGACAACACGGCGCGACGGCCGAACGACTCCAGGGTGATACGCTCTGCAACGTCCTCGCCAACGTCATACGTTTCGTCGAGTTTGCGAGCCTCCGTCAGCGAGATTTCGCTGTTGGGGTTTTGTACCTCGTTGTCGGCAACAACCACGCGGTTACGCCAAATCTCCAAGTCGCCTTTGTCGGGGTTGATGATGATGTCGAAGTTCTCGTCAGTGTCATACTGTTTCTGCAACATGTGGCGAAAAACCTCCTCCAACACGCCAATCATCGTCGACTTGTCGATGTTTTTAAGCTCTTTGAATTCAGCAAAGTTGCTGATTAAATTCAAGTTCTTCATTGTTGTTTTTTTATTTATGATTGTTTTTGTTTTTTGTTCTTGTTGTTATTCCTGCGCTCCGTCCCAGCGGTAGCCTATGTATTGTCGGCCCATTATTTGTAATCAAGCCACTCGGCGGTGCTGCGAACTTCGTCAAAGGGGTAGGTACGCACTACGTCCACAAGTTGTTTGCGTTTTTTGCCTTCCACTGCTACTTTCTCCTGATAACTGATGGTGATTCCGTTTTCGTCGGCGGCATCAAGTGTTCCCAAGATTTTGGTACCGTCGGTGAGGATTACCTCCACCGAACCACCCGTAAGCTTGTGGTATTGGCGCAACATTTTGAGCGGTTGTCCGATACCGGCCGAGGTTACCACCAACGAGTAGTCGTCTGTAATTTCGTCGATTTTGGCCGACATTGCACGGCTCAAGGCCACGCAGTCGTCCACCGACACCGAGCCGTCGCTGTCCAATGTAATACATATATCTCCTGCGGGCGAGATGGTTACTTCGACCACAAAGAGTTCGGGATTGGTAATCAGTTCTTCGGCAATTTGTCGGATTTCGGAAACTTGCAACTTCATTATTGACTAAGTGTAAATGGTTTACCTATATTTAATAACTTAGGGGACTCGCGTCCCCTAAGCAAAAGATTTCGTTCTACGGTTGCAAATATAATACTTTTTTGTTGATTGGCAATGCTTTTCCCCTAAAAAAAGCACCGGTTGCCCGCAACTATGTGCGGGCAACCGGTGTCAATCTCTTTTTTAGATTCTGTTAGAAGAATTTGATGCGGTTGTCAACCACCTCGGTTTCATCGTCCAGAGCTTGCGACAGACGCTCGCTGATGTACGAAGTTGCCATCGATTCCAGACGAACTTTCTCGTCAGCCTCCGACAGAGTTTTGCCGTTTTTCTCGCTTACATTGAACATGTAAACTGCGGTGCCACCAACCACCGGTTTCGACATAATACCGGGAGCGCTTACACACATTGCGCCGACAAATTTGGGCTCCATACCCAGCGAAGGGATGTAGAACGAAGCGAAGTCAACGTCCTCAACCGAACCGTCTTTTACGCCGTCAATAGCTTTGAGCGACTCGATGGTTTGTTTACCCTCGAACTCAGCAGCAATCATTTCACCTTTCTTTTGGTTGCGCAGAACCGAAGTGATACGCTCGGCTACCTTCTCCAGAGGAGCGATACCCTCTTCGCGTACATCTTTAATAACACCTACAAGGTAGTCGCCGCCGTCAACATCCAGAATGGCCGAAACCTCGCCCTTCTTGCCGTTAAATGCCCAACGAGTTACTGCGCTGGCCTCATCCAGACCATTTACGCCACGGTCGTTGCTGTTGATAGTAGCCACACGACGAGCAGCACCGGTCTCGGCTACGGCTGCGGTGAACGAGTCGTAGTTTTTGCCTGCTTTCTCAAGGAATGTGCGAGCCTCGCTGTAAACGGCTTGTTGAGTGGTTGCGCTCGGTTCTACGTTGTAAACTACGGTTGCGATTTGAGCTTTGCGTACGAGTTTGTCTTTGTAGGTCAGGTTTACGATATGGGTACCGAATTGGCTGTCAACGGTGAAGATGTCGCCAACTTTTGCTGCGATGCAGGCATCCGAGAACTCGGCTACCATTTGCTCGGGAGCGAATTGACCCAAATCCACGGCTTGGTCCAACGAGTAGGTTTTGGCCAGAGCCTCGAACGAAGCGCCACCTTTGAGTGCTTTGACGATGCTGTCAACAGTTGCGGTTTGACCGGGAGCCATCAGAATGTGTTTTGCACCAAGTTTCTCGGGCAGCATTTTGTACTCGGCTACGCGAGCGATGGTGTAAACGTCGCCGTTCAACACGGGACCATACATCGGTTGTGCGTCTTTGCCGAAAGCCAGAGTTGCGAAGTTTGCAGGAATGTCCTCCTCGCTGTAGTAGCGGGTGTCGGTTTGGCTTTGCGAGTTGAGCGATGCATATTGCATAGCGTCCTCAGCAGCAGCAAATTCGGCAGCGATTTCGTTTACGCGCTCCTCAGCCTCTGCGTAGTCCTCTTGCGAGGGCATGAGGTTGAACACTACGAACTCGATGTCACGTGCAGCAACTTGTTTGTAGTTGTCTTTGTGCTCGTCGTAGTATTTTTTGATTTCGCTCTTGCTTACGCTGACCAGCGAATCGGCAATTGCTCCATACGATTTCGAAGCGTAAGTTGCGTTGTAGTTTGCGCCGTTGAGTTTCATATCGGCAGCAACCTCCAAAGCGTTTACATAAACACCTGCGCGAACCAGGCTTACGTATTTCGACATTGCACGCTCGCTTGCCATTTGGTCGGTCAGGTAGCTCCAAACGGGTTGGTAAGCGGCGTTATACTCCAGGCTTGCCACGAAGTTTTGGAGGATTGCGGGTTCAAAAGCACCGGTTTGGGGGTTCGAGAATACGTTTTGAACGATGGGCGAGATGTACTCACCGTTGCTCATATCAAGCATTTCGCTATCGCCAACGCTGATACCGAGTTTTGCAAAACCGGGCATATAAGCGTTTTTGATAATCATGCTTTCCCACACGCTTTGGCGTACTTGCTCCATTTGGTCTGCGGGCAGAGCTGCTTGGCCATAGAGGGTTTGCAATACGTTAGTGGTGTTTTCGGTTTCGGTCAGGAACTCGATGTAGTTAACATTTTTGCCATTGATGGTTCCGACACGCATTTTTTTCGAGTTGTAGCCACCGCCCAGCGACGACAAGTCACCCAACAAGAAAGCGACCAGAGCCACGGCGATAACAACAATGAGGAATACTCCTCCTTTGGTTCTCAAAGTGTTTAAAGTTGCCATTTTTTTGTTTATTTGTTTATTTTGTTTTTTGTTTTTCAATCTTGTTTTTGGACTTTTCGTCGGCCATCCGAGCGAAAATCCTCAAAACAGACAGCAAATATAGTAATTTTCCGTAACATTCATGCGTCCGAGTCGAATATTTTAGCCGATTCGTCGAACTCGGGCCAATAAAACTCTCGAAGAGGTGCTTTTTGCAACCTTAATACTCAGTCCGTCGCCCTCTACCGTTTGTCCCGAACGAGGAATTCCGCCGTTTAGGAAGATGGCATAACCGGCCAACGTGTCGTATTCGTCGCTTTCGGGAATACTGAGGTTGTACTTCTCATTCAGATAGTCGACCTCCAGACGGCACGACAGCAGATATTCACCCGACGGAAGTTGTTTTTCAATTAAGTCGGGGGAGTCGTGTTCGTCCTCGATTTCACCGAAAATCTCCTCCAGCAAATCCTCAATCGAGATAATTCCTGCCGTGGCACCGAACTCGTCCAACACAACGGCAACGGAACTTCTGCGTTTAATGAATTGTGTCATCAACTCCTGTGCAGGCATTGATTCGGGAACATAGGCCACGGGCATCATCACCGAGTTTATGGAGTTGGGCTCGCCAAACAAACTCTTCATGTGGACGTAACCCACGATGTTATCAATCGAGCCTTCCCACACAAAGATGCGCGAAAATTTGCTCTGTACGAATCGCTCCTTGATAATCTCGATGCTGTCATCCACCGACACAGCCTCGATTTCGACCCTCGGAACCATGCAGTCGCGCACGCTCAAATCGGGAAAATCGAGTACATTTTGGAACAATTTGATTTCGTTATCCTCTGTGGTGTCCTCGGCCGTATTGTCCTCGACCAAGTGTGCAAGTTCCTGACGGGCAAACGCTTTGATGGGCGCATTGGTTGCCTTTTTCCCAAATATACGCATCACACCGATTGAAATCCACGTGGTGATTTTGGCAATGGGGTAGAGTACCACATAGAATATCAGAGCCAACCAGCCGAATGTACGCAGATAGAAATTCGGATTTTTAAGTACTATAGCCTTCGGGATAAACTCTGCAATGAAAATCACAACCACCGTAGCCAGCAGAGTTTCGACCAACAACGACTCCGAGGTGGTCAATGCGAAGTAGAGTTTCGACACAAACATCGAATAGACAACCAATGTGATGTTATTGCCTACCAGCATTGTGGTGATGTATTGGCTGCTGTTGCGAGTAAATATTCCCGCAATGAAATCGAATGTTGAAGATTGTTTGCGGTCGATTTCGAGTTTGAGTCGGTTTGAACTGATGAACGCACTCTCCATACTCGAGAAAAATGCCGACAACATCAGCATCGCTACTATCACTATGATATAACTGACAATCATCGTTTTACTTCTTCTGTTTAGGCTCCTCTTCTGCTTTTTTTTCGGCCACTGAATCGGGTTCCTCGGTTACACTTGGGTCTACTGTCAATTTGCCCGTGAATTTACGGAACGACCACTTTTCGAACTTGTCGTCCGACTCGAAACCCTCGCCGATGAAGACATCTCGTCCTTGCACCACCTTCGAGTCCACATTTGAGTAGACACGGTGAGTCGCTTGATTCCAGAACAGTTGTTGGGTGTAGAGTATTTGTCCGTCGGCATTGCGTGCTACGACATTACCTTTAGCCTCCCACAGTTCGCGTTTCTCGAAGAAGATTGCGTAGTCGGCCACCAGGTGTGATTCCTCTTGGCGGGTTGAGTCTTTTTTATAGGTTGTGATTTCCACGCCTCGTCGGAACTCCATATAAGGCTCGCGGGCCAGTTCATAGCGTTCCATGAGCGGTGTGGTAAATACAAATTCGCGGTGTCCTTCGGACGATTGGATGATGGTCAGCGAGTCACTCTGTTGGGTGAGCATTGTTTCGTCATCCTCATTTTTGTCCCCTCGCTCCGCGCAAGAATACAGCAAGATAGCACTTCCCACGACGAGAAGTGCTACCGCTGAATGTTTCAGATATTGTTTCAACTCTTGCAAAATGCCGAGTTACTTATTTACGGGGTCTTACCACGGTGTTGGCGTTAATCCAACCGCACTTTACGGTGTAGCTTTGACCCTCGCTCAGACCGTTGAAGAAGCACTCCTCGTTGTTGGGGAAGTGGGCGCGATACGAAGCGATTTGCGAGTCAATCGACGAAACTTGTGCGGGGTCGTCGGCAAATACGCCGCGAGCTTTCGACAGAACGTCGGTTACCACCCAATATACAGCTTGACCTGCGATACCCTCGCAACCACTTGCGCTCATTGCGTAGGCTTGAGCCAGCATCAGGTAAGCGTAACCGTTTTCGGGGTTCAGCGAGATAGCTTGGCGAGCAGCAGCACCTGCGGCCGATGCTTTGTTCGAGCCGAGTTCCGAAGCTGCGATACGAACATACAGGTTTGCTTTAGCTGCGGGGTCCTCCTCGGTTGCCAGCGACTCGTTCAGATATTTGAGGGCGCGGTCAAACTCTTTGCGGTTCTCGAAAATAGAAGCCAGACGAATTGCGGTTTCGGCCGAAGGAGTGTTGGCGTAGTTTTTCTCGGCGATTTGGATGAACAACTCACCGGTGCAACCTGCGCGCGACATCAGAGCAAATGCTTTAGCAACCAACTCAGCGTCATCGGGGTTGGCGGCAAATTTATCTTTGTACATAGCCTCCAGGTTGTCGCAGTTTGCAGCGCCACTGTTAGCGAACAGAGCCTCGAATTTATCTTTCTCCTCGGCGGGAGCGGCAGCGATGATATTCTCCAATTTGCCATACTCGTCGAGCAGCATATCGGCCTCGATTTCGTCGTTTTTGTAGTCCTCAACCAACTCGTTGAAGAAGTTCAGAGCGAAGTCGGTCGGTACGTTATAGCTGTTGGTCGACATTGCTTGCAGATAGTATTTGCGAACTCCGGCGCGGTCTGCGGGGCGGAATTGCGAGAACTCGCGAGCCATGATTTGGGTTGTATAACCGGCACCCATGTCACGACCTTTGTTCGAGTAGTCGGCAAAGTGTTGGCAACGCAGGTCATACAGACGCATCAGCGAGTCGATGTAAGCGTTCTTGCTGTCAACCGAAGTAGCTCTTTGGATTTTGTTTTTGTAAATCATGGCACCGCGGATGTAGAGGTTCACGGTAGCTTTGGGAGCTTTCTCCAGCAGGATGTTGAGTTGTTTGAGTGCGTTGTCGTAATCCTTGGTGGTTACGTAGTCGTTAAAACTGTTGAGGGTCGTAACGTTCTCTTTACGCTCCTCGGGCGAGTTGCCATAGCGCGGGTCCTCGAGATAGGTTTGCGCCGAAACGTTCGACGCTGCAAATACTGCACACGCCGCAACAAAGATTTTAAGCAAGTTCTTTTTCATATTGTATTATTATTCGTTTTTGCGATAAATAAGGTTTCGTGACTGCAAAAGTACTATTTAAATTTCTTTTTAACAAACCAATAATCACAATCTCCTCCAAAGAAAAGCACTCCGATTGAAACTTTAACGTAATTCTCGCGGATTAAATTGTGTTGGAGGGTGCCTCGCCAGCAATATTCCACGGCTAAGTTGAGGTTTGAGACCTTCATGGTCTTGAACGGAATTTCGACGCCAACCGATACCGCTTTCTCGCTCATATTGATTCCGTTTTTGACAAGATAATAGTCGCCATAGCGGAATCCGGCCTTGTAGGTGAAACGTTTGAGCGGGTTGCGCACGTCGAATCTCGAGGGGGTGTATTGGCCACCCACGCGGATGGTGTGCGTGTCGCGGTAGCCCACGTTGTTAGCGGCGTCGTAGCCGTTGATGCCCCAGTTACTCCACTGATAATCAACTCCTACGCTCCATGTTTGGCGGTGGTAGAATACACCAGCACCCACACTTTGTGGGATGTGCAGTCTGGATGATGGGGTTTCGTAACGTACCGAGTCGCCGAACACGTTGCCCGAGGGGATGTAGTCGACGGTTTTGGCCTTAAGGCGGCAATCGAGCGAGTAGGTGGCGCCGATGGTCAGCATGTTGTCCTCATTTGACAGGGCGTTCCATTGCACACCGAAGTTTCCGCTGAAACGGTTGATTCGTTCGGTTGTGGAGGCCGAGATGCTGTTGTACGTGCCGTTACCCGTAAAAGATTCGATAGTTGCACTGTAATAGCGATTGATTACACCGTGATAGAACACTGCCTCGGCACCAATCGACACATTTTTGAACGGCTCCCAGCCCACACCCAACTTGATTTGGGTGATGTTTCCTTCGC
Source organism: Rikenellaceae bacterium (assembly GCA_017936385.1). Taxonomy (GTDB): domain Bacteria; phylum Bacteroidota; class Bacteroidia; order Bacteroidales; family Rikenellaceae; genus UBA940. Next base: position 15,242 of record JAGBFQ010000011.1, read on the forward strand.
CCGTGTAGTTATACAACACCGAACCCAAGTCGGCAATCACATCGTTCGAGTCATCATAGCGTTGAGTCTTGTAACCCACCGAGCTATAGGGTCTTGCGCTAAATCCGAGTCCGAGTTTTGCGGTCAGCGGCACGAGCATTGCTACGTTGCTGAAGTTGAACGAGTTGTCGGAGCTGCGCATCAGTTGTCCTGTTGTGTTTCGTTGTTTGCTGTAAACATTCGAGCCAGTGATACCCACGTCGAACAGCATTGAGTTGCGTCCGATTGCGCTGAAGGCTGCCGGGTTCGACATGTTGGTTTTCATGTAGCTGCGGAAGCCGATACTTGCGCCGGCCATACCGTCGAATGTTGCGCCGTTTGACATCGACAGGTTGCCAATGCCATAGAAAGTGTAAGGCGAGTAGGCGTTTAAGCTACCCTCCTGAGCGCGTACGGCATTGATTGTCAACAGAGTGACTAAGGCCGCGAGTATGTATTTAACTTTTTGCATTATATTCCAAAATCTTATTCAGACCCAAAAACACCAAGTCCGCCGTTGCAAATATCGTATTTTTCAATCGTTTGGCAAAATATTTGGCGTCCCCACCCGTAAAAATTATCTTCAAATCGTCGTATTTCTTCTCGGCGCGGGCTATGTAGCCCTCCAATTCGTAGACAATTCCGCCTACCACTCCGTTTCGGATGGCGCTTTGGGTGTCTGTCCCGAGTTGGTCATTTGCACTCTCCGAGAGTTTAACGAGTGGTAGTCCTGCCGTGTAGTCGTTCAGTGCGCGGAAACGTCCCGAGGCTCCCAGCGAGATGTTTCCTCCGAGGAACATTCCCTCGCTCGAAACCATATCCACCGTAATGGCGGTTCCCAGGTCGACGACCAAAATGTTGCACCCTTCGAAGAAGGTGGTGGCTCCCACGGCGGCGACCAAACGGTCGATACCCAACGTGTGTGGTGTTGCGTAGCCGTTGCGGATAGGCATTGGGGTGGTGTGGTCCACGCGCAGATAGTATCCGGTGTGTTACTTGAGAAAATTCTCGACCTCGGCCTCGACACCTGCAACCGTAGATAACACGGCCTGCTCGATGGGTTTGTCGGCCTGCCTAAAAATGTCGGCCAAGAACTCCACATCCAGCCGTTCGATACGCATGCACTTTGTAACACTTCCATTCTCCAGAAGAGCCACTTTTGCCGAGCTGTTGCCTATGTCGATAGCGATATTCATACTTCGGGTGTTGGGTTTAAGCCTCCAGGTTTTGTTCGGCAGCGTAGTCGCGGATGGCCGACAACACGCTGTAAGCCTGTCCGATGTCCCTAATATTTCTAACTAACAAATTCAGTTTATTATTGTTTTGACGTAGCACAAATTTTTCGCTTCGGGTGGCGATGTATCTTAACAGTGCGCTGAAGGTCGAGCTTTTGAAGTATGGCGACTCCTTCTCGCCAACGAAGTAGAGTATCATCAGTCCGTTCTTGATTTTTGCTCGTTCGACGCCCAACGCTATGCACGCCTTGCGCACGCGAACAACATCCAACAACTCCACAACCTCATCGGGCATCTTGCCGAAGCGGTCCTCCAGCTCCAGAGCAAACTCCTCTAATTGAGTGTCAGTCGTCAGGCCGTCCAATCGTCTGTAGAGGCTCAACTTTTCGGCACTCTGTCCGATGTATGTGTCGGGCAGACCGGCGGGTCTATCGGTGTCTATCGTACAGTCGTCCACCCAGCGTTTCTCGTCCTCGCCCGGGATGGAGAGTCGTTCGGCACCTTCGTAGCCTTCGCTGCGAAGTTCGGCCACAGCCTCGGCCAAGATTTTCTGATAGGTTTCGAATCCGATGTTGGCAATAAAGCCGCTCTGCTCGGCTCCGAACAGGTTGCCCGCACCGCGAATATCCAAGTCCTGCATTGCGATATTGAATCCCGAGCCCAAGTCCGAGAACTCCTCGATGGCACGCAGACGGCGGCGGCTGTCACCCTTGAGCAACTCGTCGGGGGGTGAGAGCAGATAGCAATAGGCCTTCTTGTTGGAGCGTCCCACGCGGCCGCGCAGCTGGTGCAGGTCGCTCAAACCGAAGTTTTGCGCCCCGTCTATTATAATGGTATTGGCGTTGGGAATGTCTATTCCGTTCTCGACAATGCTCGTTGCAACCAAGATGTCGTACTCGCCATAGATGAAGTCCATCACCACGCTCTCTACCTTGTCGGCAGCCATCTGTCCGTGGGCTACGCACACGCGCGCGCCGTTACTCAACTCTCGGATATGTGCTGCCACTTGTTCGATATCCTCCACGCGGTTGTGGATAAAGTAGACCTGACCGCCGCGTGCCAGCTCGTTTGCAATGGCTTCGCCAACAATTTCGTCGCTCCAAACGTGCGATTCGGTGACAATGGGTTGACGGTTGGGTGGGGGAGTGCTGATAATTGATAAGTCGCGCGAACCCATAAGCGAGAATTGCAGTGTACGCGGAATGGGCGTTGCGGTGAGTGTCAGTGTGTCGACATTGCTTTTGAGTTGGCGCAGTTTCTCCTTGCTGGCTACGCCGAACTTCTGCTCCTCGTCTATGATGAGCAATCCCAAGTCGTGGAACTTGACCTGTTTGCCCAGAATCTTGTGCGTACCTATTAATATATCAATCTTTCCGGCAGCCACATCGGCCAATACGGCGCGTGTTTCGGCTGCGCTTTTGGTTCGGCTCAAGTGCTCGATGCGTACGGGCATACCCTTCAAGCGGTCGCAGAACGTACGATAGTGCTGCAACGACAGAATGGTTGTCGGTACCAACACAGCCACCTGCTTGGAGTCGCACACAGCCTTGAAAGCCGCCCTCACGGCCACCTCCGTTTTGCCAAAGCCCACATCGCCACACACCAAACGGTCCATCGGTTCGGCCGCCTCCATGTCGCGTTTGACTGCCTCCATGGCTTTGTATTGGTCGGGAGTCTCCTCGTAGCGGAACGAGGCCTCAAGCTCGTGCATCAGGTAGTTGTCCGGAGCAAAGGCATATCCACCCTCTGCCTTACGTTTGGCATAGAGTGCAATCAGTTCGCGGGCAATGTTTTTGACAGCCGTTTTGGTTGCTGTTTTGAGTTTCTGCCAAGCGCCGCCGCCGAGTTTGTAAATTTTGGGTGGTGTGGCGTCCGCGCTCTTGTACTTCGAGATTCGGTGCAGGTTGTGAACGCCCACAAACAGCACGTCGCCATCCTTATACACGAGTTTGATGTAGTCAATCGGTCGTCCCGTTTCGCAACTCTGAACCATTCCGCCGAACACACCCACTCCATGGTCGACGTGCACAACATAGTCGCCCAATTTCAACTCGTTCAGTTCGGCTACGGTCATTGATTGGTCGTGGTGTATCTCGCCTCGAAGTTTGTATCGGTGGTAACGCTCGAAAATCTGATGGTCGGTGAAGTAGCGTTTGCGTCCAGCAACATCAACCCATCCTTCGTGCAGCGTGATGTACAGAGCGTTGAACTCCACACGGCATCGCTGCTGCTGCCACAACACATTTTGCAGACGTTCGATTTGGGCCTTGTTCTCCGACATGATGAATGTGGTGTAGCCCTCGCCTTCGGCACCCTCGATGTCGGCTGCCAACATGTCAAACTGCTTGTTGAATTGAGGCTGTGGTGCAGTCATCATATCTATTCGCTCCTCGGCGGTGCGGCGTGCAGACTCTCCGCGAATAATCATCACACTCTCGGCCGTCTGTTCCATCCAGGCCTTGGCGCTGGTGACCATCTCGTCAATGCGTTGTGGCTCCTCCATCTCGCCCAGCATCTTGACGCGAATATCATCCAATTGTGCTGCAAGGCCGTCCACGTCGTCAATCCACCATGTGGCATCCGTGCCCACAAACTCGGCCAGCGATACACGCCCTGCATCTTCCGAGGTGTTGGCCACAATCACGGCTCGTTCACACTTCTCGGTGGTCAGCTGGGTCGATATGTCGAAAAAGCGTACCGAGTCCACGTCGTCATCGAAGAAGTCCAGACGATAGGGGCGGTTCTCGGAGTACGAGAAGATATCCACAATACCTCCGCGAATCGAGTACTGTCCCGGCTCATGCACAAAAGGCACACGCTCGAAACCCAACTCAATGAGTGTGTCCTCCAACGCACTCATCTTGATTCGCTGCCCACGACGCACCTCCACCGTGCGGCTTGACAGGCCTTCGCGTGCCGCCACCTTCTCGCACAAAGCCTCGGGGTAGGTACACAACACCACCCACTCCTTTCGTGCGCGTGACGTGACAGCATTCAGTGCCGCCGTGCGTTGCACGATTCCCGAGTCGTCGGGTTTGCCAAAGCGTATGGAGCGTTTGTAGCCCGTGGGGAAAAACAACACCTTGTCGCTCTGTAATAGAGCCGCCATATCGTTGTAGACGTAGGCTGCCGAGTCCCTGTCGGGCATTACGAAAATGTGAACTCCGCCCGTCTTACGCACCATCGCTGCGCCGTACACGGCAAAAGCAGAGCCTGCCAATCGAGTGATTTCGATTGTGGTTCTGCTTTTGAAAGCCTTGCGTAGAGTGGCAAATGCACGTCCGCCCTCGATGTTGCTTAATATCTGTTCCTGCGGACTCATAAAGCCCTTGTTTTATTCCTGTTTTGCGGTGACGACTACATTACACCAACTCCGCACCATTTCGGTCGAAGTATTTGGTTTCGGCAAATCCGATGCTTTGGTCCGTGCGAACCTTGATGCGGCACTTGTAACGCCACTCCCAGCGGCGACGAACCGACCAAAAACCCTTGGTCAGGAAACCTGCAATGTAGGGGCTGGTGTGCAACTCGACATATTTCAGGTTTTTGTCTTGAGCGAAATATGCCACCTTGTTCTCAATCTGCTCGTCGAGCATCACCGTCGGGGTAATGACTCCCTTGCCGTTGCAATGCGGGCACACCTCGGTGGCCTCGGCAATGGCTTCGGGGCGAACCCTCTGGCGTGTAATCTGCATCAAACCAAATTTGGTAATAGGCAGTATGGTATGTTTTGCGCGGTCGCCGGCCATAAGTTCCTGCATATAATCCAGCAACTTTTGTCGGTTCTCGGCGCGGTGCAGGTCTATGAAGTCGATAATCACAATGCCGCCCATATCCCTCAGGCGCAGTTGGCGTGCAACCTCGGCAGCAGCCGCCATGTTGACCTCCATTGCGGTGTGTTCCTGGTCGTTTTCGGCTTTGGTGCGGTGTCCGCTGTTGACATCAATGACGTGCATAGCCTCGGTGTGCTCGATGATAAGGTAAGCGCCCTTTTTGAGCGACACGTACTTGGCAAACAGACTCTTAATCTGACGCGAGATGTCGAAGTTGTCGAAAATGGGCACCGTGCCCTTGTAGTGCTTTACAATCTTGCTTCTCTCCGGTGCAATGAGTTTGATATACTCCTTGATTTGCTCGTAAGTAGCCTTATCGTCGACGTGTATTGCACTGAATTCTCCGTTAAGTTGGTCACGAATCATGGTGCTGGCGCGGTTCATCTCTTCGCGCAACAGCGTGGGAGGTTCCTCGGTGCGAAGTTTTTGCAGTGCCGACTCCCATTTTTTTACCAACTCGGTTATGTCTTGTTCCAACTCCTCCTCGCCTTTGCCGACTGCCGCCGTGCGGATAATGACGCCATAGTTAGGCGGCAGGACATCATCCACAATTCTTTTGAGTCGTTTACGCTCGCTGTTTTGACGGATTTTCTGAGATATGGATATTTTGGTGCTCAGTGGAACCAACACTACGTTGCGTCCTGCCAATGAAATATCCGAAGTCAGGCGGGGGCCTTTGGTCGAAATAGCCTCTTTAGCCACCTGCACCATAATCGGGTCGCCAACCTGAATGTGGTCGGCAAGTTTACCCACTTTGTCGATGGCGGGGGCCATTTTGAGGTTTTCGAATCGTGGTGAGCGTTTGCCCGAGCAGAGCGCGCCCACGTATTTGTGCAATGTGTCGAACTGAGGACCCAGGTCGAGGAAGTGGATGAAGGCATCCTTCTCGTGGCCGACGTTGACGAACGCGGCATTGAGTCCGGGCATAATTTTACGAACCCGACCAAGATAGATGTCGCCCACGGCGAATCCACCCTGACTTTTCTCCTTGCTCAGCTCGACAAGCACTTTGTCTTCGGCCAGAGCGATGGTTACTTCACTCGGAGATACGTTAATTATCAGTTCCTTGCTCATGTTTGTATTAAAAATTACAATCAAATATAGAAAAGCCGAGAGTGTCTGATTTTACCCTCGGCTTTATCTATGAATTGACATAATGGACACCACTACTTGTTCTTTTTGTGACGGTTCTTGCGAAGACGTTTTTTACGTTTGTGGGTAGCCATTTTATGCCCTTTTCTTTTCTTTCCGTTTGGCATAGCTGTATAAATTTAAATTGGTTAAACTATTTTACTTGAGCAACGAAGCTTTTTGCGGGTTTGAACGCGGGAATGTTGTGCTCGGGAATGGTGATGGTGGTGTTTTTGAGAATGTCACGAGCTACTTTCTCGGCGCGTTTTTTGATGATGAAACTGCCGAAGCCACGCAGATAAACGTTCTCTTGTTTAATCAAAGAGCCTTTAACGCTCTCCATGAATGCCTCGATAATCTCTTGAACGAGGACCTTCTCAACGCCGGTATTTTTGGCGATTTCGTTTACAATATCAGCCTTTGTCATATCTGTATATTTTTAAGTTTTCGAAAAAATTGCGCGAAATGCTCGGCAAATATACGTTTTTATTTCAACAAATTACCACATGTTCTCGATTTTTTTTGACTTTTTCAGTTTTTTTGGCCCATGCAGGGTTGTTGATGGGTGGTTTTGACGGTACCTACTGCAAAAATCGCCCCAAAATAACAATACCTTATTATATATTATACTGCAAAAACTCCTGCGGGGGGAGTAACAAAATTCACTATTTTTGCGTTAGTCTACAAAGAACTCTGTTTTTTTTGTAAATTTGCAATTATGAACAACGGAAAAATTCTATGGGTAGACGACGAAATCGAACTGCTCAAACCACACATACTATTCCTAAAGAGCAAGGGCTACGATGTCACAACCTGCAATAACGGTTATGATGCCGTGGAGATGGTCTCAACCGAGATGTTCGACCTGGTGATTCTCGACGAGATGATGCCCGGCATGACGGGACTCGAAACGCTGCCTCAAATCAAGGCTGCGCGACCCAACCTGCCCGTTGTGATGGTTACCAAGAGCGAGGAGGAGCACATCATGGACAAGGCCATAGGCTCCAAAATCGCCGACTATATCATCAAACCGGTCAACCCAAATCAAGTGCTGCTCTCCATCAAGAAGAACATCCACAGCCGCGAGTTGGTGAGTCGCCAAAGCACGGCCGACTATCGTGCCGAGTTCGGACGCATTGCCTCGTGGTTGGGTGATGCACGCACCTTCGAGGAGTGGTGTCGTATATATCGCAAACTCGTTAATTGGGAAATTGAACTCACCGACTCCGACGACGCAAGTATCAAGGAGGTGTTGGAGTACCAAAAGAACGAGGCCAACCTCGAATTTGGTAAATTCGTCAAGCGCAACTACGCTTCGTGGATTAATTCGCGTGACGCCGATGCCCCCATCATGTCGCACATGCTGATGCGTAATCGCATTTTGCCGTTGGTGGACGATGGTTCCAAAACCACGCTGTTGCTTATCGACAACTTCCGATACGACCAATGGCGTAGCATTGGAGCGATGCTGGGCGATTGGTTCGACGTGGCAGTTGAGGAGCTATATTGCTCTATCCTGCCCACCGCTACACAATATGCCCGTAATGCGATTTTTGCGGGACTCATGCCTTTGGCTATCGATAAACTTATGCCCAATCTGTGGCTCAATGACAACGAAGAGGGGGGCAAAAACCAATACGAAGAGGATTTCTTCAAACGACTGCTCCAAAGCACGGGGCGTAGTTCTCTGCGCACATCGTTTGACAAGTTGGTCAAACCAGAGGCGGGACGTAAACTTCTGGACAACATGCGTCATGTCTACGACGCCGACTTCTCGGTGATTGTCTACAACTTCTTGGACATCCTCTCGCACGCCCGTACCGAGACCGAAATCATCCGCGAACTGACCGACTCCGAGGCTTCGTTCCGTTCGTTGACGGCTTCGTGGTTTGAGCATAGCGAACTATTCCAACTGCTCAAACAGCTCTCGCAACATGGCCACACCGTAATTATCACCTCCGACCACGGAACAATCCGTGTGGATGACCCCATCAAAATCGTCGGTGACCGCGACACCTCGTCCAACCTGCGCTACAAGACGGGGCGCAGTCTGAATGGTTACAATCCCAAAGCGGTCTATGAAGTTACCCGACCCGAGGAGATTCAACTTCCGCGTGGTACGCTCTCGTCGACCTATGTGTTTGCCACCTCGCGCGACTTCTTTGTCTACACCAACAACGCCCATCAGTTCACCCGTTACTATCGCCACACATTCCAACACGGCGGAATTTCGATGGAGGAGATGATGGTGCCTTACATAGTACTTAAACCCAAGAGATGATGAAAAAGTTTGAAATACGTTCGCTCGACGAACTTGACCGCGCAGCTGCGTTCCTGTGTGACAACCTTGGCGACCACCGAATAGTTGCCCTCTACGGCCCTATGGGTGCCGGTAAAACCACACTCGTGAGTGCCGTGGCACGTCACCTCGGTTCCGAAGATACGGTTACAAGTCCCACATTTTCGATAGTCAATGGCTACGATACGGCCGACGGCGATGTAATCTATCACTTTGATTTCTATCGTCTGAACCGTCCCGAAGAGGCGTTCGACATAGGTTACGAGGAGTATTTTTTCAGTGGTGCGCTGTGCCTTGTCGAGTGGCCTGAGAAAATCGAACCACTCCTGCCAGACGATACGCTTATTGTCCGCATAACCCCCACAAGCGACAATTCACGTACACTTACCATCGAAGAGTAATTCTTTTTGTAACGTTCTTTGTTATTGTGCTTTTTGAAAAAGACGATAAAAAAACTCTCTGCTTTTCGGCAGAGAGTTTTTTGATTATTTGAGCATGTTGTCCAAGCGTTCGTAAATGCTTTTGCGGATAGCTCGCAGTTCGTTTATCTTGGTTCGGTTGCGGCGGCTTACGAAGATGCAAGTGCCGACAAACTTCCAGAACAGACGCAGATAGTTCCAAACAAAGATAAACATCAGCGGGAAGGCTATGAAGTAACCCAATGCCCACCAAAAACCTGCAAATACCCACAGCAAGACTACGGGAATAATCAGACAAATGGGAACCGATACGAATACGCTCACACCGATGTGGAACGAACTGTCGAACATGTGGTCCTTGATGAGTTTCTTGATGAAAACTTTGGGAATCAGGAATAGCAGTCCGGTGGGGATAATCGACACGATGAACAGCGGCAACATCAACAGCAGACCCAAACCACGCAAGGCTGCTTTAGCCACACCGGGATTCTTGATAAACAACCAATCGCGAATTTTGAGTTTTTTGAGTTCGCCCGAGAAATATGCTGTGTCTTGGTACACTTTCTCCATCTCTTCGGGGTTCTCCTTGGTGGCCTCTTGCAGCGCCGACACGAGTTTTTGGTCGCTCAGCAGACGCGAGGGCAGGTAGTTGAACTTGAATCCGTTCTCGATAGCGTATTTACGTCCGTAGCCGGTTTCGCGCAGGAAGTCGATTTGGTCGTAGTGCTCCAAGTCGTCGACGTGCAACATCATCTCTTGAATCTCTTGACGTACGATTGGGTTAACCTCCATCATGGTTTCGCGCGGCTCTTGTTGATACCTTTCATAATAAGGCTTGAGCGACACCGGTTTACCGAACTTAATCATCATGTCGGTACGTGCGTGGAAGTAGTTGGAGTAGTGGTTGCACGACGGCAGAATCATCACATCCTGTTCGAAGTTAAACCTTTGTGCTGCGTCGAAAGCGATACGCAGGTAACCAATTTTGAAGTTACCCAGCCAACGTTTGTCTTGGTGGTCGGCTTCGGGGAACATCATCAGTGTTTCGCCATCTTGCAGTGCCGAACCCACAGCGTCAAAAGTCTCTTGATTTTTGCGGATTGCGGAGTAACCCTCGTGGCTCATACGGTAAGCGGGCAGCAAACCGAGTGTGCGGAGAACCTTGTTGAACAGTGGATTATTGAAAACGTTTGCACGAGCGATGAAGTTCATTCTTCGGTCCGTAAGTTTCAGACACACGCACAACGGGTCGTTCAGACAGTTTTGGTGATTCGATACAATGACCACAGGGGTACCGTCTGCCGGCACGTTTTCCAATCCCACAAGATGCTCTTTACGGAAATAGAGCCAGGAGTTCACATACTGTAGGTATGTGCGGAATGCTTTAAGAAAAAGAGAGTGGTCTCTCGGAGTTAGTTTTTTTTCCATAGGCAATTCATTAAGTTATGGCTCTCACATGTTCTACTCGCACACAATCGGTACTTTGTTCGGGGCCGTTTTCGTTGCTGTTTAGGTTGTTTGCAACGTGTGCAACTTCGCATTAAGAGCCGATTTCCAAATTCAAAGATATAAATTATTTTCGAAATACAGACTTTTTGTGCTATTTTTTTGTTGTGAAAGGAATTGTTGAGTTTTGGTTTTAATTGTCAATCAGGCCATTGAGATATGTGGCGCCGCGTTTTTTTATGTTTTAAGAGTACAAAAAAAACTTGGACCACATCTGTCGCAGATGTAGCCCAAGCCCCAACAATAATTTCTTTTAATGAAAAAGAAACGGTTTTATTTTATGTTTATGATTCAGAAACTGATAAGTAGTCTAACAGTTTCCAAATATTTCTACCAAACCAGCGCCGATGCACCACGTACTGCGGCGTTGTCGTCGTTGATTTGCGACAGAGCGAGTTTCACATCACCATAGATGCGCAACAGCGAAGCACGCATAGCCTTCTCGGTAGGCTCCAAAATCAGGTCGCCGGCCTTGGCCAGACCACCGGTGATAAAGATTGCCTCGGGGTCGAGAATCGGCAGAATGTTTGCCAAGCATTTACCCAGCAATTCGCCGGTGTATTCATAGGCGCGTTTAGCCAAGTCGTCACCTGCCAGAGCTGCGTCGCTGATGTCTTTGCTCTCGATTTTCTCGGGGTCGATGTTACGCAGGATGCTCGGCTCGTCGGTTTCGTTGAGCCAATTAGTCACGGTGCGCACGATACCCGTAGCCGAAGCATAGGGCTCGATGCAGCCTTTCAGACCGCAACCACATTGACGTCCCTCGGGTTGAACAACGATGTGACCCAGCTCGCCTCCGAATCCGCGGTGGCCGTTGATGAGTCCGCCGTTAAGCACAATACCGCCACCTACGCCGGTGCCCAGAGTTACAACTACAAAGTTTTTCATGCCCTTTGCGCCACCATACACCATTTCGCCGATAGCTGCGGCGTTGGCGTCATTGGTAACGACGATTTTGGTGCCTTTCAATTTGGGGTCGCTCTCGTAACGCTCCAGGATATCCTTGGCGATGGGGAAGATGCGGCTGTGTTGGTCGCTGATGTTGTCGGGAGTCCACAAATTACCGGGGTTGTCGATGGTGCAGTTGTTGTAGTTTGCCATGGGAGCTCCCATACCGATACCGACCACTTCGTAATCCTCCTGTTGGAGTGCGAGCAGTCGTTGGATTTCGCTGCAAAGTTTGTCGACGTATGCGGGATAATCACTCTCGCGGGGATAAGCGGCCATTGCGATGATGGCATTTGCACAAACGTTACCGTCGGCATCCACGATACCAATTTTTGTACGTGTTCCGCCAATATCAATTCCTACCGAAAGTTTTTTCATCAGTTTAGTATTTTAGTGGTTAATGAAGGTTAATTATTTCCAAAAGTACTACTTTTTTTTTGAATCGCAAAAAATAAATGTATATTTGTACAACTTCTTGATGCGAGAAGTGCTTTCTGAAACCCATTATTATGATGAATTCGAATCAACTGCTTACCAAAGTTAATGATTATCTGGGGGCATTGGGCTATCCCGCAACCCCCGAATTGTTGTATCGTCCCGTGGAGTACGCTCTGGAGGCCGGAGGTAAACGCCTGCGTCCTGTGTTTGTGCTTATGAGTTACGGGCTTTTTGCCGACGATTATGATGTGGCCATGCCGTGTGCTGCGGCTGTTGAGGTGTTCCACAACTTCACGCTACTGCACGATGATATTATGGATAATGCCCCGTTGCGCCGAGGACGACCCACGGTGTGGAATCGTTGGGGCGAGAATGTGGCCATCTTGTCGGGTGATGCGATGATTATCAGTTCGTACAGCCTGTTGGCGAAGGCTCCTGCGCCGCTGTTACAGCCTATCATGGAGTGTTTCAATCGCGTGGCAATGCAGGTGTGCGAGGGACAGCAGTACGATATGGACTTCGAGAGCCGTCAAACCGTGGCCGAGAGCGAGTACATAAATATGATTGCGCTTAAAACCTCGGTGCTGTTCGAGGGGGCTATCGAAATTGGTGCCATACTCGGTGGTGCCGATGCCGAGAATATTGCCCGATTGAAGGAGTTTGCGTTGGAGTTCGGCCTTGCTTTCCAATTGCAAGACGACCTGCTTGATAGTTATGGCGACAGCCGCTTGGGTAAAAGCGTGGGTGGCGACATCCTGGAGGGCAAAAAGACCTATCTGATGATTTCGGCGCTCAATGCTGCAACTCCCGAGGAGAGAGAGATACTCTGCACAAACCATCGCAACGAGTCGCTGACGGCCGAACAGAAGATTGCCCGTACGCTTGAGATTTTCAACCGTTATGATGTCAAGCGCAAGACCGAGGACGAAATCAATCGCCGTTTTGCCAAGGCGCTGGCTGCACTCTCTCAGGTTGAGGCGCGCGCTGAGGCGTTGGCCGAACTGCGAGTTTTTGTCGAAGGACTTATGGGACGTGATAAATAGTGAGTGAGCATGCAACGAAGTGATATAGAGATTATGGCCCCCGTGGGCTCCTACGAGAGCCTGCACGCAGCCATCGAGGCCGGAGCCGATTCGGTCTATTTCGGTGTGGCGGGATTGAACATGAGAGCCGCCTCGTCGGTCAATTTTACGCTCGACGACCTGGCCGAGATTGTGGCAATATGCCGCGCACGAGGGGTTAAAACCTACTTGACGGTCAATACCATTATATACGATAACGAGATTCCGCGTCTGCACGAGGTGATTGACCGTGCGGCAGCCGAGGGGGTGACGGCACTTATCGTAGCCGACCAAGCGGCTATTGAGTATGCCCGTAGCCGAGGTATGGAGGTGCACATCTCGACTCAGCTCAATGTGTCGAACGTCGAAACATTGAAGTTCTATTCGCGTTGGGCCGATGTGGTGGTCTTGGCACGTGAGTTGAGCATGGAGCAGGTGGCCTACATCCACTCCCAAATCAAGGAGCGCGACATTCGTGGTCCAAAGGGCGAGTTGGTACAAATCGAGATGTTTGCCCACGGTGCGCTCTGTATGGCTATTTCGGGTAAGTGCTACCTGAGTGTGCACGAAACGGGTTGTTCGGCCAATCGTGGAGCCTGCCGCCAAATATGCCGTCGCTCCTATACCCTGCGTGACAAGGAGACAGGGGCCGAGTTGGACGTGCAAGGACAATACTTGCTGTCGCCCAAGGACCTGTGTACCATTGGTTTTGTCGATAAGATGATAGCCTCGGGTGTGAGAGTTCTCAAGTTGGAGGGCCGCGCACGTGGTGCGGACTACGTTAAACGTGTTGTGGAGAGCTACAATGCAGCTGTGTGTGCTGTGTGCGACGGAACTTTCTCGCAGGAGTTGGCCGACTCGCTGACCGAACGCCTTCGTACGGTGTTCAACCGTGACTTCTGGGGCGGTTACTATACGGGTCGACCCATTCCCGAACTTACGATGGCCTACGGCTCGTCGTCCACCAAACGCAAGGTGTTCGTGGGCAAGGTGACCAACTACTTCAAGAAGATTGGAGTCGCTGAGGTGTGGGTTGAAGCGTCACCTCTGGAGCAGGGTTCCGAATTGATGTTCTTCGGACGTACCACGGGATTGTTGGAGTGCATGGCCGACCAGGTGTATGTTGCGGATGCACCCGCCAAGGTAGCGCCGCAGGGTGTGTTCTGCTCTATAAAGACACCCTCGGAGGTGCGTCGTGGTGATAAACTCTATAAACTTGTGGATGCCGAATGAGCCAGTTGCGACAAATACTCGAATTCCTCGACCGTCTGCGTGTGAACAACAATCGCGAATGGTTCAACGCCCACAAAGCGGAGTACCTCGAACATCAGGCTGCGTTCAATAGTATCGTCGAACGACTGATTGCCGAATTGCAAAGGCTTGACCCATCGTTAGGCACATTGTCGGTGCGCGACTGCACCTACCGCATCTACCGCGATACCCGTTTCTCGCCCGACAAAACACCCTACAAAACCCACATGAGTGCCTATATCTGTCCGCACGGCCGCAAATCGGGCTATGCGGGCTACTATCTGCACATCGAACCCGTGGGTGATGGACTCCTCGGACGCAGTATCCTCGCCTCGGGTGCCCACTGTCCCGAACCCAAGCCGCTGTTGAGTATGCGCGAGGAGATTTTGGACAATGGCGCCGAGTTTCACCGCTGTGTAGGCGAAGCCGAGGGTTGGGTGTTGGACCGCGAACGAGCACTGAAGCGTGTGCCCAAAGGGTTCCCCGCGGAGTCGCCATGGGCAGAGTATTTCAAGCTGAAAGACTATATCTTGGAACGCGACCTGGGTGGTGAGGTGCTTGACGCCGATGACCCCGTACCCGTACTGACGAAGATGTTCGCCCCGACGGTCAACCTTAATCGCCTGCTCAATCGCGCCATCGAATACGCCTATACCGAGATGTAATTCATAATTTTGTATCGACAAAAAGGTGTCAGAGCCACTTTTGTTATATGTACTTTTTTGAGTCATCAAAAAAGGTTGCGTATGTACTTTTTGTATCGACAAAAAGTACCAAAAAACGACTCGCAGACCGAGAGTAGAGAAACTGCGTTTCTCTGAAATTTCGCGTGGTTTAGGTTTGACGATGCGGAACGCCTATTGGCGTTTTTACTAAACATTTGCGTATGGGGACTTTACAAACAAGCTTGTAGTCCCCATCCGCAAACATTTAGCACACCCTAACGGGTGTTTCCCGCATCATCAAAATTACGTCACACAACACCTCTGAAAAATACGTAGTTTTTTCAGCCCCTCCTATCACAATGTGTGTTTTCAGTTAAAGGTAGGTAGTTTAGAAAATAGGGAAATAAAACATAACCGCGTTGCCGCCAAATTCACTCGCCCTCAAATACTTCATGATGCAGTCACCCCACCCATCTACGTCCGCGGGGTGGTGTGTGGAGCATCACACCAACTCAAGCACCAACGCTATGACTTCCTCTCTCACTTTACTACCTCGGGGTGGTGTGTGTTATTTAGATGGGTGATGTGACCGCATCGTGGAGTGATTGTAAACGGCCGTCGGATTTTGCAAGATATGCGATTGGGTTGCGAGTGATGCGGAAACGCCACGTCATTGGGTTGTAACAGAGGGGGCGTTTCAACTCGCACAAACAATCGCCTTGCAAAACCGCAAGGCCAAAGCCTTTTGGTTCTTTTGGGCTATTGCCAAAAGAACACTCTTCCTACCGCGGGGTGGGGTGACCGAATCGTGGAATGATAGTGAACGGTGGTCGGATTTTGAATGAAAAAGTTGGGGTCTTAAACGAGCCGAACCAACGAAATGACCCAGCATGAGGAGAGTTAGCGACTCTCTCAAATTTGCGCGGAAGATGTTTTGATGATGCGCCACACATCCCTTTGGGATGTGCTACGAAATGTTTAGGGTTGGGAGCCTGCAAACTTGTTTGTGAGGTCCCAACCCTAAATATTTTGGAGAAACACCTGCCGGTGTTACGCGTCATAAAAATCTCTCGCCCAAACCTGATTTTCAGAGAAACGAAGTTTCTCATCCGGCGGTTTGCGCCCCATTTTTTGGTTCTTTTTGATGGCTCAAAAAGAACACATGGCACTTTTGATGGTTCAAAAAGAACATCAAATCAAACTACTCAAGTCCGAGTAATTCGCAGATTTTGTCGTGAATTTCGGTGTTGTCGAGTATGCCGCCTACGCGTTCGTAGCCTGTGCCATAGGTCAACAGAGGGACCATGACAGCCGAGTGGCTACCTGTCGAGAAGCGTGTTTTGACACCACTTTCGCTTTCGGTGAAATCGGCGTTGTTCGAAACGATTGTCATACCGCCCGTTTCGTGGTCGGCGAGGATGATAACGAGTGTTCCGGGGTTTTGGTCGGCGAAGTCCATAGCCACACCCACAGCGTTGTCGAAGTCGCGAGTTTCGGCTACGATGTCTTTTTCGCTGTTGCCGTGGCCGCCGTAGTCGATGAGTGAGCCTTCGACCATCAGGAACATACCTTTGCGGCTGCACGATTTGAGCAGTTCGAGAGCTTTGGCGGTGGCTTGGGGCAGATAGTCGCCACGACCTTTGAGCATCATGGGCAAGTGATTGCGTCCCGTGGGATAAGCTACGATGGCTTTGCCCGAGTGGACGTCATCAAGTTTGTGAATGCTGTCAACCACGGTGTATCCTGCATTGCGTGCTTCGGCCAGCAGGTCGCGTCCGTCTTTGCGTGCGTCGAAGTTGCCTTTGCCGGCACCGAAAGCCACGTCAATACCCGAGGGGAGGAGTTGTGCTGCGATGGTATCGCTGTCGTAGCGTTTCTTGGCGTGGGCATAGAAAGCAGCGGGTGTTGCGTGAACAAGTGCGCTGGTAGCGACAACACCCGTGGCATATCCTGCACGTTCGGCCAATTCGATGATTGTGGTCATGGGGTTGTTGTCGGGGTCGACGCTCAGTTTGGAGTTATTGGTTTTTTGTCCGGTTGCGAACGCTGTTGCTGCGGCAGCCGAGTCGGTGACGCGGTTGTTTTTGGAGTAGGTTGTGACCATACCGCCACCCATTGCACGGTTCATGTTGAGCGGTGCGAATTTTTGGTCAATCATTACTTGCGTGATGTGAGCAGCGCCCATGCCGTCGCCAATCATGAGTATGATGTTTTTGACATCGCTTTTGCGTGTTTTAGCTTTGGGAGCTGCGTCGAGTGGGTTGATAGTCAGGGCCATTACCATCAGGGTAAGAGCCGAAAGGAGCATTTTGTTTTTCATAAAAGTAGTTATTCAAGCGTCACAAAGTTAGGGATTTTTTGGGAATTTTGTATGTTTTTTCTAACTTTACATTCAAAAAACAGAACAAAGGCCATGACAAGAATCATTGTGACCGGAGCGGATGGGCAGTTGGCCCGAGAGTTGGCCCGTTTGTC
Source organism: Rikenellaceae bacterium (assembly GCA_017936385.1). Classification (GTDB taxonomy): domain Bacteria; phylum Bacteroidota; class Bacteroidia; order Bacteroidales; family Rikenellaceae; genus UBA940. The sequence continues at coordinate 32,521 of JAGBFQ010000011.1, forward strand.
GGGTAGTTCGGAGTGCGCCGAGTGTGAGTTTGTGTTTGCACGTCGCGCGGAGTTGGACATCACCTCGCGCCAGAGTGTGTCGTCGTTTTTGGACGCCCACCCGACGGATGTCATCGTCAATTGTGCGGCATATACAGCTGTCGACCGTGCCGAGAGCGATGCTACGGCGGCTTTGAGAGTGAACTCCGAGGGCGTGGCGAATTTGGCTTGTGAGGCGGCCGAACGTGATGTGACGTTGGTGCATATTTCGACCGACTATGTGTTTGATGGCTCGGCGCGTGTGCCCTATACCGAGAATGATGCCACTTCTCCGCTGAGCGTCTATGGCGAGACCAAACGCCAAGGTGAGCGCGAGATGCAGGCTTCGGGCTGTCGAGGAATAATCATCCGTATAGGGTGGCTATACTCGGCCGAGGGGCATAACTTTGTGCGTACCATAGCAGCCAAGGCGCAAACCGAGAGCGAGTTGCGTGTGGTGGCCGACCAATGGGGAACACCAACTTGGGCAGCGGACCTTGCGGCGGCGATTCTGCATATTGTGCCGCAACTCAAGGGGCGTGACCTACGTGGCGAGGTGTTCCACTACGCCGATGAGGGCGAAACCTCGTGGTGGGAGTTGGCCGACACCATTGTGGGTATGATGCGTAGTGAGTGTGTGGTGCTGCCGATTACCACCGATGAGTGGCCCACGGCGGCGCGACGACCCGAGTACGCGGTGCTGGACAAGACCAAGATTAAGTCGTGGTTTGGTGTCGATGTGCCCGATTGGGAGGTGTCGCTCGAACGCTGCCTGCGACAGATGAATGTGTATAGAGATTAAAACCAAAGATATATGAGTTTCGATAATTCCAAATCAATATTTATTGCCGGCCCGTGTGTCATCGAGTCGGCCGAAGTGTTGGACGTTGTGGCAGCCGAATTGGTGCGTCTGCGCGACGAATTGGGTGCCCAAGTGGTGTTCAAGGCGTCGTTCGACAAGGCCAACCGCACTTCGCTGAGTTCGTATCGTGGACCCGGCTTGGAGCGTGGTCTGCAAATGTTGGCTGATGTTAAGGCCAAATGGGGATTGCCCCTCACTACCGACATCCACGAGAGCTATCAGGCCGAGGCCGTGGGTGAGGTGGTTGATATTGTTCAGATTCCCGCCTTTCTGTGCCGCCAGACCGACCTGCTGGTTGCTGCTGCACGCACGGGCAAGGTGGTCAACATCAAGAAGGCGCAATTCCTGTCGGCCGAGAGCATGGTCTATGCCTATAATAAGGTGGTCGAGAGCGGCGGAACGGAAACGTGGCTCACCGAGCGAGGAACAACCTTCGGATATAACAACCTTGTGGTCGATTTCCGTAATATCCCCGAGATGCTTCGAATAGCTCCGCGCGTGATTATGGACTGCACCCACTCGGTGCAACGCCCCGGAGGAAGTGTGACGGGTGGCAACCGCGAGTATGTGCCCGCAATGGCTCTGGCTGCTCGGGCATTTGGTGCCAACGGCTACTTTTTTGAGGTGCACCCCGACCCCGACAATGCACGTAGCGACGCAGCCAATACGCTGGAACTCGCACGTCTGGAGCAAGTTATCAAATCGCTGATGTAATGAATGTTCGTATCGCCGAGGATTGGAAGGCTCTGCTGGCCGAGGAGTTTGGTGCGGAGTACTTTGCCGCGCTGACCGAGTTTGTGCGCTCGGAGTACGCCTCGCATACCATCTACCCGCGTGGGGGCAACATCTTCAGAGCCTTCGACAAGTGCCCGCTCGAAAATCTCAAGGTTGTGATTATCGGCCAAGACCCCTACCACGGACCCGGACAAGCCAATGGATTGTGTTTTTCGGTGGGCGACGGAGTGCAGTTTCCACCCTCGCTGGTCAACATCTTCAAGGAGATTGAGAGCGACTTGGGCAAACCCGTGCCCGCGAGCGGAAACCTCGACCGTTGGGCCGAGCAGGGTGTGCTGTTGCTCAACAGCGTGCTCACGGTGCGCGCAGGAGTTGCCGCATCACACGCAGGTCGTGGCTGGGAACGCTTCACCGACGCTGTGGTCAGGGCTGTGGCTACGCACAAACAGGGTGTGGTCTATATGTTGTGGGGCAGCTATGCCCAAAAGAAGGCTGCCGCTGTGGATGCGTCGCAGAACTTGGTGCTGAAGGCAGTCCACCCTTCGCCACTGTCGGCCTATCGCGGATTCTTCGGCTGCCGCCACTTCTCGAAGGCCAACGACTACCTCCGAAGTATCGGAAAAACTCCCATTGATTGGTAACCCAAACAGATATATACCATGAAAACACTCGAAATTCCACGCGAAGGACGCGCTCCCTCGCAAATCCTGATAGGCGCTGGTGCGGTCGCGGAACTTGCAAGGCTCGTGCCCGCCGGACGTAGGCTATTTGTTGTCACCGACCCGCACCTGGCCGAGGCTTATGCCGAATTGCTGGCTCCCTACCATAAGATTATCATCGGGCTCGGCGAGGAGCATAAGACCCTCTCGACGGTCGAACAAATTCACACCGAACTTATAGCCGCAGGCGCCGACCGCAGCAGCTACCTTGTGGGCTTTGGCGGTGGCATTGTGACCGACATCACGGGCTTTGTGGCGTCGACCTACATGCGTGGCGTGGGCTTTGGATTTGTTGCCACGTCGCTGCTGGCGCAGGTGGACGCGAGCGTTGGTGGCAAGAATGGCGTAAATCTGGGGGGATACAAAAATATGGTCGGCGTGTTCAACCAACCCGACTTCGTGCTGTGCGATGTGGCTCTGCTCGACACTCTGCCCCGCAGGGAGTTTGTGGCAGGTCTGGCCGAGGTGGTAAAGTCGGCCGTCATAGGCGATGCCGAATTGTTCGAAATATTGGAGCGTACCGCGGTGGACGAACTACTCGCCAATAAGGAGTTGCTTTCGGAGGTTGTGGCTCGCACCGTGAGTGTCAAGGCCCGTATCGTCGAGGCCGACGAGCGCGAGGGAGGAGTGCGCCGCCTGCTCAACCTCGGACACACCGTGGCCCACGCTATCGAGAAGTGTTCGCGTCGCTGGGTTCATGGCGAGGCCGTGGCCATCGGAATGAACTATATAGGCCGCGCCGCCCAACGCGCTGAAGTGTCCGACGCGCAAACCACCGAACGTATCGTGGCTCTGCTGTCACGCTTGGGACTTCCCACCGAGTGCGAAATCCCCATGAGTGAGCTCACCGTTGCTCTGCGTAAGGATAAGAAGGGTAGTGCGGGCTGCATTCATGTTGTTTTTCCGTGCGCCATAGGTCGTTGCGAAGTACGTACGATGACATATTCCGAGTTGGACTCGTTGCTGCTCGGGTAGCCGGTCCGCCTTTTGAAACAAGACCCCCCGTCGGACCATGTCCGACGGGGGGTTCCGTAATTATCGGCTCCGTTGCCTATTTTTCAATCGGTGTTGCGGCGTCGTACATTTCGCGCGTGAAAGTGAACAGCGAAGTATTTACATCAGTTTTCTTGTTATAAGATTTTTTGTAATTACGCCAATCCAAAGGATTCGAATCAGACTTATCTTCATAGATATAAGACAATACTCTATCTTCATTAAAGATAATGCAAACAGAGTCACAACCTATCAATCCTAAACTTGAAAAATCGCAGCCTGCATCGTAAGGACAGAGTTCAACCTTAGACTCCCAAGATTTTCCATTGGAGATTTGTACTTCAAAATTCTCATCAGAATAAGGACGTCTACCTATGAGTTTTATGTTGACACCACTTTGGTTTTGATATTTGGTTTGGTGGTGTGTTGATTTATCAACGCTACAAGCAACAATAGTGATAATGGCAACACAACTAAACAATAAATATAGTATTTTCCTCATAAGTAATAATTTTAGTCCACCCAATAAGGTTCGTAAGAGTTAAACAAATCATCTATATCTGCATCTGTCCCCCCCGCAGGGTTATCTTCCGCCGCGACGTTGTTGCTCGCGCAGTTGGGCTTGTTGCGCCTTCAGAGCCTCCTCGTAGCGTTGTTGGAATTTGCTCTTCTTGCGGGGCTTCTTGGCGGCCTCGGCCATCTTGGCGCGAACCTTGTTGTCGTCAATCATCGCGCGGATGGCAAACATTTGCAGCAAGGTGATGAAGCTCGACAAGGTGTAGTAGTAGCACAGACCGCTCGCGTAGTTGTTCATGAAGAACAACATCATGATGGGCATCATCCACACCATCATAAACTTCATGCCGGGCATTTGTTGTTGTCCCGTGTTGCGCATGTTGATGAGCGACGAGATGACCAGCATTGCCGACATCAGCAGTGCGAACAGACTCACGTGGTCGCCATAGAACGGAATGTTGAACGGCAGGTTGATGATGCTGTCGTAGCTCGAAAGGTCGTCGGCCCACCACAGTTTCTCGCCACGCAGCTCAATCGACGCGGGGAAGAAACGGAACATCGCCCACAGAATAGGCAACTGAATCAACATCGGGATGCAACCGCTCATCGGGCTGATGTCGGCCTTTTTGTAGAGGTCCATCATAGCCTGTTGTTTCTTCATGGCATCCTCCTGACGCGGGTACTTCTCGTTGAGGGCGTCGATTTCGGGCTTGAGCACGCGCATCTTGGCCGACGATTGGTACGACTTGTAGGTCAGCGGGAAGATGACAATCTTGATGATGATGGTCATAATAAGGATAATCCAGCCGAAACTTGCGATATACTTGTTCAAAAAGTCGAACAGAGGAATCACAAACCAGCGGTTCATCCAACCAACAAGCGAACCGCCAAGCGGAACCAGATACTCAAAGCCGAGGTCGTACTTCTCCAGCAGGTTGAACTTGTTGGGACCGAAGTACCATTGGAATCCGTAGACGTTCTTGTCGGGCGAGTAGGGGACACCCAGCACGGCCGAGAAGTCCTTAATCATTCCCGCATAGGGTTTGTAGGTCGAGTAGCCAACCTCGCCGTCTTGGAAGTCGTCCTTAGCCACCAGAATCGACGAGAAGAACTGTTGTTTGAATGCAACCCACTCCAACTTCGAAGTGATTTTCTCGCTCTTCGAAGTGCCCTCTTTGCCCAGAGGCAGCTCCTCGGGTTTCTTGTCGCCGGGGTAGCGATAGGCCACGGTGGTGTAGTTGTTCTCGTTTTCGAAGCCCTTCTCTTGTTGGGGCGACGAGTTTTTCCACACAATCTCGAAGTCATATTGCGAGGCCATCAAGTGTGCAACGCCCGAGAAGTCGATGTCGAAGTCGAGCATGTAGTTGTCGCGGTAGATGGTGTAGACGTAGTCCAGGTGTGCGGTCGAGTCAATGGCCAAGCGCATACGAACCTGTTTGGACTCCTCGCCCTCGCTCCAAGCGGTATCGGGAGCAATGCACTCAAAGTTGTAGTTGCCGGTCTGAATCTGCAAGTTCTTAAATCCCTTCTGGATGAAGAACTCAACATTGAAGCGCTCGGTTCCGGGGACGAACATCCTCAACGGCTCGCCGCCGTATTTGTTATATTCCACGAGGGTCACCTCGTTGATTTGTCCGCCGCGGGTCGAGAACTCATATTCGGCAACCTCATTGGCCAGAGTGAAGATTTGGGTTTCGGTAGTTTGTGCTGCATAGAGTTCCTCGCCGATGTTGGCGCGGAGAATCTCCTCTTCCGAAAGTTTTTTGTTTTGGTCGGCTTGTCCGATGGTTTGGCTGGCGGCTGCGGCCAACTCGCGCTGTGCCTCAACGAAGGCCACCGAGTCCTGTTTCACACGTTCGGCTTGGTATTTGGCAGCCTGCTTGCCGCTGTACCACGTGTAGCCGAACATAATTAATCCAATCAGAACAAGTCCGATAATCGACTTTTTATCCATTTCCTATAAGTTTGTTTATTTAGCACACGACCCCCGTCTTGTCGGCGGGGGTTGTGATTAGATGTCTTATTGTAGTAGTTCTGCTACTTGTTTTTGCTCTCGTACTCGCATGCGGCCTTCACGAAGTCCACAAACAACGGGTGCGGATGCATAACGTTGCTCTTGTACTCCGGGTGGAAGTTCACAATGATGTACCAGGGGTGACCCTCCAGCTCAAACACCTCAACCAAACCGGTCTCGGGGTTCACACCCACGGGTTTCAGACCTGCCTCCTTAAACTCATTGAGGTACTTGTTGTTGAACTCATAGCGGTGGCGGTGACGCTCCGAGATTGCGGTTGTACCGTAAATCTTGGCGCAGTGCGAATCATCGGTCAGTTGGCAAGCGTAAGCACCTTGACGCATTGTGCCGTCGATGGTGGTCATGCTCTTTTGCTCGGCGCAAAGGTCCAAAACGGGGTACGAAGTTCCGTGATACTCGGTCGAATCGGCATCCTTGTGACCCAGCACGTTGCGGGCGAAGTCGAGGATTGCGGCGTGCATACCCAAGTTGATACCGAACAACGGGATGTTATTCTCGCGGGCATAGCGCACAGCCTCCACCTTGCCATCAACACCACGTTGTCCGAATCCGGGAGCTACCAGCACTCCCGAAGCGCCTTTCAGCAGACCTTCAACAGTGTCGGCGGTTACGGTTTCGGCGTTGATATAGTTGATGCGTACTTTTACGTCATTGGTGGCACCTGCGTGAATGAACGATTCCGAAATCGACTTGTAGGCGTCGGGCAATTCGACATATTTACCAATCAGAGCGATATGAACCTCTTTGTCGGTGTGTTTCACACGGTTGACATAATCCTCCCAATCGCTCATGTCGGCTTCGTGCAGACCCGGCAGATTGAGTTTGTCGAGGGTTACGTCATCCAAGTGTTGGGCGTGCATCTTGAGGGGGACCTCATAGATTGTGGGTACGTCAATCGACTCAAACACAGCGTTTTGGTCGACGTTACAGAACAGAGCCACCTTGCTGCGAACCTCCTCATTGAGCGGGTGTTCGGTACGCAGAACCAACATGTCGGGTTGGATACCATACTCTTGCAGCGTCTTAACTGAGTGTTGCGTAGGTTTGGTTTTCAGCTCGCCGTTGGCAGCCATGTAGGGAACCAGTGTCAGGTGAACCACGGCCGTGTTTCGCGGACCCAGCGAGTAGCGCAGCTGGCGCACAGCTTCGATATAAGGCAGCGACTCCAAGTCACCAACCGTACCACCGATTTCGGTGATGATAATATCGTATTTGCCCTGTTTGCCGAGTTTGAGTATCGAGCGTTTGATTTCGTCGGTGATATGAGGAACAACCTGCACGGTTTTACCTTGATACTGTCCGCTACGCTCCTTGTTGATAACGTTTTGGTAGATACGTCCCGTAGTCACACCGTTGGCCTGCGAAGTGGGGGTACCGGTGAATCGTTCGTAGTGACCCAGGTCGAGGTCGGTTACGGCGCCATCCTCGGTAACGTAGCACTCGCCGTGCTCGTATGGGCTGAGCGTTCCGGGGTCGACATTGATGTAAGGGTCGCACTTCTGATTGGTGACCGAGTAACCTCTGGCCTGCAACAACTTGGCCAGCGAAGCTGCGATGATACCCTTGCCGAGCGACGAAGCAACACCACCCGTCACAAAGATATACTTTGTCTGTTTTTCACTCTTTTCCATTGTGTGTAGTATTGTATTGTTGATTACTATGCTTGTTTTTCTTCGGCGTCGATAGCCTGCACTTTTTTGATGGTGTCGGCCATCTCCTCCTTGGCTTTGGTGATTTTGATGCGAACCTCGGCAATCAGCGACTCGGCGTTCTTGCTGCCCGCAAAGAAACCGATATTGTTCTCCAGCGTTGCGATGTCGGCCTCCAACTGTTTAACCTTGTTGTAGAGTCGTTCGCGCTCATAGCGGAGTCGTTTGTCGCCGCTCTGTTTGAGATTCGAGATGCGGTTGCGGAACTTGTCGAAGTTGCGTTCGCGCTCACTGCCACGCAGTGCGCCGAACAGTTTATCGACAACCTCTTTGTATTGTTTTTGGATAGTCTCTTTTTGTTTGATGGGCACGAAGCCGATTTCGCCCCAACGGCGTTGGAACTCTTTGATGGCTTCGAACGTTACGCCTGTCACATCGAAGGCGGCCATCTCCTCCAGCAGCGCGCGTTTGCGGTTCAAGTTCTCCTTGTGCTCGGCGTCCACGCTCGAGAAGTGGCTTGCTTTGCGCTCGAAGAAGGTGTCGCAAGCGGCGCGGAAACGTTTCCACACGGCATCCGATTGGCGACGGGGCACGGCGCCGATTTCTTTCCATTGGTGTTGCAGTTCGATAAGGCGGTCGCCGGTGGTTTTCCAGTCGTCGCTGTTCATGATAGCCTCGGCCTGTTCGCAAATCTGGGTTTTCAGCGCAAGGTTGTCCTCCATTTGGTCTTTCAGTCCGCTGTAGTAGTTGCGTTTGCGCTCGAAGAAAGCGTCGCAAGCCACGCGGAAACGCTCATAGATGCGTGAGTTCTCCTTCTTGGGTGCAAAACCGATGGTTTTCCACACTTTTTGGATTTCCAACAACTTCTCCGAAGCCTTGTTCCACTCCTTGCGCGACTCGCACGGGGTAGCATTCAGCTCCTCGGTTTGCTCACACAGTTTGGTCTTAAGTTCCAAGTTCTGTTGTTGCTCTTGTTTGATTTCCTCGAAGTGTTGTTGGTGGCGTTTGTTGATGCGCGAGCTGGCCTCCTTGAAACGCTCCCACAGGCTCTCCTTGTATTCCGAAGCCACGGGGCCTATCTCACGCCAGTCGTCGTGCAGTTTTTGTAGGCTGTGGAAGGCGCTCACGACCGAAGGCTCAAGGATGAGGGCTTCGGCTTGCTCGCACAATGCGACTTTGGCCTCGTAGTTGCGTTTGAGGTCCATGTCGCGCAGCTCTTTGTTGATTTTGATATACTCGTAGAAGTTCTCTACGTGGTGGTTATAGGTCTCCCACATATCCTTCACGTTGGCTTGGGGTACGGGTCCTGCCTCTTTCCAGCGTTGTTGCAGTTCGCGGAACGCTGCGAAGGTGTGGTTCATTGTTTCATTGCTGTTGATGAGAGCCTTCAGTTCCTCAATGATAGCCATCTTGACCTTCAGGTTCTCCTCTTTACTCTGCTCCAGACCGGCCAGGTATTCGTCGCGTTTGGTGCGGTACTCGGCAATCAGCGCTTTGAGAGCTGCCTCGTTCATGTCGGTGGGCAGGTTGAGGTTGTCGGGGTCGCCACCCGTTTCGACAGCCTCGCGTCTGAGGTTTTCGATTTCGGCCTTGTGCGCTTTGTAAAAAGCGATTTTGATGGCCTCGATGGTGGCACGGAGCGTTTGCACAGGTTCGTTGTGCACCTTATCGGCCAGGATTTCGACCAATTCGGCTTTGGTTTTGCCCGCATACGTTGCGGCCGACACGGATTCTACCTCGCCACTTTCGGTGTTATCCTCGCCCAGCGACACCTCCTCGCTTTCGGCAGCGAGCATGGCCTCTTCGTCCGAGAAATCGACTTGTGGGGTCAAGTCCTCTTCGGCAGTTGGGTTTTGGTTTTGTGTGGTTTGGTTTTCGGGGGCTTGTTGTTGCACATCCTCGGCATTGTTGCCGACTTGTTCCACGGGAACAGACTCTGGTGTTTTCATGGTAACCATTTTATTTTTAGATACTTACGTTAAGTGCGCGTTGGGTGTTTTCTAAAGGTTCGCATCAAAAAGCACTCCGGCACAAACGCAAATGTAGATTAAAAAAAGCAAACTCGCAACCAAATCATTCATAATTTACCTCTTTAATAAACTTTTTTTCGCTAAAGCGAATAATGTCACCAAAAAAGATTAACTTTGCGCTCCGGAGCCAAATACCCCGTCGGGCGTGAGTGTGCCGAATGAGGGGATTCTGAAAGAAGCAAAAACACAAAATATAAAACAACAAAATCATGGTAATTCTTGTATTGAATTGCGGAAGTTCGTCGATTAAGTACCAAGTAATCGACATGACTTCCGAGACACAAAACACACTGTTGGGTAAAGGTTTGGTTGACCGTATCGGTTTGGCCGAGGGTGTCTTGACCCACAAACCCCAAGATGGTCGCGCTCCCTATGAGTACAAGGGCGCAATCCCCAACCACACCGAGGGTATCCGTCTGATTATCGAGGCTTTGACCGACTCTGCACATGGCGTTATCGCGTCGCTCGATGAACTGAATGCCGTAGGTCACCGCGTGGCTCACGGTGGTGAGTATTTCTCGGAGAGTGCGTTGGTCAATGACGATGTAATCGCCAAAATCCGTTCGTGCTTCGAGCTGGCTCCCCTGCACAACCCCGCAAACCTTGAGGGTATCCTGTCGATTCAAAGCCTGCTGCCCACAATACCTCAGGTGGCAGTGTTCGACACCTCGTTCCACCAAACAATCCCCGCCGAGAACTACCTCTACGCTCTCCCCTATGAGTACTACGAGAAGTACCGCGTTCGTAAATACGGTTTCCACGGCACAAGCCACAAGTTCGTTGCACGTCGCGGCGCGGAGTTTGCAGGTCTTGACATCAACAACTCCAAAATCATCACCTGCCACATCGGTAACGGAGGTTCGGTGACCGCTGTGCTGAACGGCAAATCGTTCGACACCTCGATGGGATTCACCCCTCTGGATGGTCTTGTGATGGGTACCCGTTGCGGCTCGGTTGACGCAGGTGCTGTTCTCTACGTTGGTGAGAAAGAGGGACTTGACTACGCAGCGCTGAACACCGTACTCAACAAAAAATCGGGTATCGAGGCTCTGACCGGCGTGTCGTCGGATATGCGTGATGTGGATGCTGCTTTCGATGCGGGTAACCCTCGCGCCATTGTCGGCCGTAACCTCTACTACTCGAAGGTTGCAGGTTTCGTTGGCGAGTACGCTGCCAAGATGAACGGCGTTGATATGGTTATCTTCACCGGCGGTGTTGGCGAGAACTCCAAAGACCTGCGCGAGTACGTGAGCGACCGTTTGGCATTCCTCGGCGTGGAGTACGACAAGGAGCTGAACAACAAGACACGCGGTACAGACACCATGCTCTCGACTCCCGAGTCGAAGGTTAAAGTGGCCGTTATTGCAACTAACGAGGAGTTGGTGATTGCAACCGATACGTTTAATTTGGTAAAATAAATAAAACTCAGACACACAATGATTAAACATTTGGAAGAGATTGTTGAGGCTGCAAAACGCGGCCCGAAACGTCGCCTGGTGGCTGCTTATGCCCAGGATTCACACACCATTGAGGCTGTAAACGACGCTGTGGAACTCGGTTTCATCGAGGGCGTGCTGGTTGGTGACAAAGATGTTATCACCGCAGTTTGCGCCGACAAGGGTATCGACCCCGCTAAATTCGAAATCATCGACATCAAAGAGGATGTTGATTGTGTAGCCAAAGCCGTTAAGATGGTTCACGACGGCGAGGGCGACATCCTGATGAAAGGACTCGTGTCGTCGGACAAATACGTGCGCGGTATCCTTAACAAGGAGTATGGCCTGCTCATCCCCGGCGGTGTATTGAGCCACGTTGCAATTTTCGATACCCCCAAATACCACAAGCTCATTTTGGTGTCGGACGCAGCTATTATTCCTGCCCCCACCTTCGAGCAAAAAGAGTGGGAGTTGCGCTACCTGGCCGAGGTCGCACAAGTGCTGGGCGTGGAGCAACCCAAAATCGCCTGCCTTGCACCGAGCGAGCAACTGCTGCCCAAGATTGTGTCGAGCGCCGAGGCTTACCAACTGCACACCAATGCAGCCGAGGGTAAATATGGCAACGTGCTGGTTGAGGGTCCCCTGTCGATTGACGTAGCTCTCTACCCCGAGGTTGTTGAGACCAAGAAGTACAAAACCAACGGTGTTGCAGGTGACGCAGACTGTCTGTTGTTCCCCAGCATCGAGGCAGGTAACACCTTCTTTAAATTGGCTACCCACTGGTGTGGTGCTCGTCTGGCTGCGCTGGTTAAGGGTACAACCAAACCTTGCATCTTGACTTCGCGTGGCGACAGCCGCGACTCGAAACTCGCGTCGATTGCTCTGGCTGCCATCTCGGTGAAGTAAGCAAAATCCCCCACATATTTAAGGTATTTTGTTAAAAAATATTTAAAAGGGTTATAAGAAATATTTAAAAGGGTTGTTCTGCGCGTGGTTGCAGAATAGCCCTTTTTGTTGTTTTGGGGTCGAAACTGCAAAAAAATAGAGAAAAAAGGTACAATCTATCAAAAAAATACCTACATTTGCATTCGGACTGCGCTTGTCCACAATGCAAAACAATACTAAAGAAGAGGAGTGATGACACATTCGCCGTTTATGAAACAATACTACTTTTATTACTGCGCGAGCGGTCGGGTAGCGCTATGTCAATAAGGCGAAAATGTTGTACACAAAATATAATCCCGACCTGAATAGTTGAAAGGTTGGGATTTTTTACGAATATGATTACTCAGAAACTCAAAATAGCGATTCAAGGTTACGAAGGGTGTTTCCACCAAATCGTGGCGCATAAGTACTTCGGTACCAATATTATCACACTGCCTTGCGACACCTTCCGCGAGGTGGCCCGCAAGGTCAAAAGCGGTGAGGCCGACTATGGCGTGATGGCTATCGAGAACTCCATTGCCGGTAGCATTATCGCCAACTACGGAATTCTTCAAGACGAGGATGTGCAGGTCAGCGGCGAGGTCTACCTACCGATTGTGCAGAACCTCATGGTGCTGCCCGGAGTTACCGCCGACCAAATCACCGAGGTCGAAACACACCCCATGGCACTGCTTCAATGCGTGGATTATCTGGACTCGCACCCATCGTGGAAATTGGTTGAGAGTGAAGATACAGCATTGAGTGCCAAACGCTTGGCCGAGGAGCAGAACCCTCACAAGGCAGCCATTGCAAGTACCTTGGCCGCCAAGTTGTTCGGGTTGGAGATTATAGCCCCCGAAATCAACACCATCAAGAACAACTACACACGTTTCATGGTGCTCAAACGCCGTGACAACAAGATGGCCCCCGACGCTAACAAAGCCTCGCTATACTTCAAGGCCGAGAACCGCCCGGGAGCATTGATTGAGGCACTGCAAACCTTCTCGGATGTGAATATGACCAAACTACAGTCGTACCCCGTTCCGAGCGAGCCGTGGCACTACATGTTCCACGTCGATTTGGAGTTCGAGAACCTGGACCTGTATTTCGAGAACCTGGAACGCCTGCAAGCTGCCACCTCCGAGGTGCACGTTTATGGCGTCTATCACAACGGATTGAACTAAAACAAGATATTAACTCATTAATTACTACAATTTTATGGCAAAAGTGGAAATCAAACCCGCAGACAGACTCGATTCGATTAAGGAGTACTACTTCTCGAAGAAGAATCGTGAAATCGCAGAACTTCGTGAACAAGGCCGCGACATCGTAGCCTTGGGTATCGGTAGCCCCGATATGCCCCCCGCCGCAAGCGTAATCGAGCGTCTGGCCAAAGAGGCTGAGCGTCCCGACGTACACGCTTACCAACCCTACAACGGTACCGCCCTGTTGCGTGGCGCGTTTGCCGATTGGTACAAAAAATGGTACAACGTAACCCTCGACCCCAAAAGCGAGGTGCTGCCCCTGCTCGGCTCCAAGGAGGGTATCGTACACATCTGTATGACCTACCTGAGCAAAGGCGACAAGGCTCTGATTCCCAACCCCGGATACCCCACCTATCGCTCGGGTGTTACCCTTGCAGGCGGTGTGCCCGTGGACTACAAACTCAAAAAGGAGAACGGTTATCTGCCCGACTTCGAGGAGATTGAGGCCGCAGGCCTGGACGGTGTGAAACTGATGTTTGTCAACTACCCCAACATGCCTACCGGAACTCACGCAACCCGCGAGTTGTTCGAGCAACTGGTTGCCTTCGCTGCCAAACACAACATTATGCTGATTCACGACAACCCTTATAGCTTCGTTCGTAACAATAACTACCTGAGCATTCTCGACATCGAGGGCGCCAAGGATGTTGCTCTGGAGATGAACTCGCTGTCGAAAGGCCACAGCATGGCCGGCTGGCGTGTGGGTGTTGTTGTAGGTCGCGCCGATTGGATTAGCGACATCCTGCGCTTCAAGAGCAATATGGACTCGGGTATGTTCTACCCGCTGCAAGCCGCTTCGGTTGAGGCTCTGAGCTTGGGCGACGAGTGGTTCTCGGAGCTGAACAAAACCTACTACGAGCGCGAGAAATATGGCTACGAGTTGTTGGATGCTCTGGGATGTAACTACATTAAGGGTCAAGCCGGTCTGTTCATTTGGGCCGAGGTTCCCGAGTGGTTCGAGGGTGACTGCTTCGAGTTCTCGGATAAGGTTTTGGCCGAGTGCGACGTGTTCGTAACCCCCGGTGGTATCTTCGGTAGCGAGGGTAAACGCAACATCCGAATCTCGCTGTGCGTTACCGCCGAACTGTTGGCTAAAGCTGCTAACAAGATTAAAACACAATTGAAAAAGTAAGGAGTGCGTTCTCCTAAAAAGAAGGATTATAAATGAAAACGGCAGCCGTAGTAGGAGTAGGCCTCATCGGAGGTTCGCTGGCCTTGGCACTCAAACGCCTTGGCGTGGCCGAGTGCGTGTGGGGTGTCGAGAACTCCGAAAAGCATGCCGCCAAAGCTGTGGAGCTGGGCCTTGTCGACGAGATTGTTTCGCTCGACAAGGCCTCGGCCGAAGCAGGACTCATTGTCGTTGCGACGCCTGTCAACACAGCCCCCACGATTGTCACCAAACTGCTCAATAAAGCCCCCGCCGACCAAGTGATTATCGACGTGGGTTCGACCAAACAGGAGTTGTGCGAACTTGTGAGCATGCACCGCCACCGCGGACGCTTTGTTGCCACCCACCCGATGTGGGGAACCGAACATAGCGGCCCCGAGGCGGCACAACGCGAAGCTTTCGCGGGTCGTGCCGTGGTGATTTGTGAGCGCGAGAGGAGCGATGCCGACGCAGTTGAGAAGATAGAGGAACTGTATCGCGCCCTCGGGATGAAACTCATCTATATGAGTGCCGAGGAACATGACCTGCACACGGCTTATGTGTCACACATCTCGCATATTACCTCGTTTGCGCTGGCCCTCACGGTGTTGGAGAAGGAGCGCGAGGAGGAGCATATTTTTGACCTTGCGGGCGGAGGTTTCGAGAGTACGGTTAGGTTGGCCAAATCGTCGGCCTCGACGTGGATTCCTATTCTGCTTGAGAACAAATACAATGTCCTGGATGTTCTGCGCGAGCATATCCACCAATTGCAAATCATGCGGCGCATGATAGAACGCGACGACGAGGTGGGTCTGCGCGACATGATGGACAAAGCCAATACTATCAAACGGATTTTGAAGTAACAGCCCAAGAAATACCAAACCCTTTGTTTATAAATAATATGGATAGTTTCACATTGGGAGCCAAGCGCCCCCTTATTATAGCCGGCCCATGCAGTGCCGAAACTCGTGAACAAACACTTGACACATGTGTGCGCCTGGCGTCTACGGGAGTCGTGGACGTGTTGCGTGCCGGAATTTGGAAACCCCGCACACAACCCGGAACTTTCGAAGGCGTGGGACTCCCCGGCCTTGCTTGGATGGCCGAAGCCAAAAGATTGACCGGCCTACCCATTGCAACCGAGGTTGCCTCGAAAAAACACGTCGAGAGTGCTCTGGAGTTTGGTGTAGACCTGCTGTGGCTTGGAGCCCGTACCACTGTGTCGCCCTTCGCAGTACAAGAGGTGGCCGATGCAGTTAGGGGTACCAACTCCAAAATTCTGATTAAGAACCCTATGAACCCCGATATCGCGTTGTGGGCAGGTGCTGTCAACCGTTTTGTGAATGTGGGTATTCCCATTGAGAACATCGGTCTGATTCACCGCGGCTTCTCGTACTTCGGCCACTCGAAATATCGCAACCCGCCCATGTGGCACATGATTTTGGAGATGCGCAGCCGCTTCCCCGAGATGATGATGATTTGCGACCCGTCGCACATCTGTGGCTGCCGCGACTACCTGGGCGAGATTTCGCAAACAGCCGCCGACCTCCGCTACGACGGACTTATCGTCGAGAGCCATATCCACCCCGACGAGGCGTGGAGTGACGCCAAACAACAACTTGAGCCCGAACCGCTGGAGCACATGATTCGCAAAATCAATTGGCGTAAAGAGACGGCCGACTGCCCCGAGTTCCAAAAATCGCTCAACCTGTACCGCGACGAAATCGACCAAATCGACTCGGAGTTGTTCGAACTGCTGGGTCGCCGAATGGATATTTGCGAGAAAATCGGCGAGGTTAAGAAACAGAATGATGTGGCAATTCTGCAAAGCAATCGTTGGGGTGTAATCCGCGACCGCATTTTGTCGCAAGCTCCCAAGTTCAAACTGAGCGAGGAGTTCGTTAAAACGGTTCTGGAGGCTATCCACATCGAGAGTATCAGCCGCCAAAACTCGATTATGAACAAATAACCCGAGGGGGGGGGAGATAAGAGAGAGAAATCAAAAAAAAGGATAGAAGTCAGAAAAGGGACAAAAGAGTATGAATCGCATGCCCTACATACGGGATTTTGCAGCGTCGCTGACCTTGGGACCGAAGACCTTTAAACGAGGACCCGCTCTTCGATATGTCAAGACCGCTTATGGCGGTCTTGATTTCGTTTGCGGAGGTAACTCTGTGGTTTTCCGAGCCGTGGACTCCGAGGATAGAGCAGTGGCCGTCAAGTGCTATCGTGACGTGAATACACGCCGCCGAGAGGTCTATGAGTGGTTGGAGAGCGAGAGAACGAGTGAGTGGGGCGAGAGTGGACGATTCTTTGCCGGGGGATTGCTGTTGTGTAACGACTGTGAAGTGCGAGAGGTCGATGTGTTGGTAGCTCCATGGATTGAGGGTGTTACTCTTGACCGTTGCGCAGCCGAACTGTGTGCCTCAGGCGATGCGGAGGGTCTCGCCGCTTTGACCGAGGAGTTCGACCGCCTTGGTGCCTGGTTGTTAAGGCAGGAGTGGGCGCACGGTGACCTGAAACCCGAAAATATCATCGTAGGTGACCAGGGCTTGCAACTCATCGATTTTGATGCAGCCTATGTACCTACGGTTACCGCACCGCGCATCGAAACGGGTACGGCAGGTTATAGCCATCCGCGGCGAACCATCGACATGGACAACCGCCATCTGGATGATTGGGCCGTGGCGCGAATCAGTGTTGCGCTGCATGCTTTGGTTGCAGACCCCGAGCGAGGAGTTGATAGTGTTTTCCCGTGGTCGGATGAGATATTTGTTCATGGAGGCGAGCCTTGGATTCGGCTTTGCGAGTTGTTTGTCAGTTGCGGAGATGCGCGTGCGGTGCGCATGTGCGAGATGCTTACAGGAGGTTTCCCCGAATTGGCGTTTTTGGGCGAGGTGCTGGCCGAGCGTCGAACCATCTGCTCGGTCGAAGGTGCAATATTCCGCGGTGGAGTGGGCTGGGGAGTTAAAGACAGTAACGGTACGCTCATCGAACCACCCGTTTGGGACGAAATCATCCACCGCAACTCTCACTTCTACGGCCTTCTGCGTGAAAAGATGTTTTTGATAATGTGAGCGATTTGGGGGACTGTGAGTGTGTGAATATATCTAAAATACCTATATTTGTAAGACTTTAGGCATAAAACTACTACTTGGATGAAAAGGATATCACTGTTTTTTATTTTCATGGTAGCGGCTTGTGTGTCGGTTGTGGCGGCAGACCGTCGTTTGTCGGCCGAGGAGGCTGAGGCTTTCCGTTTTGCTGACGGCTTGCTCCGCAAGATGACGCTCAGTGAGAAAATCGGACAACTTCAACAATTCCGCGCCTACACGAGCGATGTGACGGGTCCCGATGGAGAACCGCGCAATATAGAAGCAGCCATTCGCAACGGTGAAGTGGGTTCACTTATCGCAGGTTGCTCTCCCGTGCACAATCATCGTTTACAACGAATTGCTGTCGAGGAGTCTCGTCTGGGTATTCCGCTCATTTTGGGCACCGATATTATCCACGGATGCAGAATTACATTCCCCGAAAATCTTGCGATGTCGTGCTCGTGGGATATATCTTCTATCGAGCAATCGGCTCGTATTGCCGCCGAGGAGAGTGCCGCATCGGGTATCAACTGGACATTCTCGCCTATGTGCGACATCTCGGCCGACCCCCGTTGGGGACGTGTGTCGGAGGGTGCGGGCGAGGACCCCTACTTGGGCTCGAAGATTGCGGCTGCCATGGTGCGCGGCTATCAGGGTGATGATTTGAGTAGCGACAAAACCATAGCCTCGTGCGTAAAACACTTTGCCGCATACGGTGCTCCGCAGGCCGGACGCGAATATAACACGGTCGATATGTCCGAAATGATGTTCCGCGACCGCTACCTGCCGCCCTATGTTGCGGCGGTGAAGGCGGGTGCCGTAACGGTTATGACATCGTTCAACGACCTGATGGGTGTTCCTGCATCGGGCAATCGTTGGTTGCTCTACGATGTTTTGCGCGAGGAGTTGGGATTCCGAGGTTTTGTCGTTTCGGACTACACTTCGGTGCACGAAATGGTGGCACACGGAGTTGTGGCCGATGGCAAGGAGGCTGCCGAGATGAGTCTTAATGCACACCTCAATATGGATATGGTCTCGGGCGACTACTTGGTCCACGCCGCAGAGCTTGTGCGCGAAGGCAGGGTCTCCGAGAAACTCATCAACCAACTATGCCGCGAGGTGCTGGCCGTGAAGTATCGCTTGGGACTGTTCGACGACCCGTTCAAATATGGCTCGCAAAATCAGGAGGAGGCCTATTTCCGCCCCGAGAACTTGGCCGTGGCCCGCAAGTTGGCCGCCGAGTCGATGGTGTTGCTCAAAAACGAGGATGCACTGCCCGTGGCCGAGGGTACCAAGATTGCTCTGATAGGTCCGTTTGCCGACTCGCAGGGTGACCAACTCGGCTCGTGGATTGGTGCAGGCGACGCAAAACGCGCCATCACTTTTCGCAAGGCTTTGGAGGAGCGCTACGGTGCCGAGAACATCCTCTATGCCAAAGGTTGTGAGGCTGAACGCGCCATTGAAGGAGGTGTCGACGAGGCTGTAAAAATCGCTTCGCAAGCCGATATCGTGCTGTTGTCGATGGGACTTCCCGGATGGCACAGTGGCGAGGCAAGTGCTCGTAGCGACATCTCGGTTCCTGCTGTGCAACAAGAACTGCTGGATGCACTCACAAAGACGGGTCGCAAGATTGTGGTACTTCTCTCGACGGGTCGCGCAATGGATATCCGTAACGAGGTCGCCAAGGCTGACGCCGTGTTGGTGACTTGGCACGGAGGCACGATGGCAGGTCCGGCTGTGGCCGACATCATCTCGGGCGATGTGAATCCTTCGGGTCACCTTACACTCTCTTTCCCCCACAGTGTGGGTCAGGTGCCTATACACTACAATGCCAAGACGACAGGACGCCCGACCCGAAATCCGTATAAACCCGCGTCTAACTACACCTCGACCTACATTGATATTCCCAACGTACCGCTCTTCCCGTTCGGTTACGGATTGAGTTACACGCAGTTTGAGTACTCGGATTTGAAGGTGCTCACCCCCGAAGTCAAGATTGGTGGCACGGTGAAAGTCAGTGTCAAGGTTCGTAATGCGGGCCGGCGTGATGGTGACGATGTTGCCCAGCTCTATGTGCGTGACCTTGTGGCCGAGACAACGCGCCCCGTGCGCGAGTTGAAAGGTTTTGAGCGCTTGTCGCTCAAGGCTGGCGAGGAGCGTGTGCTGACCTTCGAGATTCCCACTTCGGAGTTGGCCTACTGCCACCGCGACAACACGGTTCGTGAGGATGCGGGCGAGTTCAAAGTGTGGGTCGGCGAGGACTCCAATGCCCCGCTCGAGGGTGCTTTCTCGCTCAAAAAATAACTTGACCCATCCAAATGAACGAGGGTGTCCACACACGTCGGACACCCTCGTTTCGATGTTATATACCCTCTAATGGTCGTGGTGATGGTGGTCGTGATGCTCCAGCACGGTGTGGGGAACATTGCCGTGCGAAATAATCTGGATGGGGCAGTTGTAGTTGGCCAGCTGCTCGGGAGTGATAATGTTGGAGTCGTGGCGGTGGACGGTGCGGTTGACACACACAATGCTGCGAACCTTCGAGGTGATGGTTCCGATGTCGTGCGACACCACGACAATCGCCATGCGGCTGCTTAGACGCTCCAACAACTCATAGAGTTCGCCCTCGAAACGGTTGTCGACGTAGGTCGTTGGCTCGTCCAAAATCAGCACCCGAGGCTCCGAAATCACCGCCCGACACAACAGCGCACGCTGCATCTGTCCACCCGAAATCTCGCCTATGGGTCGGTTGGCCAACCCTTCGAGGTCCATTATTCGCAGAGTTTCGGCCACTCGTCGGTCGTCCTCGCGGTTGTAGCCCACGCCCCAACGTCGGCGCGATTGCAAGCCCGACAGCACAACCTCGCGAACCGAAATAGGGAAGGCGCGGTCGAACAAATTTTGTTGGGGCAGGTAGCCAATGGCAGGTACTCCGTCGCGCAGAACCTCGGGAGCGTAGTCTACGCGGCCACTGTAAGCCACTTGTCCGAGTATTGCCTTGACAAGCGTGGTTTTGCCACCGCCATTAGGGCCGATGACTCCCACAAAATCGCCATCCGAAATTGTGAGGTTGACACCCTTCAATACCGGCTCGGCCTGGTAGGCTACCGTAACGTTGTGTAGTGCAATGAGTTCCATTAACGTGCAAGTTTATCCACAAAACCATAAATCATACCCTCGACGTCCCCACTCAGAATATCCACTTCGATGGGTTCAACGTCAAGCTCGCGTGCCACGGTTTCGACCACCGAGCGCGGAAATTCCCTCTGATAGAACACCTTGCTGACACCCTTCGCACGAGCCTCATCCACCACATGGCGCAGGTGGTCGGCCGAAGGTTCCTTGCCGTGGCTCTCGATGGCTATCTCGGTCAGCCCGTACTCCTCGGCCAGGTAGCCGAACGTCGGGTGGTAGATGACAAACGCACGCGATGTGACCTCAGACAAGCGACGTATTATGCGCCCATCGAGCGAGTCAAGACGGGTTATAAACGCTTCATAATTGGCTTTATAGACGGTAGAGTCGGGCCACTCGGCAGCAATGGCGGCGTAGGCCGTGGCTGCCATTTGGCGTAGCTGGCGTGGGGAGGTCCACAGGTGAGGATTTGCACCTTCGGCGTGGTGGTGCTCCTCGGCGTGGTCGTGGTGACAGTGTCCGTCGAGAAGGTCGATACTCTCCGAAAGGTTGACATAGCGAACGGCCGCACTCTCGGTCAGGCGTTCGACGGTCGAGTGTTCGAAGCCTATAAGTCCCACGGCAAACACCATCTGTGAGCGTTCCACGCGTTCCATCTGCTCGGGAGTGGGCTCATAGGTTTCGGGACTTGCCCCGGGTGGAACGAGGGTCACGACCTCGAAATCATCACCCACAATCCCCTCGACAATAGCACGCAGGGGTTCTATGCTGACAACGATTTGCGTCTCGGCAGTGCGCATACGCTCCCCACACGAAGAGAGCGTGGCAACTGCGCACAACAGCAACAAAAGTTTTCTCATCGGTTTCATTTTGTTTTTCGCCCGCAAAGGTACAAATTTTCGGCAAAAGCGCTACCTTTGACACATGAAACCATCCGAAACACTGCTCGAATATCTCCATACGCGCATCTTGCCACTCTACGACTCGTTCGACGCCGCGCACTCTCGAACCCACGCCCTCGACGTGATGGCCGAAAGTCTACGGCTCGCCGAACACTATGATGTGAATGTGGACATGGTGGCAGCCGCAGCAGCATTTCACGACGTGGGACTTGCACACGGACGAGCCGAACACCACACTCACTCGGCACGCATCATTCGTGAGGATGAGTTTCTGCGACGTTACTTCACTCCCGAACAGGTCGACATCATAGCCGACGCCGCCGAAGACCATCGCGCATCATCTACGCGAGCCCCGCGCACAATCTATGGCCGCATCATCGCCGAAGCCGACCGCCAAATCCTCCCCGAAGTGGTGTTGCGTCGCACAGTGCAATACGGACTCGAGCACTATCCCGAACTCTCGCCCGAAGGTCACTACGCACGTTTCTGCAACCACCTGCATGAAAAGTACGGACGCACAGGATACCTACGCCTGTGGATTGACGAGTCACACAACGCCACAGCTCTCGAACAACTTCGAAAACTCATTGACAACGAACCACTACTCCATAAAACCTTCCTCCGAATTTTTAACGAGGTTTGAGGGGACTGTTCTTTTTGAGTCATCAAAAAGAACCAAAAAATGACCCGCAGACCGGGGGTTTAACTACTCTGTGCGGACCCCTTTGGGGGCTGCACAGAGTAGTTATAAGAACCACGGATGCGACAGATTTTTGATTCAGTTGACAAACAAAAAAGAATAACCTCTAAACCACTTAAACTCTATAACATCCATACAATAGGTATTTTAATAAAATATCTACCCGAAAAAACGCTTGCGTGGCAGATGTTAGCCACTTGCGGTTCTTCGGAAAGTTTGGCGTGCGAGAGATTTTGCTGATGAGGTGCGGCATCCCGCAGGGATGTATCGGATGTTTGGGATTGCGACCCGCAAGCTTGTTTGCGAGGGCGTAATCACAAATATACGATAAAATGCC
>JAGBFQ010000012.1 GCA_017936385.1 Rikenellaceae bacterium
GTGGAGGTTTGGGGTGTGAAACAAAAAAAAGGAGTTGACTTCTCAACTCCTTTTTCAGTGATCCTGCTGGGGCTCGAACCCAGGACCCCATCCTTAAAAGGGATGTGCTCTACCGACTGAGCTACAGAATCTCCGTATCGTTTTGCCTTAAAAGCGGTGCAAAGATAAGCACATTTTTTTAATCTGCAAAGAAAATGCTAAAAAAAATCCAAAAAACTCAAAAACTATAGCTCCCCACCATATTTGTAGACGCAAACAGAGCGCACAGGACGCTTGCAAATCCGAAATAAATAAGTATCTTTGTATCTTGAGTGGGAATAAACCAACCCCTATATAAACCGACTAAACAATAAACAACAATATAACCTTATGTGTAGAGTAGTGATTATCGGCGCTGGCGGTGTAGGTACCGTTGTGGCGCACAAAGTAGCAGCAAATCCCGTTTTTACAGACATCATGCTCGCAAGTCGCACCAAAGCTCGTTGCGACGAGGTGGCGGCGCAAATTGGCGGCGACCGTATCAAAACCGCACGTGTGGATGCCGACTCGGTACCCGAACTGTGCGAATTGTTCCGCAGTTTTAAGCCCGACATCGTTATCAACGTGGCACTGCCTTATCAAGACCTTACCATTATGGACGCTTGCGTGGAGTGTGGGGTGAACTATCTCGACACCGCAAACTATGAGCCCAAAGATGAGGCGCACTTCGAGTATAGCTGGCAGTGGGCTTACCAAGACAAGTTCAAGGAGAAGGGATTGACCGCCATTCTTGGTTGCGGTTTCGACCCGGGTGTGTCGGCGATTTTTACCGCTTATGCCGCAAAGCACCACTTCGACGAGATGCACTATCTGGACATCGTGGACTGCAACGCAGGTAACCACGGTATGGCTTTCGCTACCAACTTCAATCCCGAAATCAATATCCGCGAGGTGACCCAAAAGGGACGTTATTGGGAGAATGGCGAGTGGGTGACCACCGAACCGCACGAGATTCACAAACCGTTGACCTATCCCGAAATTGGTGAGCGCGAGTCGTATCTGATTTACCACGAGGAGTTGGAGTCGCTGGTTAAGAACTATCCCACGCTGAAACGTGCTCGTTTCTGGATGACCTTCGGACAGGAGTACCTGACACACCTGCGTGTGATTCAAAATATCGGTATGGCGCGTATCGACCCGATTATGTATAACGGTGTTGAGATTGTGCCCATCCAATTCTTGAAAGCTGTGTTGCCTGACCCCAAATCGCTCGGTACGAACTATCACGGTCAAACAAGCATCGGCTGCCGCATCCGCGGTATCAAGGATGGCAAGGAGCGCACTTATTATATCTACAACAACTGCGACCATGAGGCGGCCTTCAAGGAGACCGGAACTCAAGCTGTCAGCTACACCACGGGTGTTCCTGCGGCGTTGGGTGCTGCGATGTTTGCCAAAGGTTTATGGCGTGGCGCGGGTGTCTATAATGTCGAGGAGTTTGACCCCGACCCGTTCTTGGCAGAGTTGGGCGAGCAGGGTCTGCCTTGGGTCGAGAAGTTCGACGTAGACATCGAGTTGTAGTCAATAGCCCCACATTCTAATTGTAAATTGTGAATTGTGAATTGTGAATTTAACAATGTGCCTTGTCCTGCGTATGTGCTGGACGAGGCACTATTGGATAGAAATCTTGAACTGATAGACCGCGTGCGTCGAGAGTCGGAGGCTGAGATTATCGTGGCTCTCAAGGCGTGTGCTATGTGGAGCATTTTCCCAAAACTTGCTCAGCATAGCGACGGAGCAACGGCAAGTTCGGCTGCCGAAGCCCGCCTTGTGTGGGAGAAGTATGGCGCGCCGGCTCATGTCTATGCACCGAGTTATTCGGATAGTTCGTTTGCCGAGATTCTACCTCTGGCTTCGCATATTACGTTCAACTCGGTGGCCCAGTTCGAAAGGTTCAAACAGAGGGCTATCGAACGTGGTGTGTCGTGTGGCCTGCGCATAAACCCCGAGTGGAGTCCCGTCGAAACCGACCTGTATAACCCTTGTTGCAAAGGCTCTCGTTTGGGAGTTACGGCGGCAAATCTCGGAGAACTTCCCGAGGGGATTGAGGGACTGCACTTTCACTGCCTATGCGAATCGCGCCCCGACGACTTGGAGCGAGTGTTGATTGAAGTGGAGGCGCGTTTTGGCCATCTGCTCGACCGCGTGAAGTGGCTCAATTGCGGAGGAGGTCACCTGATGACTCACGCCGAATATGATGAGCAGAAATTGATTGATGTGCTGCAAGATTTTCGCAGTCGCCACCCACACCTAAGGGTGATTCTCGAACCGGGAAGTGCCTTTACATGGCGCACGGGCGTGCTGGTGTCGCGCATCGAGGATATTGTGATTAATGACGGCGTGCATACGGCCATGCTTGACGTGTCGTTTGCGTGCCACATGCCCGACTGCTTGGAGATGCCCTATAAACCAGCTATTGTGGGGGCGCATGACCCTCGAGAGGGCGAAACAGAGTGGCGTATGGGTGGTAGCAGTTGCCTTGCAGGTGACTACTGTGGCCCGTGGGCCTTCGATAGAGAGCCGCGCGTGGGTGACCTTGTGGTGTTTGAGGATATGATTCACTACACGATGGTCAAAACCACGATGTTCAATGGCGTGGCACACCCTGCAATTGCTATCCGACACACGGATGGCAATGTGGAGATTGTACGCACGTTCGGCTATGATGATTTCAAAAACAGAATGTAAAACAACACACAAACGGATGAATGATTTTACCCCCACGGAGTATAAACTCCTATGCGTAGCCACCGGACGAGAGTTCGAGGACGCAGGTTGGACACTTGAAGATGCTCAGTGCTGTTGCCCGTCGTTGGTGAGGGCCGTGTACTCGGCAAAACAACTTACGGTTCGCCCCGAGTTGGAGTTCTATCGCTTTGCAGATTGGCTGCCCGTGCACCGTATACTTGAGGGCTCGGCAGCTCCCGTGACCTATCGCAGCGTGGGATTGGCCGCACACCTCGGATTGGAGAACCTCTATATCACCTTCAACGGCTATAACCCGATGATTGACGCGCGGATGACAACCTGCTCGTTCAAGGAGACGGAGGCTTATTCGGTGTGCGCACGTATTCCCGAAGGCGAAGAGCGAGTGCTGGTTGTGGCCTCGGCCGGTAATACGGCAAGGGCTTTTGCTAAGGTTTGCTCGGATAATAAGATTCCGTTGTTGCTGTGCGTGCCGGCGGATAACCTTGATGCATTGTGGTTTGACAAGCCGCTGTCGAGTTGCGTAAAACTGATAGCCACGGAGAAAGGTAGCGACTACTTTGATGCAATTTCGCTCAGCGCGAAAGCACTTAAAAGCCGCCATTTCTATAACGAGGGAGGAGCCAAAAACGTTGCTCGCCGCGACGGTATGGGCACAACCTTCCTGTCGGCAACGACCACCATCGGACGAATCCCCGATTACTACTTCCAAGCCGTTGGTAGTGGTACGGGAGCCATCGCCGCTTGGGAGGCCAATATGCGTCTGATTGAGGACGGTCGATATGGTAGTCACAAGGCAAAACTTGTGGTGAGTCAAAACGCTCCGTTTGTTCCGATGTTTGATGCTTGGCGAGCCGACTCGCGCGAGATGTTGCCTTACGACGACTACCGCGCACGCCGCGATGCCGAAATCATCGACGCCAAAGTGCTATCGAACCGTCGCCCGCCTTATGGACTTGCGGGAGGTCTGTACGACGCACTTAAGGATACCGATGGCGAGGTTATGGTGGTGACAAATGCTGCTGCTCGCAAGGCAGGCCAACTCTTCGAACGTCTTGAGGGTGTGGATATTCACCCTGCGGCTGCTGTGGCCACGGCGTCGCTCATCAAGGCTGTCGAGAGCGGTTCGGTTGACAAATCGGCCGTGGTGATGCTTAATATTACGGGCGGTGGAGAGCGCTGTTATAAGTCAAGCCGCCGCGAGATTCACACGCTCACTCCGAGTGCGGTGTTCCGCATTGACGCCACCGAAGAGGATGTCGTTGCGGCAGTCGAGAAACTGTTTGGCTTCGAGAGCGAACAATAAGCTACAAGGATAGACCGTAAATAATCGTGGTGCGTGACGGAAGGTAATTCCGTTTACGCACCACGGTTGTTTTGAGGCAGTGTGTAACTAAAATTGGTAGTCGATTCCGGCGGAGAGAATGCCGCGATAACCAAACCCCAGCTCGAAGTACCTACCCAAGCGACGACCAAAGCGGAATCCCAGAGGAGAACGATGGCTCATCATCATGAAACGGAATGAGTGTATGTCGGTCTGCGGACGGTCAGGTTGGTCGACCTGCCAACGCGTGTGGGGCGTATTAATCTGCGTGTTGTGCTGGTGCTGGAAACGCATGCCAAATCCCCACTCCCAGAGTCCGTACATGGTGAATATACCTCGACGCAAATAGGTGAGTTCGAGTTGGAAGGTCGTTGCTATGAGGTTGGTGCGTGTGCGCTGGCAGTATAGCCCCGTGGAATAGTCGCTATCGTACCACGTGGACATGTGCGAGTAACCAACCGAAGCACCCAGACTAACCACGGGATTGAGCATTTTGCGCCAATCAACGCTGATACCCGGACTGCATTTGGTGTCGTGTCCTTCGGATGCGATGGGGCCAAGAAAACTTCCGCCGAGGGTAAGCATATCTATCAAACCTTCAAGTCCCATGGGCATAATGGCACGCAGGTAGGGGGTGTTAAAAGTGACGGAAACGGTGTGCGGTGTTTCGCATTGGTCAAGATATGCAGGATTTTCGAAACGTCGTTGTGCCGCAGCGTCGGTCGACATCACAAAGGCGAACAGCAAAACTGCCACAAAGGTTCTGTTGCGTGTTTTCATAGCCGGTTAGTTTTATGTGGTTTTTGTTTATGTGGTTTTTGCAAATTTACTAATTTAATAACACACTTGCAATACCCCGAAAAGGATGTGTTAGGTAAATGTGAAAGTTTTTTTTGAGAAATGATTACGCGGTTTCGAATAAAAGTTGTAACTTTCGGGCTGTTTAGAATTAATACAAAAAACCAAAACATAAATTTATGAATCAGAATGTTAAGGAACTCAGTGATGTGGTAATCCGTTTCTCGGGCGACTCGGGCGACGGTATGCAACTTACCGGAACACTGTTTTCCGATGCCTCGGCACTGGCCGGTAACGGCATCTCCACCTTTCCCGACTACCCCTCGGAAATACGCGCTCCGCAAGGAACCGTGGCCGGTGTATCGGGTTTCCAGGTACACTTCGGAAATCGTAAAATGATTACTCCGGGCGACTACTGCGACGCCCTGGTGGCAATGAACCCTGCGGCTCTCAAGGCTAATGTCAAGTGGCTCAAACCCGATTCGACAATCATCCTCGACGCCGATGCGTTCACCGAGAAAAACATCGAGAAGGCCGGTTTCAAAACCGATAACCCCATCGAGGAACTTAAACTCTCGGACTACAACATCGTTATGCCCGACATCACGGGTATGACTCGCCAAACGCTCGAAGGTTTCGAGATGGACGCCAAGAGTGTTGCCAAGTGCAAAAATATGTTTGCGCTGGGTATCTGTTTCTATCTGTACAATCGCCCGTTGGAGTACACCTTTGAGTACCTGACAAGCAAATTTGCCAAGAAGAATCCCAAAATCGCCGAGGCAAATATCGCCGTGGTGAAGGGTGGCTACAACTATGCAGCAAATAACCACTTGTTCGCTAATACGTTCGATGTCAAAAGCTCGACTCAAGAGCCCGGTATCTACCGCAACATCAATGGTAACCAAGCAACGGCTTGGGGTTTCATCGCCGCCTCGGAGAAGAGCGGCCGACCACTGTTCTGTGGTTCGTATCCCATCACCCCCGCAACCGTAATCCTCGAGGAGTTGGCAAAACGCAAAGACTTGGGCGTTAAAACCGTGCAAGCCGAGGACGAGATTGCAGGTATCTGTACTGCCATCGGTGCTGCGTTTGCCGGCAGCTTTGCCGTAACCACCACTTCGGGACCGGGTCTTTCGCTTAAGAGCGAGGCGCTGGGATTGGCCGTGATGACCGAACTCCCGCTGGTTGTTGTGGATGTTCAACGTGGCGGTCCCTCGACAGGTCTGCCTACCAAAACCGAACAAAGTGATTTGGCACAAGCACTCTATGGCCGCAACGGTGAGTGTCCCGTGGTTGTGTTGGCGTCGAGCAGCCCTTCGGATTGTTTCGACTACGCTTTCCAAGCGGGTAAAATCGCTATGGAACACATGACTCCCGTAATACTTTTGTCGGACGGCTTTATCGCCAACGGTAGCCAACCGTGGCGTATCCCCTCGATGAAGGATTATCCCACCATCACCCCGCCCATTGTAACCGAAATTGCCGAGGGTGAGCAGTTCCGCCCCTATGTGCGCAACGAGCAGTTTGCACGCGGTTGGGCTATGCCCGGAACCAAGGGTCTGGAGCACCGCATCGGTGGCCTTGAGAAAGATGGTCGCACGGGTAGCGTATCGCACGACCCCGACAACCACGCCGAGATGACACGTCTGCGCGCTGCCAAAGTTGCTAAGGTTGCCGACTCGATTCCCGCACAGGAGGTGTTGGGTGAGCGTGAGGGTGACCTGCTGGTAATCGGTTGGGGAGGTACTCGCGGTCACTTGCAATCGGCCGTTGAGGAGCTTCAAGCCGAGGGCAAGAAGGTGTCGCTGTGCCACTTCAACTACATCAACCCGCTGCCCAAGGGCGTTGAGGAGATTTTGGGCGGATTCAAGAAGATTGTTGTGTGTGAGTTGAACTGCGGTCAGTTTGCCGACTACCTGCGCCAAAACTTCCAACAATACACTTTCGAGCAATACAACAAGGTGATGGGTCTGCCTTTCACCATCCGTGAGCTCAAAGAGAAGTTTGTTTCACTGCTTAAATAATTCGAAGTCATGGAACAGAAAAAATATACAGCTGCTGATTTCAAAAGCGACCAAGAGGTGAAATGGTGCCCCGGTTGCGGTGACCATGCTATCCTGAACTCGGTGTTGCGTGCAATGGCACAAGTGGCCGAGGAGAAACAGATTGACCACGAGAAATTTACCGTCGTGTCGGGCATCGGTTGCTCGTCGCGCTTCCCTTACTACGTGCGTACTTACGGTTTCCACAGTATCCACGGCCGTGCGGGAGCAATTTCGACCGGAATCAAAACCGCGAACCCCAAACTGTCGGTTTGGATGGCTTCGGGCGATGGCGATTCGCTGGCTATTGGTGGTAACCACTTCATCCACGCCGTACGCCGTAACGTGGACCTGAATGTGGTGCTTTTCAATAACGAGATTTATGGTCTGACCAAAGGACAATACTCGCCTACAACCAAGTTGGGCAAGATTACCAAAACGTCGCCCTTTGGTACCATTGAGCAACCCTTCAAACCGGGTGAGTTGGTGATTGGTGCGCGCGGAACATTCTTTGCCCGCAGTGTGGATGCCGAGATTCCTCTGACACAGAAGTGTCTGGTGGCGGCCGCTAACCACAAAGGTATGGCCGTTACCGAGGTGTTGCAAAACTGCGTCATCTTCAACGACAAGACCCACGCACCCTATGCAGGCGACAAGGCTACCCGTGCCGAGCATACCATTACCTTGGAGCATGGCCAAAAGATGTTGTTCGGTGCCAACAAGGACAAAGGTCTTATCTTCAATGGCATTGAACTGGAGGTTGTCAAGGTTGGCGAAGGCGGTGTAAGCGTTGATGAGGTATTGACCCACGATGCGCATGCTCAGAATCCCGTTATTCACTTCCTGTTGGCAGGCATGAAGTATCCCGATTACCCCGTTGCTTTGGGTGTTATTCGTGATGTTGAGGCCCCGAACTACGACTCGGAAGTTGAGCGTCAAATCGAGGAGGTGAAGGCTACTTCCAAAATCACCTGCGTTGATGATTTGCTGCGTAGTGGGTCGACTTGGGAAGTAAAGTAAAAAAAACTGTATAACAAGGCTGCTTCTGCGTTACGCTCACGCTCGAAATCCTCACATACGTTTAGTATGCTACGGTTTCTTGCGTTTCGCAAGCCTTGAATCAGTTCTTGTTATACAATTTTTTACAAAAAAGAAGTTGTCAGCAATGCTTGACAACTTCTTTTGTTTTGATGGTTAGGTTGGGCTTTTTACATGCAGAGTGATAGTAACTCGCTGGGATGATTGATGATATGGTCGGCATGGTTTTCGACCAGCTCCTCGCGGCTGCGGAATCCCCAGGCGCATCCTACCGATGTGGCACCTGCCGCATGAGCCGTTTGCATGTCGACGCCCGAGTCACCAATGAATAACGTGCGCTTGGGAGCTATACCGACACCTTGGATAATCTCCAGCGCGATGTCGGGTGCAGGCTTCGCAGGAACCCCGTCGCGGCCGCCCAGCACCATCTCGAAACGGATGTCGGGGAAGAAACGCTCCATCAGACGAACCACTCCGGCCTGAAATTTATTGGACGCAACCGCAAGGCGAATTCCACGACGTTGTAGTTCGGCCAATAGCTCGGGGATTCCGTCGTAGGGCACAGTGTGGGTGTCGATGTGCTCGTAGTAGAACTCCACGAAACGTCGGCGCATAAGTTCGATGTATTCGGGTGTTCGGCGCTCTTCGGGCAGGGCTCGTTCGACAAGCCGTTTGACGCCGTTGCCGACCATCATGCAGTATTGCGGATAGGTGTGTGTGGGCAGTCCTTCGGCCTGAAGGATGTGGTTGCAGCCGACGGCCAAGTCGCCAATAGTGTTGAGCAGTGTGCCGTCAAGGTCAAATATTGCGAGTTCGTAGCGATTCATAGTGGCACAAAGGTACGAAAAACCACCCGAAATCGTTAATAAAATGGGTGCAAAAGGCGAAAAATCACATAAGTTTTGTAACTTTGTTGTTCTAACCCCGCAAAATGAGATGACTATGGAACAGGTTTTCGAAAGATATGCACGTTTGCGACAACTGAGCAGCGAGCATTTTAGTCCGCAAAGCGTGGAACTGATAGATAAGGCGTTGTTGTGCGCCGCCGAAAAGTTGGGCGAACGTACACGCTATGATGGCACACCGCTGTTGGACCACTCGGTGCGAACGGCCGAAATCGTGATTGCCGAAATCGGACTCGGACGTAACTCCGCAATCTCGACCATCATGCACGACGTGGTGCGCCTCGAACTCATGACGGCCGAGGAGGTTGGCGAACTGTTCGGACAGACGTGTACGGCCATTATTCGCGGCTTGTGCAACATCTCGGATATCCACCCCAAGGTGTCGGATGAGCAGGCCGAGAATACTCGTGAACTGATTATCAGCTATTCGACAGACCCGCGAATCATTCTCATCAAGCTGGCCGACCGTCTGGAGGTTATGCGCTCGCTGGGGATTTTCCCCGAGAGCAAACGTGCCAAGAAGAGCTGGGAAAGCCTGAATCTGTATGCCAAAATTGCGCACAAACTTGGACTCTATTCGCTCAAGAGCGAGTTGGAGGACCTGTCGTTGCGTTACCTCGAAACGGAGGATTATAACTATATCCTCAGTCGACTGACCGATACGCAGGAGGAGCGCGACGCTTTTATTGCGCAGTTCATCGTGCCGATTGAGGCCAAACTGAAGGCCGCCGGAGTTAAATATCACATCAAAGCCCGCACCAAGAGTATCTTCTCCATCTGGAATAAAATGCACAAACGTCACGTGACTTTTGACGAAGTGTATGACCTCTATGCCATTCGTATCATTATCGAGGGGTGTGCTCCGGAGCAGGAGAAAGCCGCTTGTTGGAGCGTCTATTCGATGGTGACAGACCTCTATATGCCCAACCCCGAGAGACTTCGGGATTGGGTGTCGATTCCCAAGAGCAATGGCTATGAGTCGCTGCAAACCACCGTGGCGTCGGGTAACGGCCATTGGGTCGAAATCCAAATCCGAACGGAGCGTATGGACGAGGTGGCCGAACGAGGAATCGCCGCTCACTGGCGTTATAAGGGTGTGCAGCAGGGCGAGTCGAGCTCGGAGCAGTGGTTGGCACGTCTGAGAGAATTGTTGGAAAACACCGATACGCATACCATTCAACGTAGGTTCGATACTACGCTGTCGTCGGGCGAGATATTCTTGTTTACGCCCAATGGCGATTTGCGTCGTATGTCGGAGGGTTCGACGGTGTTGGATTTTGCGTTCTCGATTCACACCAATCTGGGCGCGACGTGTACGGGTGCAAAGGTCAACGGACGCAATGTACCCATCAAACACGTGCTGTCGAATGGCGATATTGTGGAGGTGCTGACCAGCAAGACACAGAAACCCAAACCCGATTGGCTTAATATTGCAACCTCGACCCGTGCCAAGAATAAAATTCGCGCTTGCCTGCGTGAGGAACAGGCCAAAGTGGCAAATATGGGGCGTGAGGAGTTGGAACGTAAACTCAAGAATTGGAAACTCCCTGTGACGTTCGACGAGGCGGTGACTTTCCTGAGTAAATACTATAAACAGAAGACCATCACATTTATGTATGTGATGATTGCCAACCAGAAACTCGACTTGGCGGATGTCAAAGAGGTGCTGACGCGCTATATACGTGGCGAGTTTGACGAGGAGCGCAAAACCACCGTTGCGGCTGCTCCCAAAGCACTCAAATCGGCCGAGGCGGGTGGGGGAGATGTGCTGACCATCGACGACTCGATTCGCAACCTCGACTACAAGTTTGCCAAGTGCTGTAATCCGGTTATGGGTGACGAGATTTTCGGTTTCGTGACGGTCAATGCTGGTATCACAATCCACCGCGTGGACTGCCCCAACGGTATGCACATGCAGGAACGACATCCGTATCGTGTGATTCCGGCACGCTGGCGGACCAATGCTGCGTCGCGTGGCTTCCGTGCCACAATCCGTATCTCGGTGGATGATGTGACGGGTATAATCAACAAGATTACCGATATCATAACCCAGGAGATGAAACTCAATATCCGAATGGTCAACATGCGACCCGACCGTAAGGAGAATAAACTCATCGGAACAATCGATTTGGAGGTTCCGCATACGGGTGCTCTGGATGCAGTGGTCTACAAACTGCTGTCGGTTAAGGGCGTCGATAAGGCTTATCGTGTGAAATAGTCGGAGACGGTATGAAGGTCGTTGTGTTGTTCCCAACCCGCATGGAGTCGGCACCGTTCGTGAAACGTGTAGCCCAAGGCGAGTGCATGGAGGGGGTGAAAGTCGAAATTTGCGGTGTCGGCATGGCCGAGTGCGGTGCGTGTCTGGCTCGCATTGTGATGGCCGAAAAGCCGGATGTCGTGGTGCTTGCAGGTGTGGCGGGAAGCTATGTGCCGACGTTGCGTTTGGGCGATACGGTAGCCGTGGCCGAGGAGTGCGTGGCCGATATGGGACGCGTGGAGAGTTGGACTGAGATTGACGGCGAACGATTCACTCCGCTGTTTCAGAAAACCTACACAGCCTCGCTGTTGCCTGAGGGAGTGGCCTCGGTGCGGAGCAATACGGTCAACGGTTGTGGCATACCTTATATAAATACCTTGTGCGCCGAGATTGAAAATATGGAGGGCGCACCTCCATACACTCCACGCCCATGGCACGAGCCGTAGCAAGGAATGCTGCGCCCTCCATATTTTCAATCTCGGCGCACAAGGTATTTATATAAGGTATGCCACAACCGTTGACCGTATTGCTCCGCACCGAGGCCACTCCCTCAGGCAACAGCGAGGCTGTGTAGGTTTTCTGAA
>JAGBFQ010000013.1 GCA_017936385.1 Rikenellaceae bacterium
ATGTTCTTCACATAGTCGGCGTGACCCGGGCAGTCTACGTGAGCGTAGTGACGGGTTGCAGTCTGATACTCAACGTGCGAAGTGTTAATCGTGATACCACGCTCCTTCTCCTCGGGTGCGTTGTCGATTGAGTCGAACGAACGGAGCTCCGAAAGACCTGCCTTTGCAAGAACAGTGGTGATTGCTGCGGTAAGAGTGGTCTTACCGTGGTCTACGTGACCGATAGTACCGATGTTTACGTGCGGTTTCGAACGGTCAAATTTTTCTTTTGCCATAGTGATATAAGTTTTTTAAATTATAAAAGTACTTTCGTCCTTAAAGTTTTAAGTTTCCATTTTATCCGCAGATAAACGGGCAATCCGCCCCATCCAGCCAAATCTAACAGACTCGACTCAAGGCGTATCGCTCGTCATCTTCGTTGAGCGGAAGACGAGGCTCAAACTCGCGACCCTCAGCTTGGAAGGCTGATGCTCTATCAACTGAGCTACTTCCGCAAAAACGACAGGCCATCTCTGACCGGTCGTAACTTCGTGGGAGAAGATGGATTCGAACCACCGAAGACATAAGCCAGCAGATTTACAGTCTGCCCCATTTGGCCACTCTGGTATTCTCCCAAACCTTATCTCAAGTAGAGCCGATGGAGGGATTCGAACCCCCGACCAGCTGATTACAAATCAGCTGCTCTGGCCAACTGAGCTACATCGGCATTCCGTGATTTCGGAGTGCAAATATATGCACTTTATTTTAAACCACCAAATTCCGACATTATTTTTTGTCATTTTTTTGCGGATTAGTCGAAGAACCACTGATTCACATCACACCACATAATGCAGGCGGCAAATCGA
Source organism: Rikenellaceae bacterium (assembly GCA_017936385.1). Classification (GTDB taxonomy): domain Bacteria; phylum Bacteroidota; class Bacteroidia; order Bacteroidales; family Rikenellaceae; genus UBA940. The sequence continues at coordinate 846 of JAGBFQ010000013.1, forward strand.
CCACAAAAGTACAACTATTTTGCGGATTACAAAATAATAGGCAACTTTTTTTTGCAAAAAAACGCACATTTTGTCTCTTATCACTCTCTGTCTTCGCCTATTTGCGCTCCATAAGGCGGCGCTGACGTTCGGCAACAAAGCTTGCAAAGCGGTGATACAGAGCGCGGTCTACCGCGTCAGGCGAATTTTTCATCTCCCACAACGCGCCCTCGTCTTGATAATAAGCTATCGGCCCATCGGCCATACCCGTTTCGGTGAACACCTCCATATAATCAATTAGGCGGTCGGCGCAGTAGGGGTCGGGATTCGAGGCTTTGACGGCGTGCATATCATACTCCAACTCCATGTACATATCGTGCTGTTTGGCAAACTTCACCGCATCGTACAATCGTTCGCGGTAGACCACTCGACGCGGGAAGGCATAGTTCGGTTGATAGTAAGCGGCGTCGAAACCCATCTGTCGCCACTCTGCGGCACCGGCAGCTTTATAATAAGGTATCCAGATTGTCTTCATTCCGAGCGAGCGAATATGGGCAGTCAGTTCGGGCAACATCTTAAGTCCCGAGTTCTTGTCCTCGGCCAGCCAATAGAACCCCGCCAGCGACAGATTCTTGAACTTCTCCTCCTTGAAACGTTCACGAACCAAATCTATAAACCAGCGACAAGCCTCGATTCTATCCTCCGTCGAGTGGAAGTCGAGTTCGCGGTCATTGATGGAGCCCCAATTTGTTTGGTCCTCGGTGGGCACCGGGATAAACATTATCACCTGGCGTTTATACTTGGGTCGGCCTATTTCGCGCGCCACTTCCGACAATGCGCGGTCGATATTTCGCACGGGCACCTGCAACATGGTGTCAAGAATCTGAATCCAATCTTGCTTGGTTGTTCCGATTTCGTTGCGTGGGTGCGTGGGACGGAATGCGGGTTCAAAAAAACGTCCCGTTCCGGTGTGGAGTTCCAACAGCAGGAAAGTATCGAACAAATAGTGGGTCTGTCCCGTAGTGTCGGTGTATGCCACGTGTGTTCGCGCCCAATCCTCATCCCAAGCGATGGAGCGATAGCGGCTGCCATAGTAAACAAGGTCGACATCATGCAGGTTTGCCACATCCCGAGGTCGTGCTGCCGATAACGGGAGCGCTACCAAGAGCATTAACAGAGCGAGTAATGAGCGTTTCATATTTTGCATATATATTTTAAAGGTATGATAATTTCGTATTTTATATTTGTGTAGCGAGTTGTTCGAGGTTGTTATTTCTCACAAATTTAAAACTTTTTTTGCATTTTCCTTGCATTGGAACAAAATAACCTCTACTTTTGCATCCACATTGAGCTATGGTGTAATGGTAACACAACAGTCTCTGGATCTGTTTTTCTTGGTTCGAGTCCAGGTAGCTCAACACTCGAGTGGCCGTCGTAATAGTAATATTGCGACGGTTCTTTGTTTCTAATGCCCCACATTTTGAGATTGATATTCTACGGCGGGTTGACTACAGATGGGTCATCGTAATAGTAATATTGCGACGGCTCTTTGTTTTGAAGTTGCACATTGACCATTTTTCAGTTGAAGTGATACCCGGGGTAGCGTCCGTTTTCTCTGCTTGCGAAGGTTTCCTACATAAAAAATACGTCCTGAGGTTGAACCTCTTTCGTTTTTTCATTTCACTCCAAATACTTCGGCATAAAACGTTGCTTTGGATTCGAGGCGCAAAGGATAGGCGCGGGACGACGAGGGCATACGCCAAAAACGCAACTCGCGGTCGGCAAAGTGACACGCAACCGACCCTCCAACAGCAGGACGTACACAATCCATCACACGACAGAGTGTTTCGGTCGCTTTTTCGCCCGTTGTCACTATGGTGTGGCACTCGGGAAGGCGTTTGAGCAGGCCTGCGATATCGGTCTGTTCTACCACTTCGAGATGGGCATCCGAGGCGTTCCCGCGCAGACGACGAACAGCCACTGCCGTATCGTAGAGAGCCAAGCCCTCTTCACGGCAGAAACTTTCGACACGTTCACGGTCAAAACGTCGCTCGCCCGCAACCTCAAAGTAGTGTTTGTCGCCATAGAACAGCAGACCGCAAATTCGCCACATATCGTTTTGAAAATTTGGGTAGAAGAACTCCATCGACCAACGTACGCGCGGCGGCGGGAAGCTACCCAACATCAGAATCTTTGCACCTTCGGGCAGGAAAGGCTCCAACGGATGACGTTCAATGTTCATCAGTTCGACACTCGGCTCTTTCGGACAACTCATCGCTTGGGAAATTGAAAAACAATAGACGCTACAAGCATCACACCCAGCAGCATCGGATAGTACAAATGCGGAATTATCTCAATCGGGCTGACAGCCGCCAGACCCGAGGCCATAAGCAGTTGAGCACCATAGGGAATCACGCCTTGTACCACACACGAGGCTATATCCATCAGCGAGGCTGTTTTACGCGGTGGGATGGTATAACGTTGTGACAGATTGCGAGCTATGGAGCCCATCGTCAGAATTGCGATTGTATTGTTGGCCGTACAGAGATTGGTCAGTGCCGTAAGCAGTGACACCACAGCCTCGGCACCTCGGCGTGATGCGATGCGCGACGTGAGCCGTTCTATCAGATAGTCGAAACCGCCCGCTTGTTTAACAATATTCATCACGCCCCCTGCCAACAATGTTACAAGAATCAGTTCGCACATCGAGCCCAAGCCGTCACCCGCAGCCGTCAACACACCCACACCATCCATTGCACCCGACGCGCACCCTATCACATCGGTCAGCACCGTGCCAACCAACAGCACCACCAACACATTGACACCCAGCAGTGCCAACACAATAACCAGCAGATAGGGCAATGCCTTGTACCACTCCACGCTTTCGGCCACCGCCGACTGATGGAAGTTCACCTCGCCTCCCCACAAGTAAATTCCCAATGTCAGAAGTGCAGCAGGCAGGACTATTATAAAGTTGGTTCGGAATTTATCCTTCATGCGGCACCCTTGGCTTTGGGTTGCCGCGATGGTTGTGTCGGAGATAAACGAAAGGTTGTCACCAAAGAAAGCACCTCCGACAACCGACGCCACAAGCCACGCCGTAGAACATCCGATTTGCGGTGCCAGAGCCGTAACCACAGGCGTGAGAGCCACAATCGTCCCCACAGAGGTACCAATCGCCATCGAAATGAAGCATGTAGCAAGAAATATTCCCGCAGGCAGAAACTCTCCGGGGATAGCTTTCAGCGTCAGGGCCACCGTTGCATCCACCGCGCCCATAGCCTTGGCCGACGATGCAAAAACTCCCGCAAGGCAGAAAATCCACACCATATACATTATATCGGGATTTGCCGCGCCCGACGAAAACACCTCCACCCTCTCACGAAGTGACAATCCCCGGAGCATACACACACCATAGACGGCCGTCACGACGAAGGCCACCGAGATGGGGATACGATAGAAGTCGCCCGCCATGAGCGAGCTGGTCAGATAGACCGCCAACAATACCACAATAGGTGACAGAGCAAGCAATCCGCGAGTGTGCGGAATATGGTTTTTTGAACTTTTCATGGTCACAAATATAACTTTTTTAATGCACAATTCACAATGCACAATGCACAATTATATTTTTTTAAGACATATCAACAAGTAATTGTGAATTGTGAATTGTGAATTTGAAATTCGTATCTTTGCGGTCCCAAACTGATTCGGACTATGTGGTTGTCGCTTGCATTTCTTTCGGCCCTGCTGTTGGGTTTCTATGACGTCGCAAAAAAACGCGCTCTGGCCGGCAATGCCGTATTGCCCGTACTATGGCTCAACTCGGTGTTTGGCGCGTTGCTGTTTTCGCCCATGGTAGTGGCGTCGGTAAGTGGCGCTGGGTGGTTCGAAGGCTCGATTCTCGACATCCCTGCGGGAACACTTCACGACCATCTGCTCATCGTACTCAAGGCCTGCATCGTGCTGGGTTCGTGGATGTGCGGCTACTTCGGCCTCAAGCACCTGCCACTGACTATCGTCGGTCCTATCAATGCCACACGCCCCGTGATGGTACTGTTGGGTGCGCTTTTGCTGTTTGGCGAAAGGCTCAACGCCCTGCAATGGGGCGGCGTAATAGTAGCCATGGTGTCGCTCTATCTGTTGGGACGCACCTCTCGACGCGAGGGAGTGGATTTCCGCAACAACAAGTGGATATGGTGCGTTGGAATGGCCGCTGTGCTGGGTGCCGCAAGCGGACTCTACGACAAATATGTGATGGGACGACTCGACTCGGTATTCGTTCAGAGTTGGTTCAACCTCTACCAAGCGGTAATTATGACCGTAATTGCGGCGGTGCTGTGGTGGCCACGACGAAAACGCTCGCCCTTCCATTGGAGCTGGGCCATACCATTCATTACGCTGTTTGTTTCGGCGGCCGACTTCGCCTACTTCTACGCCTTGGGGTTGGAGGATTCACTGATTTCGGTGGTTTCGATGATTCGCCGAGGCTCCGTGTTGGTTTCGTTTGCCTATGGCGCGATAGTGCTACGCGAGCACAACCTGCGGGGCAAAGCCTTCGACCTGCTGTTGATTCTGCTCGGAATGGTGCTACTCTACCTCGGAAGCCGCGCCTAAAGCCTGCTGACCCTCAGTAGGGACAATTACTCGCAGAGTTCCCGCAAGACACTCCACATCAACGGGGAATGCAACGCCCGGCTGGCCATCCAAGTCGGTTGGTTCCTGCTCCGCGCTCTCGATGTAGAGTCTGCTGCAACGCATGTGCACAACATCCGACGGGGGATAGACACCCTCCATGCCCGACAAATAACGCATCACCGCATCGGCCGTAGCAAATGGTGACTCACCTTTGAGTATCAACACATCGAAAACCCCGTCATCCAGCCGTGAGGTACGCGCCAAGGGGAAACTTCCCGCCGTTCGTCCGTTGAAAACCAACATCATAATGGCTCGTCCTTCATATACGCCCACATCCGAGCTGACGCGCAATTGCATATAATGCAACTTGACAATATCGCTTACGCCCTCCATAATGTAGGCCGCCTTACCCAGAATGTTCTTGAGTTTGGTTGGGGTACGCTGCGACACATTGGTGAACAAACCGAAACTGAACACATTGACAAAATATCTTCCGCCAGCCATACCCAAATCGACACGTCGTTCGACGCCCGTCAAGATTTGTCGACACGCCCGCAATGCCACCTTCGACATACCCAATGCAACGGCAAAATCGTTGGCCGTACCTGCGGGGATGATTCCCACAGGCAGGTCGACACCCGCACTACGCAAAACCTTAATCACGTAGTTGACCGAACCGTCGCCACCTGCAATCAGCACGTGGTGGTATCGTTCGGGAGTCAATCCTTCGAGTATTCGCTCGGGGCAGTCGTCACGGAAGTCCAGCAACACGGGTACAATCTCATAGCCATACTCGGCATACAGCTCAATGATACTTCCCACGGCACGAGTGATTCCACGCAAGCCAGCACGGGGGTTAAACACAAATTTTACTTTCTGCATCACGGACGATTCTTCGTTTGTATTTCTACAAAATTACAACTATTTGGCTAAATTACAAATATTTCGACACGGATTCGGAGCGTAATTTGTAGGATTCTATCTAAAATAATAATTTTGCACTCGGAATTTGCCTGCCGAGCGCACAAAATTCCAACCTTATGACAAAACATATTGCGGCATGGTTCGTTATCCTTTTGACAACCACGCTATGTAACGCACAAACTCGTGAACACAAACGCATTGTAACGGGTTTTTCGGGAGGTGTCATGGTACACACCGGGTGGACCGCAGGCCATCAACCCGTGGGTTCGGGCTTTCGAGCCCGAGGAATGGTCTACGGTATTGGTGGTGCAGCAAGGCTCAATCTCGGACGCATCTTCCGAGTGGGGTTCGAGGGTTATGTGTCGAGCCAGCCGCAAGGACGAGGACGAGGACATGACCCCGGGAGTGTGTTGAGAACCGGTTGGGGCGGCCTTTTGGCCGATGCTCATCTGCGCTTTGGACGGGTTGCTCCATACGTCGGAGTGACACTCGTCGGAGGTTCGCACAGCACGCTGTTGTTTCGGGGTGAGGATGATGGACGGCAGGCGGGTGTGGCACTATTGGCACGCGGCCCGTTCTTGGGACTCGACCCTTTCGTGGGGTGTGACGTTCACTTGACCAACTTTCTGACGCTCACCTTCAAGGTGGACTGCCTGCAAGGCTGGGGAATAGGTAAAAGCTCGGGCACACGACTTCCAACGGGACCAAGGCTCTACATCGGCGTGATGTTCAGCCGATAAACTATATTAGATTGATGAAACCTATCGAACAGAAAATAGACACTGCCGAGGTAAAAAACGCCTCAACTCAAACCACAAACAACACCGCAAAACAGTCCACAACTCGCGGCCTTAAACGTTGGATATTCATCACTTTGGGATGTCTCTGCGTCGGGCTTGGTGCTTTGGGTGTTTTTGTCCCGGGGCTGCCATGCACACCGCTGTTGCTGTTGTCCTCGTGGCTGTTCTACAAGTCGTCACTCAGTATGCAGCAATGGTTATTGGATTCGCATCTGGGTGTCTACATACGCGAATACGAACGCCGAGGTGGAATGACTCTCCGTCAACGCCTTTGGGCGCTGGGACTTATGGCAACCATGGTAACGCTGTCATGCGTATGTTTCATCTCGTCGGCCACCGTGCGCATTATAGTTGCTATTGCGGGTGCGATTGGTTGCGTGGTTGTTGGATTCATTGTCCCGAGCGCGAAATAACCTACCCTTATAACAAAAGAATGGCTGTTCAACGTGTGGTTGAACAGCCATTCTTCTTATTGCATAATCCTCTATTTGGCCTGGTGCCATACACCATTGGCATCCACGCCATAGAATTTGGCACCATTCAGAGCGGGAGTATTAGACTCGGCCTTAGTTTTAAGGTTCTTGCCCACGGTCTTGTAGAACTCCGACGAGTTTTCAGACGATGTAGCACCGGCATCATTACCCCACATAAACTCGTTCCACTCGGTGAAGACAAATGCTTTTTGACCTGCATCACCTACACCATAGAGTTTACCATCGGTACCTTCAACCAAATAAGCCACGCAGTTCTCCCAATTTTGGAAGTGGTACTTGGTGGTATTCTTTTGGTGAGCAACCTTACCAATCTTCACCTCGGCAGGCTCCTTGAACAAGTTAATATTGTTCTCGGTAATGAAATGGATGGGTTGGGTAGGCTTGGGATATTGCGCCATGTGCGCGCGAGCCTTGTCGATACGCTCCTTCGAGATGAAAATCTGACGGCGACCGTAATCGTTGAACCACACACCTTCAACGGGAGTCAAGAATCCCCAACGCTCAAAAAACTCGGTCATATCGAGTTTAACAACGTCACTCACCAGCTCACAGAAACGCAACATAGCCTCCTCGTCACTCATAGTGGCGCAGTCGGGATAGTTACGAACGGTGTGGTAGATAGTCGGATAGAAGTCGGTCATGCCCTTCACCTCGGTGAAGTAGAGGTACAACTGCCAGAAGGGAACAACCTTCAAGTAGTAAGCCTCGTCCCACGAACCAACCAGGATGTGAGAGCAACCACGCGACATAAGGTCGGCAAATGCACCCTCATAACCTACGTTCTTGGTGTTGGTACGCAACATTGTCTCGCCGTTGAGCTTAAACTGAACGTATGCCGAGCAGATGTTGTTGGTTACCTCCGAGGTACCAATCCATTTCAGACCGTTACGCACTTGGTTGACGTGGCCCATCTCGTGAGCGATACCCCAGCAACCACGACGAGTGTGATAGTAGTCAAGAACGGTGAGTTGGCAATCCCAGCTCGACACATCATAACCCGTCTCATACGAACCTGCATACATGTACGAGCCGCCATAACGACCTACCATACGCATACGGTTGGCGTGAGCACCGGTATTGTAGAGGTGGTGACCCTGAAGTTGCTCCTCCAACCATACGATGCTATCCAGAACCTGTATCAACTCCATGGCGCGCTCGCCGTCACGGGTGTGTTGTTGAATCAGGTCCGAGCCAAAGGTCATCACAACCTCGGGGCTGCGCATGTCGAAGTGGGGATACATTGAGAGTTCCTCGTTCTTCAGGGCGATTGATTTGTTCAGCAACTCTTCGAAACGCTCGGGTCCGTGCATCTCGGAATCCCAATAGCCGTTCACCTCGCCATCCACAAAGTTTACCTTAATCTCGACTTTCGAATTTGAGAAGTACTCCAGGTAACACAGACCACCATAAAAACGTTCGTTCGAAGGAACGTTCGAAGGAATGGTAATTTGGTTGATACCCGTACGCAGGCTGTAGCTTTGGGAGCTGCAACCCCAGTGAGAATCATGGCGATTCGAGTAATCCTTATAACGCCACTTGTAGTTAGAAACCACCAAACGAGGGTTGACATCTTCACGACCGTCATCACTCACGCACACGGTATAGGTGCGACCCGGGTACATCAGAATACCGGTCACGTTGTCCAACTTGGTATAGGTCGAAGTGTGATACTTCTCGGCATCAATGTCGGGGTGTTGGTATGTGTGATAGGTAGCCACACGGAACTCGTTATCCTCGGCCTTGCGGTTAAGCATAATTTTGGCAATCGAACGCAGCGTAGAGTCTTTGATTTTTGTCAGGTCAGCCTCCGAGAAATTCGGGTTCTTGAACACCGAACACGACTCATCCTCAAACAGTTCGATGGGTTTGTAGTAAACGTCGTCCGAATAGAAGAACTCTATCTCCGAAGCGCCAGCCAACAGACCCTTGGATACCGAACGACCTTTGGCCGTCTTAACCTCAATCACCATCTCGGTAACGCCGATAAGCGACTCTTTGAAACGAGCTGTCTGTTTGCCATCCTTCATACCGAAGTCGAAATCGCCGAGTTCGATATAATCTTTCGAATCCTCGAGTTTATACTTAACCGAGAACTCACCCCATTGTCCATACTCGGGGCTGGGATAGTAGTCCATGTAGTCGATACGGTAACGACCGTCGAAAGTGAAGGTCAGCACCGCATTCTCGTCGATACCTGAATTGGGGCACGACCAATAGGTTTCCAGATTGTTGTCCGCAACCATTTCAATGCCATAGCCGGGACGCGAGTCTTCGGTGTAAGTAACCTCGGTATAGGGCACAAAGCATGCTTGATTTTCGCGCACACGCTCGGGTTTCTTGCCCGCAGCCTGCTCGACAACAATTTTGGCATTCAGTGCATAGTCGGTTTTGATTTCGATGGTCGCCTCGCGCTCTTCGGTTACAGTGTTCTGGGCAACCTCCACGGTCAGTTGACCTTCGTTGTCGGTCACGGTAATCCACTCTGCCGAGTTAACAACATCGTACTCGACGTTGGTTGTAACCGACACTGTTTTTTGTCCGCCCTCAGCCTCAAACGACAACTCTTTGGGCTCGACAACCAGCGCGGGAGCAAAACCCAACTGAGTGACGGTCAACTCTGCCATGGCCGTTTTACCCGACACATAAACCATGGTTTCGCGTGCCTGCTCGGCGGTGTTATCCTCCACCGAAACACGGATTGCAAATTGCTCCCCCACGAGGGTTTTCTCAACGGTCAGCCAATCGCCATCCAGAATTTGAACCTCCCAGCTATCGCAATTTTCGAGAGTTACAATCACATCCTGGGCCTCAGCTCCAACGGCTGCAAACGAGAGTGCTTCCGTAGACAAGGTTATTGCCTCGGGGGCATCCTTAGGCTCGTCTTCGGGCGGCGGCGTACAAGCGGCGAAGGCCGTCATAACCGCCAATAGGGTTAAAAGATACTTTTTCATACGTTTTTATTTAATCATTAAAAATATTGTATTCTACATCAATGTCTATTGCGCCTCGTAGAGTTTGCCATTTGCATCCACGCCATAGCATTTGGCACCCTTCAACGCGGGAAGGTTTGCCTCCGTAAACTCTTTCAGTGCTGTATTAACCGTGCGATAGTACGTTTTGGAGTTGATATGACCACCTTCAGGATTGACTTTACCATTGCTGTCACCCCATTGGTACTCGTTCCACGAGGTACTTACAAAAGCTGACGCTGTGTCCGAGATACCGTACATTCTGCCATCGTTACCCACAACTATGAAAGCTACGCAGTTCTCCCAGTTCCTGAAGTGATATAGAACCTGACCGGCCGCATGGCTTACCGTACCAACCGTCACCTCAGCAGGCTCCTTAAACAGATGCATATTGCGCTCCGAGATGAAGTGAATCGGCTGCGTGGGTTTGGGATATTGAGCCATGTGCTTGCGGGCTTTGTCGATACGCTCCTGGCTGATGATGATATGTTGCGAGCCGTAGTCGTCAAACCAAACGTCTACGGGTGTCAGGAAACCCCAAAGTTCAAAGAACTCGGTCATATCAGTTTTGGTAACATCACTCACCAACTCACAGAAACGCAGCATAGCCTCTTCGTTGCTTACGGTCGCAGCGTCGGGATAGTTACGCGAAGTGTGGTAAATCGTAGGATAGAAATCGGTCATACCTTTCACCTCGGTAAAGTAGAGATACAGCTGCCAGAAGGGAACAACCTTCATATAATAAGCCGCATCCCACGAGCCTACCAACACATGTGAGCATCCGCGAGCCATGATATTCTTAAACGCAGCGTTGAAACCATGTGTCGAGTTTTGTTTACCCAGAACAGTGTAGTCATTCAACTTCCACTGAACGTACGCCGAGCAGATGTTGTTGGTTACCTCGGTTGTGCCGACCCATTTCAGAATGGGACGAACTTGGTTAACGTGACCAAACTCGTGGGCAGGGCCCCAACAGCCTTCTCTCAGGCCATCGGGATTAACACAATCCGGGGCACGCAGAATGTTGTAACCCGTGTGGTACGAGGTTGCATACATGAACGAACCGCCATAGCGACCCACCATGTGCATACGGTTGGCATGACCGCCTGTATTAAATAGTTTGTGACCTTGAAGTTCCTCCTCCAGCTCAATGATTTGGGCATAAAGGTCGATAACCTCTTTGGCGCGTTCACCGGTTTGGGTCTTCTGCTTGTAGAGGTACGATGGGAACGACATCACGATGCGCGAGTTACGCACATCCAAGTGTGCCGGAAAACCATATTCCTCTTCGATAGCGAACGAGTTGTTAAGGAACTCCTCGAAACGGTCGGGCGAGTGTACTTCGGTATCGTAGTAGCCATTCACCTCACCGTCAATGAAGTTAACCTTAACCGACAAATCGTCGCTCGACATCAGTTGAATGTAACACAAACCTCCGTAGTTATCAAACGACGTATCGTTCGGAAGGGTAATTGTGTTGATACCGGGACGCAGCACGTAATCGCGGATAGCCCAATCGTTTTCGGTTTCGTGCACCTTGCCGCTTACGATTTTGGGACTCTTGTAGTGAATGACGGTCAATTTGACTGTTATATCATCACGACCGTCGTCACTTACGCAGATAATGTTGGTACTACCTGGCAGCAACAACATACCTGTAACGTTATCATATTTCGAGTAAGGAGCATTCAGATAGCGATTTGCATCAATCATCGGATTGGGATACGACTTGTAGGTAGCCACGCGGAATTCGTTATCCTCGGGGGTACGAATCAGCATAATTTCGGCAATATCGCGCTGCATATCATCCTTAACCTTACTCAAATCTTTGGACGAGAATTTCGGGTCTCTGAACACCGAGCACGACTCGTCCTCAAACAGTTCAATTGCAGTGTAATAAACATCATTCGAATAGAAGAACTCAACCTCGGCAGCTCCGGCCAACAGACCTTGTGTTACCGAGCGACCTTTGGCCGTCTTGACCTCAATCACAAGTTCGACAACATTCATCAGCGACTCCTCGAAACGGATGGTTTGTTTGCCATCTTTCATTCCAAAGTCAAAATCGCCAACCTCAACATACTCCTTGGCATCGTCGGCTTTGTACCTAACCGAGAACTTACCCCATTGTCCATACTCGGGGCTGGGATAGTAATCCATGTAGTCAATACGATAGCCACGGTCGAACTTAAAGGTCAGTACCGCATTCTCGTTGATACCCGCATTGGGGCACGACCAATAGGTCTCCAGATTGTTATCAAACATATTTTCGACACCATAGCCCGAACGCGAGTCATCCTCATAAATAACCTCCGAATATGGCACAAAGAATGCTTGGTTGTCGCGTACACGGTCGGGAATCACCACTTCTGCAGCCTCTTGAAGGACTTTGATTGTGGTGCCGACGGTGTAGTCGGTTCCAATTTTCACGACAGCCTCACGCTCCGTAGGTTCGGTATTCTCTGCTGCGACAATGGTAAGCCCCTCCTCACTTTCAGTTACGGTGAGCCATTCAGCCTCAAAGGTTATTTTCCACTCGACGTTAGCCGTAACAGCCACAGTACTTTGGCCACCTGCCGCCACAAACTTCACCTCCTTCGGGTCGACCGACAGCGTTGGGGCAAGACCCAACTGAGTAACGGTCAACTCGGCAATAGCCGTGTTACCCGAAACATAAATTGTGGTTTCGCGCGACTCCTCGGCAGTATTATCCTCCACAGAGACGCGAATGGCGAGTTGTCCATCCACAATGGTTTTTTCAATGGTCAGCCAATCGCTGTCCAAGCTTGAGACATTCCACTCCACACAGTTTTCAAGCGTTACCACAACATCTTTAGGCTCGGCGTCAACCGCGTCGAACGAAATCGACTCCTCGGCCAAGATTACCTCCTCGGCTTTATCCTGCGGCTCTTCAGCAGGCGTGGTACAAGCGGCAAAAGCCACAACCACCGCCCAAAGTGTCATAAAATACTTTTTCATTTATTGGTCTTCTATTCTTTTGTATTTCACACGCGTTGGTTGTCAGCCTCAACCGACAACCAACGTCATGCGAATCTTAGAGTCAACTATTTAAACTCGTGGAATTTACCATTTGCATCCACGCCATAGAATTTAGCGCCTTTCAGTGCGGGAGTGTTAGCCTCCACTTTGTTCACCTGCTTGCTACCAACGGTGCAGTAGTAGGTTTTCGAGTTCTCGCCTGTGGGGCTGATATTTCCATCGCTATCACCCCATTGGAACTCATGCCAATAGGTATTGACATAGGCACTCGAAGCATCGGTAATACCATACCATTTACCATCCGTACCCTCAACAATGTAAGCCACGCAGTTCTGCCAGTTTTGGAAGTGATACTTGGTAGTACCCGAGGTGTGAGCAACGCGACCAACCTTAACCTCGGCAGGCTCCTTGAACAGGTGCAAATTGTACTCCGAGATGAAGTGGATAGGTTGAGTGGGTTTGGGGTATTGAGCCATGTGTTTGCGAGCCTTGTCGATACGCTCTTGAGTGATATAAATTTGGCGCGAACCGTAGTCGCTGAACCATATACCGTCAACAGGTGTCAGGAAGCCCCAACGCTCGAAGAACTCGGTCATGTCTGTTTTGGTAACATCACTCACCAACTCACAGAAACGCAGCATAGCCTCCTCGTCGCTTACGGTCGCAGCGTCGGGATAGTTACGCGAAGTGTGGTAAATCGTAGGATAGAAGTCGGTCATGCCTTTCACCTCGGTGAAATAGAGATACAACTGCCAGAAGGGAACAACCTTCAGGTAGTAAGCTGCATCCCACGAACCAACCAACACGTGCGAGCAACCGCGAGCCATACAATCCATCAGCGCAGCATTGAAACCGTGCGACGATGTCTTTTGGCCCAACACAGTGAAGTTGTTAAACTTCCACATAACGTACGCCGAGCAGATGTTGTTGGTAACCTCGGTGGTACCAACCCATTTCAAAATCGGGCGAACCTGGTTGACGTGTCCTATCTCGTGAGCAACACCCCAACAACTTTCACGCTGACCATCGGGGTCAAGTACACCGGGAGCAGCCAGGATGTTGTAACCTGTATGATACGAGGTTGCATACATATACGAACCACCATAGCGTCCTACCATGTGCATATGGTTACGGTGGCCGCCGGTATTGTACAGAACGTGACCTTGAATCTCCTCTTCGAGTTCTACAATCTCTTTGAAGTGGTTTATCAGAGTTACGGCACGCTCACCGGTTTTGGTGCGCTGCTTATAGAGGTACGACGGGAACGACATCACGATGCGCGAGTTACGCATATCGAAGTGGGCGGGGAAGCCATATTTCTCCTCCAGTGCCAACGACTTATTCAACAACTCCTCCCAACGGTCGGGCGAGTGCTTGTCAACATCAAAGAAACCGTTCACCTCACCGTCAAGGAAGTTTACCTTAATGGTAATATCTTGGGTCGAGAAGAATTGGATGTAACACAAACCGCCATAGTGAGTATTACCGTTATTGGCAGGAATCTTAATCTCGTTGTAACCGGTACGCAATTGGTAATCGCGTTGACTCCAGTTGAACTCGGTGGTACTAACTTTGCCGTCAACCGTTTTGGGGGTTTTGTAATTAATGACTGTCAGTTTGGGTGCCATGTCATCGCGGCCATCGTCAGCAACACAGATTCTATAGGTATTGCCCGGCAACAGCAACATACCCGTTACGTTGTCGTACTTGGTGTAGGGCGCATTCAAGAAACGGTCAGCATCCAAATCGGGGTTGGGATACGATTTGACAGTAGCCACGCGGAACTCATTATCCTCGGGAGTACGAGCCAACATAATCTCAGCAATCTCGCGCAGTTGCTCGTCCTTAACTTTGGTCAGGTCCTCGGTCGAGAAGTTCGGGTCTTTGAACACCGAGCACGACTCATCCTCAAACAGCTCGATGGCGCTGTAGTAAGCGTTGTTCGAATAGAAGAACTCAACCTCGGCGGCTCCGGCCAACAGACCTTTGGTTACCGAACGGCCTTTGGCAGTCTTAACCTCGATTACAATCTCCTCAACCTCAGTCAGCGACTGTGCAAACTTCACGGTACTCTTGCCGTCTTTCATCTTGAAGTCATACGAGCCAACCTCGGTGTAGTCGCGGTCACCTTTGCTCTTGTAGCGAATATCAAACTCGCCCCATTGACCATACTCGGGGCTTGCATAGTAGTCCATGTAGTCGATACGATATTTACCGTCAAACACGAAGGTCAGCACAGCATTATCGTCGATACCAGCATTGGGGCACGACCAATAGGTGTCAAGTTTGTTGTCAAACATATTCTCGACGCCATAGCCCGAGCGCGAGTCATCCTCATAAATAATCTCCGAGTAGGGAACAAAGTGGTTCTCGGTGTCGCGTACGCGGTCGGGAATCACCTCCTCGGCAGCCTCTTGAGAAACTTTAATAATAGCGCTGATGGAGTAGTCGGTTTCAAGTTTCACGGTAGCCTCACGTTTCGAAGTTACAGTGTTCTCCGTAGCAGCGATGGTGATTCCACCCTCGGTCTCGGTTACGGTAAGCCACTCAGCCTCGGTGGTTGCTTCCCACTCGACGTTAGCCGTTACGGCTACGGTACTTTCGCCACCGGCGGTTTCGAACTTGATTTCTTTCGGGTCTGCCGACAGTGCGGGAGCAAAGCCCAGCTGGGTGACGGTCAACTCAGCCATTGCTGTGTTACCCGAAACATAAACGGTTGTTTCGCGCGACTCCTCGGCGGTGTTATCCTCCACCGAAACGCGGATGGCAATTTGTTCGTCGGTCTCGATTTTCTCAACCGTCAGCCACTCACCTTCCATAATTGCCACATCCCAAGCCTCGCAGTTGTCGGCCATAACATCAATTACTTGAGCCTCGGCGCCAACAGCTTGGAACGAAATACTCTCTTCCGAGAGTGTGATTGCCTCCGGTTTTTGCGGTTCTTTCTCCACAGGAGGCGGTGTGCAAGCCAGCACAGATGCCGAAATTGCCACCAACATTGATAAGATTTTTTTCATAAATGTATTAGGTTAAAATTAATTTATTTTCCCTACAAGTGCATTGAGGGTGGAAAAGTTTTCGGGCTCACCCACCCTCGCACTTCAATCATTATTTGTTACTTTGGCTTGCGTAACGTTTGCCATAAGCATCCACAGCGTAGAGTTGCAGACCTTTGGCGTACTCATAGTCAGCACCTTCCACGGCTTGGAGGGCACGCGAGGTTCCCACCTTCTTGTCGGTACCATCCGAGTAGAAGTAGTCTGTGAAGTCGCCTTCTGCTTTGGGCATATAGCGCGACTCACGAAGACCATATTGGAAACCGCCGTTCAAAGCGTCATCCCACTTCTTGATTGCTACCACACGGCCTTGCTCGCCGGTGCGGAGGTCTTTCTTGGCAGGGTCAACCAGCACCCAGGCCACTACATTTTGCCAGCCGCTAACCGTAAAGTTACCCTGGTCATCCACCGAGTGAGTTCCTGCGATGACTGCTTGCGGGTTGCGATACAGGTCAAGGTTCAGGTCGTGGATGTACAGCGGGTTCAACTTGGGTTTCGGGTACTTCTGACAAGCGGCAACCGATGCGGCAACCTGCTCTTTCGATGTGGTGATAAAGTTTTGACCATAGTGGTTAACTTTCACGCCCTTATTGACACCTTTGGGGCTGTTAATTCCGGGCAGACCCCACGCTTGAGCAAAGTCGCTAAGGTCCTCGCCGGCAGCCTCCGAAATCGACTTCATATACTCCAGAGTCATCGCCGAGTTGAACTCATCGGTGGTAGCATAGTTCTCCGAACGCACGTCTTTGGTACGGCACAACTCATAGAAGTCGGGGTAGAAATCGGTCTTACCCAGCACCACGTGGTAGTAGAGATACAACTGCCAGAAGGGCATCAACTGCGAAGTGGGGTCGGTACCTTCCGAGAAGTTGCGGTAACACGGGGTGTTCACCGACTCGCAGTGGGTGAGCGGACGCTCGAAATAGTTACCCTCATCGTCGAAGTCCCAAATCACACGAGTTGCGATGTCAATCATGCTACGGTTGAAGTGGTCGTTGAAACGCATTGTAGTGTTACCCTCGCCATAGAAAATCCATTGGGTGATGGCACACATCAGGTTGTTGGTAACCTCCGTCAGACCTCTCCACTTAAACATCTCGGTTTGGTTGGTGTGGCCCAGCTCGTGCGCCAGACCCCAAATCGAGCCCACAACATCATTATTGTAATGGGTTACATTCTTTTTCCATTGTTCGGTGGGGTCGACGATGGTTTTACCCATACTACCCACATTGTAGTAGGTACGATACGCCGACGAAGCACCATAGTACGAGGTGTAGGTTCCGTGGAACAGCGCGCGGTTGCGGTGAACACGTTGTTTGCCCAAGGCCTTGTATTTGTAATGACCTTGAATATCCTCTTGGATGTACATCACAGTATCGAACAGGTGCAACAGCTCCTCAACGCGGTGGGTGTTGGCACTGTTCTTTTTGAACGTACCCTCATAGAACATCGCTTTGGGGAAGTTTATCAGAGCCTTGTGCGACATCATATCGAAGTGAGGTTCGGTGTTGCCACCCTTGCGCAGTAACTCATAAGCACGGCTCATATCGGTCTTACCCAACTCAATGTAACCATTCACCTCGCCGGTCAGGAAGTGGGCCGTCATCTCGGGAATGTTTGCATAGTCGTCGGTGTGGCACATGATGTACATCAAACCGCGAGTCAACGGAACAATCTCGTTGTAGCCCTGACGGAGCGAGTGGGTATGATTCACATATTGGTAGTTGCCATTAACCTTTACGTAAGCTCTGTTGGCGGTGCTGGCCGAGAAACTCTCGTAATTAACCCAGTCAATCACACGCACCGAAACATTCTGTCCGTGAGTGTCGTCCAAGAAGATACGGATGGTATCACCCGGCTCGGCAACGTACATACCCGTCACATTGTCAAGCAGTGTGTAGGTATTGGTGCGGAAAAGCTTGGCATCAACATCGGGGTGCGGGAACGCCTTGAACTTACAGATACGGAACTCACCGTCATACACACCATAGTAGAGTTGCTCGGCAACAGTGCGATACAAGTCAACGGGCATTGCCTCGATTTGTTCCAGAGTTACCTCGGGACGAAGCTCGCTAAGCGACCAGTCAGTAAACACTGACAGAGGCTCGAACGTGGTATCCTTCTTGTAGAATTTAACATCCATCAAACCTGCATACAGACGCTCGGCGGCGGCAGTACCTGGAGTATTGCTATTGTACGAAGAGAGAACGTTGAAACGAATCGACTTCACGCCTTTGAGCGGTTGCTCGAAAGTAATGGTTACAGGATTAATCGTTTGATTAAAATCATACGACATCAATTTGGTTTCAGTTCCTGCGTCATCGGTAACATAGATATCAACCTCATCCCATACGCCATTCGATTTGGATGTATAAGGCAGATAAGGATATACCACCATATAGTCGATTTGGTCGTACTTCGCGGGGTTGAATTCAATCGAAATCCACGGCTCCTTATCGGTAGAATAGCTCGACTCCCAATAGGTATTGAGGTCGCCATCAATCGCCTTCAAAGCGCCATATTGAGTGTATCTATTGGACGAAGCCTTAGCATTAGAAGGTTTAATCTCGGTGTCGCTGGGGAACTCCATTTGGGTCACATCGCCAAACTCTTTCATGGCATCTTGCGACACTTTAATCTCCACGTTCTCGTCACCACACGAAATGGTCAGGGTTGCATTACGTGCCTCGGCTACCTCGTTGTCTGCGACGCTTACAATCAGGGTGTCGGTAATCACACCCTTCTTGACCTCCCAATTAATCCATTCGGCCGTAGTCGAAGGCAACCAATCTCCATTTGCCATCAGAGTCACACACGTCGGCTCGTTTTTCATAAACGAGTAGTGTTGCTCCTCGGCATTGTCGACAAACAATTTCTGGCTGCCCCATTGCATAACACGCACCGAGGTCGAAGTTTTTTCGCTCGCAAAGGTAATCACACCATAGCGGGGCTGTTTGTCATACGACTGCGAAACGTAGATATTCTCGCATATCTCGTTCTCCTTCTCAACCTGCTCCTCATAGCTCAGCCATCCCACTGACGATGTCACGGTGTACTCACCATCCGCAACCACGGGGATTGACAGCAACTCCTCAACCTTGTTTTGAACAACATAAAGGCTATCCGAGGGGACAATCACACTTGCATCGACATGGGTATCGGCAACCTGAACCACCACAAGTTTGGCTTGCAGTTCCTGATTGTGTACCCACACGGTGGTTTCGCGTGTTGCGTCGCCCTTATTCTCGGCTACTGTGATATTAAGCAAGCCGTTAATCATATCAAACGACTGCTCAACCTCAATCCAATCGGCATCCGTCGAGTAGGTCCATTCATTGTCCGATGCATAGACAGCCACAGACTCCGGTTCGGCAGTTCCGAGAGCCGAAACCCACAGTGTGTCCTGCCCCAAACTGAGGAAAGATTTGGTCGGATTCTTCTCTTCGGGACCGTCGGCACAACCGACCAACGACGAAGCAAACAGAGCGACTGCGCTTAATAAATATACTAACTTTTTCATTCCCAATGCTTTTTATCGCACACCTCAAGGATATGCGGATTTATACTTTAGAGTACAACGATGCCGCAGGCTGCTCTTCAGCCTACGGCACCGTTGGGTTAGGTATTACTTATTGCTTTGGCTTGCGTAACGCTTACCGTAAGCGTCAACAGCGTAAAGTTGCAGAGTCTTGGTGTATGCGTGGTCGGCCGAAACTCTCTCCAGCGAACGCATGGTACCCTTGTCATTCGAAGCGTACGACGAACCGTTGTTGTACTTGTAGTCGGTACCGGCGTCGTTAATCATATAACGTGACTCATAGTGATTGTAGGTGAAGCTACCGCCGCCGTTTTGGTTGTTGCACTCGATAACGGCAACATCACGGCCCTTCTCGCCATTCTCATTAACCTTGTTGGGGTCGTGCAGCACCCAAGCCACAACATTTGCCCAACCGGTCATAGTGAATTTACCTCGGTCATCCACGGTGTGAGTACCTGCGGTAACAGGTTGCGGGTTGCGATACAAATCCAAGTTATCGTCGTGGATGTACAGCGGGTTCATCTTGGGTTTGGGGAATTTTTGACAAGCAGCAACCGAAGCCTCAACTTGCTCTTTGGTAGTCATAAAGAATGCTTGACCGTAGTGGTTAACTTTGGTACCGGGGTTGATACCCATTGCGGGGTTCACACCAGGGATACCCCACTCACAAGCGAAGTCGCTCAAGTCCTCACCGGCAGCCTCCGAAATCGATTTCATATACTCCAGAGCAATAGCCGATTGGAACTCATCGTGGTTCGGATACGCCGCACGAAGAGCCGGATATTTAACACGGCACAACTCATAGAAGTCGGGATAGAAGTCATTGTTACCCAATACTACGTGGTAGTACAAGAACAGTTGGTAGAAAGGCATCAGCTGAGTGGTGGGGTCAACACCGCCATCGATATTACCTGCGCTGGGGTTATTAACCGACTCGTGGTGAGTCATCGGACGCTCATAAGGTTTACCATCCTTGTCGAAGTCCCAAACCCAACGTTTTGCCATATCGCGCATACCTTTGTTGAAGTGGTCGTTGTAGTTCATGGTGGTACGGCCCAGACCCAAACCATAAACGTAGTTTTGGGTGATGGCACACATCAGGTTGTTCGAAACCTCGGCCATACCTTGCCATGTGAACAGGTCGGTTTGCGACGAGTGACCCAACTCATGGGCGATACCCCAAATGGCACCTACCACGCCGTTATTCCATACGGTAGTCTTCTTGTTCCACAGTTTGGTGGGGTTCACAACGTCAGCCGACATTGCAGCCGAGTAGCCGGTGTGGTACCACGACGAGTAGCCGAACGCGTCACTATACGAACCCATAAACAACATACGGTTGCGGTGGGTACGTTGCAGACCTTGGGCTGCGTATTTGTAGTGACCTTGGATACGCTCTTGAATCTTGGTTACCGAGTCGTAAACCTCCATCAGGTCGAATGCGCGTTGTGCATTGTCGCGGGGGTTACCGTTGAAAGTAGCCTTCAAGTATTGAGCTTTTTCGAAGTTCAGGATGAAGTCATCTCCAATCATATCGAAACGAGGCTCTTTGGTCGAAGGTGCGAGCATAAAGATACGATGAACATCCTCTACGGTGTGTTTGTTGTAGTCCAGATAACCGTTCACGCCCGAGTTCACGAAGTGAGCCTTCATGGGAGGAATCTTGTCATAGTTCTCGTCATCGAATGCCAGGATGTACATTTGGCCACGGTAAGCGGGAACAATCACGTTACGACCTTTTTGGATTTTATAGTCGTATCTGTGCGAGTCGGGACCGGTACCCATCGGGTTAGCGGTAGTTTCGTAGTTTGCTTGGTCGCACACACGAACATAAATCTCCAAGCCGTAGTCCTCATCCAGGTAGATGTATTGAGGAGTGTTGGCTTTCTCGACATACATACCGGTTACGTTGTCAAGCACGGAGAAAGGTTTGTCGCGGAAAATCTCGTAGTCACGCTCGGGACGGGGATAAGCCTTGAACTCGCATACGCGGAACTCGTCATCGTAAGTGCCGTAGAAAATTTGCTCGGCCAGAGTACGATAGAACGGGTCTTTGATTGCCATCACGTCGCTCAGGGTGATACTCTCTTTGAGTTCCGACAACGACCAATCAGTAAAGTAGTCCAGAGCTTGGAACATCTCGGGGTTGTATTGGTAGAAACCAGCCTCCGAAGCCGATGCTACGTTCTTATACTCAGTACCTTTCGAGTCAACATACGAAGTCGAGCTGTTAATCACGATACGGAATTTGCTCACTGTGTTGGGCAGTGCAGGGTCGAACTCAACGGTTTGGTCGGTACCCTTCTCTTCGAAGTCATAGCTGCCGTATTTGGTCTCGGTGCCGTCAACGGTGTAATACAAATCAATCTTACCCCAGCGACCCCACAGGTTGTTACCATCATTAGTTGTCACGGGAACATACTTAAAGTAGTTGATGCAATCCAACTCCGAAGCATCAATCTCGAATACCAACTCGGGAGCGTTCTCGTTTTGTTTGATGTTCGAGTACCATTTCGAGATGGTGTTGCCATCATACAGACGTGTAATACCGCTACCAGCCGAGTTTTGGCCGTTGCTCGAGGTCACGTTGGTATATTTAACGTACAAATCTTCTTTGAACTCATCACCTTCGGGCATCTCTGCATTCGAAACTTGCACCTGTGTGATGGTCATCGATTTGGTCGAGGTCGAAGTCTTAACGGTTACAACCGCCTCACGCGATTTATCCTCAGCGTTCTCCGAATAGTCGAAGTAAACCCAACCATCGGCCGAAGCCTCCGACAGACTCTTGTTATAGGTCAGCCAGCCATCAGCAGCCTCAACGCTTACGGTATATTCGCTCGGCGAGGTTACCTGGATACTGTCACGACCGGCAACATAGCCAATCAACAGTTCCGATTTGCTCAGACGAAGGTCATCTTTACCCCATTGTTTGATGCTTACATCAACACTGGCGTTCAAACTCTTGAGTGTAACAACAACGCTACGCTCGTCATTTCCGAAGTTCTCCGAAATATACAGAGCCTCCTCATACAGACCCTCACCCTTCTCGGTGCGGCCGTCCGAGCTTACCCAGTTGCAATCCTCGGGTACAACGACCTCATAGCCACCGTTTGCTTCAACAGCGAGTTTGAGAGTGGTGCTGGGACGCTCCAACACATACTCCGTGGTCTCGAGTTTGATTTCGGTTGCGGGGGTTACCTCGTTGTAGCTTTGTTTAACAACAAATTGGTCGGCCAAATCGCCATTAGTTACGGTTACAACCAATTCGCGGTCGGCGCCGGTATTGTTTGCAGTAACTGTTACACTGATATATCCACCACCTTGCGAAGGTACAGGAGTCAGCGAGCACCAATCGTTCTCTGCGGCACTGCAATCCCACATAATGCTGTGGGTATTAACCAAAAAGGTCACATCTTCATTAGCTTCATAACCCAGGTACAGGGTATCGGCCTCCACCTCCAAATATGGAGTTTCATCACCTCCCTGGGTTTTCTCCTCGGGAGTACACGACACTGACATACCGATGAATGCGGCAACGGTCAGCATCAAGCCAAAAAATTTGTTAAGTTTCATGTCGTTTTGTTAATATTTAATTAGTTATTTGGTTTTCATCTTTGGCACCACCGCGCCCACAAGAGTTGAATCTCTCTTGTGGGCGTGGGTGCATTACTCTATTTCGAAGGGTTCGACAGACTCGGCACTCGGCTGCCATCGGGGTGGATAGCATACAGCAACAGGTCGTCGCGGAAAATCGGGCCTACGTTCTCGGTCGAACGTCCGTAGCCATCTTTACAATATTGGTAGCGAGTACCCTCGGGGTTGGTTGCGCCATCGGGCAACAGGATGTACTTGCAGGTGTACTCCTTGTAGCTGAACGATGTGAAACGACCCTCGAAGCAGGCTACGTCGCGCTTCTTAACGGGGTCATACAGAACCCAAGCGGCAACGTTTTGCCAACCATCAACAGTCACACGCACGGCACCATTTTTATTTTCAACGGTGTGCTTACCTTGAACGATGGTTTTGGGGTTACGATACAGTTCCAGGTTCGAGTCGCAGATGTAGAACGGATTGAGGCGCGGTTTGGGGAACTTACGGCACTCGGCAACAGCCTTATCAATCATTTCTTGCGAAGTGTTGATAATATTTTGACCATAAACCGACACACGCATATTCTCATTCACGCCGGGGATACCCCAGTGCAATGCCCAATCACTCAGGTCCTCGCCTGCAGCCATCGAAATCTTAATCATATAGTCGGTCATAGCCCACGATTGGTCGTTGTTCGACTTGTCGAACAGCTCGCGGTTACCGCTCCAACCTCTGAAGTCCCAGCCGTGGTCGAACAGAATATCGCCACGCAGACGACATTGCTCAAAGAAGTCGGGATAGAAGTCCGTGTTACCCATTGCATAGTGGTAGTACAAGAACAACTGCCAGAAGGGAACCAGCGTTGCTGCGGGGTCGATACCGCCCGAGCTACCTGCGGCGGGGGTATTGGCTGCCTCAGCCAGAGTCATACGACGCTCAACCTCATTGCTATTTGCATCGAAGTCGGTGATGTAGCGGTGACCTATATCGCGCCATGCCTCGTTATATTTCATCTTGAAGTGCAGAGTGGTTTTACCCTCGCCAAACAGAGCAGCTTGAGTACCCACGCACATCAGGTTGTTGGTAACCTCCGTCAGACCACGCCATGCAAACGGACGGCATTGGTTCGAGTGGCCAATCTCGTGAGCCACACCCCAAATGGTACCGATAGTGTTGTTGGCAGCAACGTCGGGACCCAGGTCACGTGCATCGGCATCGGTAGTTCCCGAACCGCCGAGCAGAGTGGTATTCGGGTTCCACATCTTGATGGGGTCGGTTACATCTTGGAGAATCGAGTTGATACCATAGCCGGTACGATACCAGCCCGAACCTGCAACGGCATTACCATACAGGGTGAAGAAGGGTGCACGGTTGCGGTGACCACGCGATTTGGTCGGGTCGTCTTTAACCACATCAGCGTACACTTTACTATACTTGTCGTGACCTTGCCAGCGCTCTTGTTGGCGAACAACGCTATCGAAGATAGCCACCAGGCGGGCACCGTCTGCCGAGTTGTCGCCATTACGACGCAGTGTACGGTTATAGATGGTCTCCTTGGGGAAGTTCATGATAACCTTATCCGAGAGCATATCGAAGTGCGGCTCGGTGTTGCCACCCATGCGCAACAGACGATAGAAGTCCTCGGGCTTGTCGCGGTCCAGATAGAAGTAGCCATTCACATGACCCGTGGCAAAGTTAATCTTGATAGGCGGGAATTTGGCGTAATCGGGGGTGTGCCAAATAATGTACATCAGACCACGATATTGGGGAATAATCATGTTTTTGCCCTTATAGATGCGATAGTCCGACTCGCAACGACCGACAACACGTTCGGCCAGACCCTCGTCGCCAACCATATCGCACACACGCAGATACATCTCCTGACCGTAATCCTCCTCTACAAAAAGATAGATGGGGTCTCCAACTTCGGCCACGTACATACCCGTTACGTTATCGAGCAGGGTGTGAGGAGGTGTGAAGAATATCTTGGCATCAACATCGGGGTGAGGATACGCCTTAACTTCGCACACGCGGTATTTATTCCAATCTCCGTTGTAGATTTGCTCGGCCATAGAGCGGTAGAACGGGTCGCGGATAGCCAAAATATCCTCATAAGTCACTTCGGGCAACAGTTCCGAGCACGAAGCGTCGGTGAAGTACTCCCTAACAGGGAAGTTATCGGGGTTATATTGGCAGAACTCAATACCGGCAGCCGAAGCAACGTTGGTAGTGGTTTCATTGAACGGCTTGGCAGTCAGAATCTTGAATGTAGCCTTTCTGATGTTGACGGGCAGTGGCTCATCAAACTCAACGGTACGAGGCGTGTCGGCCATCTCGAAGTCATAGGTAGCAAAGAGTTTCTCTTCGGCCTCATCCTTGTACTGAACGTAGACCTCTACCTTACCCCAGTTACCCCACGATATACCGCGAGCGGGGCAATAACGGAAGTAGTCGATTTGG
The DNA here is from genome assembly GCA_017936385.1 of Rikenellaceae bacterium. GTDB lineage: Bacteria > Bacteroidota > Bacteroidia > Bacteroidales > Rikenellaceae > UBA940. The sequence goes on from JAGBFQ010000013.1 coordinate 26,295, forward strand.
GTCATCTCCTGCTCTTCGGCAAACTCAAAACTGATGAACACCGTGCCCTCTTGATTCTTGGCAGTGGTGCTCCAATACGACAGGTCGTTGCCATCATAAGCAGCCTTCATGGCACCACGGCTGTTCGAAAATTGCGACGAAGCCTCGGCTTTGGCAACTTTCAAAATCAGGTCTGCCTGTTGTTTATCGCTCACAAGTGCATCATACTCTTTGGGGGCGACTTGGTCGATTTCGAGGGTTACTTTGGTCGAGCCTGCCGACACAACGAGGTCTGCACTACGAGGCTCCTCACCCGAGTTTTCGTCATAGACCAGCACCAAAGTATCTATCGTAGAGGCGGTCACATCCTGACGAACCCAGTCAGACTCGGTTTGAACCACACACTTCTGGTCGAGCCACATCTCTACGGGGATTCTCAGACTACCCGCTTTGTGCGACAAGGTGTAGGCCGTTTTTTCAATCGAGAACTCCTGCGAACCAACTTGTACGAAGGTCACTGTGGCCTCGGCGAATTCGCTGCGGAACACAACTTCGGTCGAGCGGGGTTGCTCACCAAAGTATTGGTCATAAAGGAATTTGCCATCCTCCCAATTAAGCCAGCTGGCATCCTCCGGAATCTCAACTTCATAAACTCCGTTGGCGATAACCTCGAATGCACTCTCGCCAAACTCCTTGCTTACAATCTTCATACTGTCGCACTCGATGCTTGTGGCATCCTCCTCGTCGGCAGCAACTTGAGCAATCTGAATTCCTACGCTATAAGTATCATAATATATAGTAAGGTAGGTTTCGCGGCCCTCGGTTGCGGTATTGGCCTCGGCTGTAATCGACAGCGCTTTCTTGGCATTCTCGTCAATTGTGGTAGCCACGTGCAACCACTCAAGCGACTCCTCTTCTTGTTGAATCTGCCACTCGTTGTCGGTTGCAAACACAGGGATTATCTCGGCTTCTTCCGCCGAAATACCCTCAGCAGGAATATACAGCTCCGTCACGTCGGGCAGTATAAACTTTTTTGAATCTTGTTCTACGGGGTCGTTGTTGCACGATACTGCAAGTACCGACAACATAACCACTGCGACAATTCGCATGTTTCGTAATAATTTGTTCATAGTTTTAAGGTCTTTATATTATTATCTTTCTTTTCATATTGTTGCTTTGCAGGCACATTCAAGTCTGCAAAGCATTATAATTCAACGCTACTCAACTCGTTTTCCCTCATGGTACTGACCCCACACATCCACACCGTAGAGTTTCAAATCGGTGCGAATAACGCCCGGGCCAATCAGCATAAAGCGTTGATAACCATTATTGTGAGTCAAGTAAGGCGAATCCTCGGGGCAACCTTGACCGCGATAGCCATGTTTCTCAGGGTCGTACGCCTCGTAAATAGAGGTGTAATAGCGGTACTTGATTTGAGCATCCGCACCCTGATAGATACCCATCACGCGCTCGGTTTCGGGGTCAACAAGCGCCCAAGCCGCAACACCCGACCAATCACCGTTCATCTTATAAACGCCATCCTCCGAGACGGTATAACTGCCGGCCGTAAGCATTGCACGTTGACGATACAGGTCGATATTCAGGTCGTTGATATACAACGGATTCATCTCGGGTTTGGGGAATTTGTTACATACTGCCACACGTTTGTCAATTTCCTCCTGTGTGGTGGTAATCACACTTTGGCCATAGTGCGAGCAGAGCATGCGGTTATTGATACCGGGCAGGTGCCAATCGTTACAGAAACCGCTCAAGTCCTCGCCGGCGGCCGTCGAAGCCTTAACCATAAATTCATACATTGCGTACTCTTGGTCGGCACTCGACTCCATACCTCCGCTGAGGAACCAATCTCTAAATTTGATGGGACGGTCCAAACGACACAGTTCATAGAAGTCGGGGTAGAAATCCGTTTTCTCCAACACGCGGTGATAGTAGAGGTACAACTGCCAGAAGGGCATCAACTGCGTGGTCGGGTCAACCATAGGTTGGTGGTTGGGGTCCGAAGTGGTACGGCTGACACCGTATTGGGGTGTATTGACACTCTCGCAATAAGTCAAGTGGCGTTCTGTTCCGTCTGGGTCTACTACCCAACGAGTAACCATATCGGCCATACAGCGGTTGAAGTGGTTGTTGAAACGCATGGTGGTGTTACCCTCGCCAAAGAAGGTGGTTTGGGTGATGGCACCCATCAGGTTGTTCGACACCTCGCCCAAACCTCTCCAGCCGAAGTGGTTGGTTTGGTTGTTGTGACCGAGTTCATGAGCCAAGCCCCAGCAGTGACCCACCTTGCCATTGTCGAGTTTGGCGGGGTCGAAGTTCTCGGGCCACATGTGGTCGGGGTCAAGAATATCGTGAGCCATGTTGCGGTTACCATACACCGTAGCGTAAGCACCTGCACCTCCGAAGCAGTCGCCATAGGCGGCATAGAACGGAGCACGGTTGTGATACACACGCTCGCGACCCAACGCAGCATACTTATCAAAACCTTGAATGATTTGTTGGATACGTGTTACGGTATCGAAAATCATGATGGTTCGCATGGCGCGTTTGTAGAGTGCGGGGTTCTTTTGGAACGAGAACTCGCGCAGGGTCGATTTAGTGAAATTCATTATCACGTTGTCGGTGATAATATCAAAGTGAGGCTCGGGCGACAGACCGGCCTGCATCATCGTAGGATAGAAATCCTCGGGGGCATCGGTTTCGGCGTTGAAATAGCCGTTGACACCAGCGTTGGCAAAGTTGATGCGAATACGCGGAAGCGTAGCGTAATCCTCTGTGTGCCAGAAGATATACATCAAACCGCGCAAACTGGGAGTTATCACGTTACGACCCTTCTTGAGGCGGTAGTTTACGGCGCGTTCATGCTCTAACACACGGCCTGCCATACCCTCGTCGTTCACCCAATCGATGACTCGCAGGAAGATATCCTGACCATAGTCCTCGTCCAGGAAGATGTATTGAGGGTCACCCGCTTTGGCAACGTACATACCTGTCACACCGTCAAGCAGGGTTTTGGGTGAGTTTTGGAAGATTTCGGCATCTTTGTCGGGGTGGCGATAGGCTTGGGCCAAGTGGCGACGGAAGCGGTTGTAATCGCCATTGAATATCTGTTCGGCCATATTGCGATAGAACGGGTCGCTGATGGCTTGGATATCCTCCCATGTTATCTCGGGGCGCAATTCCCAGCACGACAGGTCGGTAAAGTAGTCCAGCGTGGGAAAGTTGTCGGGATTGTATTGATAAAAACCGAATTCGCCGGCACTTGCCGCACATTTCACCGTTTCGCTGAAAGGGGTCGAACTCAAAATCTTGACGGTAACCTTCTCCAGGCCCACTATCGACAAAGGTTCATCGAACGACACGATGCTCGGGGTACTCACCTTGCGGAAGTCGTACTTACCCAGCAGTTCTTCCACGCCATTTCGGGTCAGATAGACCTCTATCTCACCCCAATTACCCCAACTGATACTCTCCGAAGGGACATATCTCATGTAGTCGACTTGGCTCAGTTCCTGCTCGGCGGCAAATTCATAGCTCAACCAGCACTCCTCCTGCTCCGACATCACGTCGGTACCCCACCACGACATTTCATTGCGGTCGTAAGCTTTATTGGCGTTACGGCTGGTACTGAACACCGACGATGCCGACGCTTTTTCGACTGCCAACATCAGGTCGGCTTTCTGTTGGTCGTTTTTGACCTCGGCGTACTCCGAAACGGGGTTTTGTCGCACCGTAGCAACAATCTCCGTATCAGCCACTTTGATTTTTACCGCAGCCAAACGTTCCTCTTTCGATTCATTGGCCGTGAAGTCAAAATGCAGGTTGTCGTCGCTCGACTCTGCGGCTTTATAACTCAACCAATCGGCCTGCTCGGTTACGCTAACCTCGGCACCTTGAGTCCATATTTCGACGGGTATGTTCACGCAACCCTCCTTGTAAGGAACGGTATAGACCTCGCGTTCGATTTGTGCATCGAGCTTACCCACCTGCATGATGGTCATCTCGGCCGATGCATATTCGCTGCGGATGGTAACGGTCACGGTACGCGGCTTATCCTCGTAGTAGGTGCTGTAATAGAGCATGCCCTCCTCATAGCTGAGCCAATTACACTCCTCGGGAACAACAATCTCATAGCTGCCATTAGCCTTGATTGCGGGAGTAAACTCACCCATGGTACGCGGCACACTGACCAGCGAGTCACACTCGATGCTGGTTGCAGCCTCCGCCTCGGCAGCAAGTTGCACAACCACAAGGTCGGCTTGATAGGTATCATAGTAGAGTGTGAGGATTGACACGCGCTCCTCGCCCGAATTCGCCGTCACACCAACGAGCAACGACTTACGGTTATACTCATCCACGCCTGTGGCCACTTCGCACCACGGTTTAGACTCATCATCCTGCAACAGTTTCCACTCATTGTCCGTTGCAAAGACGCCGACCATTTCGGGCTCTACCGAAGCCGCACTTTTAAAGTACAACGTATCGCGGTCGATTTGGATATACTTCGACTTGTCCGAACCTTGTTCGTCAGGGCCATTTTCGCAAGACCACAATGCAACCGTCATAGTCAGCAGCACAAAGGCCACCGACCACGCCGATTTCAAAATTATTTTCATAAAAGTTATCATAGTAGTTGTTATAGTTTTGTCATTTCCAATCTCAATATCCTATTCTCATACCTATTATATATAGGGGCACTCAATCTTAGGCGTCGATATTGGCGATGTGGGCATTTCGTTCGATAAACTCCCTACGAGGCTCAACATCGTCACCCATCAACATCGAGAAGATACGGTCGGCCTCGGCAGCATTCTCGATAGTCACTTGCTCCAACTCACGGCTTTCGGGGCACATAGTGGTTTTGCGCAACTGCTCGGCGTTCATCTCACCAAGACCCTTATAGCGTTGCACGTGCACGCCCTTCGAGCCAACTTCCTCAATTGCACGGTCGCGCTCCTCATCGGTCCAGCAATACCTCTCGACCTTGCCCTTCTTGACAAGGTACAAAGGCGGACGGGCAATGTAGATATGGCCGTTCTCGATAAGTTTCTTCATCTTGCGGAAGAACAGCGTCAACATCAGTGTTGCGATGTGCGCACCGTCGACGTCGGCATCGGTCATGATGATAATCTTGTTGTAGCGCAGTTTCTCGATATTCAGTTCGTGGTTATCCTCCTCTGTACCAATCGAAACGCCCAGCGCGGCAAACATATTCTTAATCTCCTCGTTGTCCCACATCTTGTGCTCCAGAGCCTTCTCGACATTCAGAATCTTACCCCTCAACGGCATGATGGCTTGGAAGTTACGGTCGCGGCCTTGTTTTGCGGTACCACCTGCCGAGTCACCCTCCACAAAGAAGATTTCGGCTTTTTCACGGTCGCGGGTCGAGCAGTCGGCCAACTTACCGGGCAGACCTGCACCCGACAGAACCGTTTTGCGTTGAACCAATTCGCGGGCGTGGCGGGCTGCATGGCGAGCTGTAGCCGCCAACACGACCTTCTGCACAATGGCCTTCGCATCTTTGGGGTGCTCCTCAAGGTATTGAGTCAGAGCCTGCGACACCGCGGCATCCACCGAAGCAATCACCTCACTATTACCCAACTTGGTTTTGGTCTGTCCCTCGAACTGCGGCTCGGCAACCTTCACCGAAACCACAGCGGTCAGACCCTCACGGAAGTCGTCACCACTGATTTCAACCTTCACCTTCGAGAGCATACCCGACTCGTCGGCGTACTTTTTGAGCGTACGGGTCAGTGCGCGACGGAAACCCGTAAGGTGGGTACCACCCTCGATGGTGTTGATATTATTGACATACGAGTGCACGTTCTCCGAATAGCTGTCATTATACTGCATAGCCACCTCAACGGGAGTACCTCCACTCTCGGTCTCGATATAGATAATATCCTCGATAATGGCCGTACCACGGGTTGCGTCAAGGTATTTGACAAAGCCCTTCAAACCATCTTCCGAGAAGAAAGTTTCGCTCTTATAAGCACCCGTTTCATCCTTTTCGCGTCTATCCACCAGAATCAGGTTGATGCCTTTATTCAAGTATGCTAACTCGCGCAGACGTGCCGACAGAGTGTCGTAGTTATAGACCGTCTCGGTGAAAATTTCACCATCCGGCTTAAATGTCACGGTAGTACCCGTGCGGTCGGTTTCACCCACAATCTCCACCTTGGTCTGGGGCACACCACGACTATACTCCTGGCGATAGACTTTACCGCCACGGTGAACCTCAGCCACAAGCAACGTCGACAGTGCATTCACACACGACACACCCACGCCGTGCAGACCTCCCGACACCTTATAACTGCCCTTATTGAATTTACCACCTGCGTGCAGCACCGTAAGCACCACCTCCAGAGCCGATTTACCCTCTTGTTCGTGATAATCGGTGGGGATACCACGGCCATCGTCCTCCACGCTGATGGAGTTATCCTCGTTAATTGTGACGGTAATATTCTTACAGAATCCCGCCAAAGCCTCGTCAATCGAGTTATCGACCACCTCATAAACGAGATGATGGAGTCCGCGTACACCGATATCACCGATGTACATTGCAGGACGTTTTCTAACGGCCTCGAGTCCCTCGAGCACCTGAATACTCGACGCCGAGTACTCCTCTTGATGTTGTTTAATTTCTTCGCTCATTTATGCGTTAATTTATCTTATTTTCTTCTTTTTTCTCTCTTTAATTCATTGCCAAGATGGCCTCGATATCAATCTCTTCTGCCTTACCTCCCGCAAAGCGCACCGTGCGCGAGGGAAACTGTCCGATATTTGCGATATTGTGAGTAGACATCACAATCGAACATCCGCCCTCGACTATGCCGCGAAACAGCGTCATAATTTCATCCGCCGCCGTGGGGTCGAGATTACCCGTCGGCTCGTCGGCCAAAATCACCTCGGGACTATTAATCAGAGCCCGCGCAATGGCCAATTTCTGCTGTTGTCCGCCTGACAGCTCGTAGGGCATTTTATAAGCCTTGTTCTGAAGTCCCGTGATGGTAAGCACTTCGTCAATACGTTTGCGCATATCATCTTCACGCTTCCACCCCGTAGCCTCCATTACAAAGTGCAGATTATCGAACACATTGCGGTCGGTCAGCAGTCGGTAGTTCTGAAACACGATTCCCAAACGACGACGCAACATGGGGATTTGTCTGCGTTTAATCGTCGCGAGGTCAAACCCTGCAACAAGCGCCTCACCCTCCAACAACGGCATCTCGGCATAGAGCGTACGCAACAGCGAACTCTTACCACTACCCACACGTCCGATGAAGTAGACCATCTCGCCCTTGCCCACCGAAAGATTGACATCACTGAGCACCAACTCGCCACGGCGGCGGTAGTTGCCCGAATTGAGCACCGTCACTGCGCCATGCGGCTGATAAATCGAAACGCCTTTCAGCTCTATAACATTCTGACTCATTGTTGTTTATTTCCGTATTCGGTCTGTTTGTTCATTTTAGTCCAACGCCCTCTCACATCTCCCCATCCCATCCAAACAGGCACATGAGGGCATATTAACCGTACAAAGATACGAATTTTTGCCGTAAAACATGGGATTTATTAAATTAAAATTTAATAGTCGGCAAAAAGTTTATTTTTTCGAACGGCGAATGTCACATTTTTTGCAACACATTTTCCTCCCACAAAAAAAATTTAACATTTTATGAAAATTTCCACTCTCGCCACCCTCCTTGCCACCGCCTTGTTATGCCAAGCCTGCACCGCCGCACGCATGATAGCTTTCAACACCCCCACAACGCACGATTCCGAGCTATTTCTAAACGCCATACTCCCCGCTGCCGACACACCCTTCGAGCCCTCCTGCCGCGTACACTACAACGCCTGCCCGACCATTGACTCGTTGTTCGAAGACGACTACACAACGGGCATCATCATACTGCGCGGCGACAGCATCATTTATAGTCGTTTCGAAGGCCGTCACACCATCGACACGCCTGCAGACCTCTTTTCGCTGAGCAAATCTTTTGTCGGGGCTCTCGTCGGCATCGCCATCAGCCAAGGATACATCAGTTCGCCACACGACCCGGTGTCAAAATACCTGCCCCAATGCGCCGAAATTCTCAGCGACTCGACTTGCGTGTGCGACCTGCTAAACATGCGCTCCGGGGTCCACGAAACCCATTGGCAAATGGCACACATGTACTACACCCCCAACCTCGACCGCACAACCCCTCGCACCATACGACGCGTGCCTCACGGAGAGTACCATTACGCCAACCTCTCGACACAACTTTTAGCCTGCCTGATTGAGCAAGCTACGGGGCGCCCACTGACCGACTATTTCATTGATAATTATTGGATTCCGACAGCCCCACGGAGCGAAGGATACTGGAGCGTCGACTCCCGACGGAACCTCAACCCTCGAGCCTTTTGCGGGCTTTCAATCACCCCCATCGATGTATTGAAACTCGGCATGATTTACCGCGACGGCGGCATACTCAACGGACGACAAATAGTACCTGCCGAGTGGGTTCACTACACGGTCAATCCACCCTACACGAGTGCCGACCGCGGAGGTGCAACCTACCACTGCCAATGGTACATTCTGGAGCCCGACACTGAGTTTATGGGGCAGGGCTTGATGGGACAGATTTTGTACATCAACCGCACAACCGACACCATTGTCGCCCGTTTCGGAATTCGCCGCGGCAAAACGGATTGGACCGCCGAACTGCGCCGCATCTCCGCCCTTTCCGACCGCTATTTTCGATAAAAAAAAAGGCTGTTTGACACAAATCAAACAGCCCTATCATAAACTCTATTCGGCACATTACTCTTCGGCGTGAACTGCCGAATCAAAAAACTCCCACAGATTGTCATTCGCAGGCACCGGCGCAACCACCGTCATAGGCTCCTTGCGCACGGGGTGAACAAACGACAGAGAGCGCGAGTGCAACATAATACCACCATCGGGATTGCTGCGACGGGCACCATACTTAAGGTCACCCTTGATGGGGCAACCAATCTTCGAAAGTTGGCAACGAATCTGATGATGACGACCCGTAAACAGCTTCACTTCAAGCAGATAGCAGTTATTACTTCCCGCAATCATCTTGTACTCCAAGCGCGCCTCTTTCGAATCCTTTTTGGGCGAGACATGAGCACGCGAGCGATTGGTTTTGCCATCGCGCACGATATGGTGAACCAGCACGTCGTGTTCCACCTCGGGAAGTTCCTCAACCACCGCCCAATAGCGTTTATCAATTTCGCCCGAGCGCAACATCTCGTTGAGTCGGGTGAGGGCCTTGCTCGTCTTGGCAAACATCACAGCTCCGCTCACCGGGCGGTCGATACGGTGCACCACACCTAAATAAACAGCTCCCGGTTTGGAGTCACGACGTTTGATAAAATCCTTAATCTCATTCTCGAGAGCCGACTGTCCTTCGGTATCGGGTTGGACCAGGTCGCCGGCACGCTTATTTACCACAATGATGTGGTTGTCTTCATAAAGTATGTCAGTGGGTTTGAACATATATTTTCGTTTTGCAATTTTATTTACTTTTTCAGTTCCGCCTCACTCGGCAGTTCAAATCCGAAGGGCAACAGACAAGCCGCCGACGGCACCTCGGTAATGGTGGTTCGACTGCACATCAGCACCCTAATCGGTCGGCCCTGACGACGTTCGGTATCGAGCAACACCTGACGGCACGCGCCACACGGCGGACACTCCCCCGCTCCATCGGCCGAAGCTACCGCAATCACCTCTATCGGCTCCTCAGAAAGTCGCGTCTGACAGCCATACAACAGCACTCGCTCGGCACACATTCCCGACGGAAACACCTCACTCTCTTGGTTGGTTGCCCACTCCATGCGGCCACTCACAAGACGCACCGCGGCACCCACGCCAAAGCCCGAATGGGGAGCATACGCTCTCTCGGCAGCCTCAAAAGCAAGTGCCACCAAAGCCGCATCCTCGGCCGAGAGTTCCGACACGCTCTCGTGCCGCGTATATTCAAATTCGTATCGCACCGTAAATGTTGTATTATTCCGCAGCAGCCGCAGCAGCCATCCGCGCACCATAGCCCTTGCGATTCATACTGTAAGTCACATTCACCGAGGCCGAGAGTTTAATATCACGCACCTCCAAATTGAGTTCCGAAAGACTCTCCTCGACAGCCACATCCGCACTTGCCGACTTGAAGTTCATCGTGCGCATCACGCCATACGAAACCCTCGCAGCGGGCATCTCAATCACCAGCGGCACAATCACCTCCATCCCCGCAGCTTCGGCCAAAACATCAGCCACCTTACGGGCATTGCACACCGCCTCGGCCAACAGTTCTTGTTCCACCTCCTTTTGGCGGCTATAAGTCGATTCGGCCAGATAAGCCTGACGCACACCCGCCGCAGCAAAAGCATCAAAAGCACGGGTCACAGCCTCAAAGCTCTCAAGTTTAAGCTGATAGGTTATGGTTGTACGGGTGTCTTTTCGTTTATATTGGCTATTACCCAAGTCATCGGCTTTGAGTGCCGAGGGGTCAATTTCAACCGCACGCAGAGCCGCAACCAGTTTTTTATGTTTATCGGCGATGGTCAGGCGGTCGGTCTTGGTCTCGTTCTCGCGCAGAGTGACATTAATGGTAAAGCGGTCGGGGGTTACACTTCGCTCGGCCTCGCCCTTAACAGCCACAACGGGTTGATTGAACGTTTGTTGTGCCACAGCGCCCAGCGAAATGAGCGCAAACACGGCAGCCAAAATAATTCGTTTCATAGCTTTTCGAGTTTTTCGGTTAAACTTACACAACGCTCAACGGTTAGCGTCGCACTAATTTAACGACATTTTCGACGTGATGAGTATGTGGAAACATATCAACGGGTTGAACCGCCACCACACGATACTGCTCGTCCATCAGCGCCAAATCGCGTGCCTGAGTTGCAGGGTTACAGCTTACATAGACAATTCTATCGGGCGCGGCAGCCAAAATCACATCAATGACGGGAGCATCGACACCTGCACGTGGCGGGTCAAGGATAATCACATCGGGGTGGCCGTTAGCCTCGACAAACTCCTCGGTCAGAACGTTTTTCATATCGCCGGCATAGAACACCGTGTTGTCGATTCCATTGAGTGCCGAGTTGACTTTTGCATCCTCAATCGCCTCGGGGACATACTCCACACCCACCACCTTCGAGGCACTGCGAGCCACAAAGTTGGCAATTGTTCCCGTACCCGTATAGAGGTCATAGACCACCTCCGATCCACTCAAGTCGGCGAACTCACGCGCCACCTTATAGAGGTTGTAGGCTTGGGCCGAATTGGTTTGGTAGAACGATTTGGGGCCCACCTTGAAGTTAAGTCCCTCCATACTCTCGACGATATGGTCACGGCCGGCCCACAGCACGGGCGATTGGTCAGACAGCGAGTCATTGAGTTTCTCGTTGACAATATAGAACAGCGAGGTAATCTGCGGGAACTTCTCTTGCAGGAAACCCATAACCTTCTGAATAGACTCCTTATCCTCGGCCGCGAACACCACAATCACCATCAAATCACCCGTCGAGGCGGTGCGAATCACCACGCCGCGCATCAGACCATCGTGGTTACGGATATCATAGAACGGCAGCCCCTCGGCCACGCAGAACTCCTTGAGCGAGTTACGAATCCCGTTTGACGGGTCGGCCTGCAACCAGCACTTGTCTATATCCAAAATCTTGTCAAACATATTAGGGATATGGAAACCCAGCGCAGGGGCGGGTTCGAGTGCAGCACCCGATGCCACCTCCTCGTAGGTATACCAGCGTTTGGGCGCAAAGGTAAATTCGAGTTTATTGCGATAGAAAGTTGTCTGCTCCGAGCCAAGCGTAGGTTGCACTTCGGGCAGGCTGACCTTTGCAATGCGTGTCAACTGGTCCTCAACCTGCTGGCGTTTGAATCGGAGTTGCTCGGCATAGGGCAGATTTTGCCACTTACAGCCGCCACACACACCAAAATGTTCACAGAAAGGCTCTTCGCGCAGGGGCGAGCGTCGCACAAAGTTCACCACCGACGCCTCCATAAAGCGGCGGCGTTTGTTGCGCACCTGCACATCGACAACATCTCCGGGAACGGTCATCGGCACGAACACCACAACGCCGTTATGAAAACCCATAGCTTTGCCCTCGGCCGCCAGGGTAGTTATTTCGAGTCCCTCAATCAGAGGAAGTTCTTTACGTTTTCTTGCCATAATTCAAAAGATTCCCACAAAGATACTCTTTTTGTGCGAAATTCACACCTTTCCGCCACAAAAAACTCCCCTATCGACGCTTTTAACCATGTGACGTTGCGGAATTAATGGGAAATTCGTACTTTTGTACGTTTAATGACTAATGACAATCCTGTAAGTTATGATTAAGATAGCAAGATTCACGTTCAACCCCCTGGGCGAGAACACATACGTCCTTTGGGACGAAACCGGCGAATGTATCATCGTAGACGCCGGAAACGCCACCCCGCGAGAGAATGACGCACTCGACACGCTGATTGCCGACAACAACTTGCGACCCGTCATGGCACTCAACACACACGGACACTTCGACCACGCGCTGGGCGTCGCCCACCTCAAAGAGAAATACGGAGTGCCCTGGGCTCTGCACAGCGACGACAATTTTTTAGTGGAATCGGCCCCTCTGAGTGCCTCCATCTTCGGTGTAAACGCCGGCAACATCCCCACTCCCGACATCGACATCAAGGGTCAAGCAACCATTTCGTTTGGCAACTCGACACTCGAACTCATCCACACACCCGGACACACACCCGGTCACGTGTGCATCTACGACCGCCAGGGAGGAGCTCTGCTGACGGGTGACACACTTTTCCGCGAGAGCATCGGACGCACCGACCTGCCGGGTGGCGATTACAGCTGGATTATGCGTAGCATTATCGACAAAATCATCCCGCTGGGCGACGAAGTGAGCATACTGCCCGGCCACGGTGAGTCGAGCAACATAGGCCATGAAAGTATGTACAACCCCTTCGTTGTGGAGGTTATCAACGGCGAAATCAACTGCTAACAGCCTATGTCACTTGCACAATCCATAAAACGTCTGCTGTACAGACACCTCTCGTTGGAGAACTACCTCAAGACTTTGAGTTGGGGTTTCTTTGCGGGCTTCCGCTTGGGGTTTGCTCCGCGCAGTGCCGCCTATGAGTACCCCCACTTCTTGAAACGACTCGTCACGAAGGGCGATACCGTGCTCGACATCGGAGCCAACCTGGGTTACTACTCCCGCATATTGTCACGTCTGGTGGGCAGCACCGGCCGCGTCTTTGCCGTGGAGCCCGTAGCTCCCATTCTGGGTGTTCTGCGCCACAACCTGCGCCGATGTCACAACGTCGAAATCATGAACTACGCCCTCGGAGCCGAGAACAAGCCCATACGCATGGGTAACGACTCGAGCCGCTACACGGGTTACATGGGCACGGGACAAAACTTTGTGATGGACGCCGAAAACACCACCGAGGAACATGCCACACAGGAGTTCACCGCCACAATGCGACGAGGAAGCGAACTCTTTGAGCGATTGCCGAGGTTGGATTTCATCAAGTGCGACATCGAGGGCTACGAAGTGGTGGTGATGAACGAGATGCGACCCGTATTGGAGCGCCACCTGCCCACCGTGCTTATCGAAACGGGTGACGAGAAGCGCGTGCGCATCGCAGAGTTGTTCGAGGAGTTGGGCTATGCGGCCTTCACCCTCGCAGACGGACGACTCACCCCTCTCACCCCGGAGAGCACCAAAGACATAGTATTCATTCACGCGACCAAGTTGCCGCGTTACACTCATCTCACACAGCAATGCGAATAGACATCCTGACCGTACTGCCCGAATTGCTCACCTCACCCCTTGGCGAGAGCATCGTAAAGCGTGCCCAAAACGCCGGACACGCCGAGATTCACATACACAACCTGCGCGACTACACCGACGACCGACGACGCACCACGGATGATTATCCGTTTGGAGGCGAGGCCGGCATGGTGATGAAAATCGAACCCGTCTATCGCGCCATCGAGAAGCTCAAAAGTGAACGCCACTACGACGAGATTATCTACACCTCGCCCGACGGCATAACCTACAACCAACACGAGGCCAACCGTCTGTCGACTCTCGAAAACATCATCATTCTGTGCGGCCACTACAAGGGTATCGACCACCGCATCCGCGAGCACCTCATCACGCGCGAAATCAGCATTGGCGACTACGTGCTGACGGGTGGCGAATTGGCCGCAGCGGTGATTGTGGATAGTGTAGTGAGGATTATTCCGGGCGCCATTGGCGACGAGGAGTCGGCCTTGACGGATTGTTTCCAAGACAACCTGCTGGCACCGCCCGTATATACACGCCCTGCGGAGTTCAACGGCTGGCGAGTACCCGACGTGCTGTTGTCGGGCAACTTTGCCGAGATTGAGAAGTGGAAAGAGAGCCAAGCCTACGAGCGCACCAAAGCGTTACGCCCCGACTTGTTAGAGGAATAGACTGTTCTTTTTGAGTCATCAAAAAGAACCAAAAAATGACCCGCAGACCGGGGGATTAACTCCTCTGTATATTCCACGCGGGAATACACAGAGGAGTTATAAAATTCCGCGACTGCTGTTCACTTTGATTCATTGACGAAGCAAACAGAGCAACATTATATTTATCTAAAAGCCAATGGCGAACAGCCAAAAGCCTAATTATGAAATACTACTTGATTGCGGGTGAGCCGAGTGGCGATTTGCACGGAGCAAACCTGATGCGCGGAATACTTAAATATGACCCCGAGGCGGAGTTCCGTTTCTGGGGCGGCGACAAGATGGCCGAGGTCGGAGGTGCACAGAATTTGGTTAAGCACTACCGCGAAACCTCGTTCTTCGGTGTGGTGCAGGTCATTGCCAACGTGCGAACCATCTTCCGTCAGTTGGACGAGTGCCAAAGCGACCTTTTGCAGTGGGCACCCGACGTGGTGATTCACATCGACTACCCCGGGTTCAACTTCAAGGTGGCAAAGTTCGCCCACAGCCACGGAATTCGCACCTTCTACTACATCGCCCCCAAGGTGTGGGCGTGGAAAGAGCACCGCGTGAAATTGATTCAACGATACGTCAACCGACTGTTCACCATCTTCCCGTTCGAGAGCGAATACTTCCGCAAGTGGAACATCGAACCAATCTTCTGTGGCAACCCGCTGGTGGATGCCATCGAGGAGCGAATTTCGGAGTACCCCACGCGCGAGGATTTCACAAAAGAGTGCGGATTGGATGAACGACCCATCATCGCCCTTGTGGCGGGCAGTCGTCGCAGCGAAATCAACAAGAACCTGCCGCTTATGGCCAAAGTTGCACGCTCGTTTGGGGATTATCAGTTTGTGGTGTCGGGCGTGAAGTGGCTGGATAAAGAGCTGTACGATAAGCACTTGGAGGGCACCGACATACGCATCGTGTTCGACAAGACCGACGCACTGCTCAAACACTCCGTGGCGGCCATCGTAACCTCGGGCACGGCTACACTCGAAGCGGCGTTAATTGGTGTTCCCGAAGTGGTGGTTTATCGTACCGATATAGTGCTGAACACATTGAAACACATAGGCTTGCACTCCTACATCTCACTGGTGAACATCAACCTGCAACGCGAATGTGTGGCCGAAATCATACAATCGTCGATGGATTCGCGCCGTGTGGAGAGTGAGTTGCGCCGTATCCTACCCGGAGGCGACCGCAGGGAGGCTATGCTCCGCGACTTTGATGGGCTCCGAAAACTTATTGGCGGCAGCGGCTCGTCGGAGCGCACGGCCTGCGAAATGGTTAAACTGCTAAAAGAGAACACACAATGAAAATCATCTGTATAGGACGCAACTACCGCGCCCACATCGTTGAGTTGGACCACACGGACCAAATTCCGACGGCTCCCCAATTCTTTTTGAAACCCGACACGGCGCTACTGCGCAACAACGACCCGTTCTACGTTCCCGATTTCAGCAATCAGGTGGACTACGAAACCGAACTTGTGGTGCGCATCAACCGTGTGGGTAAGTGCATTGACCGCCGTTTTGCCCCGCGCTACTACTCGGAGGTGGGACTCGGTATCGACTTCACGGCGCGTGACCTGCAACGCGAGGCCATAGCCCGAGGTCTGCCGTGGGAGATGTGCAAGGGTTTTGACCGTTCGGCCGGTTTGTCGCCCGAGTTTGTGTCGCTGGAGGAGTTGGGTGGCGACGTTCAGAACCTGCACTTCGAGATGACGCTCAACGGCGAGGTACGCCAGAGCGGCTGGACGGGCGACATGATTTTCACGGTGGACGAGATTATTGCCCACGTGTCGCGTTTCATGACTCTCAAAATGGGCGACCTGATTTATACGGGAACACCCGTGGGAGTGGGTCCCGTAGCCTCGGGCGACAGACTCATTGCAAGGCTCGAAGGGCGAACTTTGTTGGATTTTGACATCAGATAGAATATATGTTGTTACACGAAGCTCTCAAAAACAGACGAATCATTTTGGCCAGCCGCTCGCCCCGACGACGAGAATTGCTGGGCGACTGCGACCTGCCGTTCGAAGTGGCCGACAGCTATGAGGTGGAGGAGGTTTACCCCGAGGAGTTGCCTGCCGACGAGGTGGCCGAATATCTGTCACGACTCAAAGCCGACGGTTATCCTTGGCCGCTCGCCCAGGGCGACATCCTCATCACGGCCGACACGGTGGTAATCAACGACGACCGTATCTTGGGTAAGCCCGCCGACCGCACCCAAGCCATCGAGATGATTCGCTCACTGGCGGGTCACACACATAGGGTGGTTACGGGTGTTACGATACGTTCGGCCGAGCGCAGCGTATCGTTCTCGTCGTCGTCCGAGGTGCGTTTCCGAGAGCTGGAGCCCGACGAAATTGAGTACTACATCGACACCTACCGCCCATACGACAAGGCGGGAGCTTACGGGATTCAGGAGTGGATAGGATGCACGGCTATTGAATCCATCAGCGGCTCGTTCTACAACGTTATGGGCCTGCCCGTAGCCGCGCTCTACTCCCGACTCAAAGACTTTGCATAATCACAAAAAAAGCGTAATACTATGAAAAAACTACTACTCTCGCTGCTTTTTGCAGCAACCTCGCTCGGTCTTTCGGCCGACGAAGGCATGTGGCTGCCCAACCAAATCGGTCAGCGTATCAAAGACATGAAGGCCAAAGGCTTTAAACTTTCGGCCGAGGACATCTACAACGAGAACGGAACTTCGCTCAAAGACGCCATTGTGCTGTTTGGCACGGGCTGTACGGGTGAGATGGTTTCGCCCGACGGCCTGCTGCTGACCAACCACCACTGCGGCTACGGAGCAATCCAACAACACAGCAGTGTTGAGCACGACTACCTGACCAACGGTTTCTGGGCTATGAGCCGTGATGAGGAGTTACCCAACCCGGGACTGACCGTCACCTTCTTGGAGCGCATGGAGGATGTTACAGCACGTGTCGAGGCCGGTGAGAAACCTGCCGACATAGCCAAACAAGCCAGCCAGGGCGGAAAATACAGCGTTCGCGTCGAGCCGCTCTACTACGGCAACCAATACATGATGTACGTGTCGAAGGTCTATAAGGATGTTCGTCTGGTAGGCGCACCCCCTTCGGCTGTAGGTAAGTTCGGCGGCGACACCGACAACTGGATGTGGCCCCGCCATACGGGTGATTTTTCGGTATTCCGCGTCTATGCCGACGCCAATGGCGAACCCGCCGAGTACTCCAAGGACAACGTTCCCTTGAAGCCCAAGCGTTACTTTGCAATCTCGACCCGAGGAGCCGACGAGGGTGACTTCACGTTCGTTTACGGTTTTCCAGGCACCACTCAGGAGTATCTGATTTCGGACGCCGTGGCCTACACCCTCAACCGCTCGAACCCTGCCAAAATCGCGCTGCGTACTATGCGCCTTGACGTAATCAAAGAGGCTTCGGAGGCTGACCGCGGTGTGCGCATCCAATACGCTGCCAAACAGGCTCGCATTGCCAACGCTTGGAAAAAGTGGCAAGGCGAAAGTCTGGGACTTGCACGTCTGGGTACCATTGCTTCGAAAAAGGCTTACGAGGCCGAATTCCAACGTTGGGCCGACAGCAAACCCGAATACGCCCACTTGTTGGACAGTATGCGTGCCGCCTATGCCCGCCACGAGGATGACTTTTTCCGCCGCGAGTTTACGTCTGAGAGCATCTTTGCCATCGAGATTGTGAACTTTGCTCGTTGGTGCTCGAGTCGCGTGGGCAAAGAGCTGAAGGCCGCCGATAGCGACTACATCGACGCTTTCTACAAAGACTATGTGCCTGACATCGACCGCCAAACCGCCAAGTTGATGATTGCCGAGTATCTCAAAAACATCGCCGATGCACCCGCCGAGTGGGCTACCGAAGTTCGCACCGCAGGTGTGGAGCGTTGGGTGGATGCTCTCTACGACAACAGCGCACTGCTCGACCCCTCGAAAGTTGAGAAACTGCTGGCCGACAAAGAGGCTTTCAACGCCGACGTTACTGTGAAGTTTATGCAAACATTCAACACCGATTACTATCGCTCAAAGGGTAGCCTTATCAGCCGCCTGCCCGACATCGCTCGTTGGTACAAGCCCTACCTGAAAGCCCTGCGCGAGTGGGACACCGAGCGTGCCTTCTATCCCGACGCAAATCTGACGCTGCGTGTGGCTTACGGCAAGGTTGCGGGCTATCACTACGCCGACGGTGTTTATCACCGCCCCTACACCACGCTCGACGGAATCATCGAAAAGGACAACCCCGAAATCTACGACTACAACGTACCACAAGCCCTGCGCGACGCCTATGCCGCCAAGGATTACGGTCGTTGGGCACGTCAGATGTATGGCCGCACAACCGTACCCGTGGCATTCCTTGCAGCCAACCACACCACGGGCGGCAACTCGGGAAGTCCCATTCTCAACGCCAAAGGTGAATTGCTGGGTCTGAACTTCGACCGCACCTGGCTCAGCACCATGAGCGATATTCAGTACGACCCCGAAGTTTGCCGCAACATCTCGGTTGACATTCGTTATGTGCTGTTCTTCATCGACAAGATTGGCGGTGCGGGCTACCTGCTCGACGAGATGACTCTGAAATAAAAGTTGAGGGGTTCCCCCCCACCACAAAAAGTTAGAGGTTGTGACCGTTTGCAAAGTCACAACCTCTATTGTTTTTGACGTATGTCGTCGGGAGTTTCCCTCTCCGCAACTATTTGATGCGGTCGCGGAGCAGGAAGTAGTAAATGGCAAGGCCAATCCACGAGCAGCTCAGCAGGACAACCGAGATAACGATTTTCCACAGAACATCAATCTGTTTGGTGGTGAAAAGGTCGTAAACGCACCACAATGCACAGGCCAAACCTGCAAGATAAAGAATAGTTCCCATGACTAAAGTTTTTTTGAGTTAAAGTTTATGTTTATTAAATGAACTAACGATTGCGACGGCGTTGCTCTTTCTGCTCGCGGCGGCTTAATTTACGCGAAGCAGGCTTGGCCGGTTTCGACGCCTTGTCGCGTCCCTTTTTAGGCGCCTTGTACTCCGAACTGTGACTACCCTCGGCTTGGCGTTTACCAGCCGAGCGAGCCTTACGGTCGGTCTTTGTCACGGCCTTCTCCTGCGACTTGGCTATACGACGCGAATTACGTGCGGCACGACCCTGTTTGGTACCGCGCACCTGCTCGCGAATCTCGGCAATAGGTCCCTGGTCCGACAAACCATTGAGCATTTGCACAACATCGCGGGCGCGCTCAAAAGGAATCGTGGCCGTCGAGTAATCCTCCATCACCTTGACATGGTTGATTTCGGGGTCGGCGAGTCCACATTCACGCTTGAGCAGTTTGACCAATCGTCGGCAATCGTAGCCGTCGCGGGCACCAATGGCCATCACGATGCACGACTTACCTTTGCGGTCGACGTTGATACTTCGTATCTCGGGATAGTTACTCTCGCTCAACTCGTTATTGAAAGCCAAGCGGAGCAGTGCACTCAACACCACCTCGGGCGAGTAGCTCTCCAACAACTCTTCGGCCATCGGAGCACACTCGGTGTAGGTTTCGCTTTGGACGATTTGGAAGAGGTCCTCCTTGATTTTGTTGCGTTTGATAGCCACCACATCGGCAGGCGTAGGCAGTGTTTCGAGTTTGATGTCGGCCTTGATGTCGCGGCGCAGGAACCCGAATTGGCGCATCTCGGAGGGCGAAATGAAGGTTATGGCCGTACCCTGTTGTCCTGCGCGACCGGTTCGTCCGATTCGGTGGACATAGCTTTCGCTGTCCTGCGGCAACGAGTAGTTAATGACGTGTGTCAGATTGCTGATATCAATTCCTCGCGCAGCCACATCGGTGGCTACCAGTATATTGACCGTTCGTGCGCGGAACTTGCCGAGAATCTTCTCGCGCACGCTCTGCGAAATGTCACCATGCAAACCCTCAGCCGAATAGCCTCGTTCGGTAAGGCGAGAGGTGATTTCGTCGACACCCACCTTCGTACGGCTGAACACGATGCCGTAAAAATCCGGTTCGACGTCGATAATACGTGTCAGCGCATCGAGTTTGTCACCCTCACGCACCTCGAAATATATCTGATTGGTAAGTTCCGTTGTGAGTGTCTGCGACTCCACCTTGAGATGCTCAACATCGTGCATAAAGCCCTCAGCCAAGGCACGTATGCGGTCGGGCATGGTAGCCGAAAAAAGCAGCACGCGGTGGGGCGAGGTCATGGCACTCATGATAGACTCTATATCCTCGATGAAACCCATATTGAGCATTTCGTCGGCCTCGTCAAGCACCAAGTGCGAAATCTGCGACAGGTCGAGCGAAGTTCGGCGAATATGGTCGAGTACACGTCCGGGCGTACCCACAACAACATCCACACCACGGCGCAAACGACGCAGTTGCTCCTCAATCGAGGCGCCTCCATAGATAGGCGCAATGGCCAATTCCGAGGTATTGAACGACTGCAACTCCTGGGTAACTTGCAGAGCCAACTCGCGCGTAGGCACCAACACAATGGCTTGCGGAACGGTTCTTCGTGCACTGAGCAGTTGCACCAAGGGGAGTCCAAAAGCAGCCGTTTTGCCGGTTCCGGTCTGTGCCTGTGCGATGATATCGCACTCCTCCGAAAGTAGGTGGGGGATTGTAAGTCGTTGTATGGCCGAAGGTGTTTCGAACCCTTTGCGGGCGATGGCTTCGAGGATGTCGTCCGACAGTCCGAGTGCTTTGAATTCGTCGAGGTTGCTCATCGGGGTTGTGTTAATCACCGACAAAGTTACTATTTTTTTTGTATCGACAAAAGATGTGGCATGTTACTGTTTTTATTCGGTTGCGTATTTTTCGCCACTTAATCCTCAAACTCACCACCCCCGAAAACCGATGGGTATAAATACGTAAAATGGGGACGTTTCGATAGTTAGGGATGTAAAAGTGAATGGTCGTTTGATGTTTTTTTATACATTTGTGACTAAATAGAGTATCAATTGTAAAAAAACCCTAAACAGTTAAAATGCCTATGACAATTCTCAACTATGTATTGTTGACAATTATGTTTTGTGTGATTCCGGCGGGTGTGTTATGGTTGTGCAGAAGATTTACGCTGCTTGGCAAAATAGGCCCCATCATGATTCTCTACGCCGTCGGACTCGTTATCGGCAATATCCCCATGCCCGACGAAATCAAAACATTCCAAGACATTCTTCCCAACATTATGGTACCGCTGGCCATCCCGATGATGCTGTTCGGCTGCACGTTCAAACTGAGCGAGGCCAAACTGCAACTCAAAGTGGTAACAAGCGGCGTAATCTCGGTTTCGGTAGCCACCGTCGGCGGATACCTGCTCTTCGGACGCGACCTACCCAACGGCCCCGAAATCGGAGGTATGATTGCCGGCAAATGCACGGGTGGTACGCTCAACATGGCCGCCTTGCAGGTTATGCTCGGAGTGGACAACGAGACCTACATCATGCTCAACTCCTACGACATCATCATCTGCTTCCTCTATTTCGTATTCCTGCTCAGCGTGGGTATCAAGATGTTCCGACGTCTGTACCGCGAAAAACGAAGTAGTGAACTCTCGGCCGAGGACCAAGCCGAAATCGAACGCCAAGTGGCTCTGACAAAAGTGAATCCCTACAAGGGCATCTTCTCGAAAGAGGGATGGATGCAAATCGGCAAAACACTGCTCGCAACACTCATTATCGTGGCTATCTCGGCAGGCATCGCACATCTCACCGCACCCGAGGGATGGTTTACGGTGGTGTTTATCCTGATGCTCACCACGTTGGGCATTGTAGGCACCTTCCTTAAACCCGTACGCGCACTCACCCGCAGCTACGACATCGGAATGTATCTCATCTACATTTTCAGTTTGGTAATCGCCTCGATGGCCGACCTTTCGGAGTTGAATATCGCCGGCGGATTGTACCAAATCGGATTCATGTCGTTTGCGATTTTTGTGTCGCTGGCAATTCATGCGCTCATTTGCCGACTGATGAAGGTTGACGCCGACTCGATGGTCATCTCGTCGGTGGCATTCATCAACTCGCCGCCCTTCGTGCCCATGATTTCGGCCGCCATGCGCAACAAAAACACCCTCGTCACGGGACTTAGCGCAGGATTGATTGGTTATGCCGTCGGTAACTATCTGGGCTTTATAATGAAAGAATTATTATCCATACTTTAATAAGTCGATTATGCGTAAATTATTTATATTGGTGCTGACACTCGCAGTGTTGTCAGCACCCGACATGTCGGGTCAAACTCGTAAAAACGAGAAAAAAACAGCAGACAAAAACACAACAGCTCAACAGACCTCCAAGAAAGAGACCATCAAAACGGGTTGGAACGTGGCTCCCTTCCCCTCGGTAGCCTACAACAGCGACACGGGTTTCCAAATGGGTGCTCTGTGCGAACTTTTCTACTACGGCGACGGCTCGACCTACCCGGGCTACATGCACAAATTCAATGTAGACCTCTCGTACAGCACCGGCGGACAGGTCAAACTGCACTTCTTCTACGACTCGAAGTACCTCATCCCCAAAGTGCGACTCACGGCCGCGGCAACCTACCTGCTCAATACCATGTATCCGTTCTATGGCTACAACGGCAACATGTCGCCCGTCAACATGGACTACAACAGCAATCGTGACACGCGTACCTCGTTCTACAACATCCGCCGCGATATGTTGCGCGTGCTGGCCGACTTCCAGGGCAACATCTACAAGGATTCGTTCCGCTGGGCTGCCGGCGTATCGTATTGGTACTACAAGGTGCAAGATATCACAGGCAGCAAACTCGTCGGACCCAAAGGTAAATATGACCTGGTTGGCAACCAAACCCTCACCAACAACGGCATCGGCTGCGGTTCACTCTACCAACTCTATCAAAAGGCCGGTTTGATTAAGCCCGAGGAGGCAGGCGGTGGCTCGCACATCGAACTTAAAGCGGGCGTGGTATTCGACAACCGTGAACACGAGGCCGACCCCACACGCGGTATCTGGACCGAGGTTTATGCCTATGGCTCGCCCGACATTTTCCAGGGTCGCAACCACTATCTGAAACTCGCCGCGCACTTCCGCCACTACGTTCCCCTGTGGCAAGACAAGATTGTGTTTGCCTATCACGCAGCCTATCAAGGACGTCTGGCAGGCGACGCACCATTCTACACGTTGCAGAACATCTCGACACTCTACCTGCGTCAGATTGTGTCGGATGGCATTGGTAGCATCAACACCGTGCGTGGAATGAACTACAACCGCGTTGTCGGCGACAGCTACGCTTGGGCCAACCTCGAAATGCGTTTCAAGTTGGTTTCGTTCAAGTTTATCAAACAGAATTGGTACTTGGCAACCAACCCCTTCTTTGATATGGGCGCGTGCGTTCAACCTTATCGCCTGGACGCGATGAAGAAGATTCGCGAAACCCGCAGTTCGCTCGATGGCAAAACGCCATTGACCCAATCCGAGATTGACCTTATTTATACGGGCGAGAAGGAGAAACTTCACATGAGTGCCGGATTCGGAGTCAAGTTGGTTATGAACCGCAACTTCATTCTGTCGGCCGAGTTCGCCTTCCCGTTCCTGCGCGAGCAAGACGGCAAATTCGGCACCAACATCGGTCTGAACTACATTTTCTAACCTCCGAGGGTATCCACAAAAAGAGCCTGCCTAATATTTTCGTTAGGCAGGCTCTTTTTGTGTGCCACATCGTGCCAGACTATCGAACGTTCATAGCACCGAGGACGCAAATAAAGGTAATGCTCGTTGCTAAATTATTTATTTAGGGTGAACTCAAACCTAAGGCCGCCATTGGGGCGGTTTGTAACGGCGATAGTACCACCGTGGAACTGTACAGCATGTTTAACGATGGCAAGACCGAGACCTGTGCCTCCTTTTTGACGGGAACGGCCTTTGTCCACGCGGTAGAATCGCTCAAATAGGTGTGGCATATGTTTCAACTCAACACCCTTACCATCATCCTCAAAGCGGATGCGGCACAGTTTCTCATTGTTTTCAAGCAACGATATATAGATATTTTTACCCTCGGAGTAGGCCATGGCATTTTCGGTTAGGTTGCGAAAGATAGAACCAATCAACGAAGGGTTGCCTTCGACTACAACCTCTTCCACAAAATCCGCATGGAGCATCATGCGTTCCTCGTCGGGCATCACCGCCAACTCCTCGGCAACCTCATCTATTATCTGGTTGATTACCACCTTTTCGCGGTTAATAAGTGCGCTACCATCCTCCATTCGGGTAATAAGCGACACATCGTTAAGCAGTCGGCGAAGGCGGTCGTTGTGTGCATAGCAACGCTCGATGAGTTCCTGACGCTTCTCCTCGCTCAACGCAATTCCCGACAGCAATGTTTCAAGGCAGACCTGAATGGATGCAACGGGGGTTTTCAGTTCGTGGTTTATGTTGTTTGTGAGCTGTCGTTTCAGACGGTTGCGCTCCTGCTCGGCCTCGTAACGATTAACACGCTCAATATCCTTACCCAGACGGCGAGTTGTGAAGTATGCCACCACACTCATGGCAAGACTAATAGAAATCATCACCACAAGAAACGACCAATCGGCTTCGAGTAGGTCTTGCAAGGTGCTTGAATATGGAATGGCTGTGCGAACAACAACTCGTTCGCCCCGTGTTGCCGAGTAGAAATATTCTCGTCCATCGCTTGCTGATTGTCGGCTGATATTATATCCCTCACCCTTTGCCAAAGCATCTGCGACCTCAGGGCGACCTCGGTGATTATCGAGCGAGTCAAGCGATATAGCATTATCGTAGACCACTGCTCCCGAGAGCGTGATAATCGAGATTCGCAGTTCTTCAAAGGGCTTGTCGTGGGTGGCGATGTAATCCTCATACGGCAGTCCCTCCTCAACGGTGTCAAGCAAATGGCGGTTGTATTGTTGGAGTTGTGTATTTAGGAACTCCGGTTTATACTCCTTTTCGCGCAGATATTGGAATCCGATAAAGCAGAGTACGATTGCCCACGAAAATGCGAGCAACATCAGAAACAGCCGTTTGTGAAACGATATATTAGTCTCGAAAGCCATAACCAAAGCCCGAACGGGTTACTATATAGGAGCCGTATGCTCCAATCTTAGAGCGCAGGCGGGTGATATTGACATCAATGGTACGGTCGAGCACGACAACCTCATCGCTCCAAACACGACTCAGTATCTGTTCGCGCGAACAGATTTTCCCACGATGTTGAATCAGGTAGGCAAGCAACTCAAACTCTTTTCGGGCGAGCTTTACCTCCTGGCCATCGACCGTGCAACGCTTAAACTCCAAATCGAGGCACAGGCCATCAACCACCAATCGGTTGGGTTTCTCGGCCGCGCTGTTGTTGGTGTTCTTATGGCTGGTTGTGCGGCGTAGAACACTCCTGACACGGGCTACCACATTACGCACGGTATATGGTTTCATAATATAGTCATCGGCACCGAGATTGAGCCCCATAATCATATCATCCTCCGTGTCGCGTGCCGTGCAGAATATGATGGGTATATCGGCTGTTGCAACATCGCTTTTAAGCATTTTGGCCATCTTTATTCCGCTGATTTCGCCCATCATAATATCGAGCAGAATAAGCGAATACTCCGTCAGATTATAGCCAAGAGCCTGCTCGGCACTGAATGCCGTATCGACATCATACCCTTCATTTTCGAGATTCAGTTTTAGTACCTCACACAGGGTCTCCTCATCATCCACTATCAATATACGATTTGTTGCCATATACTTAATTCATAAGATTGCAATGCAAAATTACAGCGTTTTGGCGAATGGCGTAACGTCCCAAACAAGATTTAATAAAAATGTAATATTTTGCTCACGCTCAGCATTTCACGAAAGCCTAACTTTTTTGAAACATTTATGAAACCTATTGCCGATACTTTTGCAGTGTCAAATTAACAGAACAAAAGAGTATGAAAACAAAAGTAATCTTGGCAGGTCTTTTAGCCTGCATCGGTATCACTGCACAGGCGCAGGATACCCAACCCGAGGAGCCTAAAGGTAAGGCGATTGTTCAGGTGTTTGGAAATTTCCACACCGGTTTTGGAGCAGAGAAAGACAACCGAGGCTTCGAGTTGGAGCGTAGCTATTTCGGTTACGAATACAACTTTGGTAACGGACTCTCGGCAAAGGCTGTAATGGATATTGGCAAGTCGAGTGATGTTTCGGATTATCAGCGTATCGCCTACATCAAAAATGCGATGGTATCGTGGAAAAAGGGCGGCTTGACGCTCAATGGAGGTCTGATTTCAACCACACAGTTCAACTTTCAGGAGAAGTTCTGGGGCTATCGTTATATAATGAAGTCGTTCCAAGACCAATACAAGTTTGGTAGCAGTGCCGATTTAGGTATCTCTGCGGCTTTCAAGTTTGCTGATTGGGTGTCTGCCGATGCAATTATCGTCAATGGCGAGGGCTACAAGAAGATTCAGAAAAGAGATGGACTCAATTACGGTTTGGGCGTAACGCTAACACCCGTCAAGGGCTTCCAGATTCGCCTATATGGTGGTTTGAACGAGAGTGGCGAAAAGGGTAAGGCGAACACTGTGAATATGGCAGCGTTTGCCGGTTACAAGCACGAGAAGTTTACGATTGGAGCTGAGTATAACCATATGCTAAACGCTTCCTATACAAAGGGCAACGACCAATTAGGTTATTCGGCTTTTGTTTCGGCGAAGGTTGCAAAGTTCGCCGACCTCTATGCTCGATTTGATGACTTATATTCAAAGGGTGATTGGAACATTGCAAAAGATGAGCAAGCTGCGATTTTCGGTGCGCAGTTCAAACTCGGCAAGTACGTGAAAATTGCCCCTAATTTTAGGATGACAATGCCAAAGGCTGATGGCGCAAAGAGTGGCTACTACGCCTATGTAAATTGTTACTTCGGATTCTAAAAAAAAGTATAACCATTTAACTATTCGACAAGTATGAAAAAGATTCTAAAGTCTGTTATGACATTGGCTACCACACTTGCATTTGTGGCTTGTGGTGGCAACGCAAAAAATGGTGGTCGTGAACCGCAGGAACTTTCGGGTGCAGGTGCAACATTTCCGTTGCCTTTCTACAATGTGGTTTTCGAGCAGTTCGGACAAGTGAAGGGCGACCAAGTGGCCTACGGTGGTATTGGCTCGGGTGGCGGTGTACGCAACCTTCGTGACAAGATTGTCGATTTTGCAGGTAGCGATGCGTTCCTTTCTGATAAGGAGATGGCAGAGATGGACGCCGTGGTACATATCCCGACCTGTATGGGTGCTGTGGTTGTTGCCTACAACCTCGATGGAGTTAAGGAGTTGAAACTCTCGGGCGAAGTTGTTGCCGACATCTTTGCAGGCAATATCAAGATGTGGAACGATGAGCGTTTGGCGGCACTTAATCCCGATGCGAAACTTCCTGCGGAGGCTATCATCCCCGTATATCGTTCTGACGGCTCGGGTACAACATTCGTATTCACTGACTATTTGACAAAGGTTAGTCCGATGTGGCGTGAGAAATTTGGTGCGGGCAAATCCGTAAACTTCCCTACGGGACAGGCAGCAAAGGGCAATCCGGGTGTGGCAGGAGTGATTAAGCAGACAAAGAATACAATCGGCTATGTAGGTTCGGAGTACGCCTTTGCCCAGAATATACCTTATGCACGCATCCAAAACCCGAAAGGACATTTTGTATTGCCTTCATCGGCAACAATCTCGGCCGCAGCATCGGGCGAAATCCCGGCCGATACTCGCTGCTCCATTACAAACTCGGATGCCGCAGGCGCATATCCCATCTCGACATTCACTTGGATGATTATCTACAAGGAGCAGAACTACTCCGACCGCTCGAAAGAGCAGGCCGTGGCAACGCTCGAACTGTTGAAATATATTCTTTCGGATGAGGCGCAACACATAACATCTGAGGTGCATTACGCTCCACTTCCGACAAAAGCCAAAGAGTTGAGCCTGACAAACCTCAAAACCGTAACCTTTGACGGAATCTCAATTCTGCAATAACAAAACGCTATGAACGATAAGTTATATAAGGTCCTATTGTTCGCAGCAGCATTGATAATGCCGATAGTGTGCGGGGGCGTGGTCTACGCCCTCGTCACTGACGCTTATGAGGCATTCGAACACTTTGGATTTTTTAAGTTCCTAACCTCGTCGGAGTGGAGCTATACCGAGGGTGCGGAGCAATACGGTGCGTTGCCTTTTATTACGGGTACGTTGATGACAACCCTTTTGGCCCTTATCTTTTGCATCCCCTTTTCACTGCCCGTCGCATTGTTCGTGGGCGAGTATTTCAAGGGAACAAAGGTGGCAGCCGTGTTGAGTACCGTAACCGACCTGTTGGCGGGTATTCCCTCAATCATTTATGGCTTGTGGGGCTTCTACACCTTGCGACCAATCATTATGGCTCTCAATATCTCACCGCAAGGTTCAGGCGTATTGACCGCCTCGTTGGTGCTGGCGATTATGATTGTACCATACGCGGCCTCGCTGAGTGCCGAGTTTATCAAGATGGTGCCCAACGACCTCAAAGAGGGTGCATATAGCCTTGGAGCAACGCGTGCCGAGGTTATCCGCAAAGTGGTATTTCCCGTTGCGGGTTCGGGTATCTTCTCTTCGTATATCCTGGCCATAGGTCGTGCCCTGGGCGAGACAATGACCGTAACGATGCTTATCGGCAACACCAACAACATCCCCGATTCAATCACCTCCACAGGTAACTCGATGGCCTCAATCATTGCCAACCAATTCGGCGAGGCTGATGATTTGCGGCTCTCTTCACTGATTGCCATCGGTTTGATACTCTTTCTGATTACGGCATTTATCAATCTGATAGGCAAAATAATGATTAAACGAGCAAGAATAGCATAACTATGAATAAGTTGAAAATAAGAAATCGTTTGGCAAAGGATAAGGCGTTGCTGTGGGTCGTGTGTTTATTGGCCGCACTTACGGCTGTCCCGCTGTTTGCCATCTTGGGGGAGGTGTTTCTGCGTGGTTACGACCAGCTTTCATGGTCGTTCTTTACCGAGCCTACTCCCACGGCTTATAAAGCGATGAAAGCAATCGAGGCAGGCGAACCAATCCCGGGCGGCATAGCAAATGGTATTGTGGGTACAATGTTGATGCTCGGTATGGCTGCTGTTGTGGCAGTGCCAATCGGTATCCTTTGCGGTGCATATTTGGCAGAGAATCCCAAAAACAGATTCGCTCAAACGGTGAGTTATCTTACCGACCTGCTGCAAGGAACACCCTCGGTTATTATAGGTATCGTGGTCTATATATGGGTGGTCGTACCGATGAAAAGCTACTCGGCCATTGCTGGCAGCGTGGCACTCTTTATTATGATGTTGCCGCTTATTATCCGTTCAACCGAGGAGACTCTTAAAATCCTCCCAGCATCGCTCAAAGAGGCTGGTTTGGCTCT
The DNA here is from genome assembly GCA_017936385.1 of Rikenellaceae bacterium. Lineage (GTDB taxonomy): Bacteria > Bacteroidota > Bacteroidia > Bacteroidales > Rikenellaceae > UBA940. Next base: position 56,218 of record JAGBFQ010000013.1, read on the forward strand.
CGGCGGTAATCGTGCCCGCGTAATGCTGAAAGTGCAACTTCCAGCCGCCTTTGGAGGTATCTTTACGGGTGTCCTGCTGGCTATCTCGCGTGTGATTGGCGAGACTGCACCGCTGATGTTTACCGCACTCGGCTGCTCGTTCATCCGTTTTGCCGTTGACAAACCTATATCGGCCGTACCTCTGCTTATCTGGGAGTTCTTCAACGACCCCAATCTCCAAGAGCTGATTTGGGGCGCATCGCTCTTCCTCTTGTTATTCGTACTTACATTAAACCTCACCGCTAAATATCTTGCAAAGAAATGGAATCAGTAAAACCTATACTTGAATTTAATAAGACTTGTGTATCATATACCAAGCAAACGATGGCCGTAAAATATGTATCGGCAGCCATCGAACGAAATACCATTACAGCCATTATGGGGCCCTCGGGTTGCGGTAAATCGACACTTCTGCGTGCCGTAAACCTAATGCATAACCTCTATCCAAATATCCGTGTTGATGGCGAGATATTGCTCAATGGCGAAAACATCCTCTCGATGGAGCCTATTGATGTGCGCCGCCGCGTGGGTATGGTATTTCAGCGCCCTGCGCCATTCCCTACGATGAGCATCTACGATAATGTGCTTTCGGGCTATGCGCTCAATGGCATCCGCTTGTCGAAAACCGAGAAAGACGAAACAGTTGAACGCTGCCTACGAAGTGTTGCGCTGTGGGATGAGGTTAAGGATGTGCTCAATAAGAAGGGTACATTCCTCTCGGGTGGTCAGCAGCAGCGTTTGTGTATTGCCCGCGCCTTGGCTATGAAACCCGATATATTGCTGATGGATGAGCCGACCTCGGCACTTGACCCTATCGCAACGGCCCATATCGAGGAGTTGATGCAGGAACTTCAAAATGAGGTAACCATCTTGATTGTCACCCACAATATGGGACAGGCAATGCGAATATCCTCGAAGTCGATGTTTATGTACCTCGGTGAGTTGGTTGAGTATGGCGACACCGCCACGATGTTCTCCAGCCCCTCAGACGAACGCACCAAAGCCTACCTTACAGGCAAGATGGGCTAACCACCTCTCTTTTCATACAAGCTACCCCTCAATGTAGGTTAAAGAGAATACCAACACCATTACGATTGAGGTACAAAAGAATGAGCAGTTCGTATGACTGCTCTTTTTTGTGCCTCGGCCTGACAGACTATCGAACGTTCATAGATGACTACTTGAAGATATTGGCTTTCATCGAGTGGTTAAAGGTCGCATATCCCGAAAAAGCAGCGCTCCTCACAAAAAAATCTATTAATATATCATATGTATACAACATTTATCATACTCTATTGATTGCACACCAATGTACAGTAGATTGGTGCTTTTAGAACTTTGCGATTTGCTACTCAAAAATCTCAACATTAACAGCACCCACAAACAACTAATTGCTATTCAATTATTTCATCCTATCTAAGCTAAGTTACACCTTTGATATAATAACCCAAACGGAGCTATCCACGCGGGACAGCTCCGTTTTTTGATTGATGGAAGTTGTGGCGAGGTTATTGCCAGTCGCCGACATCGCCGTCGATAGAAATTTCAATTTTTTCTTGGTCGGGCGAGGTGTTGAGTGTTACAGAAACCGTATATTGATATCCTGGTTGGAACGACATACTGTAATCAAGCAGATATGCAATACCCTCCATCGTGATTTCAATAAGCGGTGTTTTGCGTTCAATATTTTGAGGAACAATAATCGCATCGAACGTATCATTACTGAGTTTTCTCATCGAGATAGTTTTGCTACCGTATGAGGGGTCTTTCTCGAGTGTGCCGTTTTTGAGACTAACCATAGCTGTTGTTGCGGTGTTGTAAACGTGAACTGTCACATCTTCGGGCAACTCACCTTCGAACTCGGGACCTCTGACGATGTTCACAATAAGTCTCGACATCATATGGTTGAATGCGAGTTTTACGGTACCATCACTTTTCGCCACCTTTGTCGATTTGGCCCACATCAAATCAGAAGCCTCATAACCGCTGAGGGTTTCAGCAGTTTCTGCACTATCTTGGTCGGTGCGGATAGTGAACGGGAACTCCTCTACCGAGTTTGGCTCGATAGCGGGATATACGGCATAGAAATCGCACGGGTTCTGACTCCAATAAAGAGTACGTTGCGGGTCCCAACCAGCACCATCGTATGTGATTAGTTCGTTATTGATGTAGTTTCCACTGATTTGTAGCGGTGCAACCTCATCGCCATTGTATTCTACTGCCCAGAGCGAGAATTTGTCACCATTTTCAAATTGCGATAATGTAGCTCTAGTGGCTGGTAATTTTGCGTCAAGGACAATGACATTGCTATCCTTCTCGAGGATTTCATTAGATTGGTCTTGACAAGCATTTGCGAGTAGTGCAAATGCAGCTATTGCTATTAATTTATATGTTTTCATAATATTTCGGTTATTAGAAGTTTAACTCTGGAGCTACGCCCATTACTACGGGTTCGTAATGTTCTACTGCTTTTTCTACAAAGTTTGAGCGAGTTGCTGCGCCACCTGTGAGAGAGCCGTTTACATCACGCACGTCCTTTTGATAGAATTGCTCTTGGTCGAATACACCGCCACCGCACTCCATAATGCGTTTTACGATAGTTTCGCGTGAGATAGCCGAGAAATAAGGAATGTATGTACCCATACAGCTTACGTCCTCACTACGATAAATGCCGTGCGAGTAGCCATATCCACCTTCGAAGATGTCAACTTGGTCTTTGTATTTGGGATGTACCATAAAGTGTTTCCAAGCGACCTCCGACATATTACCCGAGAGTGCAATATTCTTGTTCCAGCCAAGTTTTTCGTGGTCTTTGAAATTCTGTTTGTGTTTTTTGTTTTTGGACGAATTGGAGTTAATATTTGCCGATTGCGAGATATTCTCATCTCCAAGTTTCGCAAAAGCGTGTCCACAAGCCTCGTGTTGAATTGTACCTCGGAAATCGTAGGGATAATCACCGTTGCGAGTGGGGCAAATTGCGATGTTCGAACCATCTTCCCACATATAGGTAATACCCTCGTATTCGTCGCTATTGACAACGATTACGATAAGCGATTTTTTGATATCCTCTTTGGAGATACCTGCTTTTTGAGCATACTTAAACACCACTTGTTCTTTGATTTTCAGACCCTTTCCTGGAATGTATTGAATTCCGAAAGTTGTAGTTTTGTGATTGTGTTCGCTGCTCACGCCTGCTTGTTTCGAGATAGCTACCACGGTATAAACATCAAACCAACCTTTGTAAGTTTTGAACGGTTCTACATCAAACATATGTCCGATAGCGGTGTTGATGTCGTTGGTGTATTTGCCATTGTCGACATCGCTTGCGTCATATCCTTCGCCAAGGAATACCACTTTGACACCATTACCTTCGGTGTGTTCGTAATTAGTGATTACATCACCATCTGCCACAACCTCGCCTTGTGCATCAACAATGTCGTATTGCTCTGCGGTGATTGAGGCCAATGCGGTCTCTTCGTTATCGAGTTTGAAGGTCACTACACCGGTTCTGTCGCCACTGCCTGCTGCGAGCTCTTTAAGTGTCAAGGTAAGAGTTGTCGCGCCTGTTCCGGAGGTCGGAGTTACCTCAACCCAATCCGGAGAGCTCACCATCGTCCACGCATCATTATCGAATGCCGAGAGTTGAATTGTGTGCTCGGTCGAAGCATTCTCGCTACGCACCATATTGTTATCAACATTGAATGCGTAGTACGGTTGAATGTTCTTGAAGTTTTTCCAACCCGTTGCAACTTGATACTTCACAATCGACTGTGCCGGGACATAAAGAGTGGCGTTCTCATAAGCTTCAGATGCAAATACGGCATAACCTGTATTTTCCACAAGGGTCGGAGGAATTATAGCCTCGCATATTACGGTTTTCAGGTTTGGTGAATTGTAGAACGCAAGTTCTTCAATTACTTCCAAATCAGTAGGCAGATGAAGATATTCGAGACTTTTTTGATATTGGAAAGCAGAATTGCCGATAGACCTCAACGATGCAGGTAAAATCAATTTAGTTAAAGGATTTGGTTCTGCATTCCATCCGCTTGTTCCTTCAAAACCACATTGGTCTATACGTACGATATCATCATGAAGTATAATATTATTAAATCTATTTCTAAAAAACGCTTCTTTATTTATGCGAGTGATTTGATTAGGGATAACTAATTCACCGGTGAAAGGGATGCCATAAAAAGCACTCCTACCGATTTCTTTTAGGCTATTAGGCAGTTCCAATGAGCCATTGAATTTGCAATCGCGAAATGCATATTCACCTATTTTGGTAACACCTTCGTGTAGAACCAATTTGCCTGTAAGTCCTTTGCAACCATAAAAACAATGGTCTGGTATCTCGGTCAACTTTTCGGGCAATACAAGGGAGTTGGCAGTAAGTCCCACACAACCATAAAAGCAGCCGCTTCCTATGCTCTCCAAACCTTCGGGGAGCATCAATTGTCCGGTAAGCAGGTTACAATCATGGAATACATCCTGTCCTAAAGATTTCAGACCCGTGGGCAATTGAAGAGATGTTATTGAAGTGGCATAAAAAGCATGATTCTCAACACATTCAACATCACTGGGGATAATCAAGGCTCCCAACAGCATTGTTTTATAAAAAGCATATGCTCCAATCTTTACGACCTTCTCGGGGAACACAAAATTAACAAGTGTTTCTTTATCTCTGAACGCACAGGCCGGTATTGCATCTTCTATATTACCATAGGTGTAACCGCTACCATAATAATTCTCTGAGAAAATTTCATCATTGTCTTTGTCGCCAATATAGTTAGAGTATCCACTACGATAGCGGCTGGCTTTAGTGCTGGCTATGATTTTACACTCCTTAAGGTTGACTGATTGAAGAATCTCCATAGAGTCACGCATATAGAAAAATTCACAACCGTCGATAATACCCGAAATCTTCAAGTTCTTGATTTTGTCGGGATTCTTCTTGTCGGCACGAATCTTTGCACCAAGAGTACCTGCCTGCTCAAGGTGAACACAATAGTATTGACGAGCCTCGCCCCCGTGGGTGTCGAGGTCGGCAATCCAAGGCACAATCTCGCAATCCTCAAGCGACAACTCATAATCGCCCGACGGACTCTTCTTGTTAATCTCGATAGTGAATTTGGCTTGACTGCCCGACTCATAAGCAAAAGCATTGAGGTTATCATCGTCATCTTTATATTTGAAGCGATACACTACACCATCTATGGTAATCGAGAAGAGAGCTGCACCCGACTCAACAATTTGCGGAACAACAATCGCACGATACCCCTCGGCATTATGTTTCATCACGATACCTTCGCCCGTGAACGTGCCTGTTGCCGAAACCTCGCCCGTTGCAAGGTCGATGGTTGCAGTTCGTGTTGTGTTCATTGCTAAAACACTCTTGTCAAGTGCGTCAAACTCACCGTCACCAAAGCCTTCGCCCTCAACAAGCACCACATTTGCACAAGCCATACGGTGGTCAAACTTGATGCGAACTTTCGCTTCACTCGGGGTTACATTCTCTACTTTACCCCACAAGAAGTCCGACAGAGCATAGCCATCCATAGAGTTTGCACCCGATTGGTCTTGTTGTACCTCAAACGGGTATTCACTTACGCTATTCACCGCGGCATAAGGATAGTAGGCGTAGAGGTCGATATTGGTTTTTGCGTCTTTGTAGAACACGCCACCAGGCGACACCCATTTATTTTGACTCTCGTCGTAGGTGTAGCGGGCGTTGTCAACTTGGTTGCCCTCGTCAACAAGTGTTCCCTTAACCGTATTTTTGTCGGTATAGTTCACACCAAATAGACCTACCTGGTCGTCTTGGCAGAATCCACCGTCATCGACACGGGTAGTATACTGTTGATTGATTGCGCCATCGATTTGAATGGCCAATACCCTACTATCATTCGGCATTTGAGAGCCGCCAAGTTCGTTAGGGTCTTTTGTGCAACTCGACAGCACCATTGCCGAAAGAGCCGCGAAAAGGTAAAATTTACGTTTCATATTATTGTGTTTTTAAGTTCTTATTATTCTGCTGCGCCACTATGTTCGACACCATTATTATTCCAACCATTAACACCCATAGCCGTTGAGGCATCAGTGATACTCAACTCACGGATAAGGCGTTTATACTTGTTGCGCTCAAATGTTAGGCTCTTATCAACAGTGAACGTCTGCTCGCCACCATAGTATCCCGAAACCTTAACGGAAATACCTTGTGAATAGGTGGCAGGGGGGATAACAATCCAAAAATCGGTAGCCGTTTGCTCTGTCGTTCCAATCTGGACAGATTCAACACAATTGAGAGTAACAGAAGAAGTAGCGCCTGTCATCTCAAGGGTAGGATAACCGCCATACACAGGCGTAATCTTGCAAGTTCCCGCGACAGGCTCTCCTGCATTGGTTGTGAGTGTCACAGAACCAACAGTCTGCTCGACGCCCCATAGGCGAACCAACAAAAAGCTACACGCATTACGGAACAACAAATCAAAATCTTCCAAATCAGCAGTAACAGCAACCATCACATTCGCGCCTCGACCGACCGAACTTTCGGCATAAGTTTGAGTCGCAGGGAGTGTGAACTGAATGTAATCCGCGACATTATCATATTTATATTTGGTCGTGGATGCATAGGGATAAAGTGCATAATATCGGTCGAGGTCGTTACCCGTACCGAAACCAGCCTTTACAAACTCAAAATCGCCGGCATTGTCACCATCCTCGCCCATAAACTTATATTGTTTATTGCGAGTTGTTCCTTCGAATAGCGTAATTCGGTCGTCTGCATTCCAATGCAGGCGAACTTTCTCGTCGAGGAAAACACGACTGCCGTCCTCTTCAGCAATAATTCCACGGAACACAAGCTCCGAAGGTGTGTCCGGAACCTCGGGTGAAGGTGTGGGTGTGGACAGTTGGTCATCACCTCCCGCTTGACACGACACCATTAGCACCGCAAGGGCAAAAATAAAACTCTTCATAGCCATTGAATTAAATATCCCCATCAAACTCTGGATTCTCGAGAGTCGAGCCCTCAAAACCTCGCTCTACTTGGATTTGTGTTATCTCGATTTCTGGCACGAGATAAATAGCCTTGTTGTCTTTTTTCATAGTAATCTATTTTAGTTAAATATTTGCCGTCTAAAATCAAATTACTATCCGCACCCCGATAGTGGTATGTTAATTGGTAGCAAAAAGAAAGCGTGGTGCCGGAAACTTATTTTAGTTAAGCAGGCTCTGGATTACCTTCGAGATAAAATAAGCAACAGCCCCACGCCACACCCTTGTAGGTATGACGCAGGAAGATGTTCGCTTATCCCCTCTCTTTGAATTTTCCAGATTCGCTTAACGAGAATAAACTTACACTTTCCGCGTAAAACAATATGTTGCTACAAAGATAGCTAACTTTTTTCGGAAAAGTATTGCTACAGAACATATTTTTGTTTACATATCACAGAAGCACAATAAAATCCCCAACTGATTAGTTAGCAATCTGCTAAATGAATTCAAAAACTCACATAAATACAGCAAGCTCTAAAATTTAGGAAGTTAAAAAACAGCCCAATACTATAAATTATCCAAAATTGTTGTACACCCATAAAGCATTAATAAAAATTAGCAGACAATTATCGAACCTTTGATAAAAACAAGGCTCTGCTTATAATGGGTAGACTACCAGAGAGTTACAGGAATAAAAAAGAGGAAAATTCTTTCGAAAATTCCTCTTCGGTAAATTTGTGCGGATAAAGGGACTCGAACCCCCACGCCTCTCGGCATCAGATCCTAAGTCTGACGTGGCTACCAATTACACCATATCCGCAACTTTTAGGATGTGCAAAGATACAACTATTTTCGGACTTCGCAAATTTTCGGGCGGCACAACCCAACTTTACAAATAATCACCCATAAAAGACTGCGCGGACACGCTGTAACAAAAAGTATTTCCTATATTTTGCGGACAAGACCCCGAAGAGTGTTGTTCGTTTGCGAAAAGTTTTCTAAATTTGCGATGTCTGCGGGACACTGAGCCCGTGGCAATTACATATTTTGATGAAAGTGTTTTCGCTTTTATCCTTGATAAGAAATCTGACAGTTTCAAACAAAGACGAGGATACGACAACACTCATTTCTTGTATAGTTATGTGGCTGTACGCATTAGGCGTACCTACCCCATACTATTCAGGTGTGGGGTCTTGTAATCGTTTATTCGTCTTGGGTTTTGTCAGAACCTCTTATCAGATAAACGAGATTGCTCCACACTTTCAGTTTTTTTAATACCCTAACACCATATTGGAGCGTATGGTTTTGAGCGAACAAACAAACTCAAAACATAAATACGTATGAACAAAACTGAACAAAGGGTTTACCTCACACCCGAAGTCGAGGTCGTAGAATTTGCAGTCGAGCAAGGCTTTGACGGCAGTTTAGGGAACCAAATCGAGGACCTTGGTGGCGAAAAAATAGAAGGCGATTGGGAATAGTTTAAATTAGTAAATCATGAAGAAATTATTCTATTGCGCCATAGCTGCGCTTATGATTGTTGGTTGCGCCCAACACGACGAGAACGAGCCCATTGTTCGCCCCGTAATAAATGCTCCCGAGACGCTGTATGCAGACTTTGAGCAACCCACGTCGCGTACCTATGTCGAGAATGAGAAATCGTTGCGCTGGACAAACGGTGACGAAATCTCGTACTTCCCGAGCGTGGCATACAACATGCAGTACCGTTACAATGGTGAAACAGGCTCAAACAATGCCGCGTTCACAAAAATCACCAGCGACCCCATAACTGGTACGGCATTGGCTCGTAACTACGCTGTGTATCCCTACAACGTCCAAACGTCCATTTCTGACGAAGGTGTAATTTCGTTGATACTTCCTGCCGAACAAAAATACGGCGTAAACTCTTTTGGAGAGGGAGCCAACACCATGGTTTGTGCCACAAGTGGCACTACTGATGCGGTTTTGCGTTTCAAAAACGCGGGCGGTTACCTTAAAATCAAACTTTATGGCGATGATGTTACGGTCAAGAGCGTAACCTTAGAAGGCAACAACAACGAGCGAATTGCCGGAGCGGCTACAGTCACAGCGGCCTATAATGCTGACCCCGAGATAACCATGTCTAATAGTGCAACGACAACGGTTACCATCGACTGCGGCGAAGGCGTTACTCTTAGCAACGACTCCGCGAACCCTACTGCATTCTGGTTTGTACTGCCCGAGGTTACCTTTACGGGTGGATTCACCATTACGGTAACGGATGTTAATGGTGACACATTCGAGAAATCGACCTCTAATAGTTTCACCATCGACCGCAACATGATTCAACCGATGAAGGCTCTCAATGCAGTTATCGAGAGCGAGGAACAATCTACCACCCCCGCCGACAACGAGATTTGGTATACAGCCTCTGAGGAAGTCACCCCTAATGTTTCCATTAGTGGAGGTGGATTTGGTGCAAATATTACAAGCAATGTTTGGAACGAAGTTACGGGTAAAGGCGTAATTACATTTGATGGTAATGTGACGAAAGTTGGTAATAGTGCGTTTACCAGACGCACAGCTCTCACAAGCGTAACCCTACCCAATGGAGTTACAAGCATTTCTGACTATGCATTCCAGAATTGTACTGCATTGAGTGATATTGTAATAGGTAATAGTGTACGATACATTGGAAGTCAAGCTTTTTTGGGATGTAAAGCTCTTGCTGGCATTACACTTCCTAATAGTATGGCAACAATTGGCGGTGAAGCATTCCTCCAATGTGGACTTAAAAGTATTGTATTACCAGAGGGACTTAAAACTATTAGATGGAGTGCATTCAGTCAATGTGACTCCTTGACAAGTGTGACTATTCCGTCAACTGTCACAGCTATCGAAGAAAAAGCATTTGCATATTGTCGTTATCTTACTCAAGTGATTTGCCAGGCAACGACTCCTCCTACATTGGGAACGAAGGTTTTTTATAATACTCAGGCTTACATTGATGTGCCGGATGATTCCATTGATGCCTATAAAAAGGCTGATGGTTGGAAAGATTATGCCGACAAAATCCAATAGTTCTAACTGCGGCTGACAACCGCTTGAACACGACAAATGGGCTGTCCAACAAGTTTTGTTGTGACAGCCCATTTTACTTTTGTCTAACAAGAAATTTACCTCGGAGTTGTTGCGGCGCGGAGAGGTTCGACGTGGACCGTAACGATTGTGCCATCGCCAAAACGCGATTTCAGGCGTTGTTCGATGCGGCGGGTAACTTCGTGCGAGGAGCTGACCGACATCGCACCATCAAGGCGGATATGAACATCCACAACAACATTTCGACCTACGCGGCGCGTGCGCAGATTATGAGGCTCCTCGACACCCGATTCCGAGCCGACAATGCGAAGAATATCACTCTGTTCGGCGGCGGGAAGCGAGCGTTCCAACAACTCATCAAGGTTCGGACGAATCATATCCACGGCGACCTTCAGAATGAGTGCGCCCACAACAATAGCCGCTATCGGGTCAAGAATAACCCATTGTTCGCCCAAGTAGCGTGCGCCGGCGATTCCGACCAATGTGGCAATGGACGACAGCGCGTCGCTTCGATGGTGCCAAGCATTGGCCTTCAGCATGGAACTCTCCACACGACGGGCGCACGACACCGTATAGTGATAGAGCAGTTCCTTGGCCAAGATGGACATCGCAGCAGCCGCCAACGCCACTATTCCCGGTCGTGCGACATATCCTCCATCGACTATGGTCTCGATGCGTTCGGCCGAGTCGACAAAGATTCCGACAGCCACGGCGACCAACACCATGCCGACAATCACTGCACCTAAGGTTTCGAACTTGCCATGGCCATAATCATGCGTATCGTCCTTCGGTTTGGACGACACGCGAACAAAGGCCAGCACTACGGCATCCGTGGCAAGGTCCGATGCGGAGTGTGCAGCGTCGGCCAACATGGCGGCACTTCGTCCGAGCACACCCGCGGCGAGTTTACCCACCGTGAGCATAATATTTATCACGAGTCCGACCAGTGTCACACGTCGGATTTCGCCCTCACGCGAGGCGGCGTTTTGCTGTTCCAATGAGTTCATAAAGTTCGTTTTTAGGCGCTACTCGAAGTCCTCGTATCCGAATCGGCGCAGTTGGCGACTATCGTCCCTCCAGCCCTCATCGACCTTGACAAAGAGTTCGAGAAAGACCTTCTTCTGCAAGAACTTCTCCAAATCTTTGCGAGCCTCGGTGCCCACCTTCTTGAGCATTGCTCCGCCGCGACCGATGATAATTCCTTTTTGCGATGCGCGGGCAACGTAAATGGTCGCCGAGATGCGGTCCATTTCGGGAGTTTCGCGGTAGGCCTCAATGGCCACCTCTACCGAATAGGGCACCTCCTTGGAGTAGTTGAGCAGGATTTTCTCGCGGATTATCTCCGAGGCGAAAAATCTCATCGGGCGGTCGGTCAGTGCGTCCTTGTCGTAGTAGGGTTCACCCTCGGGCAGACGTTCGACAATCATCTCCATCAGGCGTGCCGTGCCAAACTCGTTTTTGGCACTGATGGGCAATACCACAGCCTCGGGCAGCAGCCCCTTCCAGCGTTCGACCATAACCTCCAACGACTCGGGAGTTGCCAAGTCGATTTTGTTAATCAGCACGATGGTGGGAATCTTCGAGCGGGCAATCTTGGCCAGCACCTCGGCCGAGCGTTCCATAGGTCCGTCGTCGCGTGCCGCGGCCTGCTCCACAACGTCCGTTACATATAGTATCACGTCGGCATCCGACACCGCACCCGTCACCGAGCGCATCATCGACTCCTGTAGCTTGTAGCTCGGTCGCAGAATACCGGGGGTGTCCGAGAACACAATTTGGTACTCCTCGGTGTTGACAATGCCCACGATGCGGTGACGTGTGGTTTGTGCCTTGTTGGTGATGATGGACATACGTTCGCCCACCAACGCATTCATCAGCGTCGATTTACCCACATTGGGGTTGCCGATTATGTTTACAAAGCCACTTTTGTGCATGGTTCTCTACATGTGAATTGCGCAACCCAAAGCGGCCTCGGCAGCCTCCATAACGGCCTCGTTCATGGTGGGGTGCGAGTGTATGGTGCGTGCAATGGTGTGAGCCGAAGCACCCATAGCCTTGGCAATGGTAGGCTCGGCAATCATTTCGGTTACGTTTCCACCCACGAAGTGTGCACCCAGCAAGCGGTCGTCAGCAGCGTTGAACACCAGTTTCACAAAACCGTCGCGGTCGCCTGCGGCCGTAGCCTTGCCCGATGCGGTGTAGGGGAACTTGCCAACCTTAACCTGGTAGCCTGCATCCACGGCCTGTTTTTCGGTCAGGCCCACCGATGCAACCTCGGGCGAGGTATAGACGCACGACGGGATGGTGGTGTAGTCAATCGGTTCGGGCGCAAGTCCGCAGATACCCTCAACGCAAGCAATCGCCTCGGCCGAAGCCACGTGAGCCAGCGCAGGAGTTGCAATCAGGTCGCCAATGGCATATACACCTTTGGCTGCGGTTTGGAACGAGCTGTCGACTTTGATTTTGTCGCGCTCGACCTCGATTCCGAGAGCCTCCAATCCCAAACCTTCGATATTGGTTTTGATACCCACGGCCGACAATACAACGTCTGCCGAGAGGGTTTCGACACCCTTCTTACCCTCGACCTCAACGGCACATTTGCCCTCCGTCACGGTTACACCCTTCACGGCGGTCGAAGTCATAACGCCGATGCGCATTTTGCGGAAGGCACGCTCCATAGCCTTCGACACCTCTTCGTCCTCGAGCGGCATAAGGTTGGGGGCATACTCCACAACCGTAACCTTGACACCTAACGAGGCGTACAGATAGGCAAACTCACTACCGATAGCGCCCGAGCCACACACAATCATCGTTTCGGGCAACTCCTTGAGTACGAGGGCCTCTTTGGACGAGATTACATATTTACCGTCGATGGGCATAAAGGGCATTTCGCGGGGGCGCGCACCCGTAGCCAGGATAATGCTGTCTGCTTCGATGGTCTGTTCGCCCTCCTCCGAGCGCACAACAACCTTGCCGCCACCTGCCAGCGAACCAAAGCCCTTGATAACCTCGATTTTGTTTTTGTTCATCAGGAAAGTCACGCCCTTGCTCATGGTTTCGGCCACGGTGCGGCTACGGTCAACAATCTTTGCAGGGTCGGCCTTAACCTCTCCCACAATGTCAATACCATAAGCTGCTGCACCTTTGGCATAGTGCAACACTTGCGCGCTTTTGAGCAACGCTTTGGTGGGGATGCAGCCCCAGTTAAGGCAGGTACCTCCGAGTTCGGCACGCTCCACAACGGCTACCGTTTTACCAAGTTGCGCTGCGCGAATTGCGGCAACATAGCCTCCGGGGCCACTGCCGACTACGATGATGTCGTATTTCATTATATCTTCGTTTGTTTAAAGTTATACTCTATTTCATTTCGGTCACACGAAGTATGCCGTTTTTGTCGCTCTCGGCCACGGCACGTTTCCACGCCTCGCCATAGCCCTCGAAGATGATGTCGCCGGGGATACGCGGGTCGTGACCGTTATCCTTGAAGCCTTTGGCGGTCTCGGCCTTGATATTGCCGTCGACGTACTTCACCAACAGGTATTTGTCCATCTCCTGCCAACGCTCAAACAACTCCTCGGCCGTGCGGGTCGAGTAAGCGGTCACATATTTAACGGCCGTCTTGGGCTTACGCTCATATTTGGCTTTGGCCTTAGCATCAATTTTGGCAAGTTCGGCGATGCGGGCGTTCTCCCACTCGTCAATCACCTTGCGGATGTCGGCGGCCATACGGTTGTAGCGCAGATAGGCGAAGTTTGCCACGCGGTTAACCAACCAGAAAGCCGACTCGTCGGAGTACTCCAACATCGAGCCGTTCTCCTCGCTGAAGCACTCGGGAACCTCCGTCGTGCCGCAATAGATGGGGGTCAGAGGCGAAGTTGCCGCATCGTCCACGCCAAACCACAGAACGCCACCCACGGGGTCGGGCAACCACTCACGCGCTTGTGCCACAAACCAGAAACCGGTCTGCTGTGTTGCCGTTGCGCGTTCGTTCAGATACTCCACGCCATCCACCTCGAAGTGCATCGGTCGCCAGCGATAGGCCAAACCCACGCCACCTGTACCTGCATCGTCGTCGCGTGTCATATCCATCGGGGTACCCTCGTAGTGGTCGCGCATGCAGTCCATGGTCTGTTTGAGCGACACCTTGCGGTCGGGTTTCACCCACAAAGGCATACGGTTCTGCGGGTTGCGACCCATGGCGAAGTCAAGATATTTGTCCATACCCGAGGCCACACGATTGTAGAAACTCCACACGCGAGCCTCACAAGCACGCATCGCGCCAAAATCGAGCGGAGCGTAGGCGTCAGCGAAACTGAAATTCTCGTCCGAACCCTCGTAATAGCCCATCTGGCGTGCAAAAGAAATCACGTCGGGCGCATACAGACAGTTCTCGGGGTCATTCAGCGGGAAGGTGGTGATGCGTGCCTGGTTGGCATGTGCACATACCATTCCGTCGGGGATTCGGCGGGCAACCCACACGATACCTTTGTCGCGCTCGCCTTTGCCGATAAGTTCCATAATCCACGCCTCCTTGGTGTCGGCAATCGAGAACGACTCGCCACTCGAAGCGTAGCCATAGGTATTGGCCAAATCAACAATCACGCTGATGGCCTCGCGTGCAGTACGTGCCCGTTGCAGGGCCACATAAATCAGCGAGCCGTAGTCCATAATACCTTTGCCCGTTTCCAGCTCGGGACGACCGCCATAGGTTGTTTCGGCAATGATGAGCTGGTGTTCGTTCATATTGCCGACGGTCGAATAGGTTACGGGGGCCTGCGGAATCTTGCCCAGATAACGACCCGTATCCCACTCATGGATTTTAATCATATCTCCTGCACGCCACTTTCCTGTGGCGTTGTATTTGTAGAGTGCGCCATAGAGCTGATGCGAGTCCGCCGAGTAGCTAATCATATTGCTGCCATCGGTCGAAGCTCCGCGCGTAATAATAAAATTGGTACACGCCAGAGCCGACTCCAGGGCCATCAAAGCGCACACAAGGGTAATGATTCTTTTCATAGGTTTTCTCATAAAAGTTTTAGTCCGACTACAAAGATACCAAAAAAAACGAGAATTCGCATTTTTTGGTTACAATAATGAAATTTGCAACTATGAAATAATTTTCGTAAATTGCAACATAAATATTTTTACATATCGATTTTTTCTTAAAATTTCATCAGCTATGAAAAATTTAAATTTATTCAAGCTGACTGCATTGCTGAGTGCGATGATGTTGGCAGTTGCGTGCAACGAAACGCCCATTGGCGGCACCCCCGACGACAATCTCACCAAAATAGTTATTGAAAGTGAAAAGGTACCTTTTGCAAGCATACGTTCCGAGTTTTACAACTTGGAATTTGACACACCATACATTTTTACATCGGCCGAGGAGTATCAAACTACATTAACTAAAAATGGCGCTAAATTCAACGATACAATAGTGCATACAACTGTGGATTTCAATGCCCACTCGTTGATTGCAATTACGGGTTTGGCCTCATCCTACATTCGCTCAATCAAGCACGAATTGTACACCTACGACAACTCGAAATACCACCTTGACATTCACATTGAAGTTGCCGACACTTGCCGCGCCGCACGCAAATGGAATTACCAAATCAAAGCACCCACGACCATCAACAAAGAGAACCTCACATGCCGCATAACCACCAACCAACCCATAGCACCCATCAAGCCAGATTATATTTATTATGAAAGAACCATTAAGTGGGATATAGATATGCCTGTGCAATGTTACGGTGGCTATATTTCTGAAGTACCACTTCCTTCATTTTTCGAATGGAAAGAATACTACTATCCTATCTGCTACGCAGCCGAAAACCACTCAAAGTTTTTGGAAATAATAAACAACCACCCTACCGCTATACTACTAGTCAATAAAGAAAGTATGGCAGGAGCTTTTCGTCATAATGAATTACTCCCCAAGGGGTATGCGACTAATGTCATATCCAACTGTCCAAAATACTATTTGGAGCAACACAGCGATGTGATTAAGATTCTGCCCATGGATGTGTATTCTTACAACCCTGTGATTGGGTACGGCCGTACAGAACTATATGTTTATCGTGATTATTGCATGTTCCACAAAGATGAGATAGAAACTTATCCTGAATTACTTAATATTCTTGATTGTAAATTTGCCGGTCGTATGCCCTATTATACAGCATACAAGACCTCTAAGCTCCATTACTTAGATGTTTATTCGATACTTGGAAGGCATTATCGTACAACTTCCACGACAGCAGATTTACTTCAATCTCGCAATCATGAAACTACTACATATTGGGAGAATAAGAAACAATACGATTATGAGCTGCCTCAATCTTATATAGAACATATTAATCAAGAGTTTGAATAATTTTTGTAACTTGCGCTCGTAAAAACCTTTTTATTCGCGCCGTATGTCAGTCACAACCGAAATAAAACGTCTGCACCACGAGCTGCCCGAGGGTGTAACTCTTGTGGCCGTATCCAAAACTCACCCCGCCGAAGCTATCGCCGAAGCCTACCAAGCGGGCCAACGCATCTTTGGAGAAAGCCGCCCGCAAGAGCTGCGTGCCAAGTGGGAGTGTCTGCCTCAAGACATCGAGTGGCACATGATAGGACATCTTCAGACCAACAAGGTGCGTATGATTGCCCCCTTCGTCGCGCTCATTCACTCGGCCGACTCTGCACGACTCTTGCGCGTGATTGACTCCGAAGCCCGACGAGTCGAACGGGTTATTGATGTCCTGCTCGAGGTTCATATCTCCGCCGAAGAGAGCAAAGAGGGGTGGCCGCCCACGGAACTTGACCGTTGGATTGCGAGTGGTGAGTGGCGCGAAATGTCGGGTGTGCGTTTCCGCGGATTGATGTGCGTGGCCACCAACACCGACGACGTCGAGGTTGTACGCACCGACTTCCGAGCCATGAAACAGTTGCTCGACCGTTACCGCACGGTGTTTGGTCCCGAGTTCGACACCCTCTCGATGGGTATGTCGGACGACTACACCGACGCCATCGCTTGCGGCTCAACTATGGTCCGCATCGGCAGCACCATCTTCGGCCACCGTTATTATCCTCCCAAGGAGTAATCTACCACATATCGTTTAAAATACAAAAACAAGACGGAGGACACTGCCTCCGTCTTGTTTTTCTTCGTAGCCCCAACAGGACTCGAACCTGTATTTAAGGTTTAGGAAACCTTCGTTCTATCCCTTGAACTATAGAGCCGCCTTTCTTTAAGCCTCATGCACTACTGCACGACCGCGCCACCACGTTACTTCGCACCGCGCCCGCGCCACTGCACACTACCGCCCCTCTATACGAGCAGGCCACTACTTGAATGCATCGCGCAAGTGGTCGGTGAAGTTGGCTCTTACGGTGTTCTCCGTCTGTTTAATCATCGCAGCGATGGCGACGGGAGTCGAACAGCCGTGACCGATAATCACAGGCGAGTTAACACCCAGCACGGGCGTTCCACCGAAGAATTCGTAGTTGAGTTTGTCGAAGAACGGGTTCGAACCTACGCCCAATGCCTGGCCGATGGGGTAGAAACTCTCAGCCGCCTTGAGCAGGATGTTACCGACGAAACCGTCGCACACAATAACATCCGCAACGCGACCCGAGAATACGTGTTTACCCTCAACGTTACCAACAAAGTTGTAGTCGCTATTCTTCATCAGCTCATACGCCTCACGGCTTGTCAGGTTACCCTTGGTGCTCTCCTCGCCGATGTTGAGCAGTGCCACGCGGGGGTTCTCGATACCGAGAACGGTCTTTGCATACACGCTACCCAACAGTCCGTATTGTTGCAATACGTCGGGACGGCAGTCCACATTCAGACCCACATCCAACAGCAAGGCAGTACGTCCATCCACCACGGGAATGGGAGACGAAATCGAAGGACGAATCACACCCTCGATGGGTTTGGCGACAAACATCGCACCTACCATCATTGCGCCCGTACTTCCGGCGCTTGCAAAACCGTCGATTTTGCCGGCTTTCAAGTAACCGAAACCAACAGTGATACTGCTGTCTTGTTTGCTTTTGAACGCTTGTGCGGGATGGTCGCCCATCTCAATCACCTGGGTGGTGTGTACAATGTCGAAGTTATCGGCCGAGCATCCTTCGCGTTCGAGAATAGCCTCGATTGCGGGACGGTCGCCAAACATTACGATACGCGCGTCGTCGCCAATCTTTTTGAGAGCCTCGATGGCGCCCAAAACAGCTGCTTCGGGTGCGTAATCGCCGCCCATTGCATCAAGTCCGAGCCTTAACATAGCTTGACAGGTTGGTTATTATTCGGCTTTTTTCTCGATAGCGAGTTTGCCACGGTAGAAACCGCACTCAGGGCAAACGCGGTGGTAGAGAACGGCCGAACCGCAGTTCGAGCAGGTCGATACGGTGGGAACTTCTGCTTTGTAGTGAGTTCTTCTCTTGTCTCGGCGAGTCGACGAGACTTTGTGTTTAGGATGTGCCATTTTTCTTTAGTTTTATTTAGTTATACTTCGTTTTATGTTTAGTCCTCAAGTATGAGGTTTTTCAACTTCTGCATTTCGGGGTTGGCACCCAGGCTTTGCATCTCCTCCTTCTCGGTCATTGCGTCGAACTCCTCGCCCGACACGATACGGAAACGCTCCAACATTGCGGGGTTACACAGCGGATTGCCATGCACGTCGCAAGGGTGAACACGCTGGTAGGGCAGACTCAGCACCACGCTTTCGCGCAGGTATTGTGCCAGGTCCAACTCGTCGTCGCCCGGATTGAGCCAGATAACTTCGTCGTCGTTCTCCATCTCCTCCTCGCTGAAACGGACAGCCACCGTACCATTGTAAACAACGGGAATTTGGCAATCCTCCAAGCAGCGGTCACAAGGAACGGTCACCGTGCCACTCAATTCGAGCGCCAAAGTCATATGGTCGCCACACTTGGCGATGGTAGCCTTGACGCGAACGTCGGCACCCGTCACTCCGCACTCGGGCCACTCCTCGAACATCGCTCCGTCGATAAGGAACGAGAACTCATGGTTACCCGCCGCGAGTGATTTATAAGGTATGGTATAGACGTTGTTCATGCTTGCATACTCCACACAATGGGGTGCAAAGTTACACAAAAAACCAAAAATTGCAAAGTTTTCGCCAAATGTTTGTAACTTTGAAGCCCTTAACGTGCTCTGGGCGCGTCCGAAAAGCGATTTGACATGGCAAAAAAAAGTACAATACGCATCTCTTTGGAGTGCAGCTACGACCAATGGTGGCGTTATAACGTGTATGTATCGGCGGCAACTTTCCGCGATGGCGACAAGGTGGACTATCAGAGTTTGACCGACACGGTTTACCCTTTGGGTAATGGTTCGGAGGTTCGCCTATGTCCCGAGGGTTACAACCCTCAACGCCCGTTGACCCTTGAGGTCGAGGCTGCCGAGTCGTTGGAGTTGTTCGTTTACATCATCCCCAACACCATGCCCGTGGCCGATTCAATAGCCCAATCCCCACCCTTCTCGGTTCGTCTGAAGGTCAAAGGAGCAGAACTCTCTTCGCGCGAGGAACTGCTTGTCAATCAATGGGGCGGAGTATCCATCCACAAGACCTACTAAGTCGGCTATCAAAGACAGACTAAAGGCTTTCGCTGCTGGCGGGTTCGTTATTGGCGGGGGTGGTGGATTTGCGGCGACGACCACCTCGACGACGACGCGACTTGGGCGCACTGCCGTCGGTGGGGGTATCAAGCGCATCGGTTGCAACGTCCGCATCCTCGGCGGTCACAGAACTTTCCGCAACCTCGACAGCCGTCTCAACAAGTGAATCTTGGGGCTTGATTTCAACCAAGTCGTTCACTTCGGGAGTATCCACTGTCGCACTCTGTTCGGCTATTTTTTTATCGGATTTATCGGCTCTTTCAACCAGACGTTCGGGTTGTTTGGTCTTATTTTTCGAGTTTTTGACCTTGGTGGCTTTCTCCTGTGCCTTCTCTTGAATTTTCTCTTTGACCTTCTCCTTCACCTTCTCGGTGGCCTTGCCGATGCACTTCTCGCTACGGTCGCGCACTCCGCGGATAATTTCCGCCACACGGTCCCACGCTTCGCGCACACTCTCAACCTTGTGAACGAGACTCTGCATTGCACCCTCGACATTGAAAAGAGCCCAGCGGTTGTGTTCAAATTTATCTTCCAGAATATCGAGTCGGTTCGAGATTTTGCGTCGGGTATTTCGCAGCTCCTTGAGCGACGAAATCTGCGCCAATCGGCGGTCGCTGAAACGGTCCTTATTCATCATCCTCTGCATTTTGACGTGTTGTAAAGAACATGCGACTGAAGTGACGCACCATGCTGTCGGCAATCAATCTGTCGCGCAGCAGGTATGCCACCAGCGACACCACCAGAAAGACACCACCCACAATGGCAAAGGCGAGAGCGTGGCTTCCCAGCATCTCGCCTAACCATAGTGTGAATCCGAAGGTCAGCAACAGCAGTGCCACCATCAGGCACAACGCAAAGACCAAGACCCCGAAGGCGCCGCTGACAAAGGTCGAGAGGTTTTCGACCGCTGTCAATTTTAATGATTGAATTCTCAGTGAGATGTACTCCTTGACATCTTCGCTCACAAGTCCTGTGGGCGTTGCGTTTCGTTGTTTGTTCATTTAGCGTGTGTGCTTGTTGCTGTTAGTGTTTTATACCTTGGTATTAGTTCTATTTGGTCATTTCGGTGGCGACGGCTTGTTTCATGTCGTCGACCTCCTCTTTGAGTTTTTCCGATATACTGCGGCATTTGCTGCGATACTTCTCGAGTTCGTCCTCAAAAAAGTTTTTGATATCGGCTCTGGTTTGTTCGCCTGACCTGGGAGCGAACAACATTCCCCATGCACATCCCAAGAGCATTCCGCCCAGGATAGCGCTCACACATTCAATAGCTTTCATGGTTTTTCGGCTTTAAATGGTACAACAAAATTAGTGATTATCCTTGAAACTGCAAATTTCGTGCTGTCGCCTACTGCGGTGACGGCCTTAGTTTTGCTGTTTTTTGTCTTTATCCTTGTGCGCAGTTTTGTCGTCGGCTTTTTTGTGTTTCTTGCCGTGTTTGTCTTTGTCATGCGTCGTGGCTTCGGCATGGGTGTCGGGGCTCATCACCGACGAAGTACCGAGAACTTGTGCGGCGCAATCGCGTTGAATGGTTCCGACCACCGTGGCGTCAACTTTGTTCTGCATGGCGGCCCACAGGAAACTCTCCATCGACACGTAGCCGTTATTGATTTTCGAGGCCATACACTTATAAAAATCACGAATGTGGTCGCGGTTCATACCCTCGGGCAACACTCCCTGACGCACCAGACTGTGATAGGGGAACAGATAGCGCATGTTGCGTGCATCGGTGGTGATGTAGTTCGAGAAAACTCCCACCACGGTCATCATCACCGAATCGTCGGCTCCGGGGGTGTTGTTCAACTCCGCAAGGTTGGCATAATCGGCTTCGAGGAGAGCTGCAACGTCGTCGGCGAGCATCATGAATTCGGCATCGTTCATGTTTTGGATGTAACTCCACTCGCGGTAGGCGCGTATTTGTTCGCGTAGTCGTGCCTTCTGTTCCGGGGTCCAGTGCTTGTTTTGGCAGGCGGTAGCCGCAGCCAACAACATCAATCCAAGTAAAATCTTTTTCATGTGACAAAAAAATTAAAGAAGTAACCAAATCGTGCAAAATTTTTGTTCTGCACCGAACGTTTATGCAAAGTATGTACCACACCGAGAGTTGCAAGCCTTGAAAAAAATCGTAACTTTGCGGCATATCTACCTTAAAAATCATGACTCATGAGTAACAACGATTGGAAAGCACGTTTGGGCGTGGTGTTCTCAACCTCTCCCGATTTCGAATACACCACCGAAGAGTCTGCACCAGAACTCGAAACGCTCGAACCCTCGCGCCAGAACCTGCGTGTTCGCATGGAGCGCAAAGGACGTGGCGGCAAGACCGTAACGCTTGTAACGGGTTTTGTGGGTTCGGAGGCCGACCTTGAGACTCTGGGCAAACTGCTAAAAAGCCGACTCGGCACGGGTGGCTCGGTCAAGGATGGCGAGATTGTCATTCAGGGTGATGTCCGCGACCGACTTGTCGCACTGCTCCTCAAGGAGGGTTACTCGCGCACACGCTAAAACAGAGATGCGTTCAACGTGAAACGATTCATAAAGATACTCTTGGTGGTGATGTCGACGTTGATGTCGGCACTGCCGCTCCGTGCCCAATATTACAGTTGGGGCGCCTCGCCGTCGAGTATCAAGTGGAATCGTCTGCGAGCCGACAGCATCAAACTTATCTATCCGAGCTATTGGGAGGATAACGCCCGCCGCACGCTGTGGCTCTTCGACACCATTCGTCCACACGTGTCGTATGGCTTCAGCCGCCCCGCAGCACGCACACCGGTGATTATCCAGACCCAGAATATGGTGTCGAACGGAGTGGTGACCTATGCGCCCAAACGCATCGAGCTGATTTCCTTTCCCGGAATCGACGGCTTTGCCGAGCCGTGGATGAAACAACTCATCGCACATGAGTATCGCCACAGCGTTCAGTTCAACAACCTCAATCGCTCGACCATCAAGGCTCTGTCGGTGATTCTCGGTCAGCAGGGATTGCTCATCGGCTCGCTGGTATTGCCCACATGGTTTATGGAGGGCGACGCAGTGATGGCCGAAACACAGATGACAACCTATGGCCGTGCCTTGCAACCTTCGTTTACCATGGAGTACCGCGCCCTGGGGCGTATCAATCCTCGCTCATGGCAGGTGGACCGTTGGTTCTGCGGCTCCTACAAGCACCACATTCCCGACCACTACAAGATGGGCTACCAGATGACGCGCTGGAGCTACGAAAACCTTGGAGAGGATGTTTGGGACAGGGTGACACGCTACTCGTCCGACTATCCGTTCTTTCTGTTGCCCCGCGCAATATTCCTCAAACGAAAGTACAACATCACGGGCACCGAGATGTTTCGCCGCACGTTCAACGAGTTGGCCGACTTTTGGGATTCACTGCCCAAAGTCGACGACTCGGCACACAAAATCAACACCCAAGTGAAGTGCTACACCACCTACTCCCACCCGCAATGGTTGAACGACACCACGGTGGTGGCCTTCCGCGAGGACCTTGATAACGTGCAGGCGATTGTGCAGGTGGACTCGCGCACAGGACACGAACAGGTGCTCCGACGTGTGGGTAGAATCAGCAGCCGCCCCACCATGTACGACGGCAAGATGTTTTGGACCGAATATCGTCAATCGACCGTGTGGGACGAGAGGGTTAACTCGCAGTTGTGTGCTTATGACTTCGCCGAGGGGCGCAAATACAGCATTCGCTCCAAACACCAAATTTTCCTGCCAACCCCTACGGACGATGGCGTGTTGTGCTATGTGACGTGGGATTACTCGGGACGGTTCGCCATTCGACGCGGATTCGACAAGGAACTCAACAGATATGAGTTTGAACCGAACATCGAAATACGCTCGCTGGCTTGGGACAGCAATACCGACCACCTCTACTTCATCGCCCTCGACGAGCGGGGCAGTTGGATTGGAGTGCTAAAGGATGATTGGTCGGGCTACGAGGAGTTGACCGAGCCGCGTTTCATCACCATCAGCGACCTGCGCGCCTCAAACGGAGTGTTATACTTCGGCTCGATAGTTTCGGGCAAGGACGAGGCTCATGCATTGGAGCTTGCAACACGCACGGAGTATCGCCTAACGGAGTCGGCCTACGGTTCGTTTCAACCCGCCCCCGACGCTCAAGGCCGACGCGCCGTGGTTACGACCTACGACAGTCTGGGATATAAACTTGCTATTCAGGAGCTTGCAACGCGCACCGAACAACCCTATCGCCGCCTGCCCGTCAACCTTGTCAATCCACCCACCACCAAGTGGGATGTCGTAAATCTTGACTCGATACGTTTTACCCCCACGGCCGACTCACTCAGCCTTCGCAGTGTGCCGTCAAAGCGCTACCGCAAGGGACTGACCGGCTTCAATGTTCACAGTTGGGCGCCTTTCGACATGAACCCGTTGACACTGCTCAGTGACGGCGTGCCGGACTTGAATGTTGGAGCTACGGTGATGTCGCAAAACCTGCTGTCGAGCATGGTGTGCTATGCAGGGTGGGGATGGTCACAGACCATGGGTTCACGCTATCGCATGGGCGTGGAGTATAGTGGCTGGGGACCGCGAATATCGTTTGCCGCAACCTATGGAGGTGGCAACCAACTGCTCTACAACCGACCCAACGGAACCCCACTCCCCAAACTGCACGATGCGTTGAATCTGTCGCTGGCAGTGTCACAACCTTTGTGGTTAGGCTCGGGACACATGCTTCGCAGACTCACTCCGTCGTTGGGATTCAGCTACACGAACGACATGTTTTATAGGGGCACAACTCCACAGACGGGCGTATATCGTCTGTCGGGCGCATTGAGCTACGTCGAACAGGCACGTATGGCGCACCGCGACTTTGCTCCTCGTTGGGGCTACGCCTTGCAGTTGTCGTTTGTGTCGAATCCGCTGAACCGCGATTTCCGCCCCACATACCTGGTCTACGCCCGCGGTTACCTGCCCGGTGCAGCCGCACATCACAGCATGCAGTTGCAGTTTGGCTACCAAACCTCGCCCGGGAACCGCAAGTTCGGATTCCGCATCAAAGAGCTCTTCCCTCGCGGCGCGGAGTATAATTTCACCCCCAAACGCTACATCGCAACCTCGG
Source organism: Rikenellaceae bacterium (assembly GCA_017936385.1). Lineage (GTDB taxonomy): Bacteria > Bacteroidota > Bacteroidia > Bacteroidales > Rikenellaceae > UBA940. The sequence continues at coordinate 81,060 of JAGBFQ010000013.1, forward strand.
CAGAGTATCAACTCCCCGTCGCCTATCCCGATTGGGGCATCCCGTCCATTCTCTACATCGCCCGAATCCGCACCGGAGCATTCATCGACTATGCCCACTTCCAAACACTCGATAATCGCTGGCGTCGACTGTTCTCGTATGGCGTGAACGTAACCTTCGATGTGGGACTTATCAGCCTGCCTCTTTCGTCGGCAACCTCGCTTACAATCACCGTGGCCAAACCCTCTGACCGCCGAGGTGTTGTGGGCTACGTGTCGCTGGGACTGCCTTTGTAGTTTTGGCGATTTGGTCCAAAAGTATTACCTTTACGGCGAATTTTTAATAAATAATCACATGAGAAAAATCATTTTGACACTCTGTGCAGTGTTGGTTTCTGTGGTGTCGTTTGGCCAAGGACTCAACGACAAAGGCGACAACATCATCGGAACATACCTCACAGACCGCGGCGGGAGCAAGAGTAAAGTGCGAGTGACCAAAAACGCCGACGGAACCTACGATGCACGTGTATTCTGGGTTGAAAATGCACTTGACGAAAACGGCAAAAAACGCAAAGATGTCAAAAACCCCGACAAAGCTCTGCGCAACGTGGATGTCGACAACATTCTGTTGGTTAAGGGTCTGCGCTACGACGCCGAGGACAAAATGTGGGGTGGCGCCAAAATCTATGACCCGACCAAGGGTATCAAGGTTAACGCCACGGCCGAATTTGAGAGCAAAGATAAGCTCAAACTGCGTGGTACTATTATGGGCCTGGGCGTAACGCTCTATTGGACCCGTATCGCAGAGTAGCCGCACGACTAACTGCACATAGTACAGGAGAGCGTGTCCAACAAGTTTTTGGACACGCTCTTTTCTGTCGGAAGTTGATTATGTATAACATAATCACACCCAAATTCGTTATTCCGAAGAAAATTTGTAACTTTGCGCGATAAACCGAATCATAGATATGACACAAAATAGAGGAAAACAATCTCGAAACACCGCACCGAAAAAAGAATCAGGACGTGCAAAACGCTCAAGACTAATACGTTGGGCGTGGGCCGTAGTCTACATCCCCGTGGGGCTGCTCGCACTCGTCCTTGCACTTACGGCCGTCGGTGCTTTCGGCAAACTGCCTACGTTCGAAGAGCTGGAAAACCCCAAAAGTGCGCTGGCTACCGAAATCTACTCGGAAGATGGCAAAGTGCTCGGCTCGTTCTTTATCGAAAACCGCTCGAATGTGGAGTACGATGAGCTGGCCCCCTCGTTGGTGGCTGCGCTGGTGGCCACCGAGGACTCGCGCTACTATTCGCACTCGGGTATCGACTTTATCTCGCTGGCTCGTGTGGCTGTCAAGACGCTGGTCGGCGGCGACTCGTCGCAGGGAGGTGGCAGTACCATCACCCAACAGTTGGCCAAAAACCTCTTCCCGCGTGGCATCAACTCGGCAAGCACCTCCATAGGACGCAAGCTCAAATTGGTGCGCTCGAAGTTCAAGGAGTGGATTGTGGCTGTAAAGCTCGAACACAACTACACCAAAGACGAAATCGTGGCCATGTACTTCAACACCATGGACTACGGCAGCAACGCCGTAGGTATCAAGTCGGCAGCGCAAACCTTCTTCGGTAAGCTCCCCTCGGAGTTGTCAATTCAGGAGTCGGCAGTGCTTGTGGGAGTACTCAATGCGACCACCCGTTACAGTCCCGTGCGCAACTACGACAACGCCATCAAACGTCGCAATCTGGTGCTTAGCCGCATGCAAGTTCATGGCTCCATCACCAAAGCACAGTATGACTCAATTTCGGCTCTGCCCATCGAACTGAACTATCGCCCTATTTCGCAAAACGAGGGTATGGCGCAATACCTGCGCGGAATGATTCGTCAGGTGATGACCGCACGCGAGCCCCAACGCCGCAACTATTGGAGCGAGTATGACTACAAATACGAGTTGGAGCGTTGGCACAATAACCCGTTGTATGGCTGGTGCCACAAAAACAAGAAACCCGATGGCTCGAACTACAACCTCGACATCGACGGTCTGAAAATCTATACCACCATCAACTCCGTGATGCAAACCTACGCCGAGGAGGCCGTGGTGAGCGAGTTGGCCAAAACACAGAAGGCAATGGATGCTCAGGTGCGTGCCACCAAACAGCTCTTTGTGGACACCACCCCCGAACAACGCGAGAAGATTATCCGCAACGCAATGCGCACCAGTGACCGTTGGCGCGAAATGAAAAACGACGGATACACGAACGACCAAATTACCGCCTCGTTCGACGTGCCGTGCAAAATGCGCATTTTCACCTACACGGGTATCAAGGATACGGTGATGACTCCGCACGACTCCATCCTGCACCACAAACGTATCATGCGCGGTTCGTTCATGGCCGTGGAGCCGCAGACCGGACACGTCAAGGCATACGTGGGCGGCCCGAACTATCGCTACTTCAAGTACGACATGGCCAAACAGAGCAAGCGTCAACCGGGGTCGACCATCAAACCGTTTATCTATACCTTCGCCATTGACCACCTGGGATTCACCCCTTGCACAATGGTTCCCAACCTGCCCGTGACTATCGAAACCTATACGGGCGAACCGTGGACCCCCAAGGAGGCGGGCAAGGTAGAGTACACAGGCGAGTTGAAACCGCTTAAGTGGGGTCTGGCCAACAGCCGTAACAACTACTCGGCGTGGATTATGAAACAGGCCAAACAGCCCGAAGCAGTGGCCGACTTTATCCATAACATGGGAGTTCGTTCGTTCATCGACCCGGTGTATGCGCTGTGCTTGGGTTCGAGCGAGGTGTCGCTGTTTGAGATGACCGGAGCATTTGCAACCTTTGCCAACCACGGCGTGAACATCGAACCAATCTTCGTCACCCGCATCGAGGACCGCCAAGGTAACCTGCTGGCGAGCTTCGTGCCCACAAGCAACGACGCAGTGAGCGAAGAGACGGCTCATACCATGTTGGGTATGTTGCAAAATGTGATTAACGCCGGTACGGGCGGTCGCCTGCGCTGGCAGTATGGTTTCCGTGGCGAGATGGGTGGCAAGACTGGTACGTCGCAGGAGAACCGCGATGCATGGTTCATCGGTGTGACACCCAAACTCGTTGCAGGTGTGTGGGTTGGAGCCGAGGACCAAAGCGTTCACTTGACACGTGGCGGCGAGGGTTCGCAACGCGCGCTGCCTATTTTCGGCGAGTTCATGAAACGTGTCTACGCCAACCCGCGCTTGGGAATCTACGAAACCGACTCTTTCGGAGTCCCCCCCACGCGCCTTTACTACAACTGCGAGGAGAACCACGAACAACTCTCCGCCCCGACCATTACCGAGGACGACGAGTTCTTCGATTAAAATATGAGAATTATTAACTAACACAATATTAAGAATGAATGTAGCTATTGTTGGCGCAAGCGGTGCCGTGGGACAGGAATTCCTTCGCCTGCTTGCCGAGAGAAATTTTCCGATTGACACCCTGACTCTTTTTGGTTCGGAGCGCAGCGCGGGCCGCGTATATGAGTTCAAAGGCGAGAAACTGACTGTCAAACTGTTGCAACATAACGACGACTTCAAGGGTATCGACGTGGCGTTTGTCAGCGCAGGCGGCGGCACCTCGAAGGAGTTTGAAAAAACCATCACCAAACACGGAACGCTGATGATTGATAACTCGAGTGCCTTCCGAATGGACGAGGATGTGCCCCTGGTTGTACCCGAGGTCAACGGCGAGGATGCGCGTAACACCCCGCGCAACGTGATAGCAAACCCCAACTGCACCACCATCCAAATGGTAGTTGCACTTAAGGCCATCGAGGAATTGAGCCACATCAAACGTGTGCACGTATCGACCTATCAATCGGCCAGCGGCGCGGGTGCTGCTGCAATGGATGAGTTGGTTGAGCAACATGCCCAAATGAGTCGTGGCGAGGAACCCACCGTGAATAAATTTGCATTCCGATTGGCTTACAATGTAATTCCTCACATCGACGTTTTCACCGACAACGGCTACACCAAGGAGGAGATGAAGATGTTCCACGAGACGCGCAAAATCATGCACTCGGACGTTATGGTTAGTGCTACATGTGTTCGTGTGCCGGTTCTGCGCAACCACTCGGAGAGCATTTGGGTCGAGACCGAGCGCCCCATTTCGGTCGAGGAGGCACAAGCAGCTTTTGCTTCGGCCGCAGGTGTGACCCTTTGGGACAAACCCGAGGAGAAACTCTACCCCATGCCCTTGAACTTGGAGTCGTGCGACGACGTTTATGTTGGTCGTGTGCGTAAGGACTTGGCTAATGAGTGTGGTCTGACCTTCTGGACCGTGAGCGACCAAATCCGCAAGGGCGCAGCTCTCAATGCTGTTCAAATTGCGGAATATTTATTTAAGTAGTAGTAGTAATATACCATAAAAATAAACGGGGCTGTCCTCAATGGGACAGTCCCGTTTATTTTTATGCGAGAGTCGTTTACTCCAACTCAACGAGCGGAGCGTTTGCGGCAACTACATCGCCCGCAGATACAAAAACTCGTTTAACAACGCCCGCAATATCGGTGTCGATGACGTTCTCCATCTTCATGGCCTCGAGTGTAACAATGCTCTGACCTTTCGAAATCTTGTCGCCCGGTTGAACGCGGACCTCAAGAACCGTACCCGGCAGTGGAGCTTCAATAGCGTAGCCCGTAATCTTAGGTTTACGAGCCTCCTGCTCGGCGCGAGCTTTGGCAGCTCGTTCGGCGGCTTCGGCAGCCTCTCTGGCTTTGCGCTCACCCTCAACAGCCTGCCATGCGGCGCACTTGGTGCGGGTCAGGTAGTCCTTCGCCACAAGAGGGAACAACTCCAACAACAGAACCTCTTTCTCGTTTTCGGCAAGTTTCACACCGCCGCACTCATCCAACGTCGGGTTGGGTTGCATCTGATATTTCGAAGTGTCGTAAGGGGTCATCTCCCTCACACCCGCAATCTGAAGGCGGAACTCAGGGTCAACCTCAACGGGGGTATTACCGTATTCGCCCTTGACAAGTCCCACAAACTGAACACTCGTATTGGCGTACATCGGCTTGCCATTCTTGAGTGCCACGGCGCAGTTAACCGCCTGCGCGCCAACAATCTGACTCGTGGGGGTCACAAGGGGCGGAAGACCTGCCGCCAAGCGCACAACGGGAATAAGTTTCATCGCCTCGGGCAGAATATCCTCATTCTTCAGAGCCTTGAGTTGCGCAACCATATTGGTATACATTCCGCCCGGAATCTCGGCGTTCTTGACTCTCTCGTCCGGCGCAGGGAAGTTGAAGTAGGCCTCAATCTTGTGGCATGCGTCAACCAGCGTCGTTTCGTCAACCTCTCGTGCAGCCTTAACCGCACGGTCGAATTCGGCCTCTATCTCGGCGGGAAGTTTGTCAGTCAGCGGATTGAACGGATTGGGGAACTGCTTGACAGCGTCGTAAGCGTCCAGCTCCTTGCGAATACCCAGCAGCTCGGCGTTAATCTTCGCCACAGCCTCCATATTAACATCCAACTTAACGCCCAACTTTTGGCAGAAAATGTATATCAACTCCAGCGCGGGGGCTGCGGGGCCACCTGCAAAGTTCCAAATATTGGTATCCACAATGTCCACGCCCGCGGCAATAGCCGAAACAACCGACGCCAAACCGTAGCCCGGTGTACAGTGGGTGTGGAAGTCCACAGGCACCGAAACATTCTCCTTGAAGAGTTTCACCAATTTATACACGCGCTCGGGCGGAATCAGTCCGCTCATATCCTTGATGGTAATCATGTCGGCACCCAAAGCGGCCATCTGTCGCGCCTTATCGACAAAATAGTCGTCGGTGAACACGGGTTTTGGGTTTTTCTTACCACGCAGACGCTCCAGCAGCGACAGCTTGGGATATTTGGGGTCGATGGTATAGCACACTGCGCAGTCGGCAATACCGCCATATTGTTTGACGTACTTGATGGTCGACTTGACGTTATCCACGTCGTTCAGAGCGTCGAAAATACGCATAATACCCAAGCCCGACTCGATGGCGTTGCGGCAGAAGCCCTCGATAATCTCGTCGGTATAGGGTGCATAGCCGAACAGGTTACGACCACGCGACAGAGCGGTAAGTTTCGACACGTCGCCCACGGCTTGGTGGATGGTTTCGAGGCGTGTCCACGGGTTCTCGCCCAAGTAGCGCATCACCGAGTCGGGCACTGCGCCGCCCCACACCTCCATAGCGTAGAAGCCCGCATCCTTATAGAATGGGAGTACTCTATCGATTTGTTCTTGTCGCATACGTGTTGCGAACGATGATTGTTGACCGTCGCGCAGGGTCAAGTCACGAATTTTCAGTGTTTTCATACGAATAAAAACGTTTAGTGTTGTTCCGCGCCTTTGCGCTCTCCGTTGTTGGTACTGCAAAGGCTGGTATTTGTCCCAAATACTTCGGTACGCAAAGATAATTAATTTTTGGTAATTGTGGCTTATTGCTAATTTTTTTCTAATTTTGTGCCACTCCCGAATTGGGGCCTGGATTAACGGATAAAAAATGATAACAATGAAAAGATTTCTACAAGTGATGGTCGTGGCCGTAGTGGCGGTTGTAACACTGTCGTCGTGCAATTTTGATAACTTTACGGATATACTGGGCGGCCTGACCAGCAAGGGTACCTATTCACTCAACAAAGTCAAAAACACAACCCTTACCTACAAACTTCCCAATGGTGTTTCGACCGATGCAATAGAGTTTAGTTGCGACTCGGATTGGACTCTTACCACGGATGCGAGTTGGATTCAGTTCGATATGGGCTTGACTACGGGTGAGGCTAATAAACTATACCCTCTAATAATATCGTGTAGTTATATATTGTCGGAGGAGGAGCAGGACACGCAATTACCTCGCACGGGACATATTTATCTCGATTGCGATGCGTTTGACGAACCGAAACTAATCATTACAGTAACGCAGACAAAAGACTAATACACGTGGGGGGAACCGCTTTGACTCTCTGTGTCAAGTGATATGAGGCCTATCTGACTTTACGTTGGATAGGCCTAAATCTTCTCGCTCAACTCCAACCAACGCATCGAAATATCGTCGATTTTCTCAATTAACGCACCAAGCTCGGTCGAAAGAGCCATCAGACGCTCCGCAGGCAACGTCCCGCTCGACAACTCCGATTCCATCTCGGCACGGCGAGCTTCCAACCGCGGCAACTCCTGCTCAATGCTCTCCATCTCGCGTTTCTCCTTATAGGTAAGGCGGTCGGCGCGCGGGGCGGTGACACGTTTGGGTGCGGGGGCAGTTTTTGCTGCCGCCTGTTGTTCGGCTTTGCGCTGTTCGGCATCGCGCAGGGCACGCCACTCCAAAAACTCGCTATATGTACCCGGGAAATCCTTGATTCGACCCTCCCCCTCGAAGGCCAGCAGATGGTCGGCAACCTTGTCCATAAAGTAGCGGTCGTGCGACACAACCATCACACACCCCGAGAAACGTTGCAAGTACTCCTCCAACACCTGCAACGTGGCGATGTCGAGGTCGTTGGTCGGCTCGTCCAGAATCAGGAAGTTGGGGTTGCGCATCAGCACCGTGCAGAGGTACAAACGGCGACGTTCGCCACCGCTCAGACGGCTCACGAAGTTGTGTTGCACGGGCGGCTCAAACAGAAACATCTGCAACATCTGCGAGGCGCTCAATCGGCGGCCGTCACCCAAATCAATATGCTCGGCAATGGCTGTTACCACGTCAATGACTTTGGTGTTCTCGTCAAACGCAATGCCTTGTTGCGAGTAGTAGCCGAAACGTACGGTCGAACCTACATCGATGGTTCCGCTGTCGGGTTGCACCTCACCCAAGAGCATTTTGATGAAGGTACTTTTGCCCGTTCCGTTGTTGCCCACGATGCCTATTTTGTCGTAACGCTGGAAGGTGTAGGAGAAATCCTGCATCAAGAGCTTGTCGCCGAAGCGTTTGCACAGACCGCGAATCTCAAAAATCTTCTTGCCGATGTAACCCGACTTGATATCGATGTTGAGCGTGGCTTGTGTGCGCCTTTGACGAAGTTTCTCCTCCAACTCGTGGAAACTGTCGATGCGGTATTGCGCCTTGGTGGCACGCGCCTGCGGCTGGCGACGCATCCAATCAAGCTCGCGGCGGTAGCGATTCAGGTCGCTCTCGCGCTCGGCCGCCAAAGCCTCAGCACGCTCCTGACGTTTCTCGACATAGTAGGCGTAGTTGCCATCCCACGAATATACTCGGCGGTCGGCCAACTCAAGTATGCGGCTGCACACGCGGTCAAGGAAGTAGCGGTCGTGCGTAACCATCAGCAGAGCCATATTGCTTTGGGCCAAGTAGCGTTCCAGCCACAACGTCACATCCATATCGAGGTGGTTGGTCGGCTCGTCCAGAATCAGCAGTTGCGGTTCACCCAGCAGGGCATTAGCCAACGCAATACGTTTCAGTTCACCGCCCGAGAGGTTGTCCACCGTGCGGTCGAACTCCGTAATGCGCAGTCGGGTGAGAATCTCTTTGGCCCTTGCCTCGTAGTCCCACGCCCCCAGCGCATCCATATCGTTCATCGCCGACTGCATATCCTCGGCATCGCCCGTTTCGACGGCCTTCTCGTAGCGTGCCACAACCCGCAACAGAGGTGTGTCGCCACGGAAGCATGCCTCGAGAATTGTCGTTCCGGCAGGCCACGTGGGGGTCTGCACCAGGTAGGCCACGCGGGTATCGCGGCGGAAGGTTATGCTGCCCGAATCGGGAGTGTCACGTCCAGATATGATATCGAGCAGTGAGGTCTTGCCCGCTCCGTTTCGTCCGATAAGTCCCACTTTTTCACCTTCGCCGACGGACATTGTAAGCCCCTCGAACATATCCCAATCGCCGTATGCTTTGGCGAGATTTTCAACTTGAAGAATCGTTTCCATAGTAGTACAAAGGTAGTGAAAAAAGCCGAAAAATTTGGAGAACCACCAATTTATCCATACTTTTACACAAATTTACAAAGTATGGCAAAACTCAAACGCGGATACTTCTGCAAAAATTGCGGATACGAAGCACCCAAGTGGATGGGACGCTGCCCCGCTTGTGGCGAGTGGAACACCATGGCCGAAGAACCTACCGTAGCCAAAACCTCCAAAGCAAGCAGCACGGGTATGCCCGTCTCGCAACCACCCATAAGGGTCGACCAAGTGGTGCGCCCCGAATTCGAGCGTATAGACATGGGTATTTCGGAGGTTAACCGTGTGCTGGGAGGTGGCCTGGTGCCGGGTTCGTTCATTCTGTTGGGCGGCGAGCCGGGAATCGGCAAATCAACACTCAGTCTGCAACTCGCTCTGGCTGACAACCGCCTGAAAACCCTCTATGTGTCGGGCGAGGAGTCGGCCTCCCAAATCAAAATACGAGCCGACCGCATCGGGGGCGTCAACAAAGAGTGCTACATCTACTCCGACACCTGTCTCGAGAATATAATCGCCCAGATTGAGGCCATAAATCCAGGTTTGGTTGTCATTGACTCCATTCAGACCATCTACACCGATACGGTGGAGTCGACGGCGGGCAGCGTGAGCCAAATCCGCGAATGTGCGGGCGTGTTGCTCAAATATGCAAAGTCGCTCAACGTGCCTATTATTCTGATTGGCCATATTACAAAGGAGGGTTCGATTGCGGGCCCCAAGATTTTGGAACACATGGTGGACGTGGTATTGCAGTTCGAGGGCGACGACAACAACATCTATCGAATCCTGCGCGGAGCCAAGAACCGCTTTGGAGCTACGTTTGAGATTGGAGTGTTCGAGATGCGAGCCGAGGGGCTTCGCCAAGTGGACAACCCCTCCGAAATTCTGCTCGGCCACTACGAGGAGCCGTTGAGCGGCGTGGCCGTGGGTGCCGCCGTGGATGGCATACGACCCTACATGATTGAGACCCAAGCTCTGGTGAGCAATGCCGCATTCGGAACTCCGCAACGCACGGCCACGGGATACGACCATCGCCGATTGAGTATGTTGCTGGCAATTCTCGAGAAACGCGTGGGCATGAAACTATCGAGCAAGGATGTGTTTTTGAACTTTGCGGGTGGTTTCCGCGTTGCCGATACGGGACTCGACCTGTCGATTGCTGCCGCCGTGGTATCGTCCTACTTCGACAAGCCGCTGGCCGAGGGGGTATGTTGCGCGGGCGAAATCGGTCTTTCGGGCGAAGTACGTCCTGCAGCGCGTCTTGAACAACGTATCAGCGAGGCCGAACGGTTGGGTTTTCGCCGAATTGTGGTGTCGGGCTACAACGCCCGCAAGCAGGCTATCCGCACCAAGAACATCGAGGTGGTATACATCAATCGCGTGGACGAACTTCCGCGTGCCGTATTCCAATAAAAGGCTCATGACCGACCGACTGCATAGGGCGGTTCACCGTCCAAAATTTCCTTTTCACCCGACACCCGATGTGGTGTCGGGATTTTTTTACTAATTTTACTCTCAGAAAAAGCCTCCAACACCATTTGGACAAGGCACGAAAATTGAATTACAAACACCAAAAACAGACAAAGCTATGAAAAAGTACTTTTTAATTTTGGCTTGCCTGTCGCTGGCGACGGGCCTGCAAGCACGCAACAACATCAAGATTCTTCCCGCCAAGGCGCAAACTTTCCTTGCAGAAGTATTCCCAACACACGAAATCCGCTATATCGAGGCCGAGCGCGACATCGACGACCCGCTGACCTATGAGGTTCACTTCAAGGATGGCTCCGAGGTAGAGTTCGACAAAAACGGTCGATGGTACAAAATCGACTGCGGACGCACTCCCGTGCCTCTGAAGGCTGTTCCTCAAGGAATCCAAGACTACATAGCCAAAGTTGCCCCCGAAGGCACGTTCATTACCGAAATCGAGCGCACACGTGGTGGCTACGAGGTCGAACTCAACAACGGACGCGACTATCGTCTTACCGAAGAGGGCAAATCGTTGTCGGCATACCGCATGATGGGTGGTGGTCCTCGCCCGGGTGGAGGACGATAGATAGCCAGACTATGAATTAACAAAAACGCCTGTTCGCTGAGTGCGAACAGGCGTTTTTGTCATTCGACGGTTGATGATTACATCATGCCGTCCATACCCATTGCGGGGTTACCGGGCATTGCAGGTGCGGGCTCTTTCTTCTCGGCCAGCACGCACTCGGTAGTCAAGAACATCGATGCAATCGAAGCTGCATTCTCCAAAGCTACACGGCTAACCTTGGTCGGGTCGATGATACCGGCCTCAAGCATGTCGCCATACTTGTCGGCGCGAGCGTCGTAACCGAACGAGCCTTTGCCCTCGCGTACTTTGTTAACCACTACGCTACCCTCGCCACCGGCATTGGCAACGATTTGGCGCAGAGGCTCCTCGATAGCACGGCGTACGATTTGGATACCTGTGTTCTCGTCCTCGTTATCACCTTTGAGGTTCTCCAAAGCGGCGGTTGCACGGATATAAGCAACACCACCACCAGGGATGATACCCTCCTCAACAGCAGCACGGGTTGCTGCCAGAGCGTCATCAACACGGTCTTTCTTCTCCTTCATCTCAACCTCCGAGGGAGCACCAACGTAGAGAACTGCCACGCCACCTGCCAACTTGGCAAGACGCTCTTGGAGTTTCTCGCGGTCGTAGTCCGAAGTAGTGGTCTCGATTTGTTTGCGGATTTGCATGATGCGCGCGTCGATAGCGGCCTTGTCACCCAAACCGTTTACAATAGTGGTATTCTCTTTGGCGATGGTAATCTTCTCGGCCGAGCCCAGCATATCAACGGTTGCTTGGTCGAGTTTCAGACCTTTGTCCTCCGAAACTACGGTACCGCCGGTCAGGATTGCGATATCCTCCAACATCTCTTTGCGACGGTCGCCGAAACCGGGAGCCTTAACGGCAGCGATTTTCAGTGCACCACGCATTTTGTTGACTACCAGTGCAGCCAGAGCCTCGCCATCAACATCCTCGGCGATAATCACCAACGAACGACCTTGTTGAGCGGCGGGTTCGAGGATGCTCATAATCTCCTTCATGCTCGAAATCTTCTTATCGGTAATCAGGATGAGCGGACGCTCCATGACGGCCTCCATCTTCTCGGCGTCGGTCATAAAGTAAGCCGAGATGTAGCCACGGTCGAATTGCATACCCTCAACCACGTCAACGTAGGTATCGGTACCTTTGGCCTCTTCGACGGTGATAACGCCCTCTTTGTTGACTTTGCCCATAGCCTCGGCAATCAGTGCGCCGATGGTACGGTCGTTGTTGGCCGAGATGGTTGCCACTTGCTCGATTTTGTCGATGTTGCCACCCACCTCGCTGCTTTGCTCGCGCAGGTTCTCAACAACAGCGGCAACGGCTTTGTCGATACCGCGTTTGAGGTCCATAGGGTTGGCACCTGCAGTAACGTTCTTCAGACCCACGCCGATAATCGATTGAGCCAGCACGGTTGCGGTGGTAGTACCGTCACCTGCATCGTCGTTGGTGCGCGAAGCAACCTCTTTAACCATTTGTGCGCCCATGTTGGCGAATTTGTCCTCCAATTCGATTTCTTTGGCCACGCTCACACCGTCCTTGGTGATTACGGGCGAACCGAATTTCTTGTCGATAATTACGTTGCGGCCTTTGGGACCGAGGGTAACTTTCACGGCGTTGCTCAGTGCGTCAACACCTTGTTTGAGAAGCTCGCGGGCCTCTACATTATATTTAATCTCTTTTGCCATAGTTGTGTTGTTGTGCGATTAGATGATAGCCAAAATATCGTTTTGACGCATGATGAGGTAGTCCTTGCCATCGATGTTGATTTCGGTGCCCGAGTATTTGCCATAGAGCACTTGGTCACCAACAGCAACCTCCATTTTAACCTCCGAGGTTCCGGGGCCTACGGCCACAACTTTACCAGCCAGGGGTTTCTCTTTTGCGGTGTCGGGGATGTACAATCCACCGGCGGTTTTTTCTTCGGCGGGGTTGGGCTCTACCAACACGCGGTCCGAAAGCGGTTTAACGTTCATAGTCTTTTGTTGTTTTATGGTTTTAAATACTTTAATTCCTCTTTTAAATACTTAAATTCCTCTTACAGGGGGGCCTCTTGTCTATTGCTTTAGCGGTTTTTGTACCTTACACAATCAATCTGTATGCCAAACGGAATTTTGTGCGGGTTTGTCAGCCTTTGGGTGTGGCGGTCTGCCAATTTGTCACCTCCGACTGACACCGCAACACGAAAACGGGCCGCACAACTCTATGTCGTGTCAGCCCCTTTCGTTGCCGTGCAGGCGACGGTTAACAGCCTACTTTGCGTAGCTAACGGCGCGAGTTTCGCGGATAACCGTAATCTTAACCTGGCCGGGATAGGTCATCTCGTCCTGAATCTTCTTGGCTATATCGCGCGAGAGTTGTTCGCTTTCGGCGTCGTTAAGTTTGTCGGCGCCGACAATTACGCGCAGTTCACGACCTGCCTGGATAGCATAGGTTTTCATCACACCGGGATACGATTGAGCAATATCCTCCATCTCTTTAAGACGTTTGATGTACGACTCAACCACCTCGCGGCGAGCACCGGGACGGGCACCCGAAATTGCATCACACACTTGCACGATAGGTGCAATCAACGAGGTCATCTCAGCCTCATCGTGGTGCGAACCGATGGCATTGCAGATATCGGGACGCTCCTTGTACTTCTCGGCCAACTTCATACCGATGATTGCGTGCGGCAGTTCGGGCTCGTCATCGGGTACCTTGCCGATATCGTGCAACAGACCTGCGCGACGTGCGGTTTTGGCATTCAGTCCCAACTCGGCTGCCATGATACCGCACAGATTGGCGGTTTCGCGTGCGTGTTGCAACAGGTTCTGGCCATACGACGAGCGGTATTTCATCTTACCAATCAGACGAATCAACTCGGGGTGTAGGTTGTGGATACCCAGGTCGATGGCAGTACGTTTACCAACCTCGACAATTTCGTCCTCGATTTGGCGCGACACCTTTGTCACCACCTCTTCGATACGTGCAGGGTGGATACGTCCATCCGACACCAGCTGGTGCAGAGCCAAACGGGCAATCTCGCGGCGCACGGGGTCGAAGCCCGAAAGAATAATTGCCTCGGGAGTGTCGTCCACAATGATTTCAACACCCGTAGCAGCCTCCAACGCACGGATATTACGACCCTCACGGCCAATGATACGGCCTTTAACCTCGTCGTTGTCAATATTGAAAACCGTCACTGCATTTTCAATGGCAGTCTCGGTAGCCACTCTCTGGATGGTCTTGATAACGATACGTTTGGCCTCCTTACCGGCGGTCATCTTGGCCTCCTCGATTGTATCATTGACATAGGTTGCGGCCTCGGCACGAGCTTCGGCTTTCATGTTCTCCATGAGCAACTCCTTAGCCTGTTCGCTACTCATACCACCGATTTGCTCCAACAGTGCGTTTTGCTCCTTGATGGTTTGAGCCAACTCCTCTTTGCGTTTTTCGATTTGGGCAAGTTGTTGGTTCAGATTCTCTTTTTGTTTATCCAACTCGCTGTTTTTACGGTCGAGTTCGCGTTGTTTGTTTTGCAGTCCCTCTTCGACCTGTTTTGCACGTTGTTCGCGTTGGTCAACCTTCGAGTTGCGTTCGTTCACCGAGCGTTCGTGCTCGCCCTTTAGCTGGATAAACTTCTCTTTGGCTTGAAGAATTTTCTCTTTTTTGATTACCTCGCCTTGGGCCTCGGCCTCTTGGAGAATGGACGCGCGTTTAGACGCGGTTGTCTTCTGCACCCCGAAGTAGGTGAGCAGACCCACAACCACAGCCGATACGGCGGCCGTTGCTATTATCCATAATGTTGTCATAAGTTTTGTTTTTAATATAGTTAGTTAAAAGTTTGTATCAAGCAACAAAAAAACCGCATAGAGTATTCCTTGTCTTGTTTGACGAATCTCCGAAAACGTCATTGTGTGAGGCCTCCTGCGAGCACCGCAAACGTCCAATGGTGCAATCCATGTGCACACCTCGCCCGAAGGCGCGGTTAAGGCCTGTTTTTGGTACACAGAGCGAACCTCAAAAGTTAAATAATTGTTAAGTTTCGCAAAGCTGTAAGGAATTCTATGCGGGTATCTATTCTATTCGTGTAAGAACCTCGGAGCCACCACCCGACTCCACTGTTTATATAGTTTTTTGGCAGGTCCTATCAGACCTTCACATCGTTAGTCTACAACTCGTCCAAATACTCGTCGATGGTATTCTCCAATTCGCCCAAACGGTCAATATCCTCACCCAGGCTGCGGCTCTGTTTGAGTTTAAGATTCTCCATACTGAGTGCCAGCGCCGCCATTGCCAAGTGGTCTTTCTGCGGCAGATTAATCTTATTGAATCTCGCAATCTGCTCATTAACCTGGCGCTCGGCTCTTCGATAGAGTTCCTCCTCGTCCGGGTTAATATTGAACGGATAGCTTCCGCCAGCGATTTTGAGTGTTATGGACAACTTCGACATATCGTAGTTCTCTATTGTTGTTCGGCTGCAAGCATAGCAATGCACGAATCAACCTCCCGCATAAGCCGGTTGATACGCGCCTTTGCGGCACGCTTGTCTGATTTATCTCCTGCGAGCGCGCTGGTAAGTTTGGCCTTCGAAAGTTCCTTTTCGAGTTCAGCCACACGGCGTTGCAATTCGCGGTTGTCGCCACGGAGACGGTCCCTTTGCTCGGTCAGTTCACCACACTGTCTGCGCAATCGGCGATTGTCGTCAATGATTTGTCCGACCTTCGCTTCTATGCTGGTTATGATGGGATTCACTGCCATAGGGTCACTTTTTTTCACTTTAATCTCTACCACAAAGATAGAATTTTTTTTCGACCTTACGCCCCTTGCGGCGTTTTTTTTTCACAAGTCGGCTTTGTTTTTATGGTCACAGGTGTCAGCCCGCAATCGCAAACACAATAACAATCAGCCGATTAAACCAATTCGGCTACCAAATCGTACTCATCGGCCTCGATGATGCGCACATCGTAGAAACATCCGCGACGCAGACGTTTTTCGGTCTGTATTTCGATTTCGGTGTCAACTTCGGGCGAGTCGTATTGCGAACGAGCCATCCAACGGCCATCCACCTTGCCATCCACAATGACGCGCTCGATGCGTCCCACGCGCGAGGCATTGTAGTCGTACGAAATCGCGCTTTGCAACTGCATCAACTCGTCGGCACGCGCTTGTTTAACATGTTCGGGCACATCATCGGTCAACTTCTCGGCCGAATAGGTTCCCTCCTCTGCCGAGTAGGTAAACACACCCAGACGCTCAAACTTGGCCTGACGTACAAACTCCTTCAACTCCTCGAAATCGGCATCCGTTTCGCCCGGATAGCCCACCAACATCGTGGTACGGATTGCCAGGTCGGGTATTGCCGCACGCAGGTCGCGGATAAGTTGTTCGGTTCCGGCCTTGCCGACGGCGCGTTTCATACTGCGCAGTTGGTTGTCCGAGATGTGTTGCAACGGGATGTCGAGGTATTTGCAAATTTTGGGCTCGTCGCGCATAACCTCAATCACATCGGCGGGGAAATTCGCAGGGTAGGCATAGTGCAGGCGAATCCACTCCACGCCCTTCACCTTACAAAGTTCGCGCAACAGCGGTGCAAGCATACGTTTACCATAGAGGTCTATTCCGTAGTAGGTTGTGTCTTGGGCTATTACCATAATTTCGCGCACACCCCTATCGGCCAATTTTTGCGCCTCCTCCAGCACCTGCTCCATCGGCACCGACACGTGTCCGCCACGAATCAGCGGAATGGCGCAATAGCCGCAACGACGGTCGCAACCCTCGGCAATCTTGAGATATGCATAGTGGCTCGGAGTGGTTAGCGTGCGCTCGGTATCGAGTTCGGCCTTACGCTCAACGCCCAGCGCTGCCAGCACACCGTCGAAGGTCTTGACTCCAAAGAACTCATCCACCTCGGGAATCTCCTCACGCAGTTCGTCGGCATAGCGTTCCGACAGACAGCCCATTACAAACAGACGTTCGATTCGCCCGGCACTCTTGGCGGCTGCGAACGAAAGGATGGTTTCGATGCTCTCCTGCTTGGCATCATTGATAAATCCGCAGGTATTGATTACCACCACCTTGGCGCGTGTCGAGTTGCTATCGAACGTAACCTTCCATCCGGCAGCCTCGGCCTGAGCCATCATGTGTTCCGAGTCGACAACATTCTTGGAGCATCCCAGCGTTACAACGTTTATAAGTTTCATCTCTCGTACCCTCCCCTAATCAAACAGTGCTTTAACAAACTCCTCGCGGTCGAAAATGCGCAGTTGGTCGATACCCTCACCAATGCCGATGTAGTGAACCGGCACCTTGAAACGGTCGCTGATACCAATAACCACGCCACCCTTGGCCGTACCGTCCAATTTGGTAATAGCCAGCGAGTTTACCTTGGTTGCCGAAGTAAATTGTTTGGCCTGTTCAAAGGCATTCTGACCCGTACTGCCATCCAACACCAACATAACCTCGTGCGGTGCATCGGGTATGACCTTTGCCATCACGTTGCGTATTTTGGCCAACTCGTTCATCAGTCCCACCTTATTGTGCAGACGTCCCGCGGTGTCAATCAACACCACATCCGCACCATTTGCCACAGCACTCTTGAGCGTGTCGAACGCCACACTCGCCGGGTCGGAACCCATCTCCTGACGAATCATCGTCGCCCCTGCACGCTCGGCCCACACAGCCAGCTGGTCGATAGCGGCGGCACGAAACGTATCGGCAGCTCCAATGTAGACCTTTTTGCCGGCGCGCACCAACTGAGCGGCCAATTTACCGATGGTGGTAGTTTTACCTGCGCCATTGACACCCACAACCATCACCACATAAGGCTCGCCCTCGCGCATGGGCAGTCCGAAATTCTCCTGCGACTCGGCACTCTCTTGCAACAGAGCCGCAATTTCGCCACGCAGAATCGTTTGCGATTCGGCGGTGTTCATATACTTGTCGCGTGCCACACGTTCCTCGATACGTTCGATAATGCGCACGGTTGTCTCGACACCCACATCCGAGGTAATCAGCACCTCTTCCAATTGGTCCAGCACCACATCGTCCACCTTGTCACGACCTGCCACGGCACGCGCAAGTTTCGAGAAGAAGCCCTGTTTGGTCTTTTCCAAGCCCTGGCTCAGTTCCTCCTGCTGTTGCACCTCGACGGCGGTGTCCTGCTGTTTTGCCTCCTCCTTTTTGCGGCGGAAAATATCAAATAGTCCCATAATCTGTCGGTTTATTTTGCCACAAAATTAACTATTTCTGCGTACATTTTAAAATGTATCGAAAAAATGCTACATTTGTACATTCACAAAATGTAACTTTTTTACGATGAAACGACTCTTCACACTGCTGCTCGCCCTTGTGGGATGCACCGCCCTGAGCGCACAAACCCACACGGCAGACTCGGAACTCTCACGCGCCGTTGTGGTTCGTGCCACGGGCAATTTCACTATGGTCAACGTCCACTTTCCCGAGTTTCCCAACCGCTTTCAGCTGGGCGGAGGCGCCTCACTCGCAGCAACTTACGAACATCCCATAGCCACACGCGGCGTAATCGGTGCGGGCCTTGGCGGCTCCATTGAGAAAACCTCGGCTCTGGACCCCGAATACTACTATCGCACACTGACCCTCAGCTCTGTATACGCCGAAGTCTACTACGGCTATATCGCCCGCAGCGGATTCTTCATGAATCTCGGCTTTCAGGGTGGCTATACCCCACCCGTGCTGTCGCACACTGCCGCGCCCGACTACGAGGGCGGCTTGAAATTGCGCCGCCTGAGCAAATACGCCTGCAAAGCGGGAAATGTTTGGTTCACGGGTCGCGTGGGTTACACATTCGGCAGTTGGGAGGTAGCCCTTGCATTGCGCTACGCCATGGTATCGCCCTTCGGCGAGGCCTTTTCGTACCCGATGCTCACCGCCGAACAGGAGAGCAGCTACCGCGACGTACTTTCGCGCCACCTCTCGGCCGGAATCTCCTTCGGCTACCGCTTCGGGCTGTAATCCCCACCCCGCAAAATCAAAACGAGTGGCAAACCCAACAGCGGTTTGCCACTCGTTTTGTCATAACTCAATAAGAAGCGCGCTACCAAATATCGTATTCACTCTCGGCGTCACCGAGGATAACAGATTTATAGCCCTCTTCTAACTCGGTGTCCTCGTATTTGATGGCAAGCGAGTTGCCACCAACCTCCTCGTCCTCATAGAAGCTGGGGTCGTACTCAATGTTTACCACGGTCTGTTTGTTGCGGTAGCAGGTAATAGAGATTTTTTTCAAAGCAATAGAGACGCTGTCGTTCTTGTGCCAAGTAACTTGTATGTCGCGAGTTGTTTTTGCATCAGCCTCTTCATCTTTGGAATACCAATTGTCACCTCCGTAATTATAGCTATAGATTCTTTCAAAAACTTTATTTTCTGGAGTTAGCTTAAAGTAATCAGGAGTATTACCTGCAGAGTATTTGTTTGAAACGCTCAAATAACCCTCGGTAAGCCAATCTCCGGCCACAACCTTAAGGCCGAATACCATACGTTTCAGATAAAT
The DNA here is from genome assembly GCA_017936385.1 of Rikenellaceae bacterium. GTDB lineage: Bacteria > Bacteroidota > Bacteroidia > Bacteroidales > Rikenellaceae > UBA940. The sequence goes on from JAGBFQ010000013.1 coordinate 100,565, forward strand.
CGAAATCTGCTCGCCATCGGCTGTGGGCACATATCCCGAAACCTTACCATAATATGATTCTACATTAGGAGTATGAGCGTACCACTCCATTCCATCTGCCACTTTGAAATAGGTACAGTTACCTCCCAACAAATCATAGAAATACTTATCCTCGGCAATAATAAACTCATTGGTAACTTTGGTAATCGACAAATTGTTCGAAGCGTTGTAGCCGTTATATGCATCAAACGGTTTGCCATAACCATAGTAGTTGCTGTTGTCAACCAGGATTGAGTCCGAATAAATCTTGGTTTTGGCATCATCCACCAACAGAATCTCAAAATTGTATTTATAGTCGGCCAACAGAGTGATGTTCATCTTCGAAGGGTCGTCAAACAAACCATAGGCGTATTTCTTCGTACCGCCGCCGCTGGTCGGAGCATAAGTAACCTGCACGGCGTAGAGGTCGTTGCTGTCGGGTGTGAAACGCGACATCGGGTTGTAGGTTACATCCAACTCGCCACCGCACGCAAGGCTGACGGTGTAGGTTTCGGGAAGGTCGGTGCCGTCGGGAATTTGCGGAATGTCGGTCTCTTTCTCGCAAGCAACCATTCCCATCACAGCCGCAAAAAGGGCTGCAAACAAAAGTTTTTTGTTTTTCATAAAATGTGAGATTTTGCCCGCCATCGACCTCGCTGCGCGGATACTTTTTAAAAAAGAAAGTGTGAGGCCGATTAGTTTATCTGAATGGAGGCTCTGGTAAGCCCAAGCACAAATAAACATACCCCACACCCGTATTGGGTATGGAGTACATACAAAGAGCACTCCATGGTTGGTACCAATACAGAGTGACGAGTGTGTTGCTCTCCTTGTGCTTGTTGAAATTTACCAGATTTCCATTCAAGGATAAAAGCTAATACACTTTCATCAAAAAATATGTCTGTCGAAAGCGAACCTTCGACGGCACAAATATACTAAAATTTTAACGCCATCGCAAATCGCGCTCCAAAATTTGGAAAAACTGAAAAGTATTTATACTTTTGCACCGCATACGATTGAAGAGATTGCGTGGCGTGGCGAGCCATGGTGCGCGTAATCCGGCCAATCCGAAGATGGTTCCGTAGCTCAGCTGGATAGAGCAACAGCCTTCTAAGCTGTCGGTCGTGGGTTCGAATCCCGCCGGAATCACGAGCGCAGAACAGACTGCGAGTAGCACCGAAGGTGCAAAAAAATCACAGAGAGAATATGTTGAGTTTACTCAAAATGTTCTCTCTGTGTTTTTTGTAATCGCCCAAAGCGATACTCGCAGTCTATTATGCCGAGGACTCCAAGGGAAAGACAAGCGACAGCGAAGTCAATCCCGCCGGAATCACTTTTGCAAACGACAACGACAGAGCTTTTTGCCCTGTCGTTTTTTTGTGGCTTGGCTCTTCGCAAGCACGCTCCCGAACCCCTCCTCTTAGATTTCGGTCAGACCGCAGTAATAATCGTAGCGACTGAGAACCTTGCGGACAAAGCCGATGGTTTGGCGGTGGTCCTCGAACTTGCCGCAACGCACAACCGTCGAATCACCATAAACCTCCGGGTCATTCTTCATGCGGAGATACTTTTGCAGAACCTCCCATGAGTTGTGGTCCTCGCCATTATTTTGCGCCAAGCGGCGAACATCAAACAAGTGACCTATACCACAATTGTAGCTTGCCAACACAATGCTGATGCGGTCCTTGGGGTCGATGTCGGCAGGGAAGGTAAAACAATCGCCATAGTGCGCCAACAATTTAACGCCCAATTCGATGTTAAGTGCCGGATTTGAAAGTGAATCCAGCGGTGCTCCATAGCGTTTTGCCACGATGGGGGTGATTTGCATCAATCCCACGGCACCTGCTCCCGAGGCTGCCACGTGGTTGAACTTCGACTCGGTGTAGGCGACAGCCGAGATGAAACGCCAATCGTAGCCGTAACGCAGAGCCACACGACGGATAATGCTGTCGTAGGGCGAGATGACCTCTTCGCGTTCGGGCGATAGCTCTTCAATCGGCGCGAGCGAGTCGCGTGTTGTTTGAGGTTTCGGTTCTCGCTCAAAAGGCACGTTCAAGGCGGTGATAACGGCCACGAGTGCCAGCAGGGCGAGGATAAATTTCGTTTTACTGTTCAGTTTCATCTTACACACACATTAATCGTAGAATGTCCACGAAATTCCAAGTTTAAAAATACGCGGGTTAAGCGGGTAGTGAGCCACCGTGAAGTATTCGCGTCGGCCCCACAGGTTTTGGTTAAAGTGTTGTAGTTTTAGGAGTATTCGCATTCGTTTCCACTTGGCGGTAATGAATGCATCGAGGTATACGTAGTTTCCAACTTCGGTATCGCGCTGGTTGTAGAACTGTCCCGTTGCAGGGTTGTAGCCCTTGGCGTAGTACTTGGTATTGTAGCGGCCGTCAATACCCACTTGCAGTTTGAGCACGTTTTTGACCACATTGAACTCATAGTAGTACGACAGGTAAGCCGCCACCAGCGGAACGGGAATCACCTCTTGTGCCGAACTGAATTGAGCCTGCACGCGGTGATTGAGGTGGAAACCCTTGATAGCCAAGTCCTCGCGCAGATAGAGGCTCGATACGCTCACCGCATCGGAGTGTTGATGCGGTTTGAAATCCGTACCGTAGTATATGTGTCCGGTCACCACGCTCTGGTCGAAACCTGCGCTGAAGCCCGCGATGGGCAGGTCGAAGGTTACGCCGAAACGTGTTTCGTCCGTAAATCCGAACGAGTTGTTCCACATAAAGTGGTTCGAATAGAAGCTCTGCTCCCAATAGTTCGGCATGCGGTGTTCATAGCGGAAATAACCGCCCAACGAGATGGGCTTACCCTTGGCATAAAGACTCGCCGTGGCACGTCCGCCAATCGACAGTTCGCCCGCACGGTAGCCGAACGGATGGATTCGGGCATCGGCCTGCCAATCGAAGTATTTACGCACGTTACCCTTGATACCTCCGTAGGCGTAGTAAGATGTTCGGGTATCGGCCGCGCGGTTGCCCGTGAGATATTGGTCGAGTCGGAATTGGTAGAACTTCTCTACATCGACACCCACACCTGCATCAATAACACCGATTACGCCGTCGCGGTCCCAGGGTTGGAATTGGATGAACACTCGGTTTTCGAGCGAACTTTCAAAGGTCGAGTCACGCGATTCGGTGGAGTTCAAATACCAATTTTCGTAGAAGTTGTACTTCTTGTTGGGCAGACTATCCAGGATATTGTTATATTCGCAACCGGCATAGGTGTCGGTATATTTACGCCACCAGCGGTTGTATTCAAACTCGTGGCCGATGAACAGCACGGGGGCTTTGCCGATTGTAAAGTCATTGTCGGTGATTCGCTTGAACGGCAGACCGTAGGATTGGGTCAAGAAGAAAGAGTTATTCTTGATACGGTTACGGGCGTCGCTCAGTTTCATGGGGATGGTTGTCGACAGTTCGTAGTTGTGCAGTGAGTCCTTGACCATACGGTCGTCGACAAGTCCGCCATTTTCGCGGATGACGTAGTTATTGTAGACATAACCCGCATGGACGGTATATTTCTTGCCCGTGTAGTTTGCCGCCAGGCTCAAGTGCTTGTCACGCGTATTCTGCCACATGTAGACGCCTCGCGTACCGCGTGTACGGTAGTCGACATTGAAGCCCAACTCAGGGGTTACGTTCTGTGCGTGCGTCACAGCAAAATCCTCTTCCAACTTGGCGGTCTGTCCGGCCATAATGTATTCGAGTCGGGTGTGAGGTTTCTTGACGTTGAAGAAACGCACGTCGTCGATGTCGAAGTTGTAGGCGTCGTAGACCCTCGAAAACGAGTGTTTCGAACTATTAACACGGCGGAAGTAGCTCAACGGATAGGCTGCCGCACCAATGTTACCCAGCCATGCATCACCCACCTCCTCGCGCAGGTTGGGGTATTGGATTTGGAATCCGGTCTGCATGGTGTCGATTCCGATATTTTTGACATGGTTGGTATAGCGGTCGATGGTCCAGACGATGATACGTGTTGAGCGTGTTGTGTCGTCGAAGTGATACGATTCGAGCGGTCGTTTGACACGCTCCTTCTTTTTCTTGGTTGAATCGGCCTCCTCTTGCGCTGCGGCTTCGCTACCTGCTCCGAAGAATTCCGAAGGTTTATCGGCAGTCGGCCTTTGGGCATAGACCACACGTGGCAGTGCACAGAGCATTGCCACGACTATCAGAAGCGTATATTTGAATCTCCTAAGTCCGGTCATTCGCCTATAAGAACGCGCAAAGGTACGAAAAATTACGTAAAATCCTACATTTTGAGCATTTTCACTACGTGAAGCACACTCGACAAGGCGATGTAAAGAACGATAGTCCACACCACACCGCCGATTCCGAGCGTCGCAACAAGGGCAATAGCCGAGGCAGCAAACAGGTACTTAACCCAGTTATCTTTCCATGCAAAACCCTTGAACTTGAACGAAAACATTCGGATGCGGCACACCAACAGCAGACAACTCACCACGGTCAGTACCAGCAGAGCCTCGCGGCAGATGGTCCACTCTCCGCGTTCGACCATCACGGCCATTGCGCCCAACATCAGAGCATTGGCAGGTGTCGCAAGTCCCTCGAATTCGGTCGATTGCGAGTCGTCGATATTAAACTTTGCAAGGCGCAGCGACGAGAACGCAGCCACGGCCAACGTCACATAGCCCAACACATCGGGCACGCCCCACAGCGAGGGCGAGAGTTGCCACATTCCGACCATCATGATGGCAGGTGCCACGCCGAAGCTCACAACATCACTCAACGAGTCGAGTTGGGTTCCGAGGGGCGACGGTTGGTTGAGCGCACGAGCCGCCATTCCGTCAAAGAAATCGAACACTGCGGCGATGACAATCAGAAAGAAAGCGGCCTGCATGTTGTCGAGCACCAGGGTGCTGATAACGGCCAATATTCCGCACATCATATTTGACAGAGTCAGCAGATTGGGAATTGTAATCAGACGTATTTTCATTGCGAGGTTTAATTATTTGGCACAAAGGTAGTTTTTTTTATCGAAATTCACTATCTTTGTAAAGACAAACACCGAAAACATGGACAAAAACCTCTACCTCGTCATCATGGCGGGCGGCGTGGGCAGCCGTTTCTGGCCCGTGAGCCGCAAACATACCCCCAAACAATTCCTCGACATTATGGGCACCGGCAAGTCGTTCATACGCCACACCTTCGAACGTTTTGCGGGGATGGTTCCGTCTGCCAACGTGCTGGTGGTGACCAACAGTGCCTATGCCGACCTTGTGGCCGAGCACCTGCCCGAACTGTCGCGCGAGCAGATTCTGTGCGAACCCATCGGACGAAACACCGCCCCGTGTATCGCCTATGCTGCGTTCCGTTTGGCGGCAGTGAACCCCGAGGCGACGATGATAGTTAGCCCGGCCGACCACCTGATACTCGACGAGCAGGAGTTTGCGGCCAACATCGCCGAGTGCGTGGATTTTGTACGCACCAACGACTCGCTTATGACCCTTGGCATTGTGCCTTCGCGCCCCGACACGGGCTACGGCTACATTCAGGTTGGCGAGCGTGGCGGCATTTCGCCCGTCAAGACCTTCACCGAGAAGCCGAACCTGCAACTTGCCGAGAGTTTTGTAGCCAGCGGCGAGTTTGTGTGGAACGCGGGCATCTTCGTGTGGCGCAACTCGACCATCATCCGCGAGTTGAAGAACTATCTGCCCGAGGAGTACAACCTTTTCAACGCCGAACGTGCGCACTTTGGCACGCCGACCGAGAGTGAGGCCATCGGCCGCATCTACCCGCAGTGTAAGTCGATTTCGATTGACTACGGCGTGTTGGAACGCTCCTCTCAGGTCTATGTCCGTTGCTGCGATTTCGGTTGGAGCGACCTGGGCACGTGGGCTTCGCTGTACCAGAACTCGGCCAAGGACTCCGAGGGCAACGTTGCGGGCTCGGGTACAATGCTGAGCAATACGACGAACTGCATTGTCCGCGGACACGATGGTAAATTGGTTGTGGTCGACGGCTTGGACGATTATATCGTTGTCGACACGCCCGATGTCCTGCTTGTCTACCCCAAATGTAGGGAACAAGAAATAAAGCAGATTACCAATCGTTTACAATTCGAGGGCGGCGAGGAATATTTGTAAAAAAAAGCATTTTTTTCTTTGATTTATTGCGCGGAGTGGCTACCTTTGCGGCTCGAAATGAACCTCACGGGCGTCTACAATAACACCCGAAGTTTGTTTCAACAGCCGACTTGACGAGGAAAAATCGTTGACCGACTAAAGTTATAGACGTTCTAACTTCTTAGATGTCAATGCTTTAAGTCGGGAGAATACGTAGTAAAGCTATAAACGAATTCTCTCCCGCACAAAGATTACGTATTACATATCTAAGAGTAGAACACACCTTCTTGAGCCGAAATGCGGGCACGAGAAGGTGCGTTGCTTTTTTCGGGAGTAGGTGGCGTTATTGAAAAAACCGAACAAATTGAATAATCAAAATAACAACAAAAAACAACAAACATGAAAAAGCTCAACCATTACCTTGCCCCCGAGGTGACCATCTGCGAGGTTGCCATCGAAGTTGGATTCGCAGGAAGCAACCCAACAGAAGTCGAAGCCACATCGACATTTGGATTTGCAGGACACGAGGAAGAAGACATGTAGTCCCCCTCAAACCAACTTCTTAATGAACTAATTAATTCCAATTAAAAGGATGAAACGTATTTATATGTTTATGATTGCCGCGCTTGCCATTGGCGCGACATCGTGCGCGGACGCCCCCTTTGAGATGGGCGACGACACTCAAGCTCCCGTAGTCACCCCTGCCGAGGGCTACGAGTTGACCATCACAGCCGGCGTTGACGCAGGCTCGCGTGCTACATTTGACGCAACCGACCTCAAAACCATGAAGTGGGATTCGGACGACGCAATCGGTCTGTTTATCCACGACGCCGAATTGGAAGACGAGCACAAACACATCGCCAACAATGCAAAGATGAGTTTCTCGGAAGAGAACAGTTTCACGGGTACTATTCCTGCGAACCCCGCCGACCCGAACCGCAACCCTTGGTATCTGTTTGCTTACTACCCCTACAATACCGCTGCCGGCGAGCGTGAATTGTACGACGCTGAGTCGTGGACCATCAACCACGCAAGCCGTCAAACCCAAATCGACGCCAACCACTCGAACTACGACAAGTACGCATTCTTCACTTCGACCGACTTTATCGAGTGGACAGCAAGCGAGGAGAATCACCGTGATATTACTTTGTATGACCGCACCGCCGCTCTGCGTTTCTTGATTAAGACTGCAACAGAAGGTGAAAATGTCATTACTGAGGGTCAATTCCCTGGTTTTACCGAAGAGAACCTCGAGGAGGTTGATATTTTTATAGTGAACAACACCCTTCTCGAAACGAAAGCTCTTAAAGACCTCTCGGAGTCTGATGGCGTTGTACCCTTGTCGGGTCACTTCAAGTTCAACCACACCCAAGAGGAATGCGGCTTTACTCCCGTTACAGGTGAGGTTCGTAACTATGTAGAGGTTGACTTCCTTGGTAGTTCTCGTACTGAATCTCCTCTCGAAATCAAGATTGATGCAGACAACTCGACCTACGTTTGGGCAGTTGTGCCTCCCTTCACTTTGGGTGCTGACCAAACTCTTGTTGCTGTGTTCAACACCGCATCGTACAAGGTGGTTTACACCTACACTAAAGACGGTGGTCACAACTTTGAAGCCAACAAGCTGTACAACTTCAAAAACGTAGTTGCCACCACCGACAATGTAGTTAGCAACGTTCCCGTAGTTCACACTCAAGGTTACGTCTTGGGCGAGAGTACCTCGACTACCGTTACAACCAACAATGGAGCACAAACAACTTATCGTTACCCCATATCCGTTGATTTGTATATGGAAGTAGACCTCCCCATCAGAAACGAGTTGGCAGGTCACGAACTGAAATACTACATCCGCTACGGATATTGCGATTATTGCGGTGCTGATGGTACGGAAAACCACAACGGCTTGGATGTTCCTTACAGCGACACCGTTGAGAACACGGTTTCTTGGACAACTGAATTGAATGAGATTAAGAAAACTTCTTACAGCATCGACTACGAAGCTACAGCAGTATTAGACAACAATAGTACTAATGTTAACAAAGGTAAGTATCGTGTAAGATATACCAAGAAATTGTCGGACACCGAGTTCTTGAAAGAGGCCTTCAACGGAACTCACGACCCCGTATATCAAGCGTATGTAGTTTGCCAAAACGCAGAGCACAAAGAGATTTACTACGGCCACGTAGTACACGTTGATATGAATCCGTACATCTCGGACTTCGACGAATCGTCTTTCGCCGACAACAACAACGGCAAGACTCCTTTGACTTTGTCGGGCAATCAATTCTACATTAACGTTCCTGACGCCTATATTTTTAACGGTACCGCTCCTGCACCTTATTATTGGGTAAACACCATCTCCTCGTTGCGCGTTTATCGTTGCGATGTTTCGGAAAGCGTAAATCAGGATGGTTCACTCAAAACCGCAACTTTGGAAGATGCCGTGGCTGCTAATTCTGACAAGGTAGAACAGTTGTCTTCTCTGCAAACCATTAATTCAATCCAAGGTTTCACCGGTTTCTACATCGATATCAATACTAACGGAAATGGATATGTACGCTATCGTGAGAATGGTGGTGACAAATACGACTTGGCAACTAACAGCTTCGATGATTACAACGGTGCGTACCGCTATGTAATGCAAGCGTACGACAAAACGACCATGGAGTTGGTATGGATTCGCTCGGAGTACTTCCGTCTGTGTGATGCAAAAGCCAATAACAATCAATAACAACTAACCGCCGCGCTCCCGAAGGAGTGGACGTAATGTTTGCGGGCCGAATGACAATATATGTCGTTCGGCCCGCTTTTTTTTGGGTAGCAAACATTGTTTTTCCACGCAAAATTACTATCTTTACACTCAAACCGCCTAACACTATCAGCCTATGAAACACGAACTCGTATCTATACAATGCGTAAACGACAATCGTGAACATCGGGTTTCTCTCGGCAGTTCTCTGCTCGAAATCGCCACGCAAATCGCTCCGCGAACCGCTCGACGACCGCTCGCAGCCTATGTCGACAACCAAGTCAAAGCCTTGTCGTACAGAATATTCAAAGAGCATCAGGTGCAATTTATCGACATCACACACTTCGAGGGAAGTCGGGTTTATCAGCGAACTCTGTTCATGGTGTTGCACAAGGCCGTGGCAGACCTCTTCCCCGACTGCCGATTGAGCGTCAAGCACTCCGTGTCGAAGGGTTTTTATTGCGAAATCATCGGACGAAAGGACATCTCAACAGATGACGTTGCGGCAATCAAGCACCGTGCCGACGAAATCATTGCCGCCGACATGCCTATCAACAAAGAGCGTCTGACTCGAACCGAAGCCGAAGTATTGTTCTCGTCGCTCGGCTACACCGACAAACTCGCCCTTATGCAGTCACGCCCAAGACTCTACGAAACGGTCTACCGTCTGGGCGACACAGTGGGTTACTTCTACGGAGCGATGGCGCCCTCGACGGGTTACATCGAGCAGTACGACGTTCGACCATACTACGCAACGGGTATTTACGTGGCCGTGCCAAAGAGAACCAACCCCGATGAGCTGGAGGTGATGGTACCCCAAGAGAAGATGTTCGACGTATTCTCGGAGTACACCGATTGGTGCGACATCATGGGTGTGCCCAACGTTGGCTCGCTCAACAGCCGCATACTGCGCGGCGAAATCGGCGAACTCATAAAGCTCGGCGAGGCTTTTCACGAAAAGAACATGGCGCGAATGGCCGACATGATTGCCGACGCACACGCCCGAAAGGGAGCAAAACTTGTGCTCATTGCAGGTCCTTCGTCGAGTGGCAAGACCACCTCATCCAAAAGGCTCGGAATTCAACTCCGCGTGTTGGGACTCAAACCCGTGCTGCTGTCGCTGGACGACTACTTCGTCGACCGCGACAAAACCCCGTTGGACCAGAACGGAGAGTATGATTTTGAGGCTTTCGACGCCATCGACCGCGCAACCTTCAACGACCATCTGGAGCGGCTCTTCGCAGGCGAAAGCGTCGACATCCCGCGCTACGACTTCATAACGGGCAAACGACAATGGCATCCCGAGCCTCTCTCGTTGGACGACCGTTCGGTATTGGTTGTCGAGGGTATTCACGCACTCAATCCCGAGCTCACCGCCAAAATTCCCGACGAGAGAAAGTTCAAAATATACGCCTCGGCCTTCACCTCCGTGGCCATGGACAACCTCTCGCGCATACCCACCACCGACAACCGACTCATTCGTCGAATAGTGCGCGATTGCTATACCCGTGGCAATGATGCAACGGACACACTGAAACGATGGCAGAGCGTGCGCCGTGGTGAGGAGAAGTACATCTTCCCCTATCAAGAGTATGCCGACGTGATGTTCAACTCGGTGCTGTTCTACGAGATACCCATCCTCAAACGTTTCGTCGAGCCCATGCTCATGACCGTACCCGACACCGTGCCCGAATATGCCGAGGCCAAGCGTTTGTTGAATTTCCTCGACAACTTTGTGAGCGCCGAGCCCACGGAAGTACCTCTGAACTCAATCCTGCGCGAATTCATCGGCGGCAGTTCGTTCAAGTATTAGAGCTGCGAAAATACGGATTGCAATCACAAGAAAGGCACAGACCATTGCGGGTCTGTGCCTTTCTTGTGATACTTGGAAATACCTTAGCGCACGTTGCTCTGACTTGCATAGCGCTTGCCATAGGCATCCACAGCGTAGAGCTGGAGCGACTTGGTGTAGGCGTGGTCTACGGGAACAGCCTCCATCAGACGGTTTGCTCCTGCGCCACCGTTATTATAGAGGTAGTCGCTGAAGTCGTTTTCGGCTTTGGGCATGTAGCGCGACTCACGATAGGTATAGCTGAACGTACCGCCGCCATCTTGTTTGTTACACATCAGAACGGCCACGTCACGACCCGGTTTGCCATCCTCGCCATTCTTGTCGGGGTCAACCAACACCCAAGCAACAACATTCTGCCAACCCGACATGGTAAAGTTACCCTTGTCGTCAACGGTGTGAGTACCCGCAACAACGGGTTGCGGATTACGATACAACTCAAGGTTGAGGTCGTGGATATAGAAAGGATTCATCTCGGGTTTGGGGAATTGCGAGTTATGCTTCATCGCCTCATCGATTTGCTCCTGCGTGGTGGTGAAGTAGGTTTGTCCGTAGTGGTTTACTCGCGTACCTTTACCCAGACCGTAGTTCACACCAGGCAGACCCCAGGCGTTTGCCCAATCACTCATATCCTTGCCCGAAGCCTCCGAGATGCTCTTCATGAACTCAACGATAATGGCTGATTGGTATGCATCTTCGGTTCTGAAGTTCTTGGGATAGATATCCTTGGTGCGGCACAACTCGTAGAAATCGGGATAGAAATCGCTGTTACCCTCGACCAGATGGAAATAGAGGAATAGTTGATAGAACGGGAAGAGTTGAGTACAGGGGTCAACGGCTCCCTCAGTCGAACCGAAACATGGCGAGTTCACCGACTCACAGTGAGTGAACGGACGCTCATACCAATTACCCTCTTTGTCGAACTCCCAAACCCAACGCGAACCAAAGTCGCGCATCGCGGTGTTGAACGATTGGCTCCAACGCATAGTGGTGTAACCCTTACCCACACCATACATAAAGTTTTGAGCCATCAGACACATCATATTGTTCGATACCTCGGTCATACCTCGCCAAGTGAACAGTGCGGTTTGGTTCGAGTGGCCAAGCTCGTGAGCAAGACCCCAAATACGCGAAGTGATACCATCGTTCAAGGCTTCGGGTTTCAGGTGGCGAGCCCACAGATTCATCGGATTGAGCATACCCGGAGTGATTGCGGGCGAGTAGCCGGTGTGCCACCAAGCCGAATAGGCATAGGTCGAACCATACGAGCCCAAGAAGGTCATACGGTTGCGGTGACCGCGTTGAAGACCCTTGGCTTTGTACTTAACGTGACCCATCATGCGCTCTTGAATCTTGGTCACCGAGTCATAAATTTCCATTAGGTCGATGGCCGCTTGGGCGTTGGTGCGGGGATTGCCTCTGAATGTATGTTGGAGGTATTGAGCCTTCTCGTAGTTAATCACAAAGTGGTCGCCAACCATATCGAAACGAGGCTCTTTGGTCGAAGGAGCCAGCATGAAGATACGCAACACATCATCAGCCGTGTGTTTGGTATAGTCAAGGTAGCCGTTCACCGACGAGTTTACAAAGTGAGCCTTCATGGGCGGAATCTGGGCATAGCTATCGTCCTCGGTAAAGGCCAAAATATACATCAGACCCGTATTTACGGGGGTAATAACGTTACGTCCCTTCTGAATCTTGTGGTCGCAAGTCAGGTGGTCGTGAGGGCTAATAGCCACGGGGTGAGTCGATGTTTCATGTTTCTTGTAGTTGATGACACGAACGTAAATCTCCAAACCGTAGTCCTCGTCCAAATAGATATATTGTGGGGTATTGGCCTCGGCAACGAACATTCCTGTCACGTTGCTAATCACACCATGGGTTTTGTCGCGCAGAATCTCGGCGTCAAGTTCGGGGCAGGGATAAGCCTTGAACTCACACACGCGGAACTCATCATCGTATATTCCATAGAAGATTTGTTCGGCCAGACTGCGATAGAACGGGTCTTTAATCTCACTTATTTGCTCATAGGTAACGTCCTCGCGCAACTCCGAGAGCGACCAATCGGTAAAGTAGTTGAGTGCTTGGAATCCCTCGGGGTTGTACATGTACAATCCCACCTCGGCAGCCGAAGCCACATAGGGATTCTCCTCGCCGTTTTTGACAAACGGTTTGGCATTCTTGATTACGATACGCACCTTCGTTGTTGTATTGGGAAGTGCAGGGTTGAACTCAACATCCACCTTGCTTGAACCGCCACGGAAGTCGTAGCTGGTTACAAGGCTCTCTTTGCCATCGGCGTCGGTCGCATAAATTTCGGTCTCTTTCCAGTTACCCCACGAAACGGCTGTTGCACTTGCAACGGGGGCAGGGATGTATCTCAAGTAGTCGATACGTTCCAGATTGGATGCATCGATTGTCAGTGTCAGTTCTTGAGGAGTGTTGGTGTTGGTTACCGATTGCCAAATCGACAGAGGGTTGCCATCACAAGCTCGCGCAGCCTTACGTGCGCTTGTCAACTCCGAGGAGGCCTCAACCAAGGTTACAGTCGCAGCCACGTCAGCTTTCCAAGCGTCCTTCTCCGGCATCTCGGTTTGAACATATGGAATTTGTGTCAGGGTTACCTCCTTGGTTGTAGAGGTGGTCGACAGGGTGATAACCGCGGTTCGAGATTCGTTCTCGCTCTCATTGGCGGTGTAGTCAAAGACCACCCACTCGTCACTCGACAACTCATTGTTGATGGTTACCCAATCACCTTGGGTCACCTCTGCCGTGTAGTCGCCCAACGACTCTACCCGCAGGCTGTCGCGGCCGGCCAGGAACAGAAGGTTTTTCTTATCGACTTCAACCATCAAGTCATCCTTACCCCATTGGCAAACTTCGATTTGAGCCGAAGTGTTGGGGCTAACAAACGAGAGGGTCGCAGTGCGCATCTCCTCGCCATAGTTGGCCATAACGAAAAGTGACACTTCGTTCACTCCCTCATTGAAGGTTGTACCCTCGTACGAAATCCAGCTGTACTCCTCGGGAATCACCACGTCGTAATCACCGTCAGCCTCAATCTTCACGGTGAGGGCCTGCATATCTTTGGTGAGCGTGTACGAACTTTGCTCTACGGTGATGGACATTGCAGGTTTCTCGCTGTTGACCAGCTGTTTGATGACCACTTCGTCGGCAGCATCGCCATTGGTGACAACAATGGTAAGTTCACGGTCCGAGTCGGTCTCGTTGTCCGAGATGTTGATATTGAGATAACGTGCACCATTCTCATCAACGTGGTCGTTGACATAGCACCAATCTTGTGAATTGTCGTAGCTGTAGCTCCAGAATTTGCTGTGCGAATCGACACTGATAATATTTACTGTAGAGCCTGTGCTACCAAAGTAGAGGGTATCGCACTCGATTTCCACAAAGTGTTTTGCGCCTGAGTTGCCATCATCGGGGGCATCCGTTTGACAGCCCACAAAAGCAGCAAAAACGGCAAATAGTAGTAATAGGTTTTTTTTCATGTTGTTTGTTTATGAGTTGGTTAATGTATATACTGCCCTGCAAAGGTACAAAAAACTTTCCGAAATATCAAACCACAAGCCCCCTGCATGGTTCCATAAGTCCAAACCCGATGGAGCCGGCTTAAATCACTACTTAAACACAACACACGTGGCTGTCCGCAAAATGGACAGCCACGTATATTGTTAATCAAACACTCGGAGACGCTCATAAATAGGTGTGTGCTGTTCGCGTTCGACGGGCTCCGAAAGACGCCCGCCAAAGGGCATTTGAGCTATCAGCCGCCACGACTCCGAAAGACCCCACTCCTCAACCAAACGATGGTCTATCAACGGATTGTAGTGTTGAAGCGACGCGCCAATGCCAAGGTCGGCAAGCGCAGTCCACACCACAAATTGGTGCATCGCCGAGGTGTGCTCGGCCCAAGTATCCATCTTATCGGCATAGGAAGGATAGGCGGCTCGTTGCCCGGCCACCACTTCCGAATCTTCGTAGAACAGAATCGTTCCATGACCGACAGCAAACTCCGCATCTATCTTTTGGAAGGTGCGCTGCTGTTGTTCGGGCGTAAGGCGCGGCGCAAGGCACTCCTTGACAATCTCCCAAAGCCGCTTGTGGTGGTGTCGGACGAGCAGCACGATGCGCGTCGATTGGGAATTGAACGCCGAGGGCACATAACGCAGGGCGTGTTCGATGATTCGGGTGATTTGTTTGTCGGTGGCTGCTATCTCTGCATCCAGATGGTAAATCGAGCGTCGGAGGGCGACGGCTTCCATGAAATTTCGTTGCATTGCACAAAAGTTTTGGAACATCACTGCAAAATGCGCTCCAAAACACTACCTCGCACACTCCCGATTCAACCTGCCGTTAGATTATCACCCAACCGAAAACCACAATCGACAAGAAGAAAATCAAGCCAACGAAAAGCAGACTCAACAACGTGGGAATCAGACAACCCCAACGACTCTCACCCGCAGGCAGAGGGTCCGAAAGCAGCGTGATAATCAAGCCAATAACAGGCGTAAAAATCAAACTCAAAAAGAACGACCATCCGAAACCTATTCTTCGGCGGCTACCCAAAAGGCCAACAAGGCCATCAACGAAACATCCCGCAAACAGCGTTACAAGCAATACAATCAAAGTCATAATTTCTATCTCTTAAATCTATAATATACTCCCAAGGGCAGGCTCTTGCCTCCGCGGTCGGTGAAATACAATTCGCCGAACTGTTCGGTGGCAGGACGCCCGAAAATTTGGTTCACTGCACTGCGCGACAACATTGCCGACAGACCCATCGAGTAGAGATTCAGCACCAGGAACGAATCACGCGGAGCAAGCAACTGCGCACAGCACTCCAACATCTCGCCAATATTCTCCTCCAAAATCCATTTCTCGCCATCAGGACCTCGACCATAGGCTGGTGGGTCAAGTATTATGCCGTCGTAGCGATTGCCACGTTTAACTTCGCGGCGAACAAACTTCAGAGCATCGTCCACAATCCAACGCACATCCTTCAGACCGCTGAGTTCCATATTCTCGCGCGACCAACTGACCACCTGCTTAACCGAATCGACGTGGGTAACATCAACTCCTGCGCTACGTGCGGCAAGTGTTGCACCACCCGTATAGGCAAACAGATTGAGCACTCGGGGTTGGCGGCCGCGAGCCTTCATCTCGGAGCAGGTATCGTAGATGAATTTCCAATTCTCGGCCTGCTCGGGAAACAGACCCACGTGTTTGAACGAAGTCAGTCCAAGGCGCATACGAAGGTGCATCGCACGATAGTCGAAACCCACGGTCCAGCGTTGCGGCATGGTTCGCCCCAGACGCCACTCTCCACGCTCATCGCTACGTGCATCGCGGCGGAACACGGCAGTAGCCATCTCGCCCCATTCGCGTTCGCTAAGGCTCTTACGCCAGATGGCTTGCGGCTCGGGACGCACGGTGACGTATTTGCCCCAGCGTTCGAGCTTTTCGAAGTCGCCGCTATCTATCAATTCGTAGTCGCTCCACACGGGCGACAACATCTCTAATCCTTGCATACTATCTCTTCGGGTATTAATCTCATTTCGCATCGTCGGCAGTCGAAATCCAGGCGGTAGCGCAAGGCTCCGCGCGTGAGGTACAACGCTCCGCGATGTTTGGGTTTCTGTCGCAAGCACTCGCCAATTTCGCGGCGGATGCAGTAGCGGCAGGTCATAACAGTGTGGTCATAGAGGTTGTCTGCCAAGTCCCAACCCACCTCAACTCGTTCGGCTCCGTGGTCGAGGTAGAATCGGCGGCTGGCGGCATTGACTGCATTTTTGGAGCCATCGACCACTCTCCACGGCAGTCGGGCATCGGGATTTTCGGCAGCCACTCGGCGAGGCGGAAGTTGCGACGACAGGGTATATTCCAACTCCGCGAGGCACTCCCTACGCATACGCGCCAACTCACCCGAAGGCACAAACAAAACTCGTCCCTCGACCGCGACATCTGTTACTCGGAACGGTGTGTCACCCGTCTTGCACACTTGGTCGCGCACAATGCTCTCCATACGCTCCACATTGCGCGGCTCCTCGAACTCGCCCTCGCACTCGGCCACAGCGCTGAATCCCTGTTCATCGGTATAGCTAAGTTGCAAGCCACCGTCATAAAACTCCACACAAGCCGTCACATCCAGCACTCGGCGCGGTGCACTACGTTCCAATGCGCGATTAAATTCGGAGTCAAAGTTGCGATACAATCGTGCTCCGACCGTAAGTTTATCCAATTTATTGGGCCACACTCGGTTGCCCTCAACGCGGTTGATATTGGTACCCACCAGCGAGTCGTCTGTCATCCAGCAAAGTCCGTCGCCGGCGTGCAGTGCGACACCCGCAACGCCCTCGGCAACATCCACCCATCCACGACCGACACGGCCCACAACACCCACGGGTTCGCCCACCGATTTGGGGGTATCGAACGAGGCCACGCCCGAGTGCACCCCTCGAAAGAAATAATCGGTATCACCCCTCAGGAATGTCTTATGAGGATTGGGCTCAAAATCATATTTAAAACCGCTGCCACGCGAGGCCGAGCGAAGTGTACCACGGCGTGCGGCATCGTCCACCAGGCGGCGGTAGTAAGCCACGGTGTTACGTATATAGTTTTCATCCTTGAGTCGCCCTTCGATTTTGAACGACACCACGCCAGCGCGTGCCATCTTCTCGACATGGCGCGAGAGGTTCAGGTCGCGCACCGACAGAAGGTGTTTGCCTTGAATAATCGTTCGTCCGCGCTCATCCACCAAATCCCAAGTCAGGCGGCAGGGTTGGCTGCACTCACCACGGTTACCGCTACGCGGCCCCATACTGCGGCTCAAAAAACAGCGGCCGCTATAACCCACACATATTGCACCGTGCACAAAGCACTCCACCTCAACGCCCGTATCACACACGGCTTTAATCTCGTCGAAAGTCATGCCCCTCTCCAACACCACACGCGTACATCCGCAATCGGCCCAAAACTGCGCCTCCTCGGGTGTTCGGATGGCCATCTGCGTCGAGGCGTGCAGTTCGACGCCCGTAAGTCCCATACGCAGGTAGGCTGGGTCTTGCACAATCAGCGCATCGACACCCGTAGCGACAACCTGCTCGGCCAACGTTCGAGCATCGTCCAACTCCGAATCATAGACGATGGTATTCATCGTCACATAGACCCTCACGCCATAGAGGTGGGCCTCACGCACCAGCGTTGCAATATCCTCGATGGAGTTGCCCGCAGCGTGGCGTGCACCAAATCTCGGCGCACCAATATACACAGCATCAGCGCCATGGCTGATGGCGATTCGGGCAGTATTAAGGTCGCGTGCCGGAGCAAGTATTTCGACAGTTGGGCAGTTCATACATTCGGGGGGCTACACAAAACTTTTGAGCGTTGCTATCTCGTCGGGCCAAAGGCTTTCGTCGATGGTTTCGAGCGTCAGCGGCATACCGTCAAAGCGGCTGTCGGACATGATATATCGGAAACAATCCCAACCGATATAACCCTTGCCCAACTCGGCGTGGCGGTCAACACGACTACCCAACGGTTTAAGTGCGTCATTAAGGTGCATACCACGCAGATACTTAAAGCCCACAATCCTTTCGAATTCGGCAAAGGTCGCTTCGCACGCCTCGCGGCTCGACAGGTCATAACCCGCCGCAAACGAGTGGCACGTATCCAAACACACTCCCACGCGGCTCTTGTCCTCCACCTGTTCGATGATGGCGGCCAAGTGTTCGAAGCGGTAGCCCATATTACTCCCCTGCCCTGCGGTATTTTCAATCACGGCCGTAACGCCCTCGGTTTGGCGCAGCGCAAGGTTGATTGATTCGGCAATCAGTTCAATGCATTGCTCCTCGGAAATTTTCTTAAGGTGGCTGCCCGGGTGGAAGTTCAGTCGGTCGAGTCCCAGCTGCTCACAACGGCGCAGCTCCCCAACGAACGACTCGCGCGATTTGGCCAACGCCTCGGGATCGGGGTTTCCAAGATTAATGAGGTAGCTGTCATGCGGCAGGATACTCTCGGGCGGGAAACCATACTCTCGACACATCGCCCGAAACGCCTCGATTGAGGCTGTCGACAATTCGGGTGCAAACCATTGTCGTTGGTTCTTGGTAAACATTGCGAAGCCCGTAGCTCCGATATTTCGTGCATTCAGAGGTGCATTTTCGACTCCCCCTGCAATGCTGACATGCGCTCCGACATACTTCATATCACAAAACGTTTTACTGACTACAAATGTAATAATAATTTTCGAAACTATCCAAAACAAAAGCGGGCATCCCATTATGGAACGCCCGCCCGTTGACAGTGTGCGGTACGACTAAATATTATTCATCACGTTGCAGGGGCAACCACTCAAGACCTCGACGCACTTGTCGATGTCGCTCGGGCGAATGACAATATTGGCATTCGCGCCCTCGGCAAAAGCGTACATATACTCGATGAAAATACCGGCCTCGGTCAGTTTATCAAGGACCGTCGACAGAGCTCCCGATACATTATCACAGCTAATGCACACCACGTCGGTCAGCATCACTGCGAAACTCGCCTCACGCAAAACCTCAACCGCCTTGTCGACCTCCGTCACAATCAGTCGAAGGATTCCGAAGTCGGTGGTTTCGGCCATGCTGAATGCATGCATATTGATATTATTCTGGCCCAGAATTTTGGCCACTTCGTTGATGCGTCCCGACTTATTCTCCAGGAACACGGATAGTTGCTTGATGGTCATATCTACTGAGTTTTTTTATTATTTCAGAATTCGGTTATCGATAACGTGTTTTCCCTTTCCTTGGCTGCGCTCGATACTGCCGGGTTCCATCAGTTTGATGTCGGCGGCAATTGACAACACACTCTTAAGGCGGTCGGCCAACATCTTCTTCATTGCAAGCATGCGGCCAATATCGTCGCTGAAGAAGTCACGGCGAACCTCAACCTGAACTTGTAGGGTGTCGAGGTTGTTGACACGGTCGACGATGAGCATATATTGAGGTTCAAACTCCTTCATCTCGAGGATTACGCTCTCAACCTGCGACGGGAACACATTGATACCTCGAATGATAAGCATATCATCACTACGACCCATGATGCGACCCATGCGCACTGCAGTACGGCCACACTCACACTCTCCGGCCATCAGCGTACACAAGTCCTTGGTACGGTAACGCAGCAGCGGCATACCCTCCTTGGTAAGGGTGGTGAACACCAACTCACCCTGCTCGCCATAGGGCAGTTGTTCGAGGGTGTCGGGGTTGATGATTTCGGGATAGAAGTGGTCCTCGCAGATGTGCGAGCCGTTCTGTGCCTCACACTCATACGACACGCCGGGGCCCATAATCTCGCTCAAGCCATAGAGATTGAATCCCTTAAGGCCGAGTCGTTCCTCAATCTCGTGGCGCATATTCTCGGTCCAAGGCTCGGCACCGAAGGCTCCCACGCGAAGGCTTATATCCTTCTTCGAAAGACCCATCTTCTCAAGCGTCTCGGCCAAGTACAAAGCGTACGAGGGGGTACATGCGATACCCGTAATTTTAAGGTCACGAATCAGGCGGATGTGTTTTTCGGTATTACCTGTCGAGGTGGGGATTACGGTTGCTCCGAGGTTTTCCACGCCATAGTGCGCGCCCAGACCACCCGTAAACAAGCCGTAACCGTAGCTCACCGAGAAGGTGTCATCACGCGTGATGCCATAAGCCGTAAGGCAACGAGTCATAACCTCCGACCACACGGCCAAGTCCTTACGCGTATAACCCACAATTGTAGGATTACCCGTAGTACCCGACGAGGCGTGCACACGCACAATCTCCGAGGCGGGAGCCGCTTGAAGGCCATAGGGATAGTTGTCACGCAGGTCTTGTTTGGTCGTAAAAGGCAATTTCACGATGTCATCAATGGTCTTGATGTCCTCGGGCGAGAGGTCCATCTCCTGCATTTTGTTTCGATAGAACGGGGTGTTGTGATACACATAGGTCACAAGTTTCTGCAAACGTTTGCTCTGCAAAGCGTGCATCTCGTCACGACTCATACACTCCTTGTTGGGATTCCAAATCATATTTGTAAGTTTTTAGTTAGTTGCGTTTGTCTTTATTTATAGGGTGATTTGGACGGAGTGTACAGGTGTTGGACCCTCCCCTAAATCCCCTCCTTGGAGGGGACTTTTGTCGCTACGCTCCGAATTGGGATTCCAAATCATATCTGTAAGTTTTTTAGTTAGTTGCTTTTGCTTTTATTCATGGGGTGATTTGGACGGAGTGTACAGCGTGTTGGACCCTCCCCTAAATCCCCATTATCAAAGGCGCGCCTTTGATAATGATTCAG
>JAGBFQ010000014.1 GCA_017936385.1 Rikenellaceae bacterium
ACACTTGTGATTGATCCCTACACGGCAAATGTTTTGGCGGCAGTTGCAGAGTTGAATCCCAAAATTCCGACTGTAACAACGGCAGAGCAGATGAAGGTCTATTTTCCGCCACGCCTCACTACACTCCTTACGGAGCGCAACCAAGAGCGGTATATCTACTCTCTGAACCCCAAACAAAACAAGGCGTCGTATGATGATTTCTCAGGCTCGCCAGAGAAATATGTAATGCTTGTACGCCCAACTGTACTAACTTATTTGCAGCGAATTAAAGCGCTTCGTATTCGCTTTATAAGGTCAATTTGGAGTGGCTATTGGAATGAGCCCAGCACCGAGCGTTTTCGTGGTTGGGTCGAGGAGCATTGCGAGGTGGTCAAGGATATCCATTCGAGCGGTCACGCCGATACACAATCATTGCAACGCATAGTTGAGTTCGTTCGACCAAAAACGATTGTACCCATACATACTGATGCCCCGAAACGATTTAGCGATATATTCGTAAATGACAATGTGAAATGCCTTGACGATAACGAGGTATTGTATTTGTAATTTTAATATACGATGAAAATCCAGTACGCCTCTGACCTCCATTTGGAGATGTCAGCCAACAGACGATATATGCAAAATGTCCCATTTGATGTTGTGGGCGATGTGCTTGTGCTTGCGGGCGATATCGGCTATTTGTGTGATAAAACAATGCCCTGCCCAAAGTTCTGGGAGTGGGCATCGGCAAATTACCGTGAGGTGTTAATAGTGCCAGGTAACCACGAATACTACCAAAACTACGACATCTTGGCAAATGGCTACAGCTGGAGTCGTGAGATTCTGCCTAATGTGCATTACTATCAAAACAAGGTTGTGAAAATTGATAATGTTGATTTTATCCTCTCAACCCTTTGGTCGCACATCCGTCCAGAGGACGAATTTGTTGTAGAGCAAGGAATGTATGACTTTCGGCAGATTATGTATAATGGTCGCCGTTTTACCCCTGCCGACTTTAATGCCGAGCACGATAAATGTCTGGATTTTATCAAGCAGAGTGTGGCCGATAGCACCGCTGAACGTATTGTGGTAGTAACTCATCATCTGCCATCAATGGCTGTTGTAGCTCCCCAGCATAAAGGCGGTTTGCTGAATAGTGCATTCGCAACAGAATTAGGCGACTTCATCGCTGACAGCCGTATTGATGCGTGGATTTTCGGACACTCGCATGCCAACATAGATGCAACAATCGGGAATACACGCCTTGTCTGCAATCAGCTTGGCTATGTTTATTACAATGAGCATCTTGCTGGATTTGACGGCAAACGATTTATTGAAATCACATAATTGAAAATTTAATGAGTTTATGAAGACCCTATGAAATAGATACTTTTACGAAGTACATTACACGATGGTTTTATGGGAAAGATTGATACTATATTGTGATAAACAAAAAGCAGAAATCATTCATGACTCACAGCTCTTAATGCATTCATTATATCATCAACATAATTCGTCCTTCGGCCTTGACAAACATATCGGAATAGCGACAAATAACAGCATAAACCTGGTTGGATGTAACTGGTTGTCCATCCTTGCGGATATGTAAGCGTTGGCGGTTAATCATTTCCGCAATCTGTTCAGTTCGCATTCCTCGGTTCTGACTTGCGAGGCAGTAAAGTATTGCTTCTTCGATTTTCATCTGTTTTTTCATCATATCTCGCCAAATCTCACTTTTTTTAGGCGATTTGGCGGATTATAATCATAAATCCATCCTATTTTCTTAAAATTTTATGTCTTATAC
>JAGBFQ010000015.1 GCA_017936385.1 Rikenellaceae bacterium
AATTGTGAATTGTGAATTAAAAAAGGGGCTTTGCATCACGCAGGGCCCCTTTTTGTCGAGCCTCAGCCCTGACAGAATAATCAAAAATCACCTCAACTAAAATAACACTGCAAAGATAACGCACGGTTCAACAACAGACAATCACCTAATATTGGTATTTGGAACCTCACGAATACCACCTTGTAGTTAGAGCGAGTTTGCAAAAAAAAACGTACCTTTGCCAATGAATCAATAAGATACAACGTACCTATGACTTTACGATTTGCACCATATACCGAACGCTGCAAACTTGCCGATATGATTCTCGCAGACCCCATACTGCTCGGAATCGTTGAACGCTTGGGTATCCGACTCGGTTTCGGCGATGCCACGGTGGGCGAGATTT
Organism: Rikenellaceae bacterium; assembly: GCA_017936385.1. Lineage (GTDB taxonomy): Bacteria > Bacteroidota > Bacteroidia > Bacteroidales > Rikenellaceae > UBA940. The sequence continues at coordinate 386 of JAGBFQ010000015.1, forward strand.
GTCGACGTTACGGACTTTCGTCGGAGCTTTTTCTGATGATTTGCAACGTCTACTCGTTCGACTCCTACGTGCCTCACGTCGAAGGACTCGGCCACAAGGATTTACCACACCTGATGACCTACCTCAGGGCTTCACACCGCTACTATTCGGAGGTGTGTTTTCCGCGTCTGCACGAACATATACACGCCATGGTAGCGCTGCTTGACGGTGCCGACCGCCAAGTTATTGACCGCTTTTGGGACGACTATCAAGCCGAGGTGGACAACCACTTCGCCTACGAGGAGGACACAGTGTTTGCCTACATTGAGTCGCTGACTCGTGGCGGCAAACCCATCGATGGATATAGCATCGAGCAGTTCGGACACAACCACAGCAATATCGAGGACAAACTCAACGATATGAAGAATATCATTATCAAGTATCTGTCCGAGACGTCTGCCATGTCCGAACGCCACGCTGTGCTGGAGGATATTTTCAAGATTGACACCGACCTGGGACGACACACCGAAATCGAGAACCGAATATTGATTCCACTTGTCGAAAAACTCGAAAGCAATGCATAGCCGAACAAAATACAACGTACTCATCATCACACCCTCCGACATCATGGCGGCGGGTGTGAGCGAGATTTTGTTGCGTAGCCGAGAGTTTGTCCCTTGCGGCACAATTCCCAACTTGGACTTCTACTCCGAGAGCAAGTTCAAGGATTGCGACTTGGTGTTGGTTGACCCGATTGTTGCATCGTGGGAGGGTCGTGGCGAGTTGCGTCGTCAGTTGAGTGGTAGCGGCGTACCCGTGTTAGCGCTTTCGTGTTCTACGATGAGTGACGAGTGGCTGACACGCAATTTCGATGGTGTGATTGGTTTGTATGACGGTTCGGAGACTATTATCTCACGTTTGAACGCTGTGATGGAGCAGACTCAAAACGCAACCTCAACTCGCATCGAAAGTGACGAGCTATCTGCCCGCGAACGCGATATTCTGACGGCCGTGGCACGTGGAAAGACCAACAAGGAGATTGCCGACGATTTCAATCTTTCGGTTCACACGGTCATCACCCACCGCAAGAACATCTCACACAAACTCGGTATCAACTCCATCTCGGGTCTTACGGTCTACGCCATCCTCAACAAACTAATCGACGTTACGGATTATTAGCCGAATGTCCTGCGGATTACAAAAAAAAGCCTGTCCTCACACGTGGACAGGCTTTTTTTGAGGGGGGGGATTATTTACCGATTTTCTCGCGCATCGAGGTGTCAGCCTGGATGTTTTTCATCTTGTAGTAATCCATGATTCCAAGGTTACCGTTACGGAATGCCTCGGCCATTGCTAAGGGAACCTCGGCCTCGGCCAAAATCACCTTCGCACGGGCGTCTTGAGCTTTGGCTATATTCTCCTGCTCAAGAGCCACGGCCATGGCGCGACGCTCCTCGGCTTTGGCTTGGGCAATATTCTTATCGGCATTGGCTTGGTCGATTTGCAACTCAGCACCAATGTTCTTACCTACGTCAATATCGGCGATGTCGATGGAGAGAATCTCATACGCGGTGCCTGCATCCAAACCTTTGGCCAGCACGGTTTTCGAAATCACATCGGGATTCTCCAACACCACCTTGTGGGTTTCGGACGAACCGATACTCGACACAATACCCTCGCCTACACGCGCCAAGATGGTCTCCTCACCAGCGCCACCCACCAATTGACGAATGTTGGCACGAACCGTCACACGAGCCTTGGCAATAAGTTGAATACCATCTTTGGCAACAGCGGCAACCGACGGTGTGTTGATGACCTTCGGATTTACCGACATCTGCACGGCTTCAAGCACATTACGACCTGCGAGGTCAATAGCCGTGGCCATTTTGAAATCCAAAGCGATACCGGCTTTCTGTGCCGACACCAGCGCATGCACAACATTTGTAACATTGCCACCGGCCAGGTAGTGAGCCTCCAATTCGTTGGCATCCAGGCGAAGTCCGGCCTTAGTACTCTCGACCATCGACGACACTATCACCGTGGGAGGCACCTTACGCCAGCGCATGAACACGAGTTGCAACAGTCCCACCTTGGCATCCGAGATAATGGCATAGAACCACAGTCCCACGGGGACGTAATACAGAATAATCCACAGCAGTACGATACTCAATACCGCTATCACAATCCAACTCACAATCGAAGTTTCCATAAGCTATCAGTTAAAAATTAGTTCGTTATTTCAGCCTTTTCACCAACACCGTAAAGTTGTCGAAACCTACCACTTCGACATCGGTTTGCGGGTCGACGAATGAGTCGTTACAACGTGCCTCATACGACATTCCTTCAATTTCGATTCGTCCGCTCGGCGCCAATCGGGTGGTGGTCACTCCGCGGCTACCCACTGTAACACTGTCTTTGGGCGAGGTTTGCGACACACTGTCAATACTACTCTTTTGTGCAAGTCTTTTCCACATCCCCTTGCGCAGAAACACCACGGCAACAACCACCGAGATTACAATGATAATTCCCAGAGTTATACCGACACCCTGCCAGCCGTAGAGATGCCACGACAAAGCCGAAGCTGCGCCATAGCTCACTACCGACATAATGCCCGCCACGGCGGTTCCCGTAAAAATCAGCAACTCACCCAACAAGAGCAGTGTGCCCAGAATTAAAAGAAATGCAATCATCCACATACGCGTGCGTGTTTGAATTTTTATAGTGTGTGTCAGTGCCTATTCCGTTGGCACCCGTTAAAGATACAAATTATTTTCCGATTTCTTCGATTCGTGCTGGAATTTTTCCAACCGCTTCGATGCTCTCCTTGAGTCGCAGAGCGTTGATATAGCCCTCGATATTGTCAATGGAGTAGGTATCGCCGATTTTCACTATATCAGCGTTGTTGGTGTCTATCTTGATTTGTCGTACAAGTTCTTCGCTCAGGGGCTCGGCACTGTCGATAATCACTCTGAAACGTCGACTCTCCTCCTCGTTGTCATCCTCTTCACTCAGATTGAAGTATTGTCCATCGACCCACACCACCACTTCGGGCTTGCGGAAACCTATTTTAAGGCACTCCTCTTGGGCGGCAAAGGCTGTGCTGTCCGAGGCAAAACCTCCCACAAAGTAGCGATACTTATTCATAATCTTCTGCACATAAAGCGGCGCTGCACCACGGAAGATGGTGGGCGACTGCTCCGACGAGAAGGTTCCAACAAGGATTCTGTAAATCGTACCTTTGGGATAGATGACACACTCCGGAATCGGGTTACGAGAATTGTACAACGATGGCTTGTGCACCGTGATATCCTCGTAATTAAGGAACACACGCTCGGCGATTCGTCCCACGGGCGAAAGTTCGCAAAGCGCCTGATAATCATCATTATCCAGACAGCTTATAAGCGAGTCGGCGGCATTATTCAAACCCATTGTTCGTGCAATTGCCAACTCATACTCGGTCAGTGCGCGACGTTGCAGTGCGTAGTTCAGCACTACAGCAGACGGCACCGAACTCTCGGCTACGCGAGCTGCTATATCGTTAAGTTTGAGGTTAAACGAGTCGCGGAGTGTCGTATTACCCAGTTTGTCGAGCAGGTAGTTGTATGTGAACGATTTGTTGTCGAACACCTCGTTCCAGCCATCCGAGATTCGGTTCTCGATTTCGAGATTATTTTCGCTCACGCTGGTAAACTCCTCAAACAGGCGGGTTGCCAACGCTGCGCTATCGGCCATCGAGTGGCGGTTCTTGAGGTCGAGCAACATGTGGTGACCTCGCACGTACTCTTGGGCATCACGCGCAAGTTGCACTTCAAGTTGTTGTCCAGCGCGGATAGTTGCCAAATCCTCGTCAGTCAATTCAGCAGCCAACTTCTCATTGTAAAGCAGGTTGCGAGAGGATGAATCCGCAACCTCGGCAGCAACAAGCGAGTCGGCGGCAACAACCATCTCGGCTACAACAGTTGCGGTGGAATCCGCAACCTCGGTTTCGGCCTCAGCCACGCTCTCATTGAGATGTTGCAGTATCCAATCCTGTTCGATGATATTTATTTTGCCGGTCAGTTCGCCCAAGCGGTCGCGCAGTTCGAACAAGACCTCCTCGATTTCGAGAATCTGAACGGCACGGGCTGCACGGTTCAGCGTGTCGGTTCGGAACTCCTGGCGGAAAACAGCCATCTGTCGCTGAATCGAGTCGCTTTGTCGCGTAAGTTCCTGTTCTTGTCGTAACAGCGACATATACTCCTCGTTACTCTCAAGCCCTTTGACACGAGCCGTAACCTCGGGCGTTTGCGCCATCACACCCATACTCAGCAGTATCATGCAGGACAAGATAATCCACTTATATTTCATCCGTATTATCATCTTATTTCCAAGTACTTAACAAAAACATTTGAATGAATCCGAAGATTTCCAAACGGCCGAACAGCATCAGCACAGGCGAGAAGAACCTCACAAAACCCGGAGCCGACGAAAAACCGCCAAAATCGCAAACCTCCATACCCACATTACCCAAGCTGGCTACCGACGCCGACACAGCTCCATCAAATGAGAATCCACACATGGCAAACACCACGGCGCCCACGGCAACCATCAGCGCGTATGCCACCACAAACTGCATTGCGTAATCCACCACTCCCGACTCTTGAAGTTGTCCGTTTAGCTTGATACGTAACACGGCATTGGGGTGTTGCTGCTGTTTGATTCGCATCTTGAACACCTTGAACGCCAGCACCACACGGTCTGCCTTGAGACCTCCGCTGGTCGAGCCTGCGCAACCACCCTGAATCGACATAAACAATAGTGCCATAACTGCAACGGAGCCCCAAGTAAATATATTGGTCGTAACAAATCCTGTGGTCGTAACCAGCGAAACACATTGGAACAGACCAACGCGAAGAGCCTTGCCAAAGGAGTCATACAAACCGTCATGCCACACACTGACAGCGCACGCCAGACTGCACACAAGCACACTCCAGAGAAAATAGCGAACCACCTCCGAGCGGAACATATTGTTGCGTTTGCCAGTGATAGTGGCGAAAATCACACCAAAGTGAATCGAGGCCAACAACATAAAAAACACCAATATCAACTCCACCCAACCGTTGTCAAATACGCCTACGCTGGCATTTCGCGTACTGAAACCGCCCGTAGCCACGGCCGAAAAAGCGTGATTTACAGCGTCAAACCAATTCATACCCGCAACCTTCAGCAGTACCGTACATATCACGGTCATTGCAACGTAGACCCACAGCAGTATGTGCATTATAACGTTACTGCGGTATTGATAATTGTCTTTGGCCAGGTTCGAAATCTCGATACTCGAAATGGTCATCTTGGTCTTGCCAATCGAGGGCAGAATCACCAGCGCGAACATCACCACACCAATACCTCCCATCCAGTGGGTTGCCGAGCGCCAGAATAGTAATCCTTTGGGTACTGCCTCCACATTTTTGAGTATCGAAGCTCCCGTGGTAGTGTAGCCCGACACGCTCTCGAACCAGGCATTGACCAACGTAAATTCGCCGCCCCACAACAAGTAGGGCATCATTCCCACCAGACACGACATCATCCACGAGCCCACCACGATACAGTAGCCCTCTTTGTTGCTGATTTTTTCGCCGCCCGGCACAAACATAATGGGAACGGCTCCCATGGCCCCGGTCAGCACACCCGACAACAACAGTGGATAGAGGGCCGTGTCGCCAAAATACCAACTTGTGGCAGCCGACACAAGCATGAATGCCGCGTTAAGCAACATCACATAGCCCATGTATCTCATCACTATATTGATTCTCATGTGAGTTTAATATTGTGTGCGTATTTATTTTCTGTTTGTATCTTCTACTCGGGCAATCAGCTCCTCGATTCTGCTATTCAGTTCTTCGATGTCGTTATTACCTTTGATATTGGCATTGTAGCGTATTCCGTATTTGAGGTAGTCGCCCAGCGCACGGTTGACCTTGACCACGGTCTGCACGCCATACATATCGAGGAAGTACCACAGCATAATTACGATAATCAGAATTACTCCGATTGTAATTACACTTGGGGTTATGGCTCGATAGGCGTTCTGCTCTATGGCCATGGCTCGCGGACCGAGTGCGACCTGCGACGACATCATATACTCACGAATGGCGGCTATCAACGTATGGTAAGCCTCGGCATAATCGCTCGAGTACCACTCCGTGTCACCTATGGCACTGCGGATGCGATAGAATTTCGAAACCTCGGTGTAGCGCTCAAAGGCGGCCTGCACAGAGTCTATACCCACGGTTTGTTGCTCCTGAGCGGCAGCCAGACTCTCCGACAGTTCCAACAAGCGTTTGGAGTAAACCGTGTCGTAGCTCATGTCGCCACGCAGGAACATCTGTTGCAGAGCGTGGTTCTGGTCCTCCACGGCATCGAGCAGTTCGCTCGCCAGGGTCATGTTTCGATTACTTTCAGCCAGGATGCTTTGTGTTTGCGAGCCGATGCGTCGCAACTCCACCAGCGAAACCACGCTCGAAAAAATCAGCAATACAACAAGGCCCAAAAAACTTATCATCACCTTGCCGCGCAGACTCTTAAGTTGTAATTTATTGATTCTGTCGAATTTCATAATTCGTTCGTTTCTCTGTCTATCTTATTTTTAGTTCATCGCCTTGAGCGTGTCGATATTGCGCACACCGCGCAGGAAGTCGGCCACTGCCATGCGGCGTTTGCCGGCCATCTGCAACTCCTCGACCGAGATGCGTCCATCGGCACAACCGATTTCAAGCGAACGTTCGTCGGCAGCTATTTCGCCCACAGCGAGCGTTCCACCCTCAACAAATCGAGCCTTGAAGATTTTGATTGAACCCACCTCTTCGCCCTCCATGTTGTAGAGCGGAGTCCACGCCGCGGGATAAGGCGAAAGTCCGCGAATCAACAGTGCTATCTGCTCACCCTTGTCAGCCCAATTCACACGACAATCCTCCTTGAAAATTTTGGGTGCAGGGCGCAACTCCCCTTCGGTAAGTTGCTCTTGAGGTATGGCTTCGTAGTTGCCTGCGGCTATTTTCTCGACTGTCGACAGCACAGCGTCGCGTCCCACCTCCATCAGTTTGTCGTGCAACGTTCCTGCCGTATCGGTATCGGTAATCTCCACTCGGCGACGCTCAATCACATCACCCGTATCGATTTCGTGTTTGAGCATAAAGGTTGTGATACCGCTCTCTTTGTCGCCGTTGATAATCGCCCAATTTATGGGGGCTGCACCACGATATTGCGGCAACAGCGAGGCGTGCAGGTTGAACGTACCCAAGCGAGGCATCGACCAAATCACCTCGGGCAACATTCTGAAAGCAATCACCACACCCAGGTCAGCCTCCAATGCGCGGAACTCCTCAACCCAAGCCTCATCCTTGAGTCGCGCGGGTTGCAACACTTTAAGGCCCACGCTCTCGGCATACACCTTAACATCGCTCTGGTGCATCTTTTGGCCACGGCCTGCGGGTTTATCGGGAGTTGTAACCACAGCCACAACGTTGTAGCCTCCCTCAACCAGCGCGCGGAGCGAGTGTACCGCGAACTCGGGAGTACCCATGAACACTATTCTCAAATCCTTGCCACTCATCCCAGCGTCCTATTTATTTTGTTTGCTGCACAGACCCAGCGAGTGGCCCATCACCGTCTCTTTGGTGTTGAGGTAGTCGCGGTTGTACTTATTGGGGGCTATCACAATGGGTACAATCTCCTCTATCGACAATCCGTAGCCCTCCAAACCCACACGTTTGAGCGGGTTGTTGGTCATCAGTTTCATCTTGGTGATTCCCAGCTCGCGCAGAATACTTGCACCCACACCGTAATCTCTCTCGTCAGCCTTAAAACCGAGAGCCAGGTTTGCCTCCACGGTGTCCATGCCTTGCTCTTGAAGTTTGTAGGCCGAAATCTTGTTGAACAGACCGATTCCGCGACCCTCTTGACTCAAATAGACAATCGCACCTTTGCCTTCGGCCTCGACCATACTCATCGCTTGATGAAGTTGCTCTCCGCAGTCGCAACGGCACGAACCGAAGATATCGCCCGTAGCACACGACGAGTGTACGCGCACCAACACGGGTTCACCCTCGGCCCACTCGCCCTTAACCAACGCAATGTGCTCCAGACCATTGCTCTTTTGGCGGAAAGGGATAATCTTGAAGTGTCCCCACTCGGTAGGCATTTCGGCCGTTTCGCCCTTCTCGACAATGGTTTCCGAACGCAAGCGATACTCAATCAGGTCGGCAATCGAGATGATTTTCATATCGTACTTCGCCGCAATCTCCATCAGTTGGGGCAGACGTGCCATGGTTCCGTCCTCGTTCATGATTTCAATCAGCGCACCTGCGGGATAGAGTCCTGCCAGGCGAGCCAAATCAACAGCTGCCTCGGTGTGTCCGGGGCGGCGCAGAACGCCTTTATTGCGGGCTCTCAACGGGAAGATGTGACCCGGACGGCCCAAGTCTGCGGGACGTGTTGCGGGGTTGGCCAAGGCACGAATGGTCTTGGCACGGTCGACAGCGCACACACCCGTAGTACAACCATCGCCCAGCAAATCCACAGCCACCGTAAAGGGAGTACCCAGCAACGAGGTATTGTTTGCTTCCATCATCCCGAGTTCCAGCTCCTTGCAACGGTCCTCGGTGATGGGGGCACACAACACTCCGCGACCGTTGTGCAACATAAAATTGACGGTCTCGGGGGTAATCAGTTCGGCTGCGCACACAAAGTCACCTTCGTTTTCGCGGTCGGGGTCATCCACCACGATGATTATTTTACCGGCACGGAAATCCTCCAGCGCCTCCTCAATAGTGTTGAGTACAATCTGTTCGCTCATATCTTGTATTTTATATTTTATTTTCGTTTTTTCAATCCGTGTTCTTCGGCCCACTCTCGGATACGTATCCATTGGTTGTAGTACCAATCGCCGCTCATAAGGTTGGAGTCGGTCGAGGCCTTGTATGTCAGGTAGACCGCTATCGGGAATAGTATATAGGTCGAAATCCACATTCCCACGTAGGCCGGCATCACACCGTCGCGTGCCATCTTCTCACCCATCAGGATGATAACGTAGTAAATCACAAAGAAGATAACCGAAATCAGCACTGACATACCCAAACCGCCTCTGCGAATGATGGCTCCGAGCGGTGCACCAATCAAGAAGAAAATCATCACCGATACGGGCAGTGCCAACTTGCGGTGCCACTCGATACGCGAGCGGTAGAGTTGATTGAGTGCCTCCTTGCTCGAGTACTCGTCGTAGGTCACCACGTTGCTCGAGCTCATTGCGTTGCGATAGGCGTCGTTAAGGATTTTCACCTTGTCGTCGATTGTAAGATGACGAATACTGTCACTCAGGTCGACCACTACACGAACCTCTCCTTCGCGTGCCGAACTGTCGGGAGCAATGATTCGGAGCGGGTCGTTAGTGAACACAAAATCTTTGAGCAGCGGTTCATACGATTTGGCTGTCACCACATTCACGGTGTGCTCCAGCGAGTCGATATCTTTGTCCAACTCCTCGATATTTTTGGTCTGGCTACCGCCAAACATCGTGCGGTCACTCTTCTCAACTACGAAACCCGAGGTAGGGATGCTACCATCCTGTTTGAGAAATTTGTGATGACGCATCGAACCCTTGACCCACTCCTTGCCACGAGTCTCTTCATAAGTCTCGCCGTTGTAGAGTGTAATCAGCAGGAATCGCTTGTTGTCCGACAGACGGATATATCCCGAGTCTGCCAATGTTACCGTCATACCACCCTTCTTGTCGCGGTTATCGTAAATCAGCACATCATACAGACACTTTGTTTCGGGGTCTTGGTGCTCGACACGTATGCTCATGTCGTCTATTCCGTTGAAGAAAGCGCCATCCTTGAACTCCATCTCCTGTTTCTGCTGTTTGATATCATAGAGAATCGACATCATCTGTTGGTTGGCATAGGGTACGTAGTTATTGGCCACAAAGAAACTGCCTATCGAGAACAGAGCCGCCACCACAATCAGCGGAGTCATGATTCGCGGCAGACTCATACCGGCCGACTTCATTGCCAACAGCTCGTAGCTTTCGCCCATGTTGCTCATCGTGAGGATGGCGGCAAACAGAGCCACCAGGGGCAGTCCGAGCGGAATGAGGTTGGCCATGGCATAGAAAATCAGCTCGGCGATTGTTCCGAGTCCGAGTCCCTTGCCGACCAAGTCGTCGATGAATCTCCACACGGCGTTCATCATCAGCACGAACATGATGATGAAGAACGACGCCAACAGGGGACCCAGAAACGAGCGAAGCGTAAATTTATCTATGGTTTTCATTTCAGTCTTGAGCGCGAAGTGTGTTTAAAACACAAAGTTAATAATTTTACCACAATAAGCCACGCCGCAAGCACAAATATTGTGGCAGCTCCGGCCGGAACATTCATTTGGTAGCTCGCTGCGAGTCCCGCAACGCCTGCCACAACGGCCACCGCGGCGCTCCACCATGTAATTTTGCGATACGACGAGGTAAGTTGTCCCACGATGGTTGCAGGGAATGTGAGCAGCGAGATGAGCAACACTATGCCGACAGCCTGAATCGACAGCACAACGGTCAGTGCTGTCAGCACGGCCATACCGTAGGCTATCAGCGCCGTGGGCACACCTTGACTGCGGGCAAAATCGGCATCGAAAGCGGCATAGAAAATCGGCCTTTGCCACACGGCAAACACACCCACCACAACGGCAGTCAGCACAGCCGCCGCGCGAAGTGTCCCTTCACTTACTGCCAATATATTTCCAAAGAGTATTCCCGTGGCGTCGGGTGTGTATCCCGGGGTGAGGTGTATGAAAATAATACCCAGAGCCATACCCACGCTCCAGATGATTCCGATAGCCGAGTCTTGACGTATTCCACCTCGTCGGTCGGTATATTCGATTCCGAGAGCGGCGAGTACGGCAAAAATTGTTGCTCCGATGATTGGATTCATCCCCGTGTAGTATGCCAGACCGATACCTCCGAACGAAGCATGCGTGATACCTCCGCTCAAAAACACCGTGCGTCGAGCCACGATGTAAGAGCCGATAATACCGCATGTTATACCCGAGAACAGAGCCGCTGCCAGAGCGTTCTGCATGAAGCGATAGCTAAGTATTTCGATAAGTGCGTCCACGGGATTGCTAATAAATGCGCGCAAATTTACCATTTTTGCATAAAAAATCCTACCGTTTTTGCTCTATTCTCGCGGTTTTTGTACTTTCGTAGCGACAAAAACGCATATTAGTCATGAAACGTGTCGCTTTTCACACCCTCGGTTGCAAGGTCAACTTTGCCGAATCCTCAACTCTTGCCCGCCACTTCGAGTCGGCGGGATACACCCGTGTAGCCCCCTCGGCCGACGCCGATGTACATGTGGTGAATAGTTGTTCGGTGACCGAACACGCCGACAAAAAGTGTCGAAACATCGTGCGACGACTCCACTCGCGCAATCCTCAGGCCATAATCGCCGTGACGGGATGTTATGCACAACTGAAACCTGCCGAGGTGGGTGCCATTGAGGGAGTTGACATCGTACTGTCGAACCGCAGTAAGGCCGACCTTTTCCGCGAGGTTGAAGCATTGGGTGCACGCTCCGAGGCGAAGATTCTGAGTTGCGAAACGGCCGAACTGACCAACTTTTTTGCCGCCTTCTCGCAGGGCGACCGCACCCGCTCGTTTCTCAAAGTACAGGATGGGTGCGACTACAAATGCGCCTATTGCACAATACATTACGCCCGTGGCTCGAGTCGCAACGCTCCAATTTCGTTGCTCGTAGACGAGGCTCGGGAAATTGCCGCATCGGGCGTACGCGAAATCGTTCTGACGGGTATCAACGTGGGCGATTTTGGACACTCCACGGGCGAGAGTTTCATCGACCTTATTCGTGCTCTCGACACAGTTGAGGGAATCGAGCGCTACCGCATTTCGTCCATCGAGCCCAACCTGCTCACCGACGAAGTTGCCGAATTCTGTGCCGCCTCCTCGAAGTTCCAGCCCCACTTCCACATTCCGATTCAGAGCGGTTGCAATACGGTGTTGGAGCGAATGGGACGACGCTACACGGCCGAGCGTTTCGCCGACCGTATACACAAGGTGCGCAGCCTAATGCCCGACACATTCTTTGGTATCGACGTGATTGTTGGTTTCCCCGGCGAAACTAACGAAGAGTTCGAGGCCACATACTCACTGCTGGAGAGCCTCAAGCCCGCCTACCTGCACATCTTCCCCTTCTCGCCGCGCCCCGGAACCCCCGCCTATTCGATGCCGAATCAAGTGCGTGCAAGCATCAAAACCGAACGCGCCGCACGTCTTGACGAGTTGTGCCAACGCCTACACCGCGAATTCTGCATGTCGCAAGTGGGACGCACCCTGCCCGTACTATTCGAAAACACCTCCAAGAATGGTCTTATGACGGGCTTCACGGGCAACTACGTCAAAGTCGCCGTACCTTACGATAAATCGCTGGCTAACACCATAGTAGACGTCACTCTCACTGAAGAAAATATCGTTCTCTGATAATACTCTTTTTGAGCACCACAAAAAAATGGCATAGCAATTTTTATTATTATGTTCTTTTGTATCGACAAAAGAACCAAAAACGAGGCACAGAGTGCCGACGGAGAAACTTCGTTTCTCAAAATTTTGCGTGGTATGTGTTGAGAGATTATTCTATTAAAACCTTCAAATCTGTCACATCAAACTATCAGGTACACAAGCCAACCTACGAGCCAGGCAACGCCTGTATTATAGAGCACCGTAAACCAAGCCCAGGCGCGGCTACCCGTTTCGTTGCGCACCGTGGCCACCGTGGCTATGCACGGGAAGAAGAGCAGGATGAACACCATAAAAGCAAGGGCCGAGGCCGGTGTAAAAGCTCCCGAAGTCACCAACGACTCCGAAAGACTTGCCTCGGAATCCGCGCCATACAATACGCCCAACGTACTAACCACCAACTCCTTGGCAGGGATACTTGTCAACAACGCTATGCTTGCTCGCCAATCGAGTCCCAGAGGAGCCATGACGGGTTCGATGACACGGCCAACGCGACCGATGAACGAATACTCTTGTTGTGCGGCTACGGGGTCCGAAGCAGTGGCCAAAGTCGTGGCATCCACTCGCGGGAAGTAGCCCAAGAACCAAATCACCACCGTTGCCAACAGAATCACCGTACCGATTTTGCGCAGGTATTGTTCGCACTTATCCCACATGTGTTTGAGCGTAGCCATGAGTGTGGGCACGCGATAGGGCGGAAGTTCCATCACAAAGGGTGTTTCGTCCTTGTGGAACTTGGTAAGGCGCAACAGACGCGCGGTAACTCCCGCAACAGCGATTCCGCATAGGTAGAGTCCCACCAACACCAACGGCGCCGATTGGGGGAAGAACGTGCCCGCCAACAGAATGTAGACCGGCAGACGCGCACTGCACGACATGAAGGGTGTGATGAGTATGGTTATGATTCGGCTGCTGCGACTTTCGATGGTTCGTGCCGCCATGATTGCAGGTACGTTACAACCGAAACCCATCAGCAGAGGTATGAACGACTTGCCGTGCAGACCCATTCGGTGCATCAGACGGTCCATGATGAATGCCGCGCGAGCCATATAACCCGAGTCCTCCATCAGCGAGATAAACAGATACAGAATCAGGATATTGGGCAGAAACACAGCCACGCTACCCACGCCGCCTATAACACCGTCGACCAACAGACTGCGCAACCAACCCTCGGGCACGACGCTTTCGAGCAAACCTCCCAGCCATGCGAACAGAGCCTCAATCCACTCCTGCGGATAGGCTCCGAGCTGGTAGGTGGTGTAGAACATCAGCCACATCACAAAGATGAAAATCGGGAATCCCAGCCAACGATTTGCCACCAGACGGTCGATTCGTCGTGTACGGCGGTTGGTATCGCGCGTGGGTTCGGTCATAGTTTCGGCCAAGGCACCCGCTATAAAGCCATATTTGGAGTCGCTGACCACGGTTTCGACATCCTTCGAGGTGTTGCGCTCCACCACTTCGGCGGCACGCACGCCCGCAGCCTTCCACTGTTCGAAGTCGCTGCACGACGAGAGCATTTTAAGAGCCTCCGAGTCACCCTCAATCAATTTAACGGCCCAATATCTGACAGGGAACTGCTTGGGAAGTTCATCACTCGGGCGAATCATCGACGCCACAACAGCAATCTGCTCCTCCATCACACTGCCATAGCCGACGTGTATATGTCGGGCTACGGAGTTGGTACCCTCAAACATCTCGATAACCGTATCCAACAGGGCCTCCAGACCTCTTCCGCTACGAGCCACGGTCGGCACCATAGGTACGCCCATCATCGCTCCCAGAGTGGCATAATCGAGCGTCGCACCGCTTGCCGACAGCTCGTCGTACATATTGAGTGCCACCACGGTACGTTGATTGAGGTCAATGAGTTCGGTTGTTAGGTAGAGATTGCGTTCGATGTTCGAGGCCACCACCGAGTTGACTATCACATCGGGCATCTGTTCATAGAGGTGGCGACGCACGTAGACCTCCTCGGGCGAGTATGCCGACAGGGAGTATGTTCCTGGCAGGTCCGTAAGATTGATTTTGTAGCCCTTATAAGAGAAGTGTCCCACTTTGGCATCCACCGTCACGCCGCTATAATTACCGACATGTTCGCTGGCTCCGGAGAGGGCGTTGAAAAGTGATGTTTTGCCGCTATTGGGGTTTCCGACCAGCGCGACGTTTATCTCGTTCTGGCGCGTGGCCTTGCGCATTTTGCGGAAACAGTCAACCATAGAACACTCGCTACACATGGACTCACAACCCACGGTCGACACGGTTTCGACCTGTTTGTGAGCCTCGGCCTCGGGCAAAACCTCGACCATTGCAGCCTCACTGCGACGCAACGACACGTCATAGCCCATGACCGTATATTTCACCGGGTCACTCAAGGGAGAATCGAGCACCGACGACACCTTCTGGCCACGCACAAAACCCATCTCCATGATACGTTTGCGAAAACCGCCGTGTCCCGACACGCGAACAATGACGGCCGACTGACCGTTTTTAAGTTCCGATAGTTTCATAGTCTGCTTTTCTCTATTTTTGCATCTGCAAAAATAGAGACTTATCCAAGGCCTATCAATACCCATTTTTAGGTATTTTTTTCCGTGCACATGTTTCTTTCCAAATAATTTACGTACATTTGGGGGTTCAACACAAAAAATATATGAATTTCGAAGGACTTATTATAGGTATTTGCACATTTCTGATTATCGGTCTGTTTCACCCGCTGGTCATCAAAGCCGAATACCATCTGGGGGTCGGCAGTTGGTGGATTTTTCTTATTTTGGGACTCGGTACGATGGTCGCCTCGCTGTTGGTCGAGAGCCTTACGCTGTCGACGTTGCTGGGAGTTTTTGCCTTCTCGTCGTTTTGGAGCATCAAGGAGTTGTTTGAGCAACGCGAGCGTGTGCGCAAGGGGTGGTTTCCCAAGAAGCCCAATCGCAAATAGTCATCACTCTCATCTCAGGCAGAGCACCATAGCCTTGTCGCGTTGTGGCTCGCCCGTACCGAGGTCGAACGACGAGTGACGTCCCACAAACAGCTCTTCGCCAAGGCGTTCTCCGCCACGAGTGCCAAACGACATCTCGAAACCCTCATCTCGAAATCCAAACCGGGCATACAACCCGCGCAAACCCTCGTCGGCCGGGATGACGCACACTGCATCGAACTCGCCACCCCACCCTCGACGCGCAAAGGTAAGAGCCTCGTCTATCACCTCTCGGGCCAACCCGCGACCTCGAAACTTCTCATCCACAGCCACGGCATACAGATAGGCCGTCCGTCCAAGTTCGGTGTTCAGCGGAACGATGTGAGCCATAGCCACCACACGCCCGTCGTGCTTACGTGTAAAACTGAGTTGCGGGTCATAAAATCTCGCCAAAAAGCCATCCACCCACTCTCGTTCATCACCAAACACGCGACACCACAAGTCACGTACACCGCGTGTGCGTTCGTCCAGACGCAACGCCGAGAATTTACGCTCCAGCATAGTCGGACGATACGACAATTTGGCTCGTCGCAATCCCTCGATTCCCAAGTCCTCTTCGCGGTTGATATACTCCACGCTCTCGGGCAGAGCCGCAGCCATTGCACGGTTGACAAAGGCATAGACTCCATCGAAATCGGTATCCGCCTTCTCGACATGTACGCAGAACGTATCTTCGGTAAGCATCGAGCCGAACGTGAAGGCCACAACCCGCCCCTCGAGGCGAACCACCACGCCACACAGCCCCAACTCATCGAAGTGTTGCAACTTGCGGCACATAGCCACCTGTTCTGCATCGTCCGTGGAATTACGGCGCAAACGCCACTCGGCATCAACCCTCAGGCACTCCTCAATTGTTGCGGCACTCAACGGTTCTACCGAATAATCATAACGATTCTCAAAACGTGCCACATGGTTGCGCTTGGCCTTAAACGCACCGCCCGCAAGCTCGGCCAACTCTCTGCGACGATAGATGTAATCACACGAATCTCGATTGCAATCCACCGCCCAATCCTCTCGGCTCAACTCCTCAAGTCCTTCGGCCGTAAGCAATACCCTCAAAGGCTGGCCATCGGCTGCGGCATCCTCCTCCATCAAAGGCAGAAATTCGCTCCAACGTTCCACACCCAATGGTTGCATGTAGGCCGTGCGCGGTGTACCGTCTATTCGATACTTGAGCACCACCCTACCCTGCACCTCCGCCACGCGGCAATCATAGACATGTTGCCAACCAAACATATTGGCAAACGAGAGGTCACAGCTACGCACCCCCGACTGCCACACAAGTTGCTCAATCAACGCCCGATGGCGCATCTCTATTTGCTCAAATTTCAGCATAATAAAAGGGGAGCTGCACTCCCCCTTATCTTAAATTACAACTCCCCGCACTATTATTGGTAACACTTACGATACTTAAGCGGTGTCTGCCCCACCGAACGTTTGAAATATTGACAGAAGAACGACGGGTTGGGGAAGTTCAATTGGCGGGTAATCTCGTTAATCGACAATGTTGTGGTCGACAACAGCACCTTGGCATTACGGATTATCATATCGTTAATCCAACTCTGCGGCGGAATGTTCGACACCTCCTTAACCAACATACACAAATACTTTGCCGACATACCCAACTGCTTGGCATAAAACTCTACGCGGTGTTCGGTTGCATGGTGAGTCATAACCTCTTTGATGAAGCGTTGGAATACCTGATTCTTCTTCGAACCATTCATATCCTCGATATGCAGTTTTTTGCGAACAACGCACGCAATTTCGTAGCAGAAACCACGAATCAGATTCGAATACATCTGCGACGAATAGTAAGGCATCTTATAGCGGCTGCGACGGTCAACGTAATCTATTGCTTCAAGCAGTATCTCACGCTCCTGGTCGTCAATCTGTACCAACGGGCACTGAACAACCTGAATGTAAGCACGAATACCCGAACCGACACTCAGATAGTTTACCAAATTGGCATTAATCACAAACAGTACACCGTCGAAGTCCTCTGGCATATCTATAATAGACAACTCCACTCGAGGGAATACAACAAACAGACCGTTGCGTTCAACCACATATTTAACCCCATCAATGGTCAGACAAAGATGACCAGAGTTAACAATCAAAATGAAACTCGAATCCTGAAATGATGCAGAAGTAACACCTACCAAGTTTTTTATTTCCGAATTTCGATATACTCCGAACCACGGATTTTTAATATTCGGTTCGTTTTTAACAACATTCCTTGTCCCCATTTTCTTTTCTTATTATTTATCAGTCAATATTTTACATTTATTGATTCATTATTGGTCACGCAACGAATCGTCACAAATATAACAAATTTATACAAGATATTCTATTTTTTCTACATTTTTTGTTCTCTCCCCCACTTCTATCACTCCATAAATTGTCATGAATCATACGATTATCTGGCGTCTACATACAACTTATACGATAAGAAAGGGCTGTCCAACATACTTGTGTCAGACAGCCCCTTCTGATATAGAGGTACAATATTTTGCCTACTTGTTGTTCTGCATAGCTTGAATCTCGGCTTTCGAACCTACGACAAGATTCTCATACTTGCGAAGACCCGTACCTGCAGGAATCAAGTGACCACAGATTACATTCTCCTTCAAGTTAACCAGCGGGTCAACCTTACCCATGATGGCTGCCTCGGTCAGAACCTTGGTGGTCTCCTGGAACGATGCGGCCGACATGAAGCTGCTGGTTTGCAGTGCAGCACGAGTGATACCCTGAAGAACTTGGTTCGAAGTTGCGGGGATAATCTCGCGTACCTCGACCAGACGTTGGTCCTTACGTTTGAGTACCGAGTTTTCGTCGCGCAAGCGGCGTACCGAGATGATTTCGCCTTGGTGAACGGTGGTCGAGTCACCAGCATCGGTTACTACAACCTTGTCGTACAACTCGTCGTTAACATCGTTGAACTCCCACTTGTCGACAACTTGGTCCTCGAAGAAGCGGGTATCTCCCGGGTCCTCAATCTTCACCTTGTTCATCATCTGACGAACGATAACCTCAAAGTGCTTGTCGTTAATCTTCACACCCTGCATACGGTACACGTTCTGAATCTCATTAACGATGTACTCTTGAACCTTGGTAGGACCTTGGATAGACAGAATGTCACCAGGGGTAACGGCACCGTCCGACAGAGGCATACCGGCACGCACGTAGTCGTTCTCCTGTACCAGGATTTGACGGCTCAGGGGCACCAGGTATTTGCGGTTGTCGCCATCGCGCGAGGTTACAATAATCTCACGGTTACCACGTTTGATTTTGCCGAACGAGATTTCACCGTCGATTTCGCTGACAATTGCGGGGTTCGACGGGTTACGGGCCTCAAACAGCTCGGTAACACGGGGAAGACCACCGGTAATGTCATTCGCCTTACCAATCGCACGCGGTATCTTAATCAGGATAGTACCGGCTTTAATCTTGGCATTATCCTTAACCACGATGTGTGCGCCAACAGGCAGGTTGTATTGTTTTTGCTCCTCGCCCTCTTTGTCCAAAATCTTGATGACGGGGTTCTTGGTTTTGTCCTTGCTCTCGGTAATCACCTTCTCTTTCAGACCGGTGGTTTCGTCCGACTCCTCGCGGAAGGTTACGCCTTCCACGATGTTCTCGAACGCAATCTTACCGTCGAACTCCGAGATGATGGTTGCGTTGTAGGGGTCCCATTCGCAAATCAGGTCACCCTTGGCTACCATATCGCCATCCTTCTTGTAGAGAGTGGTACCATACGGCAGGTCGTGTTGATAGAGTACGCTGTCGGTGTGGATATCCACGATACGCAATTCGCTTTGACGGCTGATAACAACGTCAATCTCGGCACCGTCCTCTTCGCGTTTCGATTTAACAACCTTCAACTCGTCAATCTCCAGACGACCCTCGTATTTCGACTCAATCGACGACTCAATCGAGATACTACCCGCGATACCTCCGACGTGGAAGGTACGCAGTGTCAGCTGAGTACCGGGCTCACCAATCGACTGTGCGGCAATCACACCCACGGCCTCACCCAACTGAACCATGCGACCGGTTGCAAGGTTGCGACCATAACATTTTGCACACACACCGCGACGCGCCTCGCAAGTGAGCACCGAACGGATATCCACCTTCTCGATAGGCGATGCCTCGATAGCGGCAGCTTTGGCCTCGGTAATCTCCTCGCCGGCAGCAACCAACAGTTCGCCGGTAATGGGGTGGATTACGTCGTTCACCGAGGTACGGCCCAAGATGCGGTCGTACAGGGTTTGAACCACGCTGTCATTACGTTTGATGGCGGTTGCTGTCAGACCACGCAGAGTTCCGCAATCCTCCTCGTTGATGATAACGTCGTTTGCAACGTCCACCAGACGACGGGTCAGATAACCTGCGTCGGCTGTCTTCAACGCGGTATCCGCCAAACCTTTACGTGCACCGTGGGTCGAGATGAAGTACTCCAACACCGAAAGACCCTCCTTGAAGTTCGACAAAATCGGGTTCTCAATGGTTTGACCACCCTCGGCACCACTCTTTTGGGGCTTAGCCATCAGACCACGCATACCACCCAACTGGGCAATCTGTGCATCCGAACCACGCGCTCCCGAGTGCAACATCATGTACACAGGGTTGAAACCGTTTTTGTCCTTCTCCAACTGCGACATCAGCGTGCGGGTCAGACGGTTGTTGATGTTCGACCACACGTCGATAACTTGGTTGTAACGCTCGTTGTTGGTGATAAAACCGGCGTTATAGCTCTCCCAAATCTCGTCTACGCGGTCGTAACCCTCTTTAACGAGTTCCTCTTTCTCGGCGGGAATCAGCACGGCGTCGAGGTTAAACGACAGACCACCTTGGAATGCCATCTTATAACCCAGGTTTTTGATATCGTCCAAGAAAGCTGCGGCTTTGTCGGCACCGGCCTTAGCCATAACGGTGCTGATAATCTCACGCAACGACTTCTTGGTCAACAACGTATTGATGTAGCCTACCTCCTGAGGAACCATCTGGTTGAACAGGATTCGACCTACGGTAGTCTCTTTGAGAACTTTTACGCGGTTGCCCTCCTCGTCAATGTCGTCAACGATACATTTAACATTGGCGTGCAGGTCGGCACGTTTCTCATTGTAGGCGATGATTGCCTCCTCCGGGCCGTAGAACGTCAAGCCCTCACCTTTAGCACCTGCTTTGGGTTTGGTGATGTAGTACAGACCCAAGACCATGTCCTGCGAAGGTACGGTGATAGGTGTACCGTTCGACGGGTTGAGAATGTTGTGCGAACCCAGCATCAGAATCTGAGCCTCGAGGATAGCCTCGTTACCCAGCGGCAAGTGAACTGCCATCTGGTCACCGTCGAAGTCGGCGTTGAACGCAGTACACGACAGCGGGTGGAGTTGCATTGCCTTACCCTCAATCAGTTTGGGTTGGAATGCCTGAATACCCAGACGGTGAAGGGTCGGGGCACGGTTCATCAACACCGGGTGACCCTTAATCACGTTCTCCAAAATATCCCAAATTACGGGGTCTTTGCGGTCAATAATCTTCTTGGCGCTCTTAACAGTCTTAACGATTCCGCGCTCGATGAGTTTGCGGATGATGAACGGCTTGTAAAGCTCGGCCGCCATATCCTTCGGAATACCCATCTCGTGCATCTTCAGTTCGGGACCTACGACGATTACCGAACGAGCCGAGTAGTCCACACGTTTACCCAGCAAGTTTTGACGGAAACGTCCTTGTTTACCCTTCAAACTGTCGCTCAACGATTTGTACGGACGGTTGCTCTCGGTCTTAACGGCATTGCTCTTGCGCGAGTTGTCGAACAGCGAGTCAACAGCCTCCTGCAACATACGTTTCTCGTTGCGCAGGATGACCTCGGGGGCCTTGATTTCGATGAGTCGTTTCAGACGGTTGTTACGGATGATTACGCGGCGATACAGGTCATTCAAGTCCGAAGTTGCAAAACGGCCACCATCGAGGGGTACCAACGGACGCAACTCGGGAGGAATGACGGGCACCACCTTCAGCACCATCCATTCGGGTTTATTGATATCCTTCGAAGCACGGAACGCCTCAATCACGTTCAAGCACTTCAAGGCCTCGGTTTTACGCTGTTGCGAAGTCTCGGTGTTGGCTTTGTGGCGCAACTCGAACGACTTGGCATCCAGGTCAACCTTCTTGAGCAGGTTGTAGATAGCCTCACCACCCATTTGTGCGATGAACTTGTTGGGGTCATCGTCCGACAACATAGCGTTGTCTTTGGGCAGTTGGTCGAGAATATCCAAATATGCCTTCTCGTCAAGCAGTTCCAAGTCGCTGATACCCAGCTCTTGTGCTGCACCTGCTTGAACCACCACGTAACGCTCGTAGTAGATAATGCTCTCGAGTTTTTTGGTGGGGATATTCAGCAGGTATCCAATCTTCGACGGAAGCGAGCGGAAGTACCAGATGTGAACCACGGGCACAACCAACGAAATGTGACCCATGCGCTCACGGCGTACTTTTTTCTCGGTAACTTCCACACCGCAACGGTCGCAGACAATACCTTTATAGCGAATGCGTTTGTACTTACCGCAGTGGCACTCATAGTCCTTTACGGGACCAAAGATGCGCTCGCAGAACAGACCGTCGCGTTCCGGTTTATATGTACGGTAGTTTATCGTTTCGGGTTTCAGCACCTCGCCGCTCGAGCTCTCGAGGATTTCCTCGGGCGATGCCAGACCTATCGCGATGCTGTTGAAACTTACGCTTGCCTTATTATCTCTATTTATTGCCATAATCTTTGTTTATCTGTTTGGTTCAACTGATAAATACGCGGTCTGTTATTGCAGTTTAACGCTCAGAGCAAGACCTTTCAGCTCATGCAGCAACACGTTGAGTGATTCGGGGATACCAGCTTTGGGCAGGTTGTCACCCTTAACGATTGCCTCGTAAGCCTTGGCACGACCCATAACGTCATCCGACTTGATGGTAAGAATCTCTTGCAAGATGTGAGATGCACCGAATGCCTCGAGTGCCCAAACCTCCATCTCTCCGAAACGTTGACCACCGAATTGTGCCTTACCGCCCAACGGTTGTTGAGTGATGAGCGAGTACGGACCAATCGAACGGGCGTGCATCTTGTCATCAATCATGTGACCGAGTTTCAGCATATAGGTTACACCTACGGTTGCAGGTTGGTCGAACTTGTCGCCCGTGCCACCGTCATACAGATAGGTCAGACCATTGGTCGGAACACCTGCTTGGTCGGTGTACTCTTTGATTTGGTCGAGCGATGCTCCGTCGAAGATGGGGGTTGCGAATTTAACACCCAGCTCGCGGCCGGCCCAGCCCAAAACTGCCTCGTAAATCTGACCCAGGTTCATACGCGAAGGCACACCCAGAGGGTTCAGTACGATATCGACAATCGAACCATCGGCCAAGAAAGGCATATCCTCGTCACGTACAATACGTGCCACGATACCCTTGTTACCGTGACGACCTGCCATCTTGTCACCCACTTTGAGTTTACGTTTCTTGGCGATGTAAACCTTAGCCAATTGGATGATTCCGTTGGGAAGTTCGTCACCATTGGTGATGTTGTATTGCTCGCGTTTAACTTGTGCATCACACTCCTTCCATTTGAGGATGTAGTTGTTGACGGTTTGCGATACAAGCGAGTTGATGCGGTCATCATCGGTCCGCTTGTCGGTCATAACCACAAAGTAGTCCATATCCTCGAGCATCTTCTTGGTGAAGCGAACGCCCTTGGCATAGAGTACAACACCGTGGAAATCCTTAATTCCCTGACAGGTTACACCATTGAGCAGGGTCCACAGTTTGTTAACCAACAGCACCTTCAAATCGCCCTTAACGACATCGCCTTCGGCTGCAATCTTATCCAAAGTTTGACGCTCAATGGCTTTGCTCTTCTTGTTGTCTTTACCTACGCGGCTGAACAGTTTGGTGTCGACCACCACACCGAACAGCGAAGGTTGAGCCTTCATCGAAGCATCCTTCACGTCACCGGCCTTGTCACCGAAGATGGCACGCAACAGTTTCTCCTCAGGCGAGGGGTCACTCTCACCCTTCGGGGTAATCTTACCCACCAGGATGTCGCCGGGTTTAACCTCGGCACCGATACGGATGATACCGTTCTCGTCCAAATCTTTGGTTGCATCGTCACTCACGTTGGGAATATCGCTGGTCAGCTCCTCGACACCGCGTTTGGTGTCACGAACCTCCATGATATACTCGTCAACGTGTACCGAAGTGAACACGTCGTCGCGTTGGATACGCTCCGAAATCACAATAGCATCCTCGAAGTTGTAACCCTTCCAGGGCATGTAAGCCACCTTCAAGTTACGGCCGATAGCCAGCTCTCCGTGGTCGGTCGAATAACCGTCCGTCATAATTTGGCCTTGAGTTACTCGCTCGCCAATCTTAACAATCGGTTTCAGAGTAATCGAGGTGCTTTGGTTGGTCTTCAGGTAGCGAGGCATCTTATAAGTGGTAATCTCCGGTTCGAAGCTTGCCAACTTCTCGTCCTCGGTACGGTCGTACTTAACCTGAATTTGCGAGGCGTCTGCAAAAATCACCTCACCATCCTTCTCGGCGGTAATCTGAATACGGCTGTCACGTACCACATCTTTCTCGATACCGGTACCCACAATCGGGGCCTCGCAAGTGATAAGAGGTACAGCCTGACGCATCATGTTCGAACCCATCAACGCACGGTTAGCGTCATCGTGCTCCAGGAACGGGATGCAACTTGCTGCAATCGAAGCAATCTGGTTAGGAGCAACGTCCATCAGATTGATTTCGTCCGCGGTTACGGTCGGGAAGTCTGCCTCCAGACGAACCTTCACACGCTCCGGATTCAGGAAGTTACCCTCATCGTCGATAGGCGTAGTAGCCTGAGCGATAATCATACCGGTCTCGTCATCGGCGCTGTAATATTGTGTACCCTCGTCGCCCAGCACAACCTTACCGTTTTCGACCTTGCGATAAGGAGTCTCGATGAATCCCATATCGCTGATTTTTGCATACACGCAGAGCGACGAAATCAGACCGATGTTCGGACCCTCAGGGGTCTCGATGGGACACAGACGACCATAGTGGGTATAGTGAACGTCACGAACCTCGAAGCCGGCGCGCTCACGCGACAGACCGCCGGGACCCAGAGCCGACAGACGGCGTTTGTGGGTAATCTCCGACATGGGGTTGGTTTGGTCCATGAACTGCGACAATTGGTTGGTTCCGAAGAACGAGTTAATCACGCTGGTCAGAGTCTTGGCATTAATCAAGTCAACCGGCGTAAACACCTCATTGTCACGAACATTCATACGTTCACGGATGGTACGTGCCATACGCACGAAACCAATCGAGAATTGGTTTGCCAACTGCTCGCCAACGGTTCTTACACGACGGTTCGACAAGTGGTCGATATCGTCCAACTCCGCCTTCGAATTAATCAGTTGAATCAGATACTTGATAATTGCGATGATATCCTCTTTGGTCAGCACGCGAATCGACGGGTCGGTATCCAGTTCCAACTTCTTGTTGATACGGTAGCGACCAACCTCACCCAAGTCGTAACGTTTGTCCGAGAAGAACAACTTGTCAATCACGTCCTTGGCGGTAGCATCATCAGGTGGCTCCGAGTTGCGCAATTGCCTGTAGATATAAGCCACGGCCTCACGCTCAGAGTCACAGGTATCCTTTTGCAGGGTATTATATATAATAGAGTAGTCGATACCGCTCGGACTCTCCTTGTGCAGAAGAATCGTCTTGGCTCCACTCTCGATAATCTCGTCGATGTGCTCTTCCGACAATACAGTCTCGCGGTCGACGATAATTCGGTTACGCTCAATCGAAACCACCTCACCGGTATCCTCATCCACAAAGTCCTCATACCAGCTGGTCAGCACACGAGCTGCCAACTTGCGGCCGATGGCCTTCTGTAGGTTACCTTTGGTCACCTTAACCTCGTCGGCAAGGTCGAAAATACCCAAAATCTGGCGGTCCGTCTCGAAACAAATCGCACGCAACAGCGTAGTTACGGGCAACTTCTTCTTACGGTCGATGTATGCATACATCACATTGTTGATATCGGTAGCAAACTCAATCCACGAACCCTTGAACGGGATAATACGTGCCGAGTACAATTTGGTACCGTTCGTGTGAGTGCTTTGACCGAAGAATACACCGGGCGAACGGTGCAACTGCGAAACGACAACACGCTCCGCGCCGTTAATCACAAACGTAGCGCGAGGCGTCATATAGGGAACCGTACCCAAATAGACATCGCTCTCTTTGGGCTCGAACTCCTCATGTTCGGGGTCGGTGCAGTATAGTTTGAGTTTCGCTTTCAGAGGTACGCAATAGGTCAGACCACGCTCCAAGCACTCCTCAATCGAATAACGAGGAGGGTCTATCGAGTAGTCCAAAAACTCCAAAACGAAATTATTTCTTGTGTCGGTAATGGGGAAGTTCTCGTTGAAGACGCGATACAAGCCTTCGTTCTTGCGATTCTCGGGGGTAGTGCCGAGTTGGAAGAACTCCCTAAATGATTTAAGCTGAATCTCCAAGAAATCAGGATATGCCATCCTGTTTTTCACTGTCGAAAAGCTAATTCGTTGGTTTTGCTTTTGTGTGGACATTTATCCAAAAATTTTGTTGAAGTTAATATTAACTCTTTCTGAATTCTCAGAATCTACGACTCCCGAACAGCTTGATAACGAGAGCCTTATGTCGCAAAGTAGGGATACTCTCACAACTATTGTGAGCCTCCTCCCTTTTTTAGACGCGAAAAGGCATAGAGCCTATTTGCATAGGCCCTACACCTGAACGTCTATTGAATAATAAGTAGTAATTACTTAACTTCAACTTCTGCTCCAGCCTCCTCGAGTTGAGCTTTAATCGACTCAGCCTCCTCTTTCGAAACGCCCTCTTTGATAGCTTTGGGAGCACCGTCTACCAAGTCTTTAGCCTCTTTCAGACCCAGACCGGTAACCTCTTTAACTACTTTTACTACGCCAAGTTTAGCTTGACCTGCGCTCTTCAGAACTACGTCCCAGCTAGTTTTCTCAGCGGCAGCAGCCTCGCCAGCAGCGGGTGCGGCAGCAACAGCAACAGCTGCAGCAGCGGGTTCAATACCATACTCCTCTTTCAGGATGGTTGCCAACTCGTTTACTTCTTTAACAGTGAGGTTTACCAACTCTTCTGCCAATACTTTTACATCTGCCATTTTTATATACTTTTTAAATTGTTTGACTTGTGATGATGAATTAATTATTTCTTTCTTCCAGACTCTTTACGAGGCCAGCAATTTTTTGTCCAGCATTCGACTGCAGAGCGCTGATGACGTTCTTAGCAGGCGATTGCAGCAACATAACGATATCGCCGATAAGCTCTTCGCGGCTCTTGATGTTGCACAGTGCTTCGAGGTTCTCGTCGCCTACGTACACGCAATCTTGAACGCTGGCAGCTTTGAGGATGGGTTTGTCGCAGCTCTTGCGGAACTCACGAATCAAAACTGCGGGAGCTTTTGCGGTTTGGGTGAACATGATTGCGGTCGAACCTTTCAATACGCCCATCAAACCCTCATCTGCTTTGTCAACTGCCTCGAGTGCTTTACCCAACAGGGTGTTCTTAACTACAATCAGTTTAACATCGCTCTCGAAACATTTACGACGCAGGTTTGCGGTTTGCTCTGCATTGAGGGCCGAAATATCGGTCAAGTAGAAGCCTGCATATTGTTGGAGCTGCTCTGCCAAACCGTTGATAACTGTTTGTTTTTCGTTCTTTGTCATTCTCTTACAATATTACTTCTTTACTTAACATCTACCGATTTAATATCAACTGCGATACCGGGGCTCATAGTCGACGACAGGTAAAGGCTCAATACATAAGTACCTTTCGATGCGGCGGGTTTGAGTTTGATAACGGTGCTGATGAACTCTTTAGCGTTATCGATGATTTGTTCGGGAGTGAACGAAACCTTACCAATCGAGGTGTGTACGATACCGTATTTATCAACCTTGAAGTCGATTTTACCAGCTTTAACCTCAGTCACGGCTTTACCAACCTCCATGGTTACGGTACCGGTTTTGGGGTTCGGCATCAAGCCACGGGGACCCAGAATACGACCCAAAGCACCTACCTTTGCCATAACGTTGGGAGTACAGATGATAACATCAACGTCGGTCCAACCGCCTTTGATTTTCTCAACATACTCGTCCAAGCCTACGTAGTCTGCGCCTGCGGCTTTTGCCTCGTTCTCCTTGTCGGGAGTACACAGAACCAATACGCGAACGGTCTTACCTGTTCCGTGGGGAAGGGTAACAACGCCACGAACCATTTGGTTCGATTTACGAGGGTCTACGCCCAAGCGAATGTCAATATCCACCGAAGCATCGAATTTCGTAAAGGTAATATCCTTCACAAGAGCGGCTGCCTCATCCAGCTTGTAGACTTTGTTAAAGTCCACCTTTGCTTGGGCTGCTTTTTGATTTTTTGTCAGTTTACTCATATGATTCAATTACGCTTTTAGGAAATTACTCGACAACGGTTATACCCATACTGCGAGCAGTACCGGCTACCATGCTCATTGCCGACTCAATAGTGAAACAGTTCAAATCGCTCATTTTGCTCTCAGCGATGGCGCGTACTTGTTCCCAAGTAACTTGACCAACTTTCGAACGGTTAGGCTCTTTCGAACCCGAGCTGATTTTGGCAGCCTCTTTGAGTTGGATGGCTACGGGCGGTTGTTTAACAACGAAATCAAACGATTTGTCGCTATACACCGTGATAATTACGGGCAATACTTTACCTGCCGACTCCTGTGTACGTGCATTGAATTGTTTGCAGAAGTCCATGATATTGACTCCTTTCGAACCCAATGCAGGGCCAACGGGGGGCGAAGGATTAGCGGCACCACCTTTAATCTGCAACTTAATAAATGCAGCAATCTCTTTTGCCATAATCTTTCCTGGTTAATTATTCTTTTTCTACTTGTGTGAAGCTCAACTCCATAGGAGTCTTGCGGCCAAATATCTTCACCGAAACGGTAACCTTCTTACGGTCGGCATCAATACTGTCAATAACTCCGGTGAAACTTGCGAAAGGTCCATCCGTAACTTTGACTGTCTCGCCTACGTAATAGAGTTCTTCCATCTCCTCCTCTCCCGCGCTGATTTCGTCGACACGTCCGAGTATCCTGCTTACCTCCTGAGGGCGCAGGGGGGTAGCATTCATTTTCTTGTTATCCTCTTTGGTGTCGCCGAGGAAGCCCAGTACGTTAGGGGTGTTGCGAAGAATATATGGAACATCTCCTGTAAAGATGCACTCGACCAATACATAGCCCGGATAAGAGACCCTCTCCTTACTTACTTTCTTACCATTGCGAATGGTAAAGACTTTTTCAGTTGGGATAAGGACCTGAAAAATACGGTCTTCGAGGTGAAGGTGACGAATCTCGGATTCAATATACTCCTTGACTTTGTTTTCCTTACCACCGATAGCCCGTACCACATACCAAGCCGGTTCTGCCTTTTGCTCTGTTTGCACCTTATTGAGATTTGCACGCTCCTCTTGAGGAAGCGGCTTCAGCTCACTTGCGGGCACTTTAATCTCTGTCATATCTCGATAATCTTAATATGATAAGGGGTTAATTAATAGAGCAGGCTGTAAATGGCCTTCATCAGGTTCTCGAACGCCAAGTCTATAACCTCGATACCAAGTGCGATGATTATGGAAGCTACCATCACAACAATGGTCGACGATTGCAAACTCTTCATCGACGGCCAAGCAACCTTCTGT
Organism: Rikenellaceae bacterium; assembly: GCA_017936385.1. GTDB lineage: Bacteria > Bacteroidota > Bacteroidia > Bacteroidales > Rikenellaceae > UBA940. The sequence continues at coordinate 29,695 of JAGBFQ010000015.1, forward strand.
ACAAGTTCTTTATAGGATTCTTTGATGTAATTTATCAGTCTCATAACTGCTTTTCTCTTTTCAAATAGCAGGAGCAGAGAGATTCGAACTCCCATCAACGGTTTTGGAGACCGCTATTCTACCCTTGAACTATGCTCCTAAATTGCAGGGTCCTTTTACAGACCCTGCGCGGGTATTATTCAGAATAATTATTGAATAATCTTGGTTACTTGACCAGCACCTACGGTACGACCACCCTCACGGATTGCAAAACGCAGACCCTCGTTGATAGCTACCGGATAGATAAGTTTAACGTTGATAGTAACGTTGTCACCGGGCATTACCATATCTACACCCTCGGGCAGGCTAACCTCACCGGTTACGTCCATAGTACGGAGGTAGAATTGGGGACGGTATTTGTTGTGGAAAGGAGTGTGACGACCACCCTCTTCTTTCTTCAGGATGTAAACCTCAGCGGTGAACTCAGTGTGGGGAGTAATCGAACCGGGTTTTGCTACAACCATACCACGTTTAACGTCTTTCTTGTCGATACCACGCATCAGCAGACCTACGTTGTCACCAGCCTCACCCGAATCGAGCAGCTTACGGAACATCTCAACACCGGTACAAGTCGAAGTCAGAGTCTTCTCATCCAGACCGATAATCTCTACGGGGTCACCAACTTTGATAACACCAGTCTCGATACGACCAGTAAGAACGGTACCACGACCGGTAATCGAGAATACGTCCTCAACAGGCATCAAGAAAGGTTTCTCGTTGTCACGAGGAGGAATGGGAATGAACTCGTCTACAGCGTCCATCAGCTCCATGATTTTCTCCTCCCAAGTGGGCTCACCATTCAGACCACCGAGAGCCGAACCACGGATAACGGGGCTATTCTCATCGAAGTCATATTTAGCCAGCAGGTCACGAACCTCCATCTCAACCAGGTCGAGCATCTCAGCATCGTCAACCATATCGCATTTGTTCAAGAAAACAACGATACGAGGAACGTTTACTTGTTTTGCCAACAGTACGTGCTCGTTAGTTTGAGGCATAGGACCATCGGTAGCAGCAACTACGAGGATGGCACCGTCCATTTGAGCAGCACCGGTTACCATGTTCTTTACATAGTCGGCGTGGCCCGGGCAGTCTACGTGAGCGTAGTGACGGGTAGCGGTTTGATACTCAACGTGCGAAGTGTTGATGGTGATACCACGCTCTTTCTCCTCGGGTGCGTTGTCAATCGAATCGAACGAACGGAGCTCCGAAAGACCTTTGTTTG
>JAGBFQ010000016.1 GCA_017936385.1 Rikenellaceae bacterium
ATCCTCAACTGAATCAAAAATCTGTCGCATCCGTGGTTCTTATAACTACTCTGCATATACCCCGCGTGGGTATATGCAGAGTAGTTAAACCCCCGGTCTGCGGGTCATTTTTTGGTTCTTTTTGATGACTCAAAAAGAACAGTCCCCTCAAACACTCTTAAACTATCTCAACTCGCCGATACCTTGTCTGACGATTTCGGGTTCGCCGTCGGTAAGGTCGACGATAGTTGTTGGTATGTCTTGTCCGTAGTCGGCGCTCACAAGGGCATCGACTTTGTGTGAGTATCGTTCCCAGATAAGGTCCGGGTCGGTGGTGTACTCTACGATGCTATCTGGGTCTTTGACCGACGTGGTGAAGAGAGGCATGCCTACATCTTCGATTATAGCCTGTGCGATGGTAGAGTCGGGTATGCGTATTCCGACAGTTTTGCGCTTGGCCAGCACGCGGTCCGAGATACTACTCGATGCGTTGAGTATAAACGTAAAAGGCCCGGGAGTATTGCGTTTGAGCACTTTGAATTGTGCGTTGTCTATGCGAGCATACTCGGCGGCCTGACTTATGGACGAGCAGATGATGGTGAGCATAGATTCGTCTTTGCCTGCCAATTTTGTTATACGCTCGATACCCGCAATGGCTGTGAGTTTGCACCCGAAGGCATAGACGCTGTCGGTGGGGTAGATGATGATACCTCCTTTGTTCAACACGTCGGTTACTTTTGCAAGTTCTCGCGGGTTGGGGTTTTTGTCGTAGAGTCGTACTAACATGGTGTATTAGTGCAGTTTCGAACCTATGAGTGTCATAAACTCTTCGCGTGTGCGGTGTTGCGACAGGAATACTCCCGTGAACGCCGAGGTTGTGGTTACGGAGTTTTGTTTCTGAATACCTCTCATCTGCATGCAAGTGTGACTTGCTTCAATGACCACAGCCACACCCATAGGGTTGAGCACCTCTTGAATGCAGTCACGAATTTGTACGGTGAGTCGTTCTTGAACCTGGAAACGTCGTGCAAAACACTCCACCACACGTGCGATTTTGCTCAGTCCCGTGATGGTTCCGTTGGGAATGTATGCCACGTGAGCCTTTCCGACGAAGGGCATAAGGTGGTGTTCGCAAGTCGAGAAGAGGTCGATGTCTTTGACCAGCACCATGTGTCGATAGTCCTCCTTGAAACACGCCGACAGCAGTATGTCGCGTGGGTCTTCGGCATATCCTTTGGTAATGAAGGCCATAGCTTTAGCCACACGTTCGGGTGTTTTGACAAGACCTTCTCGTGTGGGGTCTTCACCGAGCAGTTTGAGGATTTCGTTGTAGTGCTCCGCTATTTTTTGGATAGTTTCGTTGTCGTAAACGTCCTCTCTGTGATAAATTGGTTTCATTCTGTGTGAATATTTCCCACAAAAATACGAATTAAATTCGCAATTCGCAACTGTAAGATTTTTAGGGATTGTTGCTTTTGAATTATCAATGAATCAAAGATGAACTGCATCTGAGGTTTATATAATTATCGCACATACCCCCTTGTGGGATATGTGCGATAATTAAACCCCCGGTCTGCGGGTCGTTTTTGGTTATTTTGTCGATACAAAAGAACAATAATCCCCTCAAACTCGTTACTCATTCTCGGCGACGGCGACGCGGAGACGGTCTACGAGGCTTTCGGAGCCGAATACCATGGGCAGGCGCAAGAATGGTTGAATCAAGCCTTTGGCGTAAAGTGCGGTTTTGACACCCGTGGGGTTGCCCTCTTCGAACAGCATCTTCATCGAGGGCATCAATTTGGACTCGATGGCACGCGCTTCGGCCTTGTTTCCTGCGAGTTGAGCGTGAATCATGCGGCAAAAACTCTTGGGGAACGAGTTTGCAGCTACCGAGATAACACCCAGACCACCCTCGTCCATGATGTCGAGAGTCAGCGCATCATCGCCCGAGAGGACAAAGAAATCCTCGGGTTTTTCGCGCAGGATGGTGCGAATTTGCTCCATGTTGCCGCTTGCCTCTTTGATACCGATGATGTTGGGCAGGTGAGCCAGACGCAGTGTAGTTTCGGCCGTGATGTTCACTCCCGTGCGCGAGGGCACGTTGTAGAGGATAATAGGCAGGGGTGAGGCCTGCGAGATGGCCTTGTAGTGCTGGTATATACCCTCCTGCGAAGGACGGTTGTAGTATGGAGCTACGCTCAGCACGGCGTCGAAACCACGCAGGTCGAAACGTACGATTGCGTCGATGACCTCCTTGGTGCAGTTTCCGCCGATACCGATTACCAACGGTACACGGTTGTTGTTCAGACTCTTGATGTATCGTGCGATGGCTTCGCGTTCGTCTTGGACGATAGCCGGAGTTTCTGCGGTAGTTCCGAGAGCCACGATGTAGTCAACACCACCGTCGATTACCGAGTCCATCATACGTCCGAGTGCACCGAAGTCAACGCTTCCGTCTGCGTTGAAGGGCGTGATGAGAGCCACGCCTACGCCTTTATAATTAAAATTATTCATTCTGTTTTGTAAGTTTGGTTTGGGTTTCCAACAGCAAAGATAGCGTTTTATCTAAAACAAGCTACCTTGAACGGCTGTTTTTTCGATTTTTTTAACATTTTGTTGTAAATCTTCATCCATCGAGGTGCTGTTTTGGCTGTTTGCTGGCTCTCCGAGCATGTCGATGAGTTGCTCTTCGTTGATGATTTGGACGCCGAGTTTTTCGGCTTTGGCACGCTTGGCGGGTCCCATGTTGTCGCCTGCCACCAGATAGTTGGTTTTGGCCGACACTGCGGCAAGATTGCGTCCTCCGTGTGCCTCGATGAGTGCTTTCAGTTCGTCGCGCGAGTGCCCTGCAAAGGTGCCCGAAATGACAAAACTCAAACCCTCCAACGAATTGGATTTTGCACTGCTTCGTGCGGAAATCATCTGAACACCTGCTGTGCGGAGTTGTTCTATGCGCTGACGGTTCTCCGCGTCGGCAAAGTAGTCGACAATACTCTGTGCGATGCGTTCGCCCACATCCTCGGTTTCGGCCAACTCCTCGGGCGTGGCGGCCATCAGTGCGTCTATGTTGCCAAAGTGTTTTGCCAACGACTTGGCCGTGGCTTCACCCACGTAGCGGATGCCCAGGGCGTAGAGAACGCGCTCGAAGGGAACTTTCGTCGACTCGGCGATGGAACTTATTATGTTGGCTGCGCTCTTGTCGCCCAGACGGGGCAGACGTGCAATCTGCTCGGCGGTAAGCGTGTAGAGGTCGGCCACGTCACTTATCAACTCTGCCGAGTGTAGTAGTGCGATGGTTTCGTCACCGAGCGATTCGATGTTCATTGCCTTGCGGCTCACGAAGTGTACGATGCGTCCCACAATCTGTGGCGGGCATTGACGGCTGTTGGGACAGAAGTGTCGCGCCTCACTCTCGGGACGAACCAACTCGGCACCGCACTCGGGGCAGTGTGTGATAAACTCCAACGGCTGTGCATCGGCCGAACGCTGTTCGAGGTTGACGCCCGTGATTTTGGGTATGATTTCGCCGCCTTTTTCGACGTAGACCATGTCGCCTATGCGCAGGTCAAGAGCGGCAATTTGGTCGGCATTGTGGAGTGTTGCCCGTTTTACTACCGTACCTGCCAGCTGTACGGGTTCAAGATTTGCCACGGGGGTTACTGCTCCCGTGCGGCCCACTTGGAAGTCGACACTGAGCAGACTCGTTTCGGCCTGCTCGGCCTTAAACTTGTAGGCCACCGCCCAGCGTGGCGACTTGGAGGTGAAACCAAGTTCCTGTTGTCGAGCATAGTCGTTGACCTTGATAACCACACCGTCGGTGGCAAAGGGCAGCGAGCGACGCAACTCATCCACGCGGTCGATGTAATCGAACACCTCGTCGCGCGTGTGGCAAACGGTTGTCAACTCCGAAACCTTGAATCCCCAACTGCGCACTGCATCCAGACTCTGTTTGTGTGTGGTGTGCGGCAGGCGGTCACCCACCAGAAAGTAGAGATAGCAGTCCAGACCGCGACTTGCCGTCACAGCGGGATTTTGCTGTTTTAGACTTCCTGCTGCTGCGTTTCGCGGATTGGCAAAGGGTTGTTCGTCGGCGGCTGCGCGTTCGGCGTTCAGCCCCTCGAACGAGGCATAGGGCATCAACACCTCGCCACGAATCTCAAAGAAGTCGGGATAACCCTCACCGCGGAGTCTTAAGGGAACCGACCCGATGGTTCTCACGTTGGCCGTAACGTCGTCGCCACGCACACCGTCGCCGCGTGTAACGGCTCTCAGCAGTCGTCCGTTTTGGTAAATCAATGATATGGCCGTTCCGTCAAACTTCAGCTCGGCGACATACTCCACGGGACCCATTTCGCGCTCCACGCGGTCGAAGAACTCGCCCAACTCCTCGCGTGAGTAGGTGTTCGACAGCGACAGCATGGGGTGTATGTGTTCGACGCTCTGGAACTCGCGCGTCAGGTCGCTACCCACACGCTTTGTTGGTGAGTCCGGGTCGGCATATTCGGGGTGTGCGTCCTCGAGGTCCTGCAACTCGCGCATAAGGCTGTCGAAGGTAAAGTCGTCGATTTCGGGGGCGTTTTCGACGTAGTATTTGTGGTTGTGGTATTCGAGCAGTTGTCGCAGCTCGGAAATGCGTTGATTCATCTGCGTCTGTATTTTTGCGTAAAGGTAATAATTTTGCCCGAAAGTACCTCAAAAACGCGCTGTTGATAACTTTTTTTTGAGTTAAAGGCTTGTTGATTTCAAAAATTGCCGTATAATTGCAGAAACTTTCAACTGAATTATGGCACCGGAAAATAAAGCAAAAAAAAGAGTAGTAATTAGTTATAAGAATCTTGCCGAGGATTTGCAAGAACAACTCAAGGCGCAGTACCCCAATGGCTATACCGATAGCATGATGCGTATTGACAAGCCTAATGGTGATTTTTTCTATGCAGTGATTCTCGAGACCGACGAAATTAACTATTTGGTTAAAATTGACGTCAAAATCGACGACGGAAACATCGACGATGACGACAAGGAGTACTACGACGAGGATATCAAAGGTGCCGATGAGTTGGCCGACGCAGCCGACGAGGAGGACGAATAGAGTTTTGTCACCTACGGAGATACGGTTGGCGTTACGCTTGATTGGGTGAATCGGCGTTTGGCGAACTTTGTGACTCTTTTTTGAGGGCAGAACCTAAACCTCGTATAATACAAAAACACCCCGCTTGAACATCGTTTCAAGCGGGGTGTTTGCTTTTTGCGAGTGGGTCTATTGCTCAAAAATCACAATCTCGGCCCATACGGGGCAGTGGTCAGTTTGAGTTTGGCTGATAGTGCCACCGTCAACCTTGATGAAGGGGAACTTTGCATCGCGCTTGAAGAACAAGTAGTCGATATACAAATTCGGATTGACATTGGGATAGGTCGGAACGGTCGGGTCGCTGACCATATCCATAATTGTCATAATCTCACCCAATGCCTGTGCGCGGTCAGTTTCGCTCTCGGTGTTGAAGTCGCCACCCAGCACCACGGGCTTGTCGGTGTATTTACTCAACTCTTTAACCGTAATCTGTGCCGATTCGTAGTGGTATTTGCGCATATTTGTCTCCCCAGAAGTCATCGTATAGTGGGTCGAGGCCAGCACAAAATCGTCGTACTCGGCAATGAACAGTTTACGGCTCTCGGGACCGGTAAGGTTGACAAAGCGGGTCGAAATGGCCGCTTTCTTCGATAGAATTCCGATACCATATTCACCACCTCCGAAATTGATAGTTTTGCAGAAATAACCCTCATAGCCGGTGTATTTCTTGAGGCTGTCGAGTTGGTTGGTGTAGCCGCAACGGTCGTTCAGCATATCAATCTCTTGAACCGCCACAAAATCAATATCGAGGTCGGTAACCATTTTAGCGATTGCTTGGTTGCCTCTCACCTTTTGGTTCAGGGTCATAATGCGCACCTTGCGGCCCGTTGCGGGAGCGGGTACGCCCTTTTGGGTGATGGTAACCTTCTTGTAGATGTTACCGCACTTCACCACAGCACTTATGACTCTGTCGTTGTAGCTCTTGCCGTCGAAGGTCACGGTGAGCGTATGCTCGCCAGCCTTACCCTCGGTGGCCGACAGAGTAGCCCACGGCGAAGCTACCTGCTCGAGCCACAGTGTGCCGGCATAGCAAACACTTGCATTCCAATTATGCGATGTGCTGAATGTTACGGTAGCGGTATTTTGGTTGTTATTCAAAACTACGTCCTCGGTCAGGAACTTAATCACGTAAGCACTCTGAACTACCATTACGTCAATCGAAGCCGAATCGTTCACGCCGTCCGAGTAGGTAATCGAAACCACGCCTGTGCGCTCGCCATCGGTGTCGTTTGCTTTGGCCTTGACGGTTACGATGTCGTTCTTGGAGGTTACGGTCAACCAATCCTTGTTGGCGGTCGAAGCCTTCCACGTAACGTTGGCCGACACGCCGATTTGGAGAGTGCCGCCCTCGGGGGTAAACGAAAGCGAGGTGGGCGAAACACTGATACGAACGCCCTCCTTTTGGGTGATTTTGATTACGGTCTTGGCCTCGCCACAAGTCAGAGTGACGGTGGCGTTACGACTCTCACCTTCGTTGGCCTCAAACGAAAGTTCAAGCACACCCTCGCTGTTGGCGGTTGCGGTGAGCCACGAAGCGGTGTTCTCGACACTCCATTCACCCGTGGCGGTGACGTTGAGTTTCAGCGTACCGGCGTTCGATGGCATCTCGAGGTCGATGTTAGCAACCGAGATAGCGTCTTCGACGGGAGGTTCGATGGTTGCGGCCTCTTGTTTGACTTCGATTTTGGTGGTTGCATCGTCGCAGGTGAGAGTGACGATTGAGGTGCGCTCCTTCGCCTCGGTATTGGCGGCAATGGTCAGCGTTACGGCGTTTGTGTTCTTGGTCACAACGCACCAATCGCTGGAAGAGGTCGCGTCCCACTCGTCGTTCGAGGCTGTGACACCGACGGTTACGGTCGAACCGGTCGCGGGAGTTACGACATCCAGTGCCGACACCGTAATAGTGCTTGGGGCTGGTGTTCCATCCTCTTGGTTGATGGTTACGGTGGCAGTCGCGGTGCCGCAAGTCAGCGTTACGGTAGCGGTACGTTCCTCGCCGATGTTCTCCTCGATTTGGAGGGTCAGTACGCCTGTACCTCGCAGGGCTTCGCACCAGCGAGCATCCGACGAGGCTGTCCAGAGTGCGTTGCTGGCGTTTACGCCGAGGGTTACGGTCGAGGCAGAAGCGGTGGTCTGTACCTCAAAATCCGACACAGAGATAGAGTCCTCTAACTCCACTTCGGTAGTGGTGCAGGCAAACATTAGTGCCAGACACGCAAGGAGTAGTTTTTTCATAGTTTTTAGTTTTAGTTTGATTCTGATGATTTTGCTGGGTGAAACAAACCCTACAACCTCTCGCACGGAGAGGTTATAGGGGGAAATCTATGGGTCTGATTACTCAAAAATCACAAGCTCGGCCCATACGGGACGGTGGTCCGAAGCCGAATTGATGATTGCACCGCCATCGGTCCAGATGTAGGGGAACTTCGCATCGCGTTTGAAGAACAGGTGGTCCAACAGATACTCGTCATTCGACTCAACGTTAGGCCAAGTGTTCTCGTTCGGGTCGCTCACAAGGTCCATAATCTTCATAATCTCGCCGAAGGTTTTGGCGCGGTTGATGTCGGTCTCGGTGTTGAAGTCGCCGCCCAATACCACGGGTTTGTCGGTGTACTTGCTCAACTCCTTGACAACGATTTGGGCCGAAGCGTAGTGGTGTACACGCATCTCCGCTTCACTCATATAGGTGAAGTGGGTCGAGGCAAACACAAAGTCGTCGTACTCGGCGATGAACAGTTTGCGCGACTCGCTTCCGGGGAGGTCTACAAAGCGGGTCGACAGAGCCTCTTTTTTCGACAAGATACCAATTCCGTACTCGCCACCTTGAAAGTCGATGGTTTTGCAGAAGTATCCACCCTTGTAGCCGGTCAGCGTTTTGAGCGTCTCGATATTGCTGGTATTACCCGAGCGGTCGGTGTATTCGTCCACCTCTTGGAGTGCCACAAAGTCGATATCTTTGTCGGTAATTATGTCGGCAATGGCTTGGTTACCTTTGGCGTTTTGGTTGAAGGTCATAACACGTACCTTGCGACCCGTTGCGGGTGCGGGCACGCTCTTTTGGCTGATGTTCACCTTCTTGGAGATATTGCCACAGGTCGCAACAACACTGATAACGCGCTCCTTGTAGTCGGTGCCCTCGAAGGTTACGGTCAGGGTTTGCTCACCGGCCTCACCCTCGGTTGCCGACAGAGTGGCCCACGGCGAAGCGATTTGCTCCAGCCAAGCCGAACCTGCAAAGCAAACTTTGGCGGTCCATGCGCTGCCTGCCTCAAACTTCACGGTAGCGGTCGATTGGTCGCTGTTCAGAACAACATCCTGGCTCAACATAGTCACCTTGTAGGCACTTTGAGTCACCTCGACATCAATCGAAGTGGGGGCGTTGGTCGAAGCGTCGGTATAGGTAATCGAAACCGTGCCTTTACGCTCCTCCTCGGTGGGGTTGGCGGTGGCTTTAACGGTTACGATGTCGCTCTTCTTGGTTACGGTCAGCCAGCTCTTGTCTTTTGTCGAGGCCTTCCAAGTGATGTTGGCTGCCACGCCGATTTCGAGAGTTCCGCCCTCGGGAGCAAACGTAAGCGAAGTGGGCGACACTCCGATGCGGACACCCTCCTCTTGAGTGATTTTAATCACGGTTTTGGCCTCGCCGCAGGTCAGTGTGACGGTTGCGCTGCGCTCGGCACCCTCGTTGGCTTGGAACGAGAGAACCAAAACGCCCTCCTCATTGGCCGATGCTGTAAGCCACGATGCGGTGTTCTCGACACTCCACTCACCCGTTGCGGTAACGTTGAGTTTGAGCGAACCTGCGTTGGCGGGCATGCTGAGGTCGATGTCTGCAACCGAGATGGCATCCTCAACGGGAGGTGCAACGGGAGTTCCGTCCTCTTGTTTTACTTCGATTTGGGTGGTTGCCTCGCCGTAGGTCAGTGTGATAACGGCTGTGCGCTCCTCGGCGGTGTTTTCGGCGATGGTGAGCGTCAGCGAGTTTTCGTTTTTGGTAGCTACGCACCACTCTGAGTTCGATTCGGCAGTCCAATCTTCACCCGTGGCGGTTACGCCGATGGTTACGGTCGAACCTGCTGCGGGGGTTACGACATCCAGGTCCGATACCGAGATAGCGTCCTCGACGGGAGCGGGTGTACCATCCTCTTGGGTGATGGTTATGGTGGCTGTGGCCGTGCCGCAACTCAAGGTGATGGTTGCGGTACGCTCTTCGGCGGTGTTCTCCTCAATTGCGAGGGTCAGTTTATCCATTCCTTGTTGTGCTTCGCACCAGCGGGCATCCGACGAGGCGGTCCAAAGAGTGCTGCTGGCAGTTACGCCGATGGTGATGGTGGATGCTGCCGCAGGGGCTTGCATCTCGACTTCCGAGGCTGCGATAGAGTCTTCTACCTGGCCTTCCAATCCGGCAGTGGGGTCGCAGGCTGCCATGAGTACTGCTAAAGCCACAATCAGCGAGTTGTAGATTTTTTTCATCGTGTTGTTTGTTTTTTTTGTTAATAGATTGTGTAAGTTGTTATTATTTGCTTGTTATTGCTCCCGCATTCTGAGCCCATCCCGTCTGCAAGTAAGTTGCGCGGAATCCATGATATTGCGGGCGTACCACATAGGTCGACAGTCCCGAGCAACGTTTCAACGGGAAATCTCCGCGACTGAAGTCCGAGTAACCTTTCTCCGTGTGTCCCGTCCATAGAACGGTCTCCGAAAGTGCCGTGCGGAAATCTTGCAACGCCACAGAGTCCGTGGCAATGTGTTCCATGCAGTCGCCCAGGTCGTAGAACACGTGGTTGACCAAACCCTCGTAGTATTGCAGTTTATCGACGTCGTCGAGCCAAGATTTGTCCACCTTCTCGGCCGATTTCATCACCTCTTTGACCGCTTTTGCCAGCCCCTCCAGACGGTTAATATCAATCAGCGACACCGCCGCATAGGGGATTGCCGAAGCCTTGTAGGTGTCGATGTAGATTTGACAGAGTTGCTCCAGATTGTCCCAATCGCCGAACAGACTGCCGATGATGGGGGTATAGGGGAATCCGATGCTCATAATCTCGATGGGTGAGGCTATCACCTTGTCGGTGACTCCGCGCAACTCCCACAAAGCCTCGACCGAAGCCATGAAACAAGCGTCCATCAATACAAACTCGGGACGCAACACTCCGAGTGCTTCGGCAAACTCCGCGATGTCCATACCTCGGGAACCGTCGTAACCCACGGCGCGGGTCTTCCAATCACCCTCGACGTGTCGTTTCATCCACAAACCGTAGTGCTCCAACTCTTCGTGTTCTGCCACCTCTTGTGTTGTGGGACGTTTGAGCAGCTTCCACTCGGTGCTGTAGCTGTTCATATCCGACATATCGAGCGAGTCGGCCACCCAGCCGTTGGCGTGACCACCGAACACAAAGCCGTAACTTTTGGCCGGAGCCAACCTTTTGACCTCACTCAACACCGTGCGCATCACCTCGGGGTCGGTGCAATCCACGTTGTCGTAGTTCTTCAGCATAGTTCGACTGCATGTGCCGCCCTTGTCGACAAGTTCGTATATGGCCGAACCCGAAAAACGGTCCAGAAAAACCAAGATTCGTCCACCCTTCAGCGCTCCGTACGACACTGCCTGTTCCATCTGCACCATGTTGCTCAGCAGGGCCTGCGACAGATTGTTCGAACCCATGAAGTAGGCTACCAACACATTGGCGCAACACTCTTGTGTCACGCTGAACTCCGTTTCGGCGTCGCCGCAAATGAGCATGGCCGTTGCCTTGCGCTCTTCGCCTTGATTCACATCAAGTGCAATGCACAGTGTCGTGGGGTCCTCTTTGGTTATTTTGCACCAATCATACTTGTGGTCGAGTTCCACGCTCCACTCATCGTTGGCCTCTACGGCAATACGTATGGTGTCGGCAACGCTGCTTACAATCAATGGGTTGGTCATTGCTTCAATGTGGTCCTCCTTGCCAAAGGCTCGTTGTGAGACCCTCACCATGACAATGGATTCTCCGCATTTCAGGGTGATGTTTGCCACACGCGGTTCGTGGTCGAGGTTTTCGTTAATTTCGAGGGTCAAAAGTCCGCCTTTGGCCGTCGCGGTACACCACTCGGAGTCCGATTCGGCACTCCATGTACCTCCGGCTTTGACCTTGAGAGTCATCTCTATGGGGTCGGAGCCTATGCGCACAGAGTTTTTTTCGACCGAGAGAAAGTTCTCGTCCATCCCCGGAGTGCAACCCACAAACATCAGCAGTGTGGTCAGTAGTATGAAAATGTAACGTTTCATCGGCGTTTATTCAGTGGCATTCCGTTAATCATCCAGTTGCTCTGTTCGCGCTCGGGAATCATTTCGGGACGTTTCCAATATATTCTTTCGAAGTTGAAATAGTAGCCTTTGGCGTTGCGACCATTCTGTTGAACCTGCACATACTCCACCTTGGTCGAGCGTACCGTGCGGTTGACGATGTGCAAACCGCGACTCAGCATCAGGTCGTTGACGTGTTCGTGACGTAGCACGTGCATGGGGGAGTTCTCCTTGCGTCCCGTGCCCGACGACTCGATGGTGTGGATGATTTTGCGAAAACGGTCGGCACTGATTCGCTCCTGCTCGGCGTCGCCCAACACCCCATAGGCATAGGTCATGATGTTGATGTTCGATGGGCTGAACGGGTCAACCAACATCACATCCTTGGCCGCTTCCAGCAGCATTTGTGCCTGCTGTCGGGTTGCGCCTTGTGTGCCAAGACCCGCCAAAAGTTCCAGCACCTCGTCCGTGTCGGGAATATTCTCCAACGGTCGGTAGTTTGTGTCGTAGGCATAGCCGTAGTACAGATAGTGATAATCCTCAGCTGTGAGCGTGGTATCGCCCACCACATAGCGCATCATCAATTCGGGATAGTAGTGTGGCGATGCCTGATTGAGTGTGTGTGCCAGAATGTCGTCCTCGTCGGGGACTTTGATTGTGGGAGTTTGTTCGGATTGTTGAGATGTTGGTTGCGTGTTTGTGCCACGTGCAAAGCCATGCGCCGTACACGTCAGCACAGCCACCAATAAAAAGACTTTTATGACATTAGTTCTCATACTCCGAAAACGCAAAGGTACGCAAAAAATTATAATTCGTAATTCATAATTCACAATTAATTGGGTGGTCTGTGAGTCTTTTTTTGAGATTTTTTTTTGATGACCCCCCGAAAGAATATTCAAATATGCATTAAAATTGCTATCTTTGGGGGCAAATAGATATAAGCGAGTATGAAATTTTGGAAGACATTTTTTGCATGTTTGCTGGCGATAGTTGTCGGTGGCATGGCGCTGTGGATGGTTGGTGTTATGGTTATTGGCGGTGTGACGATGTTGCTCACTCCGACGCCCACTTCGCAGTTAGGCCCTTCGTCGGTGTTGCAACTCGACTTGGGACGTGTAAGTGACAGTCCCGTACAGTCGCCTCTCGGACAACTCGACCCCAATACTTTGGAATTTTTGCCGGCGCAGTCGACACTTCAGGTTATCGAAACCATAAGCACGGCCGCCGTTGACGACAATATCTGTGGCGTGTATCTGCGTCTGGGTGAGTACACCGAGGTTTCTGCCGCAGGTGTCGAGGAGATTCGCGGTGCATTGCAAGAGTTCCGACGCAGTGGTAAGTGGATTGTGGCCTACGACGAGGTTTACTCGCAGGTGGGCTATTGGTTGGCGTCGGTTGCCGACCGCGTCTATGTCAATCCCATGGGTGGCGTTGATTGGCACGGACTCTCGTCGCAGGTGATGTTCTACAAGGGCCTGCTCGACAAACTCGACGTCGAGCCCCAAATCATACGACACGGAACCTACAAGGCCGCCGTCGAACCCTTTATGACAGACCGCATGAGCGAGGCCAACCGCACGCAGACACAAACCGTTGTCAACTCCATGTGGGATGTCCTGGTGGCGGATGTTGCCGAGGCACGCGGACTCACACCGCACTATGTCGCGCTGTTGGCCGACCGACTGATGGTCGACGGTGCGCAAGCCGCTCAGGAGTATGGCTTGGTGGATGGCGTGATGTACGAGGACCAGGTGCTGGACTTCATGTCCCGATTGACGAAAGATGCATCTCTGCTCACCCCGCGTAAAGAGGAGATAACCCCCGACCAAGAGGTGGATATGGCAATCCCCGATGTGGCGGTAAGCAACGTCACTTCGACCCCTGCCGTCGATACCTTGCCCGCCAAACCGATGAGTTCTCCCAATATTGTAGCTTTTGCCGATTACTGCCTGCTCCGACCCAATACCGCCTCGCACATCTCGCGCAACAAGGTGGCGGTGATTTACGCCGAGGGCGACATCGTATCGGGTCGCGGCTACCAGCAGGTGGGCGACAAAACCCTGGCACGTCTTATTCGTCAGGCTCGCAACGACAAAGGCGTTAAGGCCGTGGTTCTACGCGTCAACTCGCCCGGAGGAAGTGCCCTCGCTGCCGAACAGATATGGCATGAGTTGGAACAACTCCGAGCCACCAAACCGTTGATTGTTTCGATGGGTGCCGTGGCGGCCTCGGGAGGATACTACATTGCCGCTCCGGCCGATGTGATTTTCGCCGACCGACTGACCGTGACGGGTTCAATAGGTGTGTTCGGGCTGTTCTTCAACATGGGCGACGCACTGCAAAATAAACTCGGTATTACGGTCGATGGAGTGGAAACATCGTCGCACTCCGACATCGGTTCTCCCTTCAGAAATATGGACGCCGCCGAGAGAAACTATTTCCAAAAAAACGTCGACGAAGTGTATGTAACCTTTGTCAACCGCGTGGCCTCGGGACGCAACCTTAGCTACCAGCGCGTGGATGCCGTGGCCGAAGGTCGAGTATGGAGCGGTGTGGATGCTCGTAGCATAGGTCTTGTGGATGATTTCGGAGGACTCGCCATGGCCATAAATGTGGCAGCCGACAGAGCAGGCGTGCGCAACGACTTCCGCATCGTCGAACTCACCGAAGAACTCTCGGGTCTTATGCAACTGCTTGGCTCGGCAGGCGTCTCCGTGCGCGAAAATATCATGCGCCGACAAATGGGCGTCCTCTACGAACCGTGGCACGAAATGCGCTCACTCGAAACCAAAAACGGACTCCGTGCCGAATGGCCGACCCCCTTTGTCATCGGTCTTTGATGTTCTTTTGTTGTATGTACTTTTTTGAGTCATCAAAAAAGGTTGCGTATGTACTTTTTGTATCGACAAAAAGGTGTCAGAGCCACTTTTGTTATATGTACTTTTTTGAGTCATCAAAAAAGTACCAAAAAAATGACCCGCAAACCGGGGGAAAGAGAAACGGAGTTTCTCTGAAATTTCGAGCGGCTTAGTTTGACGATGGAGCGGCCTCAAGGCCGTAGCTAAAATATTTAAGGCTGGGACCTCACAAACAAGTTTGCATGTTCCCAGCCTTAAACATTTCA
>JAGBFQ010000017.1 GCA_017936385.1 Rikenellaceae bacterium
AGGAGGAATTTCCCGAACAGGAGGAGTATGAGGAGTTTGACCGACAGAGTGAGGTGACAAACGAGGCGTTTGTGCCCACTCCGGATGATGAATTTACTCGGGAGGATGTCGCTGTTCGACAGCCCGATTTCGAGGTTACCGTGCCCGAGGAGCAAAATGTTGACGAAGCAACTGATTTTGAGGTTGAACCCATGCCGACCGAACCGAGTATCGAAACTTCGGTGCTGGGTGCAGGCGGAGTTATTGATGGCGAACAGGTGGAGCGCGAATCGTACGAGGAGCCCGAGGTTGATGAGATGGACGAAGTGGAGTTGTATGACCCGCTTAAGGAACTTTCGTCGTATCGCAAACCCGCCATCGAGGGAATCCTTCAAAACCGCGATTCCGAGGTGCAGGTTACGGCAGCCGAACTGAATGAGAATAAAGAGCAGATTGTACAGACACTCAATAACTTCGGAATCAAAATCGACAAAATCAAGGCTACCATCGGCCCGACCATCACACTCTATGAGATTGTTCCTGCGGCAGGCATTAAGATTGCGCGAATCAAGGGTCTGGAGCAGGATATTGCGCTGAGCCTTAGAGCTATGGGAATTCGTATCATTGCGCCCATGCCTGGCAAGGGAACCATCGGAATTGAGGTACCCAACCGCGAACGCCAAACGGTGTCGATGTATTCGGTTGTAAAATCGGTGCGTTTTCAGGAGTGCGATGACGAGTTCGAACTGCCCATCGTGCTGGGTAAGAATATCCAAAATGAAACGGTGGTTGTGGACTTGGCAAAACTGCCTCACTTGCTGGTTGCAGGTGCTACGGGACAGGGTAAGAGTGTGGGTCTGAATGTGATTATCTCGTCGCTGTTGTATAAGAAACACCCTGCGGAGTTGAAGTTTGTGATGGTTGACCCCAAGAAGGTCGAACTGTCGATGTATGCACCGTTGGAGAGGCACTTCCTTGCTAAAATGGAGAGCGAGGAGGAGGCCATCCTGACCGACACGCAGAAGGTGGTCAATACGCTTAACTCGTTGATTGTCGAGATGGATGCTCGTTATGAGTTGTTGCGTGCGGCGCAAGTTAAGAAGATTTCGGAGTATAACAAGAAGTTTGTCGAACGACGCCTGAACCCCAATAAAGGACACCGCTACATGCCCTACATTGTGTTGGTTATCGACGAGTTCTGTGATATGATTATGACAGCAGGTAAGGAGGTAGAGAAACCTATCACCCGACTTGCGCAGTTGGCTCGTGCCGTGGGTATTCACATGATTATCGCAACGCAACGTCCCGATGTGAAGGTCATTACGGGATTGATTAAGGCCAACTTCCCGGCACGTATCGCTTTCAAGGTGACCTCGATAGTGGACTCGCGTACTATCCTCGACCAAACGGGTGCCAATCAACTAATTGGTATGGGCGATATGCTGTTGTCGATTAACAGCGGAATTACCCGTGTGCAGTGTGCGTTTGTCGATACGCCCGAGATTGAGAAGATTGTCAATTCGATTTCGACTCAGGCGGGCTATGGCGAGGCTTACATGCTACCGGACTATGTGCCCGAAGGTGGTGATATGGGTGGCGAGGCCAAAGAGAATATAGTTCTGGATTCGATGTTCGAGGAGGTGGCTCGCTTTGTGGTTAGCAACGGTCAAGGCTCGACTTCGGCCATTCAACGCCGTTTCTCGCTGGGCTACAACCGCGCGGGACGCATCATGGACCAACTCGAATACAAAGGCATTGTTGGCCCTGCAATGGGTAGCAAACCGCGCGAGGTGTATATCACCGATATGATGTCGCTCGAACGCCTGCTCGATAATATTTAGTTGCTGCCGAACGTTCTGAATGTATGAAACGGTTTATTCTATTTTGTGCGATGGCGTGCGCTACGCTGATGGCTACTGCCCAAACCTCGACCGAGATTTTGCGCCGTGTGTCATCTGCCGTCGAGTCTTTGGGCAACTATACCGCCGACTTTGTGATGACCTCGGCTGAGGGTAATGCCAACGGTTCGTACTCGGTGGAGGGGGCACGATTCCGAATTAATGGAGGTGGTGTAGATATGGTGTGCGATGGCACAACGATGTGGGCTGTCGACCATGCGGCCCGTGAAGTGGTGGTTGAAACGGTTGATAATAGTCCTGAGGCAAGCGTGTGGACCAACCCCGCAAAGGCGTTTTCGATGCTTGACTCGCGTTTTGAACACAAATTGTTGGGCCGCGAAAACGAATCGGGCAAGACCTTGTATAGAATCAATTTGAACTCTCGTCAGCAGAATGTAGACGGTTTTACGCTGTTGGTTGATGCCGCAACTTCGTTGCCTTGGAAGGCAATTTATGGTGTGGGCGAACTTCGTGTGACACTGCATTTTGTCCGCATTGTCGGAGGGCAGCCTTCCGAGCCGTCGCGTTTCGAGTATAGCTCAGAGGAGTATTCGGATTACGAGGTTATAGATTTCAGATAATAACCTTTTTACTCTTTGAAACGATAGGAGTAGGTTCCGATACCAAGCAAAATCAAACATGCCGACGCACAGCCGCCGAGTAGCAAGAGTATATTCCTCGGCGTAAAATTAGTTACCAACTCTACAATCACAGAGTGTATGGATTCGGGCCATGGGATGTTTTGCGGAACGAGGGTGTAGGCCAACCAAGCCACCAACACAATCAATACCACACACGACAAAAGCGACAGAATCAACGTCTGACGGTTGCGACGATTGGCACGACGCAGTGTTTGCTCGGCCAAAGCCATCACGATTCGGCGGTCCAGTTCGGAAGGTTTCTGAGCAGGCGCGGCCGATAGGGCAATTAATTTATCCAAGTTATCCATATCGTGCGTGTTTTAGTTTTCAATCATTGTGCGCAATTTGGCGCGTATGCGACTGAGTCGCGTTTTGAGTGCCCCTTCGGTCGAGCCCATCACCTCGGCACAGGCTGTAAGCGAAAGACCGTCGGTGTAGTGTAGGTGAATCAGAGCCTGCTCACCTGCGGGAAGTTGTGCGATGGCGCGTGTCATTTGTTCAATCCGTTGGGCCGTTATCTCGCTGTCAATATCACCATCGGGCGCATCATAACGACCATCTTCAAACAATGCACAATCACGTCGACGACGAAGTGCCGATACCGCCGTGGTGTAGGTTATGCGATAGAGCCACGT
This sequence comes from Rikenellaceae bacterium, assembly GCA_017936385.1. GTDB lineage: Bacteria > Bacteroidota > Bacteroidia > Bacteroidales > Rikenellaceae > UBA940. The sequence continues at coordinate 3,154 of JAGBFQ010000017.1, forward strand.
CGAAAGTGACGAACGATTGCGGAAACCGCCGAGCGAGCCGAAAGCCTTGATAAAACTCTCTTGAACCACATCCTCGGCATCCGAAGCGCACCCCATCATTCGTACAGCCAACGAGTACATACCACCCGAATAGGAGGTCACTATCTCGGTCCATGCGCGTGCATCACCGAGGGCGGCTCGTTGGATTAATCGGGTTTCTTGCTCTGTACTCATTGATTATGTGGGTGTTTGCTGTTTTGACGCGCGAATGCTCAAAAAGTTACACAAAGGTACGAAAAAATATTTATACACATAGCGATGTAACCTTTTGGCCGTTGGCGCGTCAAAAGGGCAAAACAAATCGAAGTTAAACCTCTTAAAACCTAATTACTATGTCGGAAAATGGATTAATTTTTCTCTTAGCATTGATTTATTTTGTGTATAAGGTATTTCGCTATTTGCTTAATTATTTGGACACACGTAAACTTTATACCATTGTGCCAGCCGAATCACTCAATCAAATTTTGATAGAACGAGAACGTATGAACGCCGAAAAACGCCGTCGCTCGGCACTGATGTGGGCTGGCGGAATTTTGGGTCTTGGATTAGGTGCTGCTCTCGGAGCCGTAATTTTTAACGCCAACCTAAATACAATAAAGCAAATGGATACCTACGACAATGCAGCTTCTGTTGGTTTTATTATTTTGTGGATGGCTATCTCGATAACCATCACCGCCGTAGGTATAATCGCCGCCTACTTCATTGACCGAAAACTCGAAAAATAGACTTGGGCGTAGTTTTAGGAGCAACCGTATTTCACGGTTGCTCTTTTTTTTGTACCTTTGCGGCTATGAAAAACATCGAACAAATAGCCGAGGCCGTTAGCCGAGGCCAAAGAATTACTCCCGAAGAGGCTCTCACACTGTGGGATGCACCGCTGTGGCTGCTTGGACGCTTGGCCACCGAGCGCAAACGCGCCAAGAGTGGCGACGCACTCTACTATAACCGAAATATCCACGTCGAACCGACAAATATCTGCGTTTTCAACTGCCGCTTCTGCTCCTATCGCCGACCTGCCGACAGCCCCGAGGCGTGGGACTACACCATCGAACAGATGGAGGATACCGTGCGTGCATACGTAGGTAAGGGACTCACCGAATTGCACATTGTGGGCGGTGTTCACCCCAAACACGACCTGTGGTTCTACACCGAGCTGATTCGCCGACTTAAGGCTATTTTGCCCGACGCAGCCATCAAGGCATTTACCGCCGTGGAGTTGGCCTATATGATTGAGAAGGCGGGATTGAGCTACCGCGAGGGTTTGGAGGAGTTGAAACGTGCCGGTATGGAGGCTATTCCCGGTGGAGGTGCCGAGATTTTTGACGAGAAACTGCGCGCCGAGATTTGCCCCGACAAAGGTTCGACGGCAGTATGGCTCGAGATGCACCGCACGGCGCACGAACTCGGAATTCCCACCAATGCAACCATTCTGTATGGCCACCGCGAGAGCCGCGAGCAACGTATCGACCACCTGCGTCGTCTGCGCGAGCTGCAAGATGCAACGGGAGGTTTCAACGCCTTTATTCCGCTCAAATATCGTAGCCGCAACAACAGCATGCAGGAGTTGGGCGAGGTGAGCGTGGTTGAGGATATGCGAATGTTGGCTATGTCGCGCATCTTCCTCGACAACTTCGACCACATTAAAGCCTATTGGGTGATGTATGGTAAGAGCGTGGCCTAGATGGCTTTGGCTTTTGGTGCCGACGACATCGACGGAACCATCGACGACTCGACCAAAATCTACTCGATGTCGGGTGCCGAGGAGCAACATCCCCGACTTACCATTGCCGAAATTGAACGTATGGCGGCGGGCGCAGGCCTGCGTGCCGTAGAACGAGATACCGTGTACAATGAAATCAAACACTAAAAAGAAGAAAAAGGGACTCAACGTGGTGATGCGCCACTTCATTTTGGCTGTCTGCTCGGCCATCGTTTTGGTGTGCATTGCCTCGCAGTTGCTGGGCGTCATTACGCGCCATAACCAACACATCGTGGTGCCGGAGTTTGTGGGTACCGAGCTGAGCCAAGCGCTCAAAACGGCCGATGCAGCCAAACTCGAAATACATGTTAACGACTCGCTCTATGTGCCCGCATATAAGGGTGGGGTGGTGCTCGACCAAAACCCCAAAGCTGGTAGCGAGGTCAAGAGTGGCCGACATGTGTTCGTTACGGTCAACTCCTATAAGCAACGCAAGGTGCAACTGCCCTATGTTACGGGTTACTCGTTGCGTCAGGCCAAGAACATTCTTGAGGTGGCTGGACTTGAAATCGACGAGATACGTTACGTGCCCGACATTGCAACAAATTATGTGATTGAGCAGCGCGTGGGTGGTAATTTGGTTGAAGAGGGTACCGACCAACAGGTCTACGTTGGTAGTTCGGTAACGCTGATTGTGGGCCAGAGCGAGAAAGACACCGTGGCGTTGGCCGTTCCGAAGGTTGTTGGTCTGTCGTTAGCCGAGGCCAAGAGCCGTCTGTGGGAACGAGGACTGAATATCGGTTCGGTGCGTTTTGACGAGGGTATTGATATGTTTGAGCAGAACGAGGCGAGAGTTTTTGTACAGTCGCCCGGTCAGGCGCAACTTGCTCGACTCGGCCAAAAGGTAACTCTGCAACTGACGCTCGATGCCGAGAAAATCGAGAAACAGAGCGTGCTGTCGGACCGCGAAGCCAAGAAACTAATCGAGGCACGTATGAAGGCTGCTGCTGATTCGCTCGGATTGGATTCAATCATAATGGAGTTTGACCCCTCGCAGGAGGTTTATGACTAAAGAGAAGATGACCGAAGAGAGATTCGACGACTGGGAATTGGACCGCGAGGAGGTCGATGAGGTGGAGGATGGCAGCTCGGAGGAGCTTTTCGAACACTTCTCGGTGGTGGTCGACAAGGGACAGGCTATGCTCCGTTTGGATAAATATCTGGTTGACCGCATGGAACATTGTTCGCGTAGCCGAATCCAAACAGCCGCCGATAATGGTAATATTCTGGTGAATGGCTCGCCCGTGAAGTCGAGCTATAAGGTTAAACCGCTGGACCGTATCTCGCTGGTGATGCCCTATCCACGCCGCGAGGTGGAGATTATTCCTGAAAATATTCCGCTTAACATACCTTACGAGGATGACGACTTGATTATCGTTAACAAGGATGCAGGTATGGTCGTTCACCCGGGACACGGTAACTACTCGGGTACGTTGGTCAATGCGCTGACCTATCACCTGCGCGAATTACCCATGTTCCAAGAGGGTGATATGCGTGCGGGATTGGTTCACCGAATTGATAAAAATACCTCGGGTCTGCTGGTGGTCGCCAAAAATGAACGAGCGCACACGCGCCTTGCCAAGCAGTTTTTTGACCATACCATTTCGCGCCGTTATGTGGCTTTGGTGTGGGGTAACTTTGCCGAGGACGAGGGTACGATTACGGGTAACATTGCTCGCAGTCACTATGACCGACTCCGGATGGCCGTCTATCCCGATGGCGAGGAGGGCAAACATGCCGTCACTCACTACAAGGTTCTGCGTCGATATGGATATGTGACACTCGTTGAGTGTCGCCTCGAAACGGGACGTACCCACCAAATTCGTGTTCACATGCAGTATATAGGTCACCCGCTGTTCAATGACGAACGCTATGGTGGTGACCGTATTCTGAAAGGAACGACCTTCAATAAGTATAAGCAGTTTATCGAGAATTGTTTTACGATTATGCCCCGCCACGCGCTGCATGCTCGCAGTCTTGGTTTCGAACATCCCACCACGGGTAAGGAGATTTATTTCGAGAGTGAATTGCCGCAGGATTTTGTCGATGTGCTGGCCAAGTGGGATACCTACACTGCTTCGCGCGACACATTTACGGATGATGAGGAGTAGAGAAACGAAAAAGCCGAATGTTTATTCGGCTTTTTTTGTGTCTATAAAATTGATAATGCTGTCGAGGTCGTCTGGAGAGAACCACCCTGTCGATTCATCACGGCGAAACCAAGTCAACTGCCGTTTGGCGTAGCGACGCGAGTTGCGTTTTATCAACTCCACAGCTTCGTCACGGGTGCAATTACCATCGAAGTATTCGAACAACTCGCGGTAGCCCACGGTCTGCAAAGAGTTGAGGTGACGCAACGGATACAATGCGCGTGCCTCCTGCTCCAACCCCGCCTCCAGCATTAGGTCTACTCGTCGGTTGATGCGGTCGTAGAGAACCTCGCGCGGCATGTCGGTTCCCACTTTGATAATTCTAAACGGCCGCACTACATGGGTGCCTTTGCGTAGCTCGGTGTAGGTGCTACCCGTTGACAAGCACACCTCCAAGGCACGCAAAACCCTCATCGGGTTGCATCTGTCGACTTGTTCGTAGTATTCGGGGTCGAGCTGCTGTAACTGTTGAAGTAAATTCTCTAAACCCTTATCGTTTAGTCTTTTTGTTAATTCATTACGTATGGCGTCATCTCGTAGCGGCATATCGTCCATACCGTTACATAGTGCGTCGACGTACAAACCCGAACCGCCCACAGCCACGACATAATCTCCGCGGCTGAACAGCTCATCCAACAGCTCCAACGCTTGGCGTTCGAACCTTCCGCACGTAAACTCCTCCTCGGGTGACAATTCGTCCACGAAGTGGTGTGGTGCTGCGGCTCGCTCGTCGGCCGTAGGCTGTGCCGTACCGATGGTCATCCCTTTGAAAATCTGGCGCGAATCGGTCGACAAGATTTCGGCTCCGTAGTGCTGAGCCAGCTTGATTGCAAGCGCGGTTTTGCCCGACCCCGTAGGGCCAACCACAACTATGAGCGTAGGTTTAGTACTCATCGTCTGCGTAGTCGTCCGAACCGTAATCTCCAAAGTCGTCGAACTCCGACATAACCTCATCGAAAATAGAACCGTGGTCGCTTCCTTCGGCCGTTGGGTCGTATTGGTCGGGAGCGGCAGCCTCGGCCAGGGTAGTTCGTGGATAGCGTACTCCTGCTTGAGCCACATCGGTGCCGACAAGTTCGAGGTAGAAGGCGCGCTCGGCCAGCATGTCGAACATGTAAATCAGTCGGTCGCGGTTGTTGTGGATGATTTGTCCGAGAGCCACGTCGCCCATGTAGAGTGGCATGTCGTCGCCAGCCTCCTCGGCCGAAAAGCCCATATCCATGAGCGTGAATTCGCGTCCTTTGTTCCACTCGCCATCCGAAAGGAAGAACGATGCCATGTCGGAGTCGTACTTCAGATTTTTGCAGATGTGGTTGTTGAAATCGAGCAGAGTTGCATCGTAAGGGAGTTCGTACTCGCGCACAAAGGCGTCGTTTTCGTCCGACAACATTCGGAATCTGAGAATCATTGACATATCTTCGAAGCGTTTTGTTCTCCACAAAAGTAATAAATTTTACCATGTGTCAAAAACAAAAGCGTCAGAAATATCGGTCGTGACGGTTTATTTTACGATTAATTCGCGGACGATGGGCATGCGCGAGGCGGCGTTGACTTTGTCTTTCAGCTCCGAGCGCTGCATGAACAACTCATGGCGCAACACGGATGAGGTGATGCACACCGTCATGATTCCACGACGAAACGACACCTCGGAGGTGTAACGAGCCGCAATGTCGCCTGCAACCTTGGCCCACACCTCGGGGAGGTTGGCTTCGGTGATTTTGGCAACGATGAACGGGTCGTTGAACAGTCGTGGCAGCAATTCGCCTATTCGTTTGGGTTTGGTGTATTGCATTGGTGCGTCAGAGTTTGTCGGATGAGGTTTTGGTTATGTTGCCGCAATCGATGTGGTAGGCGGCGTATTCGCGTCCCGTGCGGTCGAGAATGTCTACCAAGCGGCGCAGGTTGCAATCCGAAACAAAGATTTGTCCGAACTCCTCACCATTCACAATATCCATCAGTCGTGCCACGCGTCCCGAATCCAACTTGTCGAACACGTCGTCGAGTAACAGAATGGGTTTTTCACCTGTCACCCTACGCACGATGTCGTATTGGGCGAGTTTGAGAGCAATCAAGAATGATTTTTGCTGTCCTTGCGAGCCGTACTTCTTGAGTGGCAGGTCGCCAATGCGCATTACCATATCGTCACGGTGAACTCCTGTGGTGGTGAATTGACAGATGGAGTCGCGTTGACGGGCGCCCGCGAGTAGCTCTTCAAATGGGCGTTCGTTCAACTCCGACGAGTAGGTGAGTGATACCTCCTCGCGGTCGTCACACAACGTGCGATAGTACTTCTCGAGCGACGGAATGAGCATTTCGATGTACTCTCGGCGTTTGGCATTTACCACCTCGCCGTGGGCTATCAGTTGCATGTCATAGGTGTCTAGCAGTTCGTTCACGATTCGCGGGTCGCTGTTTTTGAGCAGTTTGTTGCGTTCGGCAAGCACGCTGTTGTAGTGTATGATGGCTTTCAGATACTCGGTGTCGAGTTGCGAGATAAAGGCATTCAAGTAGCGGCGGCGTTCGTCGGCGGCGTCGCTCACCAAGAAAGCATCGGCTGGCGACACAATCACAATCGGAATGCGACCCACGTGTTCCGACAGACGTTCGCACTCCTTACCGTTGTACTTCAGTACTTTGCGACTGCCTTTGGCGGTGTAGGTGCATGTGACCGAGCAGTTTCGTTCGCGGCCATCGGTGTATCCGCCCTCGAGCACGAAGAAGTCCGAGTTGTGGCGCACACTTCCTCGGTCGCTCAGTCCCATCGACGACTTGCACATCGACAGGTAGTAGACCGCTTCGATGATGTTTGTTTTGCCGGCACCGTTAAGGCCCACAAGGGCGTTAATCGAGCGCGAAAACTCGATGTTGGCCTCGGTAATGTTTTTGAAATTCAGTATGTTGAGTCTGTCGAGATGCATATCATGGTGGTGTTACTCCAACTTCAAAGGTATGAAGTTTTGTCGAGTCTTGCAAATATGCCGAAGCAAGTTTGTAATTTTGGAGAAATATTCGTATATTGCCGAAAATATTGAACGTTATGAAAACCAAACTTCTTGCATTTGCTCAACGTGGCCTGCGTCGCGTGTTGCAACTGTTCAGCCTTGGAACCGTGATGTTTATCATGGAGGCGTGCTATGGCGCTTATACAGACAACCATTATACAAATTTGGTAACCCTGCGAGTGGTGAACCTTGAGGGAGAACCCATTAGCGGAATCGAGGTCTATGTTTATGCTCCCGATGCTGCCGACAATCGTGGTGCAAGAGTGGGACAAACCGCGGAGGATGGTACTTTGGCTGTCGACTTGTATCAAGTGGGCGTTGATTCGTCATGCTCCCTATGGTTGGTTGACGCCGATGGTAATCAAAATGGTGGTTCGTACACATCAAAGTCAGTGCATATCAATGGTTTCAACTCGGTGGTTACTACGGCCATGAGCGAAAAGTAGCTCCTACGACGGAGGTGTCAAATGAGTTGGGCGAGTCAAAAAGTTCATAATCTGTTCCGTGCGGGCGAAACGGCTCTGCACGAATTGGAGTATCTGTTTTGGGAGTGTACTCTCAGGTGTAATCTCTGTTGCGGACATTGCGGTTCGGATTGCCGTACAGAGGCTTCGGTGCCGGATATGCCCGTCGAGGATTTTCTGCGTGCCACACGCCCGTGGCACCACCGTGCAAAACCACTGTTTGTGGCCGTTACGGGTGGAGAGCCACTGATGCGACGCGACCTTGCTGAGTGTGGCATGCGATTGCGTGAGGCTGGTATGCGTTGGGGAATTGTTACCAATGGAATGGCATATAATAGAGATGCGCACTTCCGACTCCGCGATGCAGGAATCGAGAGTGTTACGCTGAGCCTTGATGGTACCGAGGAACAACACAACCGATTGAGAGGTAATCCTTTGAGCTACGAGCGAGTAATGCAGGCTTTGGACCTGCTGACAGCCGATGATAGCCTTCTGCACGATGTGGTGACGTGTGTCAATCCCGATAATATCGACTCGCTGGATGAGGTCTACAATAATCTTTTGAGCCACGGTTGCCGAAATTGGCGTTTCTTTACCATTGCCCCCATCGGACGTGCTGCTGCCGAGGATGCAGGTTTGTTGTTGTCGGGTGAGCAGTTGCGTCGCCTGATGGCTTTCATCGAGCGAGTAAGAGCCGAGGGACGCATCAATGCCCGATTCAGTTGCGAGGCCTATCTCGGTCCGCACGAACGTACCACCAAGGATTGGCACTTCTTCTGTCGCGCGGGAATCAACATAGCCTCCATTTTGGTCGACGGTTCCATCTCGGCTTGTCCTAATATCGACCGACGAATGGTGCAGGGTAATATTTATCGTGAGGAGTTTGAACGGGTGTGGCAGGAGCGTTTCGAAGTCATGCGCGAGCGCGATTGGATGCGCAACGGTCCGTGTGCCGAGTGTCGCCGTTGGAGAGACTGCCGAGGAGGGGCAATGCATCTCAGAACACCCAGTGGAACAATCAAAAAATGCCTTTATGCCGATATGTATGGCCTTAAATAGTGCGCGACGTGAGATTTTTTAGGGTAAAGTTTTCGTTATTTGACGAAAAAAAACTATCTTTGCCAATCATTTTGAAAATTATTAAAGAAAACAGTTTATAAAACTATGGCTAACAAAGCAAAAACTCAAGAACAAGCTCCCGAGCAAGTAATCGAAAACGCTCTGGGCGAAACCCAATCGTTCTTCGAAAAGAACTGGAAAACTATCGTCGTAGCTGTCGCTGCCGTCGTGGTAGTGGTTGGCGGATGGTTCCTCTACAACAATGTCTATGTACAAGGTCAAAGCGAAAAGGCAAGTACCGAAATGTTTGCAGCTCAACAACTCTTTGCTGCCGAGCAATGGGATGTGGCTCTGAATGGCGACGGTACCACTGCTGGTTTCCTCGAGGTGATTGACAACTATGGCGTAAGCGCCGAGGCTAACTTGGCTAACTACTACGCAGGTATCTGCTACCTCAACCTGGGCGATAAAGAGAATGCCAAGAAGTATTTGGCCGCTTACAAGTCGACAAAAGGTATTCACAATGCCGTAATCAACGCTCAAAGCTATGGCCTGCAAGGTGACATTATGTGCGACGAGCAAAATTATGAAGGTGCTGTGGCAATGTACAAGAAGGCCGTTAGCGAGAGCGACAACAGCCTGACCGCTCCCATGTACCTCAAAAAGATGGGTCTGGCTTACGAGGCTTTGGGTAACTACGCCGAGGCACTCGCTGCTTACAAAACTATCGAGGACAAATATCCCACCAGCATGGAGGGTCGTGACATCACCAAATACATCGGTGCTGTCGAGCAACTCCAATAAGTTTAGAGTAATTAGTTTTCACCTCTTTTATTAATAGCACACGCACAATGGCAACAGGGTTGAATCAGTTTGCGAAGATGAATGGCGAGACTCCGTCGGCGGCTAATATGCGCTTCGGTATCGTGGTGGCTACGTGGAATAGCAATGTCACCGAACGACTGCTCGAAGGTGCAATCGCAGGCCTACTGAAAGCGGGTTGCCACGAGAGCAATATCTCGGTTAAGTATGTTCCCGGAACGGTCGAACTGACCCTCGGCGCGCAATTCTTTGCCGAATATACCGATGTCGACGCTGTGATTGTGCTGGGATGTGTGATTCAAGGTGATACCCGCCACTTCGACTTCGTGTGCCAAAGCGTAACACAAGGTGTGACACAATTGATGATTTCGTGGAATATGCCCATCGCTTTCGGCGTGCTGACAACCGACAACCTCGAACAAGCCATGGACCGTGCAGGTGGTAAACTTGGCAATAAGGGCGAGGAGGCTGCGGCAACGGCAATCCAAATGGTGGCTCTGCAAAACGAGATGGACCTTGCATCGGAGGCTAATGGCGGAATCCACCGCGAGAGTGCCCCGACCATCAACACTCCGTCGCGTGACGGCGGCAATAATAAGGTTAACTAACCTTTGCAGGGGGGGGAGCGCGCACGATAAGATAGGCGTAAGATAATAGTGCGAAAGGCATTGATTAATAGAAAACCTCTGGTGAAAACTCACCAGAGGTTTCTTATTAAGTTTACAAAGGACTATTGTAATGGATATTTCTCGGCCATATAACGCAGTAAAGCTGTTCTATCTGAACATTTGGGATGATTGCTTGTTTTGTCATAGTATTTATCATCCTCTAAAGCGATTTTTTCGAGAGCATATAGATAAAGTGTTGCGTCATATCCATACCATTCTAAAAAACGGTAAGCAATAATGTCTGCTTCATATTCTTGTTCTCGATTGTATTTGTAACGAAATCGGCCAAACGCGTCGTCATAGGCTGCAATAGATAGATTATTGATGGTTTGTTTTACGTTGTCCCATGAATCATTTGTAACAGCACCATTTGCTTGTGCATAGGCGTTTGCAGCCACTGCAACTGCCGATGTTGCGGCACTAATAGCTTGGTTAATTTGATATTTTCTCTGTGTTTGATAGGACGAGACAAAGGCATGCATCAAAAAGAAGTGAGCCATTTCGTGAACACAGATACCCAATAGTTGGGTGAAGTTTGCATTTAACTCATCAATGAGAGGGGCTGTCAAGAAGATTTGTCCATCTGGTGCGCAGAATGCATTGACGTCAGTGTCACTAATTATATCTATTGTGCAATCTGAAAAAACTTGTTTTGCGCCTATATACATAAGAAGTGTATCCGTAATGTACTTTGCGTCATATCGAGATAGACTATTGTAGTATGTTTTAGCGTAGATACTCGCATCGTACATTTCTTTGTGTGCTGCGATATAAGCATCTGTTTTCTTTTCGTTTGCTTTTATTAGTTTATCAAGCGCATCATTATTCTGCCATACAGCATTCCAAAAAGATTCAGTATCGCCACTTGGAATACCTTTGATGTATTCCTTAATATCATGCTTTTCGAGTATCTTATCAAACTTTTTAGATTGTCCATATGAAGGTAAGGACATCACTATAAATAATATTGTAAAGAATAGTTTCATGGGAATTCAATATTTATGATACGTTCTTTGGATTTGTTAAAAGATGAACCTATCTAACAACGAACTTGTTAGATAGGTTCATTAAAGTATGTATGTGAGGCACTGACTACAATCCGCGAACGCGTTTCTCCCACTCCCAAGCACTCTTCAGAGTGTCGTCCAACGAACGCTCGGCCTTCCAACCAAGCTCCGTTTCGGCCAGCGTGGTGTCGGCCCATACCGACTCAACATCTCCCGGGCGACGACCTACAACCTTGTAGTTCAACTTCAGATTATTAACCTTCTCGAAGGTGTTAACCAACTCAAACACCGAAACAGCACGACCCGTACCGATGTTGAAAATCTCGTAACGCTCCTTGTTCTTGTCGTCCAACATTCGGCTTACGGCCGTAACGTGAGCCTTTGCCAAGTCCACTACGTCGATGTAGTCGCGCAAGCACGAACCGTCGGGGGTGTTGTAGTCATCACCGAAGATGCTCAAACACTCGCGTACGCCGGCCGCTGTCTGTGTGATGAACGGAACAAGGTTGTTGGGTACACCTTTGGGTAGCTCACCAATCAGTGCCGAGGGGTGTGCTCCAATGGGGTTGAAGTAGCGCAAAGCGATACCTTTGAGCGATTGCGAAGCGGCTACCGTGTCACGCAGAATATCCTCGCACATTTGTTTGGTGTTGCCATAGGGCGAAGTTGCGGGTTTGCGTGGGGTTTGCTCGGTTGCGGGCAGTACGTCGGGTTGACCGTAGACGGTTGCCGACGACGAGAACACGATGTTGTTAACACCATACTTCTCGGCCACTTGCAGCAGGGTTACAAACGATTCGATGTTGTTGGAGTAGTATTTGAGGGGCTCGGCAACCGACTCACCCACGGCCTTGAAAGCGGCGAAGTGAATCACAGCGTCGATTTTGTAATCCTCAAAAAGTTTCTCCATTGCTGCACGGTCCAAGCAGTTCAGTTCTATGAACGGTATGTTTTTGCCGGTGATTGTGCGGACTCCCTCCACGCCGCTCATGTCGGAGTTCGACAGGTTGTCGGCGATAACCACATCGTATCCGGCGGCCGTCAATTCGACCGTGGTGTGCGAGCCGATGTAACCCGCACCTCCGGTAACCAATACGCATTTGCTCATATCTTGTAGGTTTTAAATAGTTTTCTTATTGCAACTTTAGCCGCAAAGTTACGCAAAAACGCTGGAATAATCAACCGAAATCGGAATAATAGTGCATCTTGCACTGATAATAAACGCATTACGCTGAAAACTTCGGAAATACGGGAAATAGCAATTTAGCAAAGAAACGCAAGGTAATGAAATAGAACGGTTGCCTAATCGTTACCCGAAAATGAGTGAGATTTTTCTTTGTGTCGTCACGTTTCATCGTTCTGCATCAGTTTGCGTAGTAATGTATAACTCGCTGATACATAATTTTGTAACCAAAAAAGTTTGGATTATGCGAAGTACATTTAAGGTGCTGTTCTACGTGAACGCAAGCAAGGAGAAAAATGGTATTGTCCCCATTATGGGACGAGTGACAATCAATGGCTCAGTGGCTCAATTCAGTTGTAAGCGTACCATTGCAAAAGAGCTTTGGGATGTAAAAGGCAATCGAGCCAAAGGCAAGAGTAAGGAAGCAAGAGAAATCAATCTTGCCTTGGATAATATCAAGGCTCAAATCATCAAACACTATCAACGCCTGTCGGATAGAGAAGCCTATGTAACTGCCGAAATGGTACGCAATGCCTATCAAGGCATCGGAACAGAGTATGAAACACTGCTCGGAGCATTTGATAAG
>JAGBFQ010000018.1 GCA_017936385.1 Rikenellaceae bacterium
GAAGAACTTTGATTTCAGTGCTTTACTTTGGCAAGATTTATATATCTTTGCATTCGTAGTTAGTTGGCTTATTTACGACCATCATGTAGCCTTATATGTAGGATTTAGCGATTTTCGTAAAAACTAACACTGAAAATCAATTAGTTAAAAATTAAAAGTCATACCCGAAAAGGGTGCTCCTTCAGAATTAATCGTTCCCTCAGAATCCTCCCCTCGGAGTTGTCCCCTCGGAGTTGTCCCCTCGGAGTCGTCCTCCCCTCAAAGTCGTCCCCTCAAAGTCCTATTTAAATATGTTTGGCGACCCAATTGGTGAGTTCGACGAATTCGGCCACGCTGAGTTGCTCGGCACGGCGGCTGAAGAAGGGGTGTTCGGCACCTCCCATCGGCCCAAATACCGACTTGAGCGAGTTGCGAATCATCTTGCGGCGCTGACCAAACGAAGCCTTTACGACTTTGATAAACAGCGACTCGTCGCAACCTAAAGTTTGGACCTCGTTGCGGCGCAATCTTACAACCGCGCTTTTGACCTTGGGCGGAGGGTTGAATACGTTCTCGTGCACCGTGAAAAGGTACTCGATGTCGTACCACGCCTGCAACAGAACGCTCAAAATTCCGTATTCACGGCTCCCCGGGGGCTCTGCAAGGCGCACGGCGACCTCGCGCTGAATCATTCCCACGCACTCAGGAACCAAATCTCGGTTCTCAAGCACCTTGAAGAAAATCTGCGACGATATGTTGTAAGGGAAGTTGCCCGCCACGGTCACACCTTGAGGAAACTGCTCACGAAGGTTCATTTGCAGGAAGTCGCTGCCCAGTAATCTCGGCGCAAAGTCGGGAAAGTGTTCGTGAAGGTAGGTCACGCTCTCGGTGTCGATTTCGACGCCCCACACCTCGAGTTCGTCGCGTTCCAACAGAAATTGGGTCAGCATGCCCATGCCACAGCCCACCTCCAGAACGGTTGCGGGGCCTGTGACGGCTTCGGCTATCTTGCGCGATATGTTACGGTCGGTCAGAAAGTGCTGGCCGAGTGCCTTTTTGGCTCTTACCTGGTCGCTCATAATGTCTTGATATATTCGGCCACCTGCTCCATGAGCCAAGTGGGAGTTGAAGTTGCTCCGCAAACACCGACGCTTTGGGCTTCGGCGAGCCACTCGTTTTGAATCTCGGCCTCGCTCTCGACGCAGTACGAGCGGGGATTGGTACTGCGGCACACGCCGTAGAGCACCTTGCCATTCGAGCTTTTGCGGCCACAGACGAAAATCACAACGTCGAATCGTGCTGCAAATTCGCGCAAGCCTTGTTCGCGGTTGGCCACCTGGCGACAGATGGTGTCTTGGATGAATACGGTGTCGGGCGTTTGGCTGCGGCGACGGATTTCGTCGGCAATTTCACCGAAAAGCTCAAGGCTCTGAGTTGTTTGTGAAAGCAGTGTGATGGGACGGCTGAAGTCCACTTGGTCGAGGTCCTCGACGCGCTCTACCACCGTGCAATCGTCATCAATCTGTCCGGTGAGTCCCACAACTTCGGCGTGACCCTTCTTACCGAGAATAACCACTTGGCCTCCCATCTCGCTCATGCGGGCGTAGGCCTGTTTGACGCGCACCTGAAGGCGTGCAACAACGGGGCAAGTGGCATCTATATAAGGTACGCCATGTGTTTCGAACATGTGATAGGTGGTAGGGGGTTCACCATGTGCGCGAACCAGCACCGTTCCGTCGCTCACGTGGGCGATTCCTTGGTGGTCGATGGTGCTGAGTCCCAGCGTTTCGAGGCGTCGTTGCTCTTCGGCATTGTGGACGATGTCCCCCAACGAGTAGACCCTCTGACCCGAAGCAATGGCTTGCTCGGCCTTGCCGATGGCGGTAACAACTCCAAAACAGAAGCCCGAACCTGCGTCAATTTCTACCTGCATACTTTCTGCTCATAAAGGTTCATGAAAAACGCCATCTGTTCGTCTACGGTCATGTGGCTGTTGTCCAACACGATGGCATCGTCGGCCTTGCGCAGGGGGCTGATGGCACGGTTTTGGTCGGCCGCGTCGCGTTCCACGACATTGCGCAGTACCTCTTCGTATGGCGTGTTGTCGCCCTTGGCTGCGAGCTCCTTGTAGCGTCGCTCGGCACGAACCTCAGGGTCGGCGGTCATGAAGAGTTTGATGTCGGCATCGGGGAAAACAACAGTTCCGATATCGCGGCCGTCAAGCACCACACCTCCGTCGCGGCCCATGGCTTGTTGCATGGCTACGAGTTTTTGGCGAACTTCGGCTACCGAACTTACGCGGCTCACAAGGTTGCTGACCTCGATGGTGCGGATGCGTTGTTCGGCTGCCGAGCCGTTGATATAGATGTCGGCGGCTCCGCGCGAGGGGTTGTAGCGGAAGGTGATATCGATGTTATCCAACTCGGCGATAAGTTGTTCGGCGTTGAGCTCGCAGCCGAAGAACATTCCGTGGTCGATGGCGTAGAGGGTCACGGCACGATACATAGCGCCGGTATCTATAAACACATAGCCGAGTCGGGCAGCAATCTGTTTGGCAAAGGTGCTTTTGCCGCACGACGAGAAACCGTCGATGGCGATAGTGAGTTTTTTATTTTGAGTGGTCGTGTTCATTATTATTGTATCATTTTTATGGCTGTCGAAATTACGGCCGAAGCTCCGAGGATGGCGATGATTACGCCTGTTATGCGGTTGAGCCACAGCAAGTGGCGGGGACGGAAACGGCGACGGAGTTTGTTGACGCCCCAAGTGAGGGTGTACCACCATAGGCAGGCTCCGCCGAAGAATCCCGAAATCATCAATATGCCGCTGGCTACTCTCGTTGGTTTGTCGGGTGTCGAGGCGTCGTACTGCAGGTTGAAGGCGGTGAAAATTACCATCAGCCACAGAATAAAGGCCGGGTTGGTGAGTGTCAGCAGGAAGGTTGAAATGTAGTCCTGCCAAAGATTTGTCTTTCCGGCGCGGTTGCGGCGGATTTGCACCACCGGATTGGTCATATAGATGCGTGTGCCGACAAAGGCTACGCAGCCGCCGCCAATCAGCGTAATGATGTTCATGTGTTCCTCGATAAAGGCACTCACAAGGGCGATGAAAAAGAAGGCCACCGTGGCAAACATAGTATCGGCTGTAGCTGCGCCAAGTCCCGAAACAAGTCCTGATTTGCGATTCTTGCTCAGGGTGCGCTGTATGCACATCACGCCCACAGGGCCGAGTGTTATGGATGCGATAAGGCCGATAATCAGGCCTCGAACGAGAAATTCAAGAGTCATTCTGCGGTTTACGGTCGAAAATAGTTCGTCGGTAATCTTTGCAAAAATAATAAATATTATCTTTGTGGGAAATTTTGGAGAACGAAAAATGAAAAACAATCTATTAAAAATCATACTTTCGGCCGTTCTTTTGGCCGTGGCATGGTTGGGTGACTCGGGATTGACGCTTCTGGTGGCACTTGTTCCGCTGCTTTCGGTGAGTGACTCTTACGACGGTTCGGCTCGCAGTTTCTGGAAAATGGCGGGATGGACAACACTTCTGTGGACGTTGTGGTATGTGATTGATGTGTGGGGTGTGTGGATTGCTGCACCCGTCGGGGTAGTCGCTGCGCTGTTTTTCGGCCTGCTGTATACTGCTACGCCATTCATGCTATATCACTTTGTGTCGAAACGTGCCCCAAAGTCGCTGGCATACGTGGTGCTGGTTGCAGCGTGGATTACGGGTGAGCACTTGTACAATGTTTCGCAAGCGTCGTTTCCGTGGTTGAATCTCGGAAATGGTTTCGCGCATGGCTTCGGGCCGCGTCTGGTGCAGTGGTACGAATGGACGGGTGTCTATGGCGGAACGTTGTGGGTGTTGTTGACCAATATATTGGTGTGGGAACTTGTGCAGCGTCCCAAAGGACAAAGGCGAGCGGCGGCTCTGCGTGTTGCGGCGGCCATTGTTCTGCCTATTGCGGTGTCGCTCACGCTCTACTTCGCGTACACCCCGTCGGAGCGTACAATGGCGGTCACGGTCGTGCAACCAAACATCGACTCATATACCGAGAAGTTTACTCTCTCGCAACAAGAACAGACGGCCAATCTCGTTTCGCTCGCTTTGTGTGCACCTCAAAATACCGAACTGATTGTGATGCCTGAAACGGCCATTGACGAGGGGCTGATTGAGAGTGACCAAATGCGTGGCGAATCTATCGAAACTCTGCGCGGGGTGCTTACGGAGCGTTTCCCCGAGGCGGCTATCATTGCAGGTGCCACAACATATCGGATATATGACCATGAGCAGCGTCCGACACCTACGGCACGCCGACGAGGACATGGACCGTGGTATGATGTGTTTAATACGGCACTCAATATAGACACTACACAAAAGGTGGGTTTGAGTCATAAGTCGAAACTTGTGATTGGTGTGGAGATGATGCCCGATTGGGCTATCCTGCGCCCGCTTTATGACAAAATTATAGACTTGGGCGGTACTACAGGGCAGTTGGGACGCGATTCGGAGCGTCGTGTGTTTCGTGTGGGCGGCAAAGCCTATGCAACGGGAATATGCTATGAGTCTATCTACGGAGAGCACTTTGCAGGCTATGTCCGCCGCGGTGCCGAGTTGATGACCGTTATCACCAATGACGGCTGGTGGGGAACTTCGCCCATTCACCGTCAACATTTTGACTTCTCGCGTCTGCGTGCCATCGAAACGAGACGCTCGATTGCCCGAAGCGCCAATACGGGTATCTCGGGTTTCATTACACCGTTGGGAGAGGTACACCAAACGTTGGGATGGGATACTCGTGGGGTGTTGTCGGCTGTTGTGCCCGTAGACTCGCGGCAGACTTTCTATACGATGCATGGCGACTTGGTGGTACGCATTGCACGACTGTTGTTGGTGCTCGGGATGCTCTACTTTGTGGGTTACAGCTACCGTCGACGCGACCTGCTGGTGGATGAACCAACGCAAAAAAATAAATCAAAGAAAAAACACTCGAAATAAGATGACCTACGCTGAAACTCTTGACTACTTGTTTCACGCCTTGCCGTCGTTCCAAAACATCGGCAGTGACGCCTACAAACCGGGACTTGACAACATACTTTCGTTCTGCCGCACGTTGGGTAACCCGCAACGCAGCTACCGCACAATTCACGTGGCAGGAACCAACGGCAAAGGCTCCGTGTCGCACACCATTGCTTCGGTGTTGCAGTCGGCGGGCTATCACGTCGGATTGTTCACCTCACCCCACCTGCTGGACTTTCGCGAGAGGATTCGCGTTGATGGTCAAATGATTGCTCAGGAGGATGTGGTGGGTTTTGTGGAGCGTTACAAGGAGCGAATGGAACAACTCGGTTTGTCGTTCTTTGAGATGACGGCGGCTTTGGCGTTCAAGTACTTTCAGCGTTGCTCGGTGGATGTGGCAGTCATTGAGGTGGGGCTCGGAGGTAGACTCGATGCCACGAATATCATCACTCCCGAGTTGAGCGTAATCACCAATATAGGATTGGACCACACGGCACTGTTGGGTAACACCATCGGAGAAATTGCCCGCGAAAAGGCGGGTATCATCAAACGCGGTGTGCCGGTGATTATCGGCGAGAGCCATCCCGAAAGTGACGAAGTGTTCGAGCAGGTGGCCGTCCAGATGACTGCACCCATCTGTTTTGCCGACCAAGCCTTTGAGTGTGTGGATGTTGTACCCGTGGGAGGTGGCCGCAGCCGTTACACCATTGAGGCTCGAGGCAATGGCACGACGCGCGAGCTGGAGTACGACCTTCAGGGACTCTGTCAGCGCAAAAATATTGTCACGGCCTTCACCGCTCTCAAAATCCTGCACGACCACACGGACCTCGGTATCAATAACCGCGCGTTGCGTGAGGGTTTCCGCGATGCAGCGTTTCAAACGGGATTGATGGGCCGCTGGCAAACCATAGGACACGAACCTTTGACAATCTGCGACACGGCGCACAATGCTCACGGACTGCGCGATGCAATGGCGCAAGTTGTGGCACTTGAGGCTGCGGAGTTGTGGATGGTGCTGGGTGTGGTGTCCGACAAGGATGTGGATTCGATTTTGCCGCTTATGCCTCGTGGAGCACATTATGTGTTTACGCGTGCCGGTGTGGAGCGTGCTCTTCCGGCCGAAGTGTTGGCTGAGCGTTTCCGCGTTGCGGGGATTGAGGGTGAGGTCGTCGGCTCGGTGGCCGAGGCTGTGGCTTATGCCCGAGAGCGTGCTCCGAAGAATGGAGTTGTATATGTCGGTGGCAGTACTTTTGTGGTGGCCGAGGCGTTGTAATGGTCGCAAGGGGTGGCAAAGTAGCCGAAAAAATCCCTTTTCGAGGGAAATTGTTAACAAAATGGCGATAACTTATTGCACGGAATGATTTTGGCTCCCGTGGGATGTCGTACCTTTGTAGTTGCTATGACTGCGCTCTGCGCGGTCCGAAATATTACAACAGAAAACTATGTCTGAAATCAAACAACTCGGAATTGACATCCAACTTGACGAGGAGTTGGCGCAAGGCGTCTACTCCAACTTCGCGATTATCTCGCACTCGTCGTCGGAATTTGTACTCGACTTTGCCGCAACTATGCCCGGAGTGTCGAAGGCCAAAATCAAAAGCCGCGTAGTGTTGGCTCCGGAACATGCCAAGCGTCTGTTACTGTCGTTGCAGGAGAATATAACTCGTTACGAGAGCGCAATGGGACGTATAAATGTGCCGACTCCGCCTATGAAAGAGGATGACCCTTCGCAGGTGACGATGGGGTATAATATGGGCGAAGCATAATTTTTTGTTTTTGCAGCGTCTTGACGGTAAATTTTGCACCGATGAGAACCATGACGCGCTCCTCACATACGCTCGGTATGCTGCGGGTACGTCAGAACCTCACGTTACAAAATTTCCTCGTCAATCCGCCGCAAAAAAAAAGAGGGGTGGTTGATATGTTGGATTTTGCACCGATGAGAACCATGACGCGCTCCTCACATACGCTCGGTATGCTGCGGGCACGTCAGAACCTCACGTTACAAAATTTCCTCGTCAATCCGCCGCAAAAAAAGATGGGTGGTTGATATGTTGAATTTTGCACCGATGAGAACCATGACGCGCTCCTCACATACGCTCGGTATGCTGCGCGTTTGTCAGAACTTCACGTCACAAAATTTCCTCGTCAATCCGCCGCAAAAAAACAGTTAATAAGGGGAGTACTTAACGTGTATTTCCCTATTGTCAATTTAATAAATTATGGAACAAAAAGATACAAAATATTACGACGACTTCGAGAGCAATCTGCTCGAAAAACTACTCGGGCAGTTGACCTCGCTCAGTGTGCTCGAAGGGGTGTTGCTCGGCTCCGAAGATATTGATGCACGTTGGCACGACCTGGCTCCCGAGTACATGGCAGACGCTGTGCCGCAACTCAACAGCTATCCTGCGGCGGCAATAGCTTGGGCCGGATATGTGGGTATGGCCGTTGCGCACCGTTGGGACGAAGATTGGATTTTGTATTCGACCGAACCTTACGCAGACCTGCTCGGCCCGCGCGGGTTTGACGATATGGACGAACATATAGTTCAAAATATACTGAAACTGCGACTCGACTCGCCAGAGGCCTCTCGAATCGAAGATGTCATGCGTGGCTTGGCTCAAACGGCCATCACGACAATACGTCACGAGCAGGTTGAAGGGCAGACAACACAGGCGTTCTACATCTTTGCCCGTACCACGCGAATTATGTTCCGTCTGGGTGCGGCCATGGAGTTGCGTCGCTTGGGATACCGTTTCGAAAAAGTTAACATGGGGGGTGACGAGTCACCCGTAGTCTGACTAAACGCTAACAAATAATACTACTACGATATGCGTAAACTACTAATTTCGATGCTGGCGATGGCCTCGGCGCTGTCTGTCTCGGCACAACAAATCAAACTCAAGGCCGATAATATCGACCAAGTGGTGGAGGCTATGAGCCTCGAAGACAAATGTCATCTGGTGGTGGGTACTTCGTTCTTGTCGGACGAGGAGACACGTGGTGTTGTGGGTTACACCCGCAGCATTGTGCCCGGTGCTGCCGGTACAACCTTCCCGTTGGAAAAATATGGCGTTCCGGCGGTGGTGTTTGCCGACGGTCCTGCGGGACTGCGCATTTCGCCCACGCGCCGAGGTACCGACAAGACGTTCTATTGCACGGGTTTCCCCATCGGTGTGGCTATGGCCTCGACTTGGAACGAAGAACTGATTTCGGAGGTGGGCCGTGCCACAGGTGAAGAGGTGCTGGATTACAACGTAGATGTAATCCTCGGCCCGGGTGTCAATCTGATGCGTAACCCGCTGTGTGGCCGTAATTTCGAGTACTACTCGGAGGACCCCCTGTTGGCAGGTAAAAGTGCGGCAGCGATGATTCGCGGTGTGCAATCCGTGGGCGTGGGTACCTCTATCAAACACTTTGCAGTGAACAACCAAGAAATCAACCGTCTGGCCAACGACTCGCGTGTGGATATTCGTACACTCAGGGAGTTGTATCTGCGTGTGTTCCAAATCGCAATCGAGGAGGCACAACCGTGGACTGTGATGACTTCGTACAACTTTGTGAACGGTCGTTACACTTCGGAGGACCCGGGTTTGCTCGACAGCATTATGCGTCGTGAGTGGGGCTTCCGCGGTGCAGTAGTGTCGGATTGGGGAGGCGGTCTGGATGTTGTCAAACAGATGCAGGCCGGTAACGACATGCTCCAACCCGGTTTTACACACCTCTACACCCGTCTGGTGGAGGCAGTGAATGAGGGGCGTTTGGATGAGAAACACTTGGATGCTTGTTGTCGTCGTATTCTGCAACTTGTGGTGCTCTCGCCCAAGTTCCGCGGATACAAACACACCGATGCACCCGACCTCAAAGCACACTCCGAGGTGGCGCGTAAGGCTGCGGCAGAGGGTATGATTCTGCTTAAAAACGAAGATAAGGCGCTGCCCGTTGCAACCACCCAAAAGGTGGCTCTGTTTGGTACAACCTCCTACAAATTCATTGCAGGCGGTACGGGCTCGGGCGAAGTAAACAAAGCGTACGTGGTTGAGATGCGTGATGCTATGCAGTCGGCGGGTTACAAACTCGACCCCACGGTGGATGCACTCTATGCAGAGCACATGGCTGCCGAGAAGGAGCGTTTGGACCCCATCAACTCCAAACGTTTGTGGTGTGTGCCCAAGTTTATGGAGAACCAACTGCCTAATATTGTTGAAGTGGCCCGTAATGCAGCTGCCGCAGCCGATGCAGCAATCATAACTATCGGTCGCAACTCGGGAGAGGGCTACGACCGTCACATCAAGGATGACTATCTGCTCAAAGCCGACGAATTGGAGATGATTAAAGCCGTCAGCGAGGAGTTCCACAAATTGGGCAAGAAGGTTAGTGTAGTGCTGAACGTGTGCGGACTGGTGGATGTTACGGCGTGGAGAGAGCAGGTGGATGCAATTTTGCTGTGCTGGTTGCCCGGACAAGAGGGTGGTAATGCCGTGGCCGACGTATTGAGCGGCAAGAGTTCGCCCAGCGGTCACCTCACCGCTTCGATGCCCATGAGCTATGCGGACGTAAAGGCGCAGACTTTCCCCGAGAATATCTATGTTGACGACCGCAATGCATCGTTCTATCGCTACTCCGAGTCGGAGAAGATGTATGAGCAACCCAATATCGACTACACCAACTACTACGAGGGTATTTGGGTGGGCTACCGCGACTATGCAACGCACAACATTCCGGTGGCTTATCCGTTCGGTCACGGACTTACCTATTCGTCGTTCGAGGTTAGCCGAATGGCGGCTCGCGTGGATGGCGACACGTTGCGCGTAAGTTGTCGTGTAAGCAACGTTGGCGACGCTTCGGCCAAACAGGTTGTGCAACTCTACTCGTCGCAACGTCGTCCGAGTATGCCCAAACCCGCCATTGAGTTGCGCGGTTATGCCAAAACTCGTGAATTGGCCGCAGGCGAGAGCCAACAGGTGGAAATCAACGTTCCGTTGCGTTACTTGGCGGCTTATGATGACCCTGGTTGTCGTTGGGTTGTGGATGCAGATACCTATACGTTGAGTCTTGGTTTCTCGAGCGAGGATATTCGAGTGTCCCGCAAGGTACGCATTGCTCGTCCTCTGTATGAGCCGACAAGTGATGTTATGCGTCCCGAAGAGCCGCTTGGAGGTACTATCTTCATCGAAGAACCGTTGACCAAACGTGTTCCTCTGACTAAGTAGCAGGAGGGGAGGCTTGGTGTTGGTTCGTTGAGAGTTACTCAAAGAACTGAATCCGAGTGTGTATAGCCGCTGATTAAGCCTTGACGTTTTTTTTTGGGGGGGCGGTTATTCTACCAAACAATTTAAGGCTGTGACGTGCATGTCTATTTGCAAGGTCACAGCCTTAATTTTTTTTGCGTGAGTTGTGCGTTGCAGGCCGCTGTGGAGGCGATTGTGTTATACAAAAATGGAAAAAATGACGGAGGGTCTTGACAAAGGCTCTCCGAATGTTTTATATTTGCACCAGCAAAAGGAGGTCGCGGAATTAAAGAAAACTTCTCGTAAGTCCGACTCGAAAATCCTCCATGCAGGGCGTGGCCTTGAGCCGTCTTACTGCCCTGTGATTCTCTCGAAAGAGTATATACAAAACAGACGAAATGATTAACATGCAGAGTGTCTAATCCGTGGGTGTGGTGGGTCTTATTGACATGGTTTTGCACGGCGGATGGTGGGTTATCAACGTGTGTTAACAGAGTTTTAACATATTCTCAACATAAAGGTGCGGAATCTGACTAAACACAATCATACTATCTATGAAAATCGAAATCATCAACAAAACAGTCGAAAAAACGGTACGTAACCGAGGGTACAAAGCCGTAGTGAAGTGCAATCAAACAGGCGTCGTAACACCCAGCGACTTCCCAATGGCGAAAATCTCAACGCCAACAATCAAACAAAGAACAGGACGACGAAAAGGGACGGTAACACTGCGAACCGAGGTGACTCTCAGTAGACTTGCCGAAATGCCCGACGCAAGTGGCGACGAAGCGGACAACGATGCTGAAACCGAACTGCGTCAGACTCTCTTTGACGATGCGTTGGCTATAATAGATGCGCTGGAGAGTATGGCGTGCGTGTGTGAGGTCAAGTGTGCGGCCACCGAAAACTCAAGGTCGAAGACAACCCCCTCAGGTGATGCGTCGTTGGTGTTGGCGCTTGATGTGAAACTTAAATATGGAGAATAGACATGATTATAAGAAGTTATCCCGAAAATTTTGCCTCGGCTCTGGAGCCCGTAGTCTATACGATGGATGCCGTGCGACTCGACGCCTGGCTTGGCGCAAATCTCGACATCATGCAACATGGACAGAGCACGCCCGTGGGTACCAAAAGATTTTACAAAGGCTCGAAACTGTCGATAAATATTGCTCCCTATGCACTGGCCTGTCTGAATATCCTGCCATACAAGAGTGGAAATCAACTGATTCAGGCAACAGGTCGCACGGCAAAGATGTATCTGACCACGGATGGCGAACTTTCGGAGGTGCGTCACATTGCGGCGGGAAGGATGACTTTGCCCGTGGGGGTGTTGCTCTCGGACAGAGCGCTAAGGTGTATTGCCCCGGGTGAATTTGACGAATTCTCGTTCATCGCTCCTGAGGGTGATGTGTGGGCCGAGTTCAGTGTAAGTGATGCCAAGGGGCTGAGGTACTCATGGAGAATGCCGCCTTTCGTAAGTGACGGTGGAATGGTGGTGTGTCCTGTCGATATGAGGGTGATTGCACGGATGGTGGCTGATGAAGTGGGATTGGCTGTCGGCGACATCAACAAGGTGAAGGTGGTGATTTATTTTGGCTCGGACGCCGCTTTTGAGGTCAACTATGTGGTCGAAGCGGCCACGGCACAAGGGGTGAGGCTTGCTTGGATTAGCCGTTACGGTACGGTGGAGTGTTATACCTTCCCGATTTGCACGGAGCGAAAACTTGCAACGAAGCGTCTGGGTGAAACACAGAGTGGGGACGGCGTGACATTCCCGCTTGTGGAGGCTTGGCAGGAGCAGACTATCTCGTCGGGATTGCTGCCGTCGACGACTGTGCAGTGTCTGAGCGATATTGTTGTAGCACCCAAGGTGTGGCAGTGGAAAGATGGCTCTTGGGGGGAGTGTAATATCATGGACAGCTCGGTGGTAACTCATAATGTCGACGAACCGAGCGTTGTCCGACTGACCGTGAGAGATTCGAAGAACGTCAAAACCAAAACATTATGAGTCGGGTGATAAGTATTAAAATTGATGGTGTCGGCATGGAGGTCGACCAGCAGTGTCGAGTGTCGTTGTCGGCGGAGTTTGACTCGTTGTGGCGCAATGGAGAACCCAAGCGTAAGGTGGCGCGGCTGAGTCTGCCGGCAACACCTGCAAATCAACTGGCGATGGGTTTTGCCGAACAGATGGCTGCCGAGCCTTTCAATGCAGTGGAGCATACTTTGGAGGTCGAGATGGATGACCGTGTGGTGGCGCGTGGCAGAGCTCTGTTGCACAGCGTGGAGCGCAGCCCGAACGGGGCGAGGTACAACATTGATGTGCATGTGGAGCTACCATCGTGG
Organism: Rikenellaceae bacterium; assembly: GCA_017936385.1. Lineage (GTDB taxonomy): Bacteria > Bacteroidota > Bacteroidia > Bacteroidales > Rikenellaceae > UBA940. The sequence continues at coordinate 12,576 of JAGBFQ010000018.1, forward strand.
AGAAATGAGGTGGCGCAGAAAACCATTGCCGAGTTGTCGATGGACTACACGGCCACAATCGACAGAGAAGAGGTCGTGGATAGCTGGGAGTTACCGCATGCACGGGTAAGATACCTTCCGGTGTGTCGAAAGGCTGTGAACGCCGAATTGACAGGTGCCGAGGTGAGTGATGTGACAAAACCTTTGGCGGCGGATGACTATCATCCGTTTCTGCATCTGAGGAGTGTGATGGAGAGAATCTTCCAGGACGCAGGTTATCAGGTGGAGTCGGACTTCATGTGCGACGAGGTGTTTGATTCGCTATACATGAGCGGAGCTTATACCCAGAAGGATATGTCGTCGGTCGAGAGGTCGATGGGATTCCGAGCAAGGCGAAGTGTTTCGACCGAGGCTGTGGCCGACTATGCGGGGTGTGTCTACGCTTCGACGCTCTATGGGTCACATTCGGTGGGTAATCTGGTTGATGTGGATTCGAGCGAGAAGTTTGGCGACACGTACAACAAAAACAGATGTCTGAAACTCATTGACGGGCGTTTGGCATGGGTGCCTACAAGTCCTGTAAACGTGGGATTCATATACGAACTCAAGTACCGAACCGACACCCGGATAGTGTCGCGCAAGAGGTTGGCAGGTTTCGATAAAGTGTGGCTCGATGGGGCTACGTGTCACTCGTTCAGCATTGCCAATCCGTATGTAGACCATCGTGAAGAGCCGGTGGGTGGTCTGAATTATCGGATTGTGGTGTTCGAGGCCTCCGAGAACGACACTTTCAGGCTGGTCTACCGACTAAACGGCCAGCAGTGTATCTCGGAAGAGTGTGTGGGGGGCAACAATCAAATCATCTTGGGACAGATGGGGGATGCTCTGGAGGTGGTGCGACTCGAAAGACGTGGTTCGGACGGTACGTTCAGCGAGTGGACGGATGATTGGGCGCTCTATGCAGGGTATGTCGGGCTGAGTAACACAGTGGATGTGGCCTTGACGTTACGTTCGACGCCCAGAATGGTGACACCTTCGTCGCCGATGTTCATGGACGAGATAGTGTTTGGCGGCGCGGACGAGGGTATGACGCTCAGAGTCGAGTCGGGTGTCTCGATTCGCCCCGTATTCTATGCCTTTGCCGTTGAGGGGGCTCAGGTGACGTGGAGTGACGTAGCGGCTGTGGAGTGCACACAGGCCGAGGTGGTGGATGCTGTGTGCGGAATGTTCAATCTGAAGGTGATTGAGGACTTCAATAAAAAGAGGGTGCGTATCAAACCGCTCGACACGTGGCTATCGCGAGCCGAAATCATGCAGTGGCAGCCCTATGTCAATCGCAACGGAACGGTAACGGTGTGTGATGTGGCACTCGCCCAACCACAAAACATTCGTCTGTCGTATGCCTCGAGGGATGCGGCCGTCGGGGAACGAAATGAGTTGACTGAAGATGAGTTTGGCGCATGGAGCGCAGCGATTCGTGGCTCGGGCTCGTCGGTGGAGAGGGCCGAGGTTGCAGAGGTGATTTTCTCGCCCACAATCAATGTTGAGGGGTGTTTTGTCGAGGCGCCCGGGGCCAGCGTACCCAAAGTCGGAAGTGTCAATGCCAATGACGAACCGACAATCGAACGACTCGATTTCCCGGTTAAGGTGTTGAGGTATTTCGGCACGCGTGAGTTGGCTGCGGGAACCATTTGGGGGTGGCCTTCGTACGGCAGAGTATATCCGTATGCGGCGTTTCATGACCCAGAACAGAATTTCACTCTATGTTTCGAGGACCGCGACGAGCTCAAAGGACTAAACAGCTACTACAAGCAGTCGGTCGAGCGATGGAACAATGCCAAAAGACTCTCGGTCGAATTGGCGCTTGAGCCGCATCAGGTGGCCGAACTGATGGATTACGCCTCGGAACACAGCGCCGTGGAGCGTATATACCAACTTGGCGTGGATGACGAAAGCGACCGTTACATGCTCGAAGGGGTCGACAACTACTCTACCGACGCCACCTCTGTCAAATGCCGTTTCATCAAAATCAACTAACCACGAAATGACCATCTATCAACGAGAACTCAAACAACAGATTGCAGCATTGCATCCCGACACATCAAGCGACGAACTACTCGACCTGCTGTTCAAGATGGGGGTGGTGGACCAGACACGTTGCAAGGTGCTCGCCGTAAGGCAGTGGGTCGAAGGGGCTGTGCGAAAGGGAGCCCGTAAGGTCGATGCAATGTATCAGGCAGCCGACAAGTTTGCATGCTCCTATGAGTATGTCCGAAAGTGCATGTACTACTACACCGACGTCAACATGGTGTAGATAATTAACCTAAAACTCATAACTCACATGAAATCCGACCAAATCAAAATCAAAAATGTGGCAGACGGAGTGACCACTATCGACATCGAAGGGGTCATCGGCATGCCCGAAGAGTGTCAATTCGAACAGCCCGAAACAAGGGTCGCAACCTATCAGAAATTCAAAGACACGGTGGCGAGAATTGCCCAAATCCAAACACCCGAAGTAGTGGTGAATATCCGTTCGACGGGGGGCGACGTCGAGGATGCACTGCTCATTTACGATGCCTTGAGGGCTTTGAACGCCCGAGTGACGACACGTTGTGCAGGTTATGTGGCCTCGGCGGCGACGGTAATTGCACAGGCTGCCAGTAAAGGGTGTCGAGAGATTGTTCCCGAGGCGCTCTATCTGATTCACCGTTCGGCCATGGCTGCCGAGGGTGATGCTCAAACCATGCGACACAACGCCGAACTGCTCGAAAAAACTGACCGACGAATTGCCGAAATATATGCCGAGTGTTCGGGGCGCAATGCGGAGGAGTTCCTCTCTCTGATGAACGAGAATGGTGGCACGGGGTGTTGGATGACGGCCGACGAGGCGTTGGCAGCAGGGCTTGTCGACAGCATTGTGCAATCCGAGCAGCGTAGCGGTTGGGCTGCCAAGGTGCGTGCATGGGTCGATAAGGTGGTGGGTCGCCAATCGCACGGGCAGAGGGTGGCGTTACCCCCGACCGACAGCCTGCGCTCGACCATGCGCCCCATCAGGCGTCAGACGGAGAGCGACCATCAGGTGGAGTTGTTGCGATGCGGGCAACAGCGTGTCGACCGAACCGAACTTAAAGCCGTCGAAGACCCGGCCATTCACGACATCAAAAAGACCTTTAATCAGGAGTCTTACTCGCGTGACGCCATGAATTTCAGATAGGTGTCGCACTATCCCGCTGGGAATTACAAGAATCGTTGCTGCGCAGCTTCGAACTCAATATTAACTTTTTCACTAACCTTTTAATCAATCAAAAAACTATGAGCAAAATCGAACAAACCACAGCCTACACCGGAACCGAAATGGAGCGTCTTTTCTTCCGTCCCATCCTCACAGGCCCCAGTGCCGAGCAGCTGGGTATCCGTGTGATGTACAACATGCCCGTGCCTACGACCTTTAACTTTTGGCGACGCGGTGGCGACATCCTCCAAAAATTCGATAGCAGCGGCTGGGGCGGCTCGGTAAACTCCGATAAGATACAAAAAACCATCGAAATGTCGAGAGTAAAGGCCGAGATAGGCTATTCGGCGGCCGACTACTTCTCGCAGGTGTTTGAGCAAATCATCCAGCAGCCAGATGTCAACATGCAAGACCTCTCGGGTAGTGAGTTGGAGCGTGCCGAAACCGAGTTGTTCAAACAGAACATCGCCGAGAGTATTCGCTATACCATGTGGATTGGTAACACCGAGCGCGAGAGTCGTTACAACACCTTTGACGGTTTCCTGACCCGCATTTACGGTGAGGTGGCGTCCGGAAGCGAAGAAATCGCGAACGAGAGCTATCCGTTGAGCCTGTTCTCGGAGGAGGCTCCCGCCGAAACCATCTTCGACATGTTGTGGAGCAATGCACCTGACGCCCTGCGCGAAATCAAAAGCGATGGAAATCTTGCAATCTTCGTGACCTCGGACATCTACGAGCGTTATGAGGCATCGCTCGACAGCGCGTCGCTCGAGGCGGCATATCTGGCTCGTCAGAACGGTCGTTCGGAGCTGTTGTGGCGCGGTATCCCCATCATCGACATGAAGGTGCGTAACCAACTTGTCAAAGTCTCTGACCTGCCCAATTCGATGGCTCTGCTGACCGACCGACGTAACCTTGCGCTGGCTGTCAACACTGCCGACTTCCCCGGCACCGAGGTTAATATGTGGTACAATCCCGACCTGATGGAGAACCGTCAACGTGCCGTCTTTATGGCTGGTTGCGACTACTTGTTGCCCGAGCTGCTGTCGTTCGCTTATCTGGAAATGTAGTAACGGAGGTGCATCATGGAGATTAATCTTGACAAAGACCTCAGAGGTGGGGTGACGTCGGTGCTCCTGATGTCGGCCGATGAGGCAATCGGCGCGGTATTTTCGTCCGAGGGGGGTGGCTCTGTCACTCCCCTCGGTGAGTACCGTCGACGTTGTGCCCGAAGAGGATTCGGCGCAGTGGACCGAGGTCGTAGAACGACGCGAAGGAGCCACAAGGGTCGAACATCGACTTGAAATGGCCATCCCATGGGCGCATCAGGCCGTCCGACTGATTACGGATTCCCCGAGGGGAGTTGTGGCGGTGGTGACGCTACTTGATGGGCGAAAGATTCTGGCGGGTTACTCCGCGAAGTTTGCCGCTGAGCAGCCGTTGCGCATTGGCTCTATGACCCGAATCAGCGGCCGCACACGAGAGGACGATGCTCGGTGGAAAATCGTGCTGATAGGGGTGGACGACGCGCCAGCCCCAAATTGTACCATAATCAACTAATACACACTTAATACCATGCAAAATACTACATCCAAAAGTCGTGTGGCGGTGACGGGAAGTACATACGCAGCACCTCTGTTCGGGGTATGCGGGAGTGTAGTCAACGACACTCGTTTCTGGCGATGGGGCAGCGACAACCTGTTGCCCGATGCGCTGGCTCTGGTGGCACGAAACTCAACCGTTCACCGACGTATCATTAACGACAAGGCCGACTACATCTCGGGCAAAGGGTTGACGTGGGATGAGAATTTTCCGCGACTCGGAGCCTTGGTCACCGAGGTGAATGGTTCGGGCGAATCGATGCGACAGTTGCTCAACAAGGTGGCTTTCGACAAGGTGTTGTTTGGCAACGCTTTCGTAGAGGCAGTGACCGATGTCAACGGCAGTTTTCTGTCGCTCTACCATATCGACGCCTCGAAGGTGCGTTTGGCGCGTGACTCGCAGCACGTGTTGTTGCACCACGATTGGGGTAACTTCACGCCGAGCGACGCGGTGAGCCTGCCGTTGTATCCTAATTTCGAGCAGTGTGAGGACGGAACGCTTCGATGTGTGGTTCGTTATGCGGGCTATGAACCGCAGTTCGAGCACTACGGCGTGCCAGACTACATTGCAGGACTCAACGCCAGCGCGATTGTCTACAAGACGGACCGTTGGAACATCTGCCGACTCGACAACTCGTTTCAACTTTCGGGCATTATGTTGCTCGACGGCGTGGTCGACGGAGAGCAACAAGCCGCCGAGATTACACGTTTGGCTGAACGCAAATTCGGAGGAACGCCCGGACAGGTGATGTTCGTCATGCGCGACTCGTCGGAGGGCGACAACTCACGATTCATCCCTCTCTCAAACACTTCGGATGGTGATTGGCGCGAGTTGCACGACCAAGCCACGGCCGATATTGTGGTGGCTCACTCGTGGTTCCGAGCTTTGAGTGGTTTGGACTTCAGTGCGGGTTTCAGCTCCGAGCGAATACTCCAAGAGTACGAACTCGCACTCAACACCGTAATCATCAGCGAACAAGCCGAGCTGATGGAGCCAATTCGTATGCTCATCGAGCGAACTCTCGGTATTAATGCCGATTCGCTGGCAATCATCAACCATCCGCCCACGCAGTCGCGTCCCGAATACATGAAGGTGTGGGAGGCTCGACGTGCCGAGGGACTTGACTATGACGAAACTGACCCGGCGCAGAATATCTTTTTGGCGCAACTAACTAAATCCTAAAGTCTATGAACGAGAAACTGATTATAACCCCTTCGGAAGTGGTTTTGCTGGCATTTGCGACCACCGACCACGTGAGGGATGCGCAAATCACCGAGGCTGAAATTCTTGCGGCGCAGCAGAAATTCATGATTCCCGTGTTTGGAGAACTGTGGGAGGTGCTTTGTGCGGGCGAGCACTCGGATTTTACCCAGGAGTACATCAAGCCTGCGCTGGCTCAATTTGTTAAGGCGCGTGTGTTGCCGTCGTTGGGGGCAGTGACTGCCTCGGGTGTAGTGCAACGTATCTCCGACACGACAAAGCGAGCCGCCGACAGTGACCTTCAGCGTATGGTGCGTGTCGCTTACGACATCGCTCGAACGCTTCGCGGTAGAGCAGTTGCGCAGCTGGAGGCGCATCCTGAACTCTATCCGGAGTACGACAAACAGAAAAACATTCTTCACCGTGCACGAATCGACGGTGGGGTAGTGTTGTAGAAAGGAGGTGTTGTGAGTATGTGGTGGAGTATGGAGAGATACCTTTCGGGCGTGGTGTGTGCCGTGGGTGCGCTGTTTGTTCCCGTGCGTGAACTTGTTGTATGTGCCGTGGCCTTTGTTGCGGTGGATTTTGTGGTTGGCGTGTGGGCCTCGTGGCAGAGAGCACACCGAGAGAAACAACCATGGGGGTTCGAGAGCCGAAAGGCTTGGCGGACGGTCTACAAAGTGTTGTTTGTCATGGCTGGAATCTGCATGGCCTGGCTTATTGATTCGTTGGTGTTGGATTTTGCGCACCTCAATTTGGCCAAATGTTTTACGGGCTTTGTGTGTGGCGTGGAGTTCTGGAGCTACCTCGAGAACGCCGCCGAAATTAGCGACCATCCGATGTTTCGCTCGCTCAAACGAATCATGAAAAACAAAATCGACAAAACAATTGGTGAAGATGACGAGTAGAGGTTTACGCAATCGCAATCCGGGAAACATACGCCGTAGCACAACACGCTACAAAGGCGAGGTGGAGTCCGTGGACCGAGCTTTCAAAAGTTTCGAGAACTTGGCGTACGGCTATCGAGCCATGTTCGTGTTGTTGCACACCTATCGGCTCAAGCATGGACTGCGCACCGCAGCCGAGATGCTCCGCCGCTATGCACCGCCCGTCGAGAACCAAACCGAGGCCTACATTCGTTCCGTCGAACTGATTTCGGGAGTACCTGCCGATGAACCTCTTGATACCCTCTGCGCCGAGCAGATGATGCCCTTGGTGTCGGCCATGAGCCGTATCGAAAATGGTGTGTGTGCCTCGCCCGGGGATGTTATGCGAGGGTGGGAAATGTTTGCGGACGACTACTCCTCGTCGTCCGCAAAATAAAATTCATCCAAAAGAGAGTCGATTTGTCGTCTCTCTTTTTTTGTTGGTCGGCCCGTACCTCGTTCGCGCATCATAAAGATTGTTTCGCGTGGGGCGTTGAGTTTATCCAACTCGCTTTGGGGCGTAACATTGAGCATATAGTCGGGAACAAGTTTGGCGGGTTGGCGGCTGCCAATCTCCGCGAGCACCTTATAATGATAATAGACCGCACCCTTGCGAACCACAAAAATCTCGCCCGGACGCACTTCATGCGAGGGTTTTACACCCCCTCCGCCGCACGTTACACGGCCATTTTTGCACGCCTCGGCCGCCTCGGAGCGGGTCTTGAACACGCGCACAGCCCACAGCCATTTATCAATTCTTACACCCATTGTTATTTGCAGTTGTAGCGAGTCATAGTGAGTTCGATTCCCTGCGAGGCAAACGACAAACAGGCATCAGCGGCGTGGCGCAACTTTTCGGACAGCAATTTTTTCTCCTCGTCGCTCCACTCGCCAAGCACATAGTTGACCTGTCCGCCCCTCTGGAAGGCGTTACCTACACCCATGCGCAGGCGGGCATAGTCCTGAGAGCCGAGCAACTCGGTGATATTCTTCAGTCCGTTGTGTCCGCCGTCACTACCTTTGGCGCGGATGCGCACCGCCCCGAACGGAATGGCGATATCGTCCACCACCACGAACACCCGTTCAATGGGAATCTTCTCGGTCTGCATCCAATACCTCACCGCCTTGCCGCTCAAGTTCATGTAGGTCGACGGTTTGAGCAACAGCAACTCGCGTCCACGGTGGCGCACGGTGGCGGTATCTCCGTAACGAGAGGTACTGAAAGAAGTATTGGACACCTCAGCGAGAGTGTCCAATACTTTGAATCCTATGTTGTGACGGGTCTCGGCGTATTCGGCGCCGATGTTACCCAGTCCCACTATCAGATATTTCAAAACGCGTTAACTATTTTGCGTTACGGGCAGCAGCCTGAGCAGCAGCAACGGCACGGGTAGTACGAACGGCGCAAACTGCGGTGGTTGCAGGAGTCAGAATGGTAAGGTTGTCGTATTGGAGGTCGCTAACGAAAATCGATTTGCCAATACCCAGCTCGGTGATGTCAACCTCGAGTACGTCGGGCAGGTTCTCAACCAGACCGCTTACGCGAAGTTTACGACGGCTTTGCATCAGTTTACCACCCAACTTAACACCTGCCGAGTTACCGGTTAGACGAACGGGGATTTCAATAGCTACGGGTTTGCCCTCTTGTACGCGATAGAAGTCGATGTGCAGGATTTGCTCCTTAACGGGGTGGAATTGAACCTCACGCATTACGCCCACCTCTTTTTTGCCTTCGATGTCAATTTCAACGATGTAGGCATTGGGGGTGTAGATAAGGGGTTTGAGAGCTTTCTCTTCGATTGCGAAGGTTACCTCCTCAGTGCCACCGTAGATAACGGCGGGAACCATACCCTCACGACGGAGAGCTTTGGTGTTTTTTTTGCCATAAGCCTCACGCTTAACGGCGCTCAGTTGCAAAGTTTGCATAGTGTAAAAATAATTAAATGTGTAATGTTTATAAAAACCTTCAACACTACTCAGAGCGGACGAGTCCGTTCCCCATGTGTGTTTGCGGGCGCAAAGGTAGTGTATTTCTTTGGAATATGCAAATTTTCAGTGTTCGGAGTTGGATGGATTTCGGACTGAGGGGGATGTGAAAAGTCTTTGGTCTTGTAAGATGCTGAAAGTTAATATATTGTGTTTTGTATTTGAAAAAATATTTAAAAAAGTTGCCGGAAAATTTGTTTGGTAGCAAAAAATATTCTTACCTTTGCGTCACCAATTCGTAAAAACGTGTTGCCCAGGTGGCGAAATTGGTAGACGCGCTCGTTTCAGGTGCGAGTGCCGCGAGGCTTGCAGGTTCGACTCCTGTCCTGGGCACAAAAAGAGAGATTCCAACCACGGAGTCTCTCTTTTTTTTGTTGAGTTGATTTCGGTGTGCAACTTACGACAAAAAAAGAGCGTGTTCCACCGATTGGGAACACGCTCTGTATCTTAAATGGTGAACTATCTTAGATGGAGATATTGAGGATTTCGAACTTGATTTCGCCTGCGGGAACCTGTGCGATGGCAATGTCGCCTTTCTTTTTGCCGAGCAGAGCTTTGGCAATGGGGGTTCCGAGAGCGATTTTGCCCTCTTTGAAGTTGGCCTCTTTCTCCGACACCAGAGTGTAGGTGTACTCCTTTTTGTTGTTGTGGTTGAGCACGGTCACTTTGGTGAGGATTTGCACGGTTTTGGTGTTGATTTGGCTGGTGTCGATGATGCGCGAGTTGGCCAGCGCGAGTTCGAGTTGTGCGATTTTAGCCTCGAGCATACCTTGAGCTTCGCGTGCTGCGTCATACTCGGCGTTCTCCGACAGGTCGCCTTTATCGCGAGCGATGGCTATAGCCTCGGACGCTGCGGGACGTTCGACGGTTCTGAGGTGTTCGATTTCGGCTTTGAGTTTCTCGTAGCCTTCTTTAGTCAGATAAGTTACTTCTGCCATAGTTTTATTGTTTTTTAGTTTTTTATAATCAACAAAAAATTAAGAATCCCGAGCGACATGCGTTCGGAACTCCCGTTCAAAATATACTACAAAGATAAGGCAAATTTTTCGAAAAAACAAATTTTCTGTGTTTTTTGATTGTTCTTTGGCTCGGCGTATTGGTGTAACGCCAAAAAAATGTATCTTTGTACGATTATTTATTTAAATGGGTAAGTTATGGCATCCTCCAATTTTGTGGACTATGTGAAGATTTTTTGCCGCTCGGGTAAGGGCGGAGCAGGCTCGGCGCACTTTCGACGCGAGAAATTTGTGGCCATGGGTGGTCCCGATGGCGGCGATGGCGGACGCGGTGCGAATATCATCTTGCGCGGCAATAGCCAATATTGGACTCTTATACACCTTAAATACAAACGACATATCTTTGCCGAGGACGGTCAGAATGGCTCGGGTGCCCGTAGTACGGGACGAGATGGTAAGGATATTATTATCGATGTGCCGCTCGGAACGGTGGCTACCGACTTCGAGACGGGCGAGAAGGTGTGTGAAGTAACCGAGGACGGACAGATGGCGATGTTGCTGTCGGGTGGCCGCGGTGGCTTGGGCAACTGGCACTTCCGCACGGCGACCAACCAAGCGCCGCGCTATGCCCAACCCGGAGAGCCCGAAAAGGAGGGTACTTTTATCTTGGAGTTGAAGATTCTGGCCGATGTGGGTCTTGTGGGTTTCCCCAATGCGGGTAAGTCGACCCTGCTGAGTGTTGTTTCGGCGGCACGCCCCAAGATTGCCGACTATGCATTTACCACCTTGGAACCTAACTTAGGTATTGTCGAGGTGCGTGACGGTCACTCGTTTGTCATGGCCGATATTCCCGGAATTATCGAGGGTGCACACGAGGGTCGTGGTCTGGGAACTCGTTTCTTGCGACATATCGAACGAAATTCGATGTTGCTGTTTATGGTTCCCGCAGATACCGACGACATTGCGGCTGCCTACGAGATTTTGTTGCGCGAGCTGACGCTCTATAACCCCGAGCTGCTGGATAAACAACGCCTGCTGGCCGTTACCAAATGCGATATGCTCGACGACGAAATGATGACCCAAATGCGTTCGACCCTGCCTGAGGGTGTGCCGAGTGTGTTTATCTCGTCGGTCAGTGGCTTGGGTATCGCCCAACTGAAGGATATGCTTTGGGAATCACTCAATAAATAAAGAAAAACGCATAGGCAAGATAATTTCTGTGTGCAATTTTGGTAGCTCTGGTTGATGAAATGTTTATGACAGAGAAGGCGAAAATATTAATCATCTATACGGGTGGTACAATCGGTATGCGTACCGACCCTGCGACGGGTGCGCTTCGTGCATTCGACTTTACGGATGTCTATAATGAGTTCCCCGCGCTGCGCAGCCTACCCGTTGAGTTGCAGTTTTATGACGGACTGACTCCCATCGACTCGTCGAATGTGACCCCCGAGTTGTGGGTGCAGTTGGCCGAGATTGTGCGCGACCGCTACGATAGTGTGGATGGTTTTGTGGTGTTGCACGGAACCGACACGATGAGTTATACCGCCTCGGCGCTGAGCTTTATGTTCGAAAACCTGGCTAAACCTGTGATTTTCACGGGTAGCCAAATCCCGATGGGTGTGTTGCGTACTGACGGCCGCGAAAACCTTATTACGGCTATCGAAATTGCCGCCGCACGTGACGCCGAAGGACAGCCTCTTGTGCCCGAGGTGGCAATCTATTTCCAAAGCAATCTGTTCCGCGCCAACCGTGCCACCAAACGTAGTGCCGAGCAACTTAATGCGTTTACTTCCAATAACTACCCTCCGTTGGCGGAGGTGGGAGTGGCTATTAACTACCAAACATCGCTTGTGCGCCGTGCCGAGAGTGTCGAGCCGCTGAAAATTTCATGCACACTGTGCCGCGATATAGTGGTGATTCGCTTGTTTCCCGGTATTACGGAGCGGACTCTGCGTGCAATGCTCGGTGTCGAGGGCGTGCGCGGTGTGGTGCTCGAAACCTACGGTGCGGGCAATGCTCCCACGGCCGAATGGTTTGTCAGCGCCCTTAGCGAGGTGATTGAGCGTGGCGTGTGCGTGGTCAATGTTACGCAGTGCCACGGAGGAGCTGTGGCTGCAATATACGAAACGGGCGTCGCACTGCTCAATGCGGGCGTTGTGAGCGGTGGCGATATGACCACCGAGGCGGCTGTGACCAAACTGATGTATGTGCTGGGGCAGACTACCAACCCCGCTGAGGTGCGAGAGCAAATGTTGGTGTCGTTGCGTGGTGAAAGAAGTTGAAGATGAGAAGATGGCTGAATAGTAACGTTGCAGTGCTGGTGTGGCGTCTGACGATGGTTTACGTCGTGCTTGCGCTGTGCCGCGTGGCCTTTTGGGTCTATAATGCCGACCAGATGGGCGGTCTTGCCGATGGCGAGGTGTGGAGCCTTGTGCGCGGTGCGTTGCGTTTCGATTCGGCTACGGTGGTATATACCAATGCCTTGTTCGTTGTGATGTCGTTGTTGCCCGGAGCGTGGCGTGCACGCGGGTGGTGGCAACGAGCAATGATGACGGTGTATGTGGCGTTCAACTCGGTGTCGGTGGCAGTAAATATGTCCGACGCAATCTATTTCCACTATACCGCCAAACGCTTTACGGCCGAGGAGGTGTTCTTTGCCGACAACTCCAATTCGGTGCAACTTGTACTGAAATTTGCCGCCGAGAACCTCGGAATGGTGGTTCTGGGCTTTGCGCTTATCGCTCTGCTTGTGGTGGCCTACCGCCCGAAGTGGGTTCCGAGTAGTCCGATAAAGAACCGATGGGCAAGGGGAGTGACCGAAGTGGTTGTACTTGCCGTGGCTGCAGTGATGTGCCTGGCGGGAGCGCGTGGCGGTTTGTCGCGTGCCGTGCGACCTATCACGTTGAGTAACGCCACGGCTTATACGAGGGATGTTGGTAAGGCAAATCTAATCTTGAGCAATCCGTTTTGCATTGTCCGTACGATGGGGCGTAAGACAGTGCCTTATAGGGAGTTCTATCCGCTTGATACGCTCGATGAAATCTACTCGCCCAATCACTTTCCGACCAATTCTGCCGATACACTACCCGACCTTTCGGGACGTAACGTGATGGTGTTTGTGCTGGAGAGTTTCAGTGCCGAGCACTCGGCCTACTTGAGCCCCCATCTGTATCCCGACGGCAAGGGTTATACTCCATTCCTTGACTCGCTTATGCGCGCGGGATATGCCTTCCGATACGCCTACGCCAATGGTCATAAATCTATTGAGGCATTACCCTCGGTGATGGGTAGCATACCCTCGTTTCAGACCCCCTTTGTGCTGATTCCGCAGTCGCTGGGCGAAAGCCGCCAAATGCCACGGATACTTGCGGATAAGGGCTACTCGACGCTTTTTGTGTGTGGCTCCGAACGTGGTTCTATGGGCTTTGATGCCTATATGTCGAGTGCGGGCGTGGAACGTCAGCTGTGGCGCGAAGATTTTGAACGAGAGCGCGGTACGGACCATTTCGACGGTTATTGGGGCGTGTGGGACGAACAGATGATTGACTTTGCTGGCGAGGCATTGGGCGCAATCCCCGAGCCGTTCTTTGCCGCACAATTTACACTTACCAGCCACCACCCGTTTGTTGTGCCCGATGAGTGGCGCGACCGCCTGCCCGAGGGGCGCACCAAGGTGCATCCGGGAGTGGCTTATGTCGACGCCTCACTCTGTCAATTCTTTGAGCGATACGGCGCGGAGGAGTGGTTCCAACGCACGTTGTTTGTGTTTGTGGCCGACCACGTGTCGAGCGAAACTTTCGACGCCGAAACACGCACTCCGCTTGGCGGAAGCCGCATAATACAGTTTTTCTATACCCCCGATGGAGCGCTTCGCGGCGAATGTAGGGAGGTGGCACAGCAGGTCGATATTATGCCCTCGTTGCTGCACCTGCTCGGCGTTCGAGAACCCTATTTTGCATACGGGCGCGATGTCTTTGCAGAGGGCGAGCCGATGACCTTCTATTGGTCTACCTCGGCGATGCGTTACGTGTCGACCGATGGCCATTGGGTGGTGCTGTTCGATGGCGAGCGCGTGACAGACCTCTACCGTTGGAGCGACCGCTTGATGACCTCGCCGTTGGCGTTGTCGGAGCATGCGGAGGTGGTCGGACACTTCGAACGCAAACTGCGGGCCGTGGTTCAGCAATACTTCCTGCACATCCGAAATATGAACTATACGGTGCCTTTCGAATAGCTTTTAGGCGGGGTATAATACATCAAAAAACGCAAAACAAACATCATTTTCCCGCTTAAACATTGCACGAAATAAAATATTTTCTTATATTCGCAAACCGAATGTATGCTTCTTGTTGTGCCCGAGATGGGTGTAACCGGTTGGTTTACAGAGGTTAATGTGGTTTGCTCCAAGTTTTGGTACTTCATTTTGGGACATTTTGCGATGTCCGAGAGTGGGTTTGGTGCCGCTTGCGGGGTGATTTTGGAGAGATGTCCGAGCGGTTTAAGGAGCGCGCCTGGAAAGTGCGTATACCTCAAAAGGGTATCGCGGGTTCGAATCCCGCTCTCTCCGCTTGGAATGAGATATAACTTAAAACGAAACTAAATAAACAAAACAACTAAACACAAAACAATAATCTAAATTAAACCAAAACAATCATGAAAAAACTTTTCGTAATTTTGGCAGCAATTGGTGTACTTGGTACCACCACCGTTAATGCTCAAGAGCAAGCTGCTGAGAATCAAACCGAAACTGTAGCCGCTGACAGCACCGTTGTAGAGGAGGCTGCTCCCGCCGCTGACTTCAACGCCGAGACCGATGTTGAGGGTGAGCCCATGCACCAAATTCTCAAACAAAAAGTTATCGAGGGTGATGCACTGTGGATGTCGCCCGTGCTTCTGTGCTTGATTTTCGGTCTTGCAATCGCTATCGAGCGTATTATCTACCTGAACCTCTGCACCACCAACACCAAAAAACTTCTCGAGAATGTTGAGGCAGCTCTGAACGAGGGTGGCATCGAGGCAGCTAAAAAAGTTTGCGCTGAGACTCGTGGTCCCGTGGCATCGATTTTCTGGCAAGGTCTTGACCGTTACGACCAAGGTCTGGATTCGGTAGAGAAAGCTATCGTATCGTACGGCTCGGTTCAAATGGGTCAAATGGAGAGCGGTCTGACTTGGATTGGTCTGTTCATCTCGATTGCTTCGATGTTGGGATTTATGGGTACCGTAGTAGGTATGATTGGTGCATTCGACTCGATTCAAGCAGCTGGTGATATCAGCCCGACCCTGGTAGCAGGTGGTATCAAAGTGGCTCTGTTGACCACTCTGGCCGGTCTTATCGTAGCCGTTATTTTGCAGTTGTTCTATAGTTATATCGTATCGAAAATCGACGGCCTGGTTAACACTATGGAGGACGCTTCGATTAGCTTTACCGATATCTTGACCAAATACAACGCGAAGTAATAATATTAAGTGGTATATCCAAAATGAAAAATCAAAAATTCTATACAGTACTTAAAGCCGCACTGTTGGTACTCGGTTTGGCATCGCTTCTGCCGATGTTCTTGAGTGATATCAACAATGTCGACCTGATGCTTTACTGTGCCTATGCCTATATTGGTTTGGCACTGGTAATCTTGGTTGTGATGACGGCGGCTAATATGGGTAAAAACCCTGGCGGCTCGAAAATCGGTACTTGGGTGGCTGTTGCAGTTGCGATTGCAGCTGTGATTGTTCACTTCACCGTGTCGAGTGCAGACCCTGTTGCTCTTGCCGACGGCTCGATTGTCGACGACAAAATGACATTGACTCTCACCGATACCATGCTCTTTACCGCTTATGTGACTTTTGTAGGCGTTGTTGTAGCAATGATTTACGGTGTTATTCGTAACGCATTTAAATAATAGTAAGAGCAATCTATGGCAAGTAAAAAGAAAATACCGGAGATTAACGCAAGCTCGCAAGCCGATATTTCGTTCATCCTGCTGATATTCTTCTTGACTGCCACTACGATGAACACCGACACCGGTATCCCCCGTGTGCTCCCCGCAATGCCTGATGAGAATCAGAAAACCGAGGACTTGGATATCCGTGAGCGTAACTTGTTGCTCGTGTTCATCAACACCTATGACCAAATCATGGTCGGTGGCAAACCGATGGATATCACCGAGGTGAAAGAGAAGGCCAAAGAGTTTATCTTGAACCCCGCCAACGAAGATAATCTTCCCGAGAGCGAGGATACCGAATTTGAGCTTCCCGATGGAACCAAATGGACCTATCCTGTCAGCAAGGGTGTGATTTCGCTCCAAAATGACCGTGGTACAAGCTACACCGCTTATATCCAGGTTCAGAATGAGTTGGTACGTGCGTTCAATGAGGTCCGTGACGAGGTTTCGATGGAGAAATTCGGTAAGAAATTCTCCGAACTCGATGAGGACCACCGTAGTGTAATTCAGAAGGCTGTGCCTCAGAAGATTTCTGAGTCTGAGCCTCGTAACGTAGGAGGAAAGAAGTAATGGCAGTATTAAAGAAAGAGGGTAAAAAGGAAATTCCCGCAATTTCGACCGCGTCGCTCCCTGACGTCGTATTTATGTTGTTGTTCTTCTTTATGACCATCACAACCATGCGTGACCAAGAGGTGCTGGTGCAAACCAAACTCCCCTCGGCTACCGAAGTTCAAAAGTTGGAGAAGAAGTCACTCGTAAGTTACATTTATATTGGCCAACCTACCAAAGCAATGCAGGCTAAGTTTGGTACCTCGCCTCGTATCCAGCTCAATGACAGCTATCGTTCGACCCGCGACATTTTGGAGTTCGTGGCCGCCGAGCGTGATAAATTGAGCGAGAACGAGCGTGCACAGATGACCATCTGCTTGAAGGCTGACGAGAATACCCGTATGGGTATCATCACCGACGTTAAACAAGAGTTGCGTCGTGCCAATGCCTTGAAGATTAGCTATGCTGCTTCGAAAACTCTGGGCTACTAATAGCCTTGGAAGTGTAAATAGTGGTTTCCGCCTGACCGTGTGTCGGGCGGAAACTTTTTTGTGTTAAGCGGTTTGCTTTTCACGAAATTATGCGTATATTTGTAATAGATTTAACACGAAACTACCAAATCTTATTATGTTTACAAAAAACGCTAACGCAATATTCGAACAGGTAATCGCCGATTACCACCGTTACGACAACGTAGACCAACCTATCCAAAATCCTTTCGAGCCGGGAACTATCGACCACCTGCTGTATGCCAAAAACTGGATTGATACCGTGCAATGGCACCTCGAGGATATTATCCGTGACCCGCAAATCGACCCCGTAGAGGCGCTTAAGATTAAACGACGCATCGACGCTTCGAATCAAGAACGTACCGATATGGTGGAGTATGTGGATAGCTATATGCTCGACAAGTATAAAGACATCAAACCGCTGGCCGACGCTCGACTTAATACCGAAACTCCTGCGTGGGCTATTGACCGTCTGTCGATTTTGGCTCTCAAGATTTATCACATGGCTCAAGAGGTGGCTCGTGTAGATGTGGACGAGGCGCACAAGGCCGCTTGCCAAAAGAAATTGGACGTTCTGTTGACCCAGCAGGTCGACTTGTCGCAAGCCATCGAGGAGCTTATTGAAGATATTGAGGCGGGACGCAAGTACATGAAGACCTACAAGCAGATGAAGATGTACAACGACCCGTCGTTAAACCCCGTATTGTACGCGAAAAAGTAGTAACATACGACACTTGGCAGTGGTGCGCATGAGTGCCATGGGCGACGTTGCAATGACCGTTCCGGTTGTTGCGGCGGTTCGTCGTGCCTATCCCGAGATGCGAATCACGGTGGTGACTCGTCCGTTCTTCCGTCCGTTCTTTGCGGATGTCGAGGGGGTGGAGTTTGCCGATGTTGAGCTCAAGGGCAGACATAAGGGAGTGGATGGTATTCGACTTTTGGCCGACGAGTTGGCCGCCGAAGGGGTGGATGCCGTTGCCGACCTGCATGGTGTGTTGCGAAGCCACTTGTTGCGAAGTTTCATGGCTCTGAAGGGGTGCGCTACGGCGCGGATTCGCAAGGGACGCATCGAAAAAAGACAACTCACACGCAAGGGTGCAGTGCATTCGGGGCAACTTCGAACCTCGATTGAACGCTATACCGAGGTGATGCACCGCTTGGGACTTGAGCCCGATAGTGTGGACCGTTGGCAGCCGAGTGAACGAAATATCCCCGAAGCGATACGTTTGCATGCGCCCAAAGGGGGAGTGTGGATTGGCGTTTCGCCCTTTGCGATGCATCGCGGTAAGGCTTATCCGTTGGAACTGATGGAGCGCGCGGTGGAGATTATGGCTTCGCAGGTAGAGCGCGTATTTATTTTTGGCGGCGGCGAACAGGAGAAACAAGCCGCTCAACGAATGGAGTCTTTGGCAGGCAATGTGCACTCGGTGGTGGGTGTAATGTCGCTTTCGGACGAGATAGACCTTATGGCCAATCTGGATGTGATGGTGGCCATGGATTCGTCGGCCATGCATATGTCGTCGTTGGTGGGTACTCCTGTGGTGTCGATTTGGGGAGCTACTCATCCCTATGCCGGTTTCTACGGTTTCGGCCAATCGCCCGACGGAGCGTTGCAGGTTGACATGGAGTGCAGACCCTGTTCGGTGTTTGGTAACAAACCCTGCAAATGGGGCGACTATCGTTGCATGACCTCTATTTCGCCCGAAATGGTGGCCCGCAAAGTCCTTGACACCGCACACCAACACGTGTCAAACGAAAAAAAGTGATGCGCAAACGAAGTAACTTCGCAAATTAAGTGTATCTTTGTCAGACGAATCAAACAATAGAACGGAAAACATAACAAACCAAAAAACATAGAAATATCATGAACGTACCATCGAACTTGAAGTATTCTAACGACCACGAGTGGGTCAGCGTAGAAGGCAACATCGCAACCATCGGTATCACCGATTTCGCACAAAGCCAACTCGGCGACATCGTATTCGTTGACATCCCCACGCTGGATGAGACCTTGGCAGCCGGCGATGTATTCGGTAGCATTGAGGCCGTTAAAACCGTTTCGGACGCATTTACTCCCGTTAGCGGCACAGTAATCGAGATGAACGAAGCTCTGGACGGCGACCCCGCACTTGTAAACAAAGACGCATACGGCGAGGGCTGGATGATTAAAATCGAGATGAGCAATCCTGAGGAGGTTGACGCTCTGATGTCGGCTGAGGACTACGAGAAACTTATTGGCTAATCACACACAACAGACCAAAACTATGAGCAAAGTAACTGTCATTGGCGCCGGTAATGTAGGCGCAACCTGCGCAAATGTGCTGGCAACCAACGGTATCGCTTCGGAAGTGGTACTCATCGACATCAAAGAGGGCGTTTCGGAGGGTAAAGCTCTGGATATGCTGCAAGCCTCGGCTCTGTACGGTGGCTCGCGCATCGTTGGCGTAACCAACGACTATGCTAAAACCGCAAAAAGTGACGTTGTAATCATCACCTCGGGTATGCCTCGTAAACCGGGTATGACCCGCGAGGAACTGCTTGGCGTAAACGCCGGTATCGTTAAATCGGTTATGGCTAACGCAATGAAATACTCGCCCAAGGCAGTTTTCATCGTTGTAGCTAACCCCATGGACCCCATGACCTACCTGGCTCTTAAGAGTAGCGGCCTTCCCAAAAACCGCGTAATCGGTATGGGTGGTGCTCTGGACTCGTCGCGTTTCCGTTGCTACCTGAGCATGGCTCTGAAAGGCAACATCGCTGACGTTGACGGTATGGTAATCGGTGGCCACGGTGATACCACCATGATTCCTTTGGCAAGCAAAGCCGCTTACCGTGGTGTTCCCGTAAGCAAACTGCTGAGCAAGAAGGTGTTGGATAAAGTTGTAGCCGACACTATGGTTGGTGGTGCAACACTGACCGGTCTTCTGGGTACTTCGGCTTGGTATGCTCCGGGTGCTGCTGCAGCATTCGTAGCTGACGCCGTTATCAACGACCGTAAAAAGGTAATTCCTTCGTGCGTTCTGTTGGAGGGCGAGTACGGCCAAGAGGACATCTGCATTGGTGTTCCCGCTGTAATCGGCAAGAACGGTTGTGAGAAGATTGTCAAAATCGAACTTACCGCTGACGAGCAAGCCAAATTCGAGGCTTCGGCAGCTGCCGTTCGTTCGAACATCGAGGTGCTCAAAGAGATTAACGCTCTGTAATCCTCGAGGGGGGGAGGGATGAAGTTGTAATTCCACCACCTCAAAGAAAATCAGCCCGACTGCACATTGGTGCGGTCGGGCTGTTCTTTTTACGAATTTTAGTTCTTGGATTTCGCCACCCTCAAAGCCGCAAGGCCAAAGGTTATTTGTACTTTTCCATGCAAAAGTACAAATAAAACGATGGTGCCCAAAACAAGTTTTGGACACCATCGTTGTCGTTCTATTCCTAATCGGGTTAGGATTAGTTGTTTTCGGGGCGGAGTTGGCGAACTACGATACCGGTTTGCCACATCTCCGACTCACGCATCTCTTTAAGCTCCTCTTCGAGTTTCACGCGGTAGTCGGGTTGGCTGTTCGAATCAATCGAACGTTGAGCCTCGTTGCCGCACTCAACCTCGCTGTAAAGCTCCTCGAAAACGGGTTTGGTTGCGTCGCGGAATTTCTTCCACCAATCCAGCGCACCACGTTGAGCGGTGGTCGAGCAGTTGGCGTACATCCAGTCCATACCGTTCTCCGATACCAGAGGCATAAGGCTTTGGGTCAGCTCCTCGATGGTCTCGTTGAAAGCCTCCGAAGGGGTGTGACCTTTGGCACGCAGGGTGTCGTATTGAGCGGCGAAGATACCTTGGATGGCACCCATCAGAGTACCACGCTCACCGGTCAGGTCGCTGTAAACCTCTTTCTTGAAAGTGGTCTCGAACAGGTAGCCCGAACCTACACCTACACCCAGAGCGATTACGCGGTCCCAAGCTTTGCCGGTAGCGTCTTGGAAGATAGCGTAGCTCGAGTTCAGACCGCGACCTTGCAGGAACATACGACGCAGCGAAGTACCCGAACCTTTGGGGGCAACCAGAATTACGTCAACGTCTGCGGGAGGTACGATACCGGTGCGCTCCTTGTAGGTGATACCGAAGCCGTGCGAGAAGTAGAGGGCTTTGCCGGGGGTCAGATATTTCTTAATCTTGGGCCAAGCGTCGATTTGACCTGCATCCGACAGCAGGAATTGGATAATGGTACCGCGCTCAGCAGCCTCCTCAATGTCGAACAGGGTTTCGCCGGGAACCCAACCGTCAGCAACGGCTTTGTCCCACGATTTGCCGCCTTTGCGTTGGCCAACGATTACGTTGAAACCGTTGTCACGCAGGTTGAGGCTTTGGCCGGGGCCTTGTACGCCATAACCGATTACGGCGATAGTTTCGTTTTTGAGTGTTTCAAGAGCTTTCTCCAGAGGGAACTCTGCTCTGGTTACGACGTTCTCTTCAACGCCGCCAAAATTCATTTTTGCCATTTTGTTAACTATTTTAAATGTTAAACTATAAAATCCTTTTTTTTTAGTTGTTCGACGATTCGTTCTCCAAACGTTCGCGGAGTTGGTTCATGTGCTCAAGGTATTCGTCCAGCAACTCGCGGCGCGACTTAACCACGGCAATCGAGCCCGAACGAACGAATTGATACACGCCATAGGGTTTCAACTCCTCGAACAGTTCGGCGGTTTCGTTCTTGTGTCCTGTCTTTTCTATTACGATGTAGTCGTCCGAAATTTCGAGGATGCGCAGTTGGTAGCGACGAACAAGTTGCTCGACATTTTTGTGCAGAGCCACCTTGTAGAGTGCAATCTCCTGCATAACCACATCCTCGGGCTCATAGACAAAAGCCTTGAGGATGTCCACACGTTTTTCGACCTGTTTGACCATACGTTCCACACGTTCGGGTGTTTCGCACACCACGATGGTAAACTTGTGGATTCCGGCGATTGCCGACTCCGAGGTTGTCAGGCTTTCGATGTTGACGTTGTGGTAGGTGAAAATAGAGGTAATCTGACCCAGCAGACCCACCTTGTTCTCGGAGAATACCGTGATGACAAACTCCTTTTTCTCTGTATTATTTGACATTACCATACTTCTCGCGTTTTACTTTTTATACTCCAGCATCATATCTCCGACGCCTGCTCCGGGAGCAACCATGGGCAGTACATTATCTTCGCGTTCAACCCTCACTTCCAGCAGGAATGCACCTTTCGAGGCCTTCATTTCGGCTACTGCCGCGGCCAAGTCCTCGCGTTTTTCGACGCAAGTATAACCAATTTTATTGGCTTTGGCAACAAGCTCGAAGTCCGGGTCAATCAAATCGGTGAACGAGTAGCGGTGGTCGAAGAACATCTCCTGCCATTGGCGAACATTGCCCAAGTAGAAGTTGTTGAGCAGGATAATCTTCACATCCACCTCGGTTTGCAGAATGGTGGTCAGCTCCTGGATGGTCATTTGCAGACCGCCGTCGCCAACAAACAGGCACACATCTCGTTCGGGAGTACCCAATTTTGCACCGATGGCGGCGGGCAGACCGAAGCCCATGGTTCCCAGACCGCCCGAGGTCACAACGCTTCGGGGCGAGCGGAAACGGAAGTAGCGTGTAGCCATCAGTTGTTGTTGACCTACGTCGGTAACCAGCACCGCATTGTCACCATAAGCCGTCGACACGGCGTTTATCACTTCGCCCATTTTGATATAGCCCTCGGTAGGGTGCAATGCACCTTTGATAACCTTCTCATACTCCTCTTGGTTGGCCTCTTTGAGTTCATTCATCCACTCGTTGTGTTGGCGAGTCTCGATAGCCTCGGTGAGCAGAGGGAGGGTTTCGGCCAAGTTGCCCAACACGGGAGCGTCGGCCTTGATGATTTTGTTTATCTCGGCGGGGTCAATCTCCAAATGAACAACTTTGGCGTTGAGTGCATATTTGTTTACCGCGCAGGTTACACGGTCGTCAAAACGCATACCGAGTGCAATCAGCAGGTCGCAATCCTCGTTCTTGATGTTTGCGGCGTAGCAGCCGTGCATACCCAGCATACCCAAGTATTGTGGGTGGTCAGACGGAATGGCCGACAGACCGAGCATTGTGGCACCAGCAGGCACACCGCTCTTGCGCAAGAACTCGTCCAAGGCCTTCTCGGCACCGGCCAGCGTAACACCCTGACCCACCAAAGCCATAGGTTTCTTGGCGCTGTTAATCAGTCGTGCCGCCTCCTTGATTTGCTCCATGTCGGGTTCGGGCGAAGGCACGTAGCCGCGGATGAAGTTCAGCGGTTTGTAGTTCAACTCCACCAACTCTTGTTGGGCATTCTTGGTGAAGTCGATGGACACGGGGCCGGGGCGACCCGAGCGTGCAATGTAGAAGGCACGTGCCATTACGTCTGCAATCTCCGAGGCGTGTTTGATTTGGCAGGTCCACTTGGTCACCACTTGCGACAGACCCACGAAGTTAACCTCCTGGAAAGCGTCGCTACCCAGCAGCGATAAGGGGACCTGACCGCTGATGACAACTATCGGGGTCGAGTCCAACATGGCGTCGGCCAAACCTGTGATAGTGTTGGTTGCGCCGGGACCCGAGGTAACAACGCACACGCCCACGCGTCCGCTTGTACGTGCATAACCTTGTGCCGCATGTACACATCCCTGTTCGTGACGCATCAGAATGTGACGGATGCGGTCGGTATAATCATACAAAGAGTTGTAAAACGGCATAATGCCACCACCCGGATATCCGAAAATGGTGTCCACACCTTCGCGAAACAACACTTCGAGCATCGCTTCACCTCCGGTCATAAGTCGTTTTTCGTTCATTATGAGTGTTTTTTTAAGTTTGGAATAATCTTCTATTTGTCCTCGCCGGGCAGCATACGAACGGCACCCTTGTCGGCCGAGCTGACGAGCATTGCGTAGGCGCGCAGCGAACGGGGAACAACACGGTCGCGGTTCTTGGGGGCGAACTCCTTCAGTGCGGCGCGACGCTCGGCCAAAACCTCTTGGCTAACCTCCAGATTAATCGAGCGCGAGGGGATGTCGATGACAATCTTGTCACCTGTTTCAATCAGCGCAATTTCGCCACCTGCCGCAGCCTCGGGCGAGATGTGGCCGATAGACAAACCGCTGGTGCCGCCCGAGAAACGTCCGTCGGTAATCAGTGCACACTGTTTGTCTAAGTGTTTGCTCTTCAAGTACGAGGTGGGGTAGAGCATCTCCTGCATTCCGGGGCCGCCTTTGGGACCCTCATAGCGAATCACTACCACGTCACCGGCCTTAACCTCATCACCCAGAATGCCGTTCATGGCCTGCTCTTGCGACTCGTACACACGTGCCGAACCCTCGAAGTGGAACAGAGCCTCGTCCACACCTGCGGTCTTGATGATACAGCCGTCTTGGGCAATGTTGCCGAACAGCACACCTAAGCCACCGTCGTTGAAGTATGCGTGGTCGAAGTCGCGGATGCAACCCTTTTCGCGGTCGGTGTCAAACTCCTCATAGTAGTTGTTGTTCTCGCCCAGACCGATGTTGAGCAGACCGCTCGGTGCGCTCAAGAAGTTGGTGCGAGCCTCCTGAGTGAAGTTGGGGCTTGCAATGTCGTTTGCGTCGAGGTAGGCCTCCATGGTGGGGTAATCTACGCGTCCGACCGTGGTGTCAAGCACTCCTGCGCGAGCCAGCAGACCAAGGATTGCGGCGATACCTCCCGCACGGTTCACGTCCTCGATGTGATAAGCCGAGTTGGGCGAAACCTTGCACAGTACGGGTACGCGGCGCGAAAGTTCGTCAATGTCTTTCATCGTAAAGTCGACTCCTGCCTCGCGTGCTACGGCCAGCAGATGCAGTACGGTGTTCGACGAACCACCCATGGCGATGTCCAGCGCCATGGCGTTCATAAATGCCGCGCGAGTAGCAATGTTCTTTGGCAGTACCGACTCGTCACCTTTGAAGTAGTAGTTTTCGGCCATCTCGACGATGCGTCGTGCGGCCTTCTCGAACAAACGGCGGCGATTGGTGTGTGTGGCAAGGATTGTTCCGTTGCCCGCTTGTGCCATACCCAAAGCCTCGGTGAGTGAGTTCATCGAGTTGGCGGTAAACATACCCGAGCAGCAACCGCAACCGGGGCAAGCGCGGCGTTCCAATTCAGCCACACGTGCGTCGTCCATCGACTCGTCGGCGGCCTTCACCATTGCCGTAATCAAGTCGGCCTTGCCACCCTCGAAGTTTCCGGCCTCCATAGGTCCGCCACTTACGAAGATTGTGGGGATGTTGAGTCGCATTGTTGCCATCAGCATACCGGGCGTGATTTTGTCACAGTTGCTGATACACACCAGAGCGTCCACCTTGTGAGCATTAGCCATATACTCAACACTATCGGCAATAATTTCGCGCGAGGGCAGCGAGTAGAGCATGCCGTCGTGTCCCATAGCGATACCGTCGTCGATGGCGATGGTATTGAATTCTGCGGCGAAACAACCGAGTCGTTCGATTTCGGCTTTGACCTGTTGTCCTATTTCGTGCAGGTGTACGTGTCCGGGCACAAGTTGTGTAAACGAGTTTGCAATACCGATGATGGGGCGTCCGAATTGGGCGTCTTTCATTCCGTTGGCACGCCAGAGGCTGCGTGCGCCTGCCATACGACGCGTTTCGGTCGTTGCGGCGCTTCTGAGTTTAATCGACTTTTCCATATCGTTGTGTTTCTCTTTTTGTAAAACAAAAAAGCCAATCCAATCTTGCGGGTCGGAAAGGCTCGGAATTTGGTACGTTACATCTGTGGCGGGAGCAACAAAGCGGCCTTTCCATTAGTGCGATAGCACCACAGAAAGTTCCACGACACTGACGATGTTGATTCGTACCGACATAAAAAAAACGTGTTTAAGTTTGGGTTTAAAACTTTTGTGCAAATGTAAGCATCTTTCGACGGATTCGCAAGAATATTATTAAATATTTTCAATAACATTTTTAAATAAATATTCAACTTTTTGATTTATAGTTGATTATTGTGGTGCGTCGACTGTCTGATTTTAAACGTATTCAGTAGTGCGGTGTTAAATCATAATCAAAACGTTAGCGCGGCACTCTTGATATCGCTCGGCTGACTTGTGAGTTGAGGATGGAATGGCTCAGAGTTTCAGATACATACCCAATTTGAATGTGGCTTGGCAAAACCTGTAAGAGGATTGTAAATTGTAAGTTTTGATGCGAAAGTGAATCAATCTCAAAAAAAATTATTACCTTGCACTTCCGCTATTGCCCTTGTTTGGCGGGTAAACTACTGATAGTCAGCATATAACCCAAACTTTGCACTCTATCAAGCATAATTGTACATATTAAAATAATAACGAAAATGGGAAAAACTCTTCTCGACAAAATTTGGGATGCACACACCGTGCGCATCGAGGACGGAGGAAGATGCGTTCTCTACATCGACCGTGAGTATATCCACGAGGTGACTTCGCCTGTGGCTTTCCTCGGTCTGAACAATCGCGGTGCAAAGGTCGCACGACCCGCGCAAATCACCGCTACGATGGACCACGACATCCCCACCCACGACCAAGACAAACCTATTCAAGACCCCAAGGCTCGCGCTCAAGTTGACGCTCTGATTGCCAACTGCGCCGAGCACGGTATCGAACTGTTCAAAATGGGCGACCCCGGTCACGGTATCGTTCATATTATGGGTCCCGAGCAAGGACTCACTCAACCCGGTATGACCATCGTCTGCGGCGATAGCCACACCTCGACTCACGGTGCGTTGGGTGCCGTAGCTTTCGGCGTTGGCACCTCGGAGGTTGAGATGGTGTTGGCAAGCCAATGCCTTATTCAGTCGAAACCCAAAACCATGCGTATCACCGTTGACGGACAACTGCGCCGCGGCGTTGAGGCTAAGGATATTATCCTGTATATCATCTCGAAAATTTCGGCTTCGGGTGGTACGGGTCACTTCATCGAGTTTGCCGGCGAGGCTATTCGCTCGCTGTCGATGGAGGGTCGTATGACCGTTTGTAATATGAGTATCGAGTGCGGCGCCCGTGGAGGTATGATTGCTCCCGACCAAACCACTTTCGACTACCTGCGCGGCCGCAACCGTGTGGCAAAAGGCGAGGAGTTTGATAAGCTGGTTGAGAAGTGGCGCGAACTGCGTAGCGACGACGATGCAGTGTTCGATATGGAGTATCACTTCGACGCAGCCGACATCGAGCCTATGATTACCTACGGAACCAATCCCGGTTTGGGCGTGGGTATTACCGGTACTATTCCCGCCGGTAGCGATGCCAAAGCTCTGGAGTACATGGATTTCAAAGAGGGTGACGCTATGATTGGCAAGAAGGTGGACTATGTGTTCGTTGGTAGCTGTACCAATGGCCGTATCGAGGACCTTCGCCGTTTCACCTACTTGGTTCAAGGCCACAAGAAGGCCGAGGGCGTGACCGCGTGGATTGTTCCCGGTTCGAAGATGGTCGAGAAACAGGCTCTTGAGGAGGGTCTTGACAAGATTTTGGCCGAGGCAGGTTTCACTCTGCGCCAGCCCGGTTGCTCGGCTTGCTTGGCTATGAATGACGACAAAATCCCCGCAGGCAAATATAGCGTTTCGACCTCGAATCGTAACTTCGAGGGTCGTCAGGGCCCTGGCGCACGTACCATGTTGTGCGGTGCTGCGGTAGCGGCTGCGGCTGCCATCTGCGGTTCGGTGCAAGACCCGAGAGTGGTGTTTAACGATAAAATTAAGTAAGCTATGCCTATTCCAAAATTTACAACCCTGACTTGTGGCGCGGTGCCCGTGGCTCACGAGAATATCGACACCGACCAAATCATACCTGCACGTTTCCTTACAGCCGTTGAGCGTAAAGGTTTTGGTGCAAATCTGTTCCGCGATTGGCGTTATGACAAACAGGACCAACCCATCGCATCGTTCTCGCTTAACGACAGCCGTTACTCGGGTCAAATCCTTGTGGCAGGCAAAAATTTCGGTTGCGGTTCGAGCCGCGAACACGCTGCATGGGCCATCTTTGACTATGGTTTCCGCGTGGTTGTGTCGAGCTTCTTTGCCGATATTTTCCGCGGTAATGCGCTCAATAACGGACTGTTGCCCGTGATGGTAAGCGAGGAGTTCCTCGCCGAGATGTTTGCGCGTATCGAGTCCGAGCCTTCGACCACCTTTACCGTCGACCTGCCCGAGCAAACCATTACCATTGATGCTACGGGTCGCAGCGAGAAGTTCGAAATCGACGCCTACAAGAAGAAATGTCTGTTGGGCGGTTTCGACGACGTGGACTACCTGCGTAGCATTAGCGACCAAATCGAAGAGTACGAACAACGCACCAAATAATCTACGACCGTGATTGAGATAATGGACACCACCCTGCGCGACGGGGAACAAACTTCGGGAGTGTCGCTGAGTGCCAAAGAGAAACTCAGCGTTGCACGACTGCTGATTGAGGACCTGCACGCCGACCGAATAGAGGTAGCTTCGGCTCGTGTTTCGCAAGGCGAACACGAGGCCGTGCGACTGATTACGGAGTGGGCGGCCGAAAAGGGTTATCTCGACCGCGTTGAGGCCCTGGGCTTTGTGGATGGCGACGTGTCGCTCAAGTGGCTGTCGGAGGTTGGCTGCCGCGTGGTGAACCTGCTGGCCAAAGGCTCGCTCAAGCACTGCGAAAAGCAACTGCGCAAAACACCCGAACAACACATTGCCGATATCCGAGCTACGGTGGCAATGGCTCACTCGATGGGCGTTAAGGTTAACATCTACTTGGAGGATTGGTCGAATGGCATGAAACACTCGCCCGACTATGTATTTATGTTGGTGGATGCTCTGCAAGGTGAAGATATACAGCGTTTTATGTTGCCCGATACGTTGGGCGTGCTGAATCCGGATAATACCTATGAATATGCTCGTCGGATGGTTGAACGCTATCCTTCGCTGCACTTCGATTTCCACCCGCACAACGACTACGACTTGGCTGTGGCCAACGTTTTGGCGGCGGTGAAGGCAGGTGTTCAAGGTGTTCATACCACGATGAACGGCTTGGGCGAGAGGGCCGGTAATGCACCTTTGGCAAGCGTCGTGGCGGCAATTCACGACCACACGGAGCACAAAACCAACATCGTAGAGCGGAAAATCAATAAGGTGAGCCGAATGGTTGAAACCTATACGGGTGTGCATATCCCTGCCAATAAACCCGTGGTGGGTGAGAATGTGTTTACGCAGTGTGCGGGTATTCACGCCGATGGCGACAATAAGAGTAACCTCTACTTCAACGACCTGTTGCCCGAGCGTTTCGGACGTGTCAGAGAGTATGCGCTGGGCAAGACTTCGGGTAAGGCTAATATCGCCCAAAACCTTCAGGCTCTGGGTATTGAGTTGGACGAGGCCTCGATTCGTAAAGTCACCGAACGCATCATTGAATTGGGCGACAAGAAGGAACAGGTTACGGCCGACGACCTTCCCTACATCATCTCGGATGTGTTGCGTCAAGACATCCATGGCAACAAGGTTAGCATTGTAAGCTACTCGCTGTCGTTGGCGCGTGGACTGAAACCTATTGCGGCGGTGCGTATCGACATCAGCGGGCAACAATACGAGGCTTGTGCTGCGGGTGACGGTCAATACGACGCCTTTATGCGCGCGTTACGCAATATATATAAGGTACAACTCGGTCGTGAGTTCCCGATGCTGACCAACTATGTGGTGAGTATTCCCCCGGGCGGACGCACCGATGCGTTTGTTCAGACAATCATCACCTGGGAGTTTAAGGGTGAGCGTTTCAAGACTCGCGGACTCGATGGCGACCAGACCGAAGCCGCAATCAAGGCGACTATAAAGATGTTGAATAAGATTGAGAACATGTAACGCGTGAAGTTGTCTAACAAGGTGATTTCGGCGTTACGCTTGTCAGTGAAATCCTCACATACGTCAAGTATGCTGCGGTTTCACAGCCCTCGCAAGCCTTGAAATCCCTCTTGTTATACAACTTCAAGAGAAACCAGTCGACAAACAAGGTGATTTCGGCGTTACGCAAACATCGAAATTTCTTAATGGCGGGTGCCTAAACGGGGCTCCCGCTGTTTTTTATCGTTGTTATCAGAAACGCCCTTATAGATTAAAATGTATTAATAAAAGAAAAAAATCGTTGAAATAGACGAGTTTATAATATTTTTTATTATGTTTGCAGGCTCAATTCGGTTTGTTTTTGCCGAGTTGATGTGACATATTTTCAGTAAAGCCAAATAGCGCTATTTGATTTTGTAGCTACACAGCTACAAAATCAAGAAAGATTTCCATTATAAGCACTGTTTGACTTATAGTCTGAAACTCGCGTCGGAAGTGCGCAGACGAAACGATAACTATACGGCAGTGTGTGGTGTGGAGATTTCTGAAATTCCTAAAAACGGGAATCTCTCGAACGAACGGTTTTCCACTGTCGGTTTATATAATTACTAATATCCGTTTCCCGAAAACCGTAAGCGGAAACTTAAATAAACGACTGACAAATTATGATGAAAATTGTCAAAAATCTTGCGCTGGCAGTTATGGCATTTGCCGCAGTTGCCTGCAACGATGAAGGCGGTAAAGGTGGCAACAAGAGCCCTTACAGCGCCGACATCACTACTCCTGCTAACTGCTACATCGTAGCTCCCGGTAGCACCGTACGCTTTGTAGCAAACATCGGTAACACTGCCGAGAAAGCAGTGTTCACCACTGCCGAGCTGACTTGGCAAGATGTTCAAGGTATGGTTACCAAAGTTGACGCTCAAGCCGACAAAGGTAAAGTTGTTGTAACCTTGGCATCGGGTATTGAGGGTAACGCCCTTGTGTCGGTTAAAGACGCCGAGGGTAAAATCGTTTGGAACTACCACTTGTGGGTAACCAACTACCAACCCGAGAAAAACGTAATCAACTACAGCTACTCGCGCACTACCACCGCTGAGGATGGTACCGAGACTACCGACAACTTTGCGTTTGTTATGATGGACCGTTACATCGGTGCATTGAGCGCAGAGGCAGGTAATGCAAAAGCTCACGGTCTGCACTACAACTGGGGTCGTCCCGCACCTGTGTTCGCTGCAACCAGCCAACAAGGCGCTCCCCAAGCATACTTCACTATCGCTGGTGACACCGTAGCTAATGCTGTTAAACAACCCGTTGAGGTTGAGGATAACATTGCTAACGCAATCGCTAACCCCACCATCCACTACAACAGCGGTTCGGACGGTTACTATGGTTGGATTAGCAACTCGAGCGCATATATCAAAGCTAACTGCGGCGATATGTGGGGTGGCGTAAGCGCAACTCAAACCAAATACGACCCGTGTCCTGCCGGCTGGCGTGTTGCTCCCTACCAAGCATACAAATTCTTGGGTGGCGACAAAGCTGTTGAGGCTGCCGAGGTTACCAAAGTATTTGACGGTGTAGGCGAGGAGAACAAAAATATCGTAGGTTGGAACTACAACATCAATGGTGCAACCCTGTATATTCCCTCTTGCGGTGAGTTCAATAACAATGGTGGTTATTCCAACGGTGCAGGTACCAACTGGCCTAACGGTAAAGCGTGGACCGCAGGTGCCGACTCGGATAACGCTCGTGCTTGGGGTACCAACATTTCGCCCAGTAGCGCAAGCTACGCACAAGGTCTGGCAGTGAGCTACACTCTGCCCGTACGTTGCATCAAACTCTAAGAAGTAACTGAAAATAAAATTCGTAAGCCTTGACTCAAAGTGGTCAGGGCTTACGGTTGTAAATAACGAAACCAAATCTCAAATTATTACAACACTATGAACTTCAAAACTTTAAGTAAAAAACTGCTCGCAGCGGCTGTGGTTGTCGCTTGCGGCTTTGGTTTTGGTGCTTGTACCGAAAATCCCGGCGAGGGAAATGAAGGTGGAGGCACTGTTACTACCGTGAAGGTTGATTTCGGTGCAGAAACTTACGAAATGCTGCCCGGACAAGTAATCAAACTGCCCTTTACTATTACAGGTATCGGTAATAAAGAGGTTATCGTTGAGGCTCGTACGAACAACGAGGCTTGCGCCGTGAAAGTTGTTCGTGATGAGTTCTTGGGCGACCACGTGGAGTTTACCGCTCCCAAAATCACCGAGCAAGAACTGTCGGTAATCGTGCTGATTGAGGTTAAAGACACTAAAGGTAATAAACTCGAAGTAACATCATCTACAGATGGGGGTTATCGTACCACTGTAATCATTGCTAAATCGAATGAGTTGACAGTAGCTTTCCAAAGCGTAACCAAATCAATTGCCATCAAAGCCGGTGAGAGCATTTCGCTGCCCGTAGTAGTTAGCGGTATCGGTGCTGCTACCATTGGCGAGCCTACTCTGAGCGTAACTGACGGTTGGACTGCCGCTTGGGCTTGGACCAACAAGGAGAAAGGCTTTGGTAATGTAACCCTGACTGCTCCCGCAACTCTGGGCGAGAGCGTAACTTTGAAGGTGACTATCGGCGATGACTTCAACCGTAGCGCAACTATGGATGCACAAATGAGCATCGTGGCTATTACCACCGTTAAGGATGCTGCAAACTGCCACATCGTTGCTCCCGGTGAGACCTTGACCATCAACGCTGTGAAAGGTAACTCGGCCGAGAAACTGACCTTCAACAACGCTACTCTGGTATGGCAAGAGGTTAAAGGCTTGGTTAAATCGGTTTCGGCTAACGCCAACGAGGGTGTGATTGTAGTTGAACTCAACGAGGGTGTTAGCTATGGTAACGCTGTTGTTGCTGCCAAACAAGACGATGTAATCGTATGGAGCTGGCACGTTTGGGTAACCGACTACGACATCAACGCCGAGGAGAACATTATGAAATACACCTACCAAAAGAAAGACACCACTGGTGCTGTTGTAGAGAGCGAGGACTTCTACTGGATGGACCGCAACGTAGGTGCTTACAATGGTAATATGTGGGATGACGGCGCAATGGGTCTGTTGTACCAATGGGGACGTAAAGACCCCTTCACCGGTTCGGATGGTGAGGCTTCGTCGAGAGTTCGTGAGAAATATGACATTAATGACAATGTTATCTACGATTCGATTCAAGTACGTCCGGTTTATGGTGACCACGTTTCGACCAACCTCGAGCTGGCTATCCAAAACCCCACCGTATTCTACACCTCGCCTTCGTCGGCTTGGCCCGTTGTAGACTGGTTGACCGATGATACCCAACTCCAAAACCATGACTTGTGGGGTGGTGTTTCGGGTCACAAGAGTGTTTACGACCCCTGCCCCTACGGCTGGAAAGTTCCTATCGCAGGTAAGGCTTGGTCGTTCCGTAAACAATACAACAAACCTTCGGGCAAACTGACCGACGACGGTCCTTATGACGAGACCTATCCCTGGTACATCTACCACGATATGGAGAAGGCTACCGGCTTCCGTTACAAAGCTCCCGGAACCGACAAAGAGTGGTGGTTCCCCTTCTGCGGAGAGCGTGGTCCCAACGACGGTAAGTTCACCGGTTCGGATGGTAGCGGTATGTTCTGGGCTGCCAATGCAAACGCAACCACTGCTTTTGCCGAGGTATTTGCTTGGGGTAACCCTGCAAGTGAGTCGGGTCTGAACCGTACTTACGGTGCTTCGATTCGTTGTATCAAAGACGCTGATGTGGAGTAAGGCCTAACTTACTGTAAGGTAAATAGTTAATCAACCGGTGGTTGCTCGAACTTGTTCGGGCAACCCCTGTTGTATAATGAAAATAACCACTATGTTACTTAAATTCATCAGGAAAATAGCGATTGCAACCTCGATTATGGTGCTCTCGGTGGCAAGCCTCGCGGCTCAAAACCGAACCATTCGCGGTATCGTGACCGACGCGGCTAATGGCTCTCCGCTTACGGGTGCCATGGTCAAGGTCGAAGGCGGTAGCGCCGTTATCACGGGATTGCAAGGCGAGTACTCCATAAAGGCCGCAAAGGGTCAGGTGATGGAGTTCTCGTTTCTGGGTATGCAGACCCAGCGCATCACCGTGGCCGATAGTGACCAGATAGATGTCAAGATGGCTACTGACGACACGGTGTTGGATGATGTGATTGTCGTGGCATACGGAACCACCAAGAAGGAGTCGTTCACCGGTTCGGCCGAGGTGGTGTCGGGCGAGAAACTCAAAAACCGCTCGGTGACCGATGTTACGAAAGCTCTCGATGGACAGGTTGCAGGTGTGATGACTACCTCGGGTGGTGGACAGCCAGGTAGCGGTGCCGATATCCGTATTCGCGGTTTCGGCTCAATCAACGCTTCGAATGCTCCGTTGCTGGTGGTGGACGGTGTGCCTTTTGATGGCGACCTGAACTCGATTAACAGCAACGATATAGCTTCGATGTCGGTGCTCAAGGACGCTTCGGCCGGTGCGTTGTATGGTGCCCGTGGTGCAAACGGCGTGGTGCTGATTACAACCAAACGAGGTAAGTCGGGCGAGGAGAAGGTGAATGTTCAACTCTCGGCCAAGGTGGGTGTGAGCGACCGAGCAATCCCCATGTATAGTACCATGAGCGCGGGCGAGTATATGGAGCAGATGTATAAAGCGGCCTACAACGATTTGGTCTACACCGAGGGTTATCTGCCTTCGAAGGCCAAGGAGGAGGTTGTTAATCTTCTTGCAAGCCAGATTTTGGGTGCTAATAATATCTATAACATCTACGACAAACCGCTGGACCAACTCTTCGACGAGAATGGCCGAATCGTGGCCGGAGCCCGACAGAAGTATTCGACCGATTGGTTGGGTGAGGTACAGGCCAAAGCTCCGTTGCGCCAAGAGTACCAACTCTCGGTGAATGGCGCAAGTGCCAAGAGTAAGTACACCACGTCGTTCAGCTACTTGGATGAGGAGGGTACACTTAAGACCACGGGTTTCGAACGTTTCACGGGCCGTGTAGGATTGGATGTCACTCCCAAGAAGTGGCTCGACATGGGATTGAATCTTAACTATGCTCACTCGAATAGCGACTTTTTGGGTGCCTCCGGAACTGAGTCCTCCAACGTGTGGTACTCGGCTATGATGATGGCTCCGATTTACCCGATTTACAAAGTGGACGAGAAGGGTGAGTATGTGCTCGAAAACGGCAAGAAGGTGTTTGACTATGGTCAGTCGCGTCCCGCAGGTGCGCAGAATAACCGAAACTCGGTGGCTACGCTCTTCGATGACGACTACTACACCTACTCGGACAACCTCAGCGGACGTGCCTACATGGGCGTGAATTGGAAGGGACTCAAGTTGTCGACCAACTTCGGTCTGGACAACGTGAACACCGACATGACAACACGTTTCAACCGTCTTAACGGTAATGCGGCAGGTTCGGGCCGTCTGAACAAAACCCACGAAAGGGTGATGAGCTACACCTGGAACCAGCTGCTGACCTATCAGACTAAGGTGCGCAAACACTCGATTGATGCAATGCTCGGTCACGAGTTCTATCACTACAAGTACACCTTCCGTACGGGCGAAAAGACAGGTTTTCCGTTCGATGAGTTTGACGACTTGGCTATGGGTGCTACCATTGCAGATGCAAACTCGGGAACCGACCTGTATGCCATTAACTCGTATATGAGCCGACTGAATTATAGTTATGACGACCGTTACTACTTCTCGGCAAGCTACCGTATGGACGCTTCGTCGAGGTTCAAGAAGGAGAATCGTTGGGGTAGCTTCTGGTCGGTTGGTGCGTCGTGGCGTCTGTCGCACGAGGCGTGGCTCAAAAACGTGGAGTGGATTAACAACATTACACTGAAGGCCAGCTACGGTGTGCAGGGTAACGACAATCTCGGTTCGCTCTACGCATGGCAGTCGCTCTACGATATGAACTACTCGAATGCCAACGCTTCGGGAGCTATTATCGGTTCGGTCGAAACACCGGATGTAACTTGGGAGAAGAACGGCAACTTGAATGTTGGTCTGGAGTTCCGTCTGTTCGGACGATTGAGCGGTACTGTGGAGTGGTACACTCGAACCACTTCGGACCTGCTGTTGGAACACCCGATGGCAATTTCGCTCGGTTTCCCAGGCTACTATGCCAACGTGGGTAGTTTGTTCAACCGCGGTTGGGATATTACCATTGGCGGCGACGTGATTTCGACCAAGGATTGGAGATGGAACATTACGCTGATGGCTTCGACCCTTACCAACCGTGTAAAACAACTTACGGGTGACGGCGAGGACATCGTTAGTGGAAACTACCTGATTCGAGAGGGCGAGGAGCTAAACACCTTCTACCTTTCGAAGAGTGCGGGTATTGACCCCGCCACGGGTAACCAACTCTACTTTGCCTACAAGAAGGACGAAAACGGCAACAGAATCCCCGGGACGGACTACGTAACCAACGACGCTACGGTGGCTACGGGTTGCAAGTACCTGATGGGAAGCCGTATTCCGGATGTGTATGGTTCGATTTCGACCTCGTTGTCGTTCCGCGACTTCGACCTGTCGGTGCTGATGACCTACTCATTGGGTGGCAAAATCTATGACGGTGTCTATCGCTCGCTCATGGAGCCCTCGTTCGTGGGACAAACCTATCACCGAAACGCAATGCGTGGCTGGACAACTCAAGGACAACTGACCGATGTGCCGAAGGTTACCACAACCCTCACTACGTTGGCGAGCGACCGTTTCCTGGTTGATGCCTCGTACTTCGCAATCAAGAACATCTCGCTGGGCTACAATCTGCCGAGCAAACTGCTCTCGAAGGCAAGTATCGACGGACTGAGAATCTATCTGTCGGCTGACAGTCCTTGGATTTTCACCCACCTGCAAGGTATGAACCCGCAGGCAAGTTTCACCGGTTCGACGTCATACACCTATACGCCTAACCGAACATTCATTTTGGGTGTTGACTTAAAATTCTAAGTGCCATGAAGAGATTTATATATACAATACTTCTTGCAATGGGTCTTACGATGACCTCGGGATGCGCCGATATGATGGAAACCATGCCCTCGGGTGAGGTCGACAAACAGCAAATTCTGAGCGACGCAAATTCGATTCGCGTGGCAATGAATGGCGTCTATTCGACCATGTATAATCGTATCAACTTCGTTACGGCCAACGCCCACCAATGTTTCGGTAATGCGGCTATTACGCTCAATGCCGAGGTTATGGGTGACGACATGGTGCACACGGCCGAAGGTGCGGGATGGTTCTGGAAGGCCTATTGTTATGAGCAACGCGAACGATTCACGCAGACCATTCAGCAGTGCTACTTCACGTGGAAATACTTCTACGAAATCATCGGAAACGTCAACTACATCCTCTCGGCCGAGAAAACAGCCAAAGGTGATGAGAACGAACTCAAAGACCTGATGGCTCAAGCGTATGCTGCCCGAGCCTATGCCTACTTTATGTTGATACAGTCGTTCCAACAGACCTACAAGGGTCATGAGCAACTGCCCGGAGTGCCCATCTACACCCAACCTACAACCAGCTTTTCGAAAGGTAAAGGACGTGGTACGGTGCAGGATGTGTACGACCAAATCAATAAGGACTTGGGAGAGGCTATCCGCTTGTTCGAGGAGTCTGATATTAAGCAGGCACACATCTCGAATTTGGATATCTATGCCACAAAGTTGCTCCAGGCTCGTGTAGCTTTGGTGCAAAACGATTGGGAGAAGGCTGCCAAGTCGGCTGAAGATGCTATGAAAAAGCCCGGTTGTACGCTGCTCTCGATGAGCGATGCGGTTGTGACGAAGGGTACCTACGAAAACGACACCAAAGCGTGGACTACGGGTAAGACTCCGTTCAATTCGGTGGCTTCGAGTTCGGTTATTTGGGGTGCCGAGGTGCTTTCGGAGCAATGTAACGTCTTTGCATCGTTCTACTCGATGATGGACGCCTGCAC
Organism: Rikenellaceae bacterium; assembly: GCA_017936385.1. Classification (GTDB taxonomy): domain Bacteria; phylum Bacteroidota; class Bacteroidia; order Bacteroidales; family Rikenellaceae; genus UBA940. Next base: position 50,295 of record JAGBFQ010000018.1, read on the forward strand.
GAGCGTTTACTACGCTGCCGAGTCGCCCAAGTGTATCAGCAACTGGCTGTATAGCCAAATCCCCGACACGGACGTGCGTAAAGGGTGGTGGAATGGAGATATCGGTATTACGGCCGATGATTGGACCTATGGTGCAAACATCAACTACAACCAACACAAGTTCCAATGGAAGGACCAGGCAGCTCACACGGGTGATATTATCTTCATGCGTGCCGAGGAGGCTTGTCTGATTCGTGCCGAGGCTTTGTGCCGTATGGAGGATTATACTGAGGCTCGTGCCGAACTGTTGCGTTTGGGCGAAAGACGCGACACGTTGTACAGCAAACGAATCGAGAAACTGACGGGTAACACGCAGACCTTCGGAACGGTAGGTACGGTTACCACGTTGCTCGACGAGATTCTGTTACAACGACGCATTGAGTTGTGGGGTGAGGCAGGCCGTCTGTTCGACATCTTGCGTCTGGGCATGCCCTGGACTCGTTCGTGGGAGCTGGAGGATGGTACTCCGAGCAATCACTCGAACGTGTTGAGCAAGTATTCGGAGTATGCTGCTTTCCCGTCGGACTACATCGAGTGTATTCTGATGATTCCCCAAAAGGAAATCGACAACAACCCCGAAATCGGACCGGAGGACCAAAACCCCTACATCCAAAAATAGTGTGTCGAATAACATGGAGATTAGAAAGATGAAAAGAGTATTATTCGTTCTTGCGGCGGTGGCGACGCTGTTCACTGCCTGCAATCAGGATGTTCTCGGAACACTCTATGATGAGTCGTTTGGTGCGGAGAATGGAGCCGAACTCGGTAGCTTTACGTTTGCCGCCTCGGTGCTCAACCTCGAAACCGGCTCGGAGGACCAAAATATGGTGCTGATACCCATCTATCGTGGTAACCTGAACCAAAATGTTGTCAATCTGAAGTTCGAAATCGAGGCCTACGTTCCGAAGGATACCATTATCGACAATTCGCTGCAAACCGTGCAGGTGAAGCAGTGGGTGGCTAAGGACCCCGAGGGTTTGTTCTCGTTGGCAACCGAGCGCGTGGTGTTCCAAGATGGTCAATACATGGCCTACGCTCGTGTCAGCTACACGGATATCAACTCGCTCAGCCTGATTAACGATTATCGTATCCGTCTGAGTCTGCTTGGTGGTGTCAGTCCGTCCAATAAGTCGCAAACCGTGGTGTCGCTCAAACGTCGTCTGACCTTTGAGTACCTCGGAGAGTGTACTTATATCGACAGCTGTCTGTTTGCAGAGGCCTATAAGGCTGATGTATACCGTGCCAAGGAGGCCGAGGTGTATCGCATTATGGACCCCTATTCCGAGGGTCTGTTGGCCGAGGAGTATGCGGCCGAGGGTATGGCCGGTAAGCCTGCAAGCTTTGTGCAAATCACCGTTCTGGAGGATAATTCGCTCAAGTTTGACCCTATCTGTACGGGTATGTTGATTCCCGACCCGACGGGCGCGGATAAGATGCACATGACGTATGCTTATCACGCCAAGGAGTATGGTGGAAACAGCGACTTCTCGATGTACGAGGATTCGAACCGCAAGGTAGGCGACAAACGTTTGGAGTTGATTCCGATTTACTGTCTGCCCACGTTCCACTTCGGTCACTTGAATGGTGGCGGATATGATGGAGCCTTCCCGTTGACTATTATTCTTCCCTAAGAATATTAATTCTCAATGAAGTTGTCTAACAAGGTGATTTCGGCGTTACGCTTGTCAGTGAAATCCTCACATACGTCAAGTATGCTGCGGTTTCACAGCCTTCGCAAGCCTTGAAATCCCTCTTGTTAGACAACTTCCGAAATAAAAGAGCGTGTCCAAAAACTTGTTGGACACGCTCTTTTTTTGCTTACTACTTTTGTAATCGATTCGCCACACGACGCCACACCACAACGGCAATCCATCCGAGCAACGCACCGAGGCAGATGCCGCACAAAATATCCATCGGAAAGTGTGCCCCAAGATAGATGCGCGAGTAGCACACCAAGGCTACCCATACACAACTAAGTGTTGTCCACCACCAGCGGCGGAGCAATATACTGCCGAACACAGCCACCGAGGTTACCGTTGCAGCATGAGCCGACACCGTGCCATACAATCCGCCGCGATAGCCGCGTACGGTATGTACCAAGCCCTCCAATTCAGGGGTGTGCGTAGGTCGGAACTTGGGCAGGTTGGTCTTAAAAAGGTTGCAAATCTGGTCGGCCAGCACTACTGCAAGTACCACCATCACCACCGCGGCCAGCGTCTGTCGCCATCCGTAGCGTCGCCACAACAACCAAATAAAAAGCAGGTAGAGTGGAGCCCAAATCAACTTATCCGAGGCCCACCACATAAGGGTGTCCAATAGCTCGCCGCCATCGAAGTTGAGGGCAAGCAGAGCTTGTTGGTCGAGTCGCAGTATGGGCGAAAGAGTTTCCATGGTTTAGTCCCTGCTGCGTGCGATGCTCAGGTAGTACAGCAGTGTTGCAATGGCACTCAGAGCAGCTACCAGATAGGTGCGTGCCGCCCATGACAAAGCCGTGCGAGCCATGCCCACTTGTGCGCCTTGCAGTGTGCCGCTGCGCTCGAGCCATGCCATTGCTCTCGACGAGGCGTTGTACTCTACGGGCAGTGTCACAATCGAAAACAGAGCCGAAGCGGCAATCATCGCAATACCCACCCAAAAGAGTTGGGGCAGGGTGTTAATCAACAGCATACCTGCCAGAATCACCCATGTCGAAAGGCTCGAACAAATCTGAATCACGGGGACCATAGCCGAGCGCATACGCAACGGAGCATAGCCCGTGGCGTGTTGTACGGCGTGTCCGCATTCGTGAGCCGCCACAGCCGCCGCCGAAACACTACAACTGTTGTAGACCTCTTGACTGAGGTTGACGGTCAGTGTCTGTGGATTGTAGTGGTCGGTTAGCATGCCGGGTGTCGACACTACTTTGACGTCGTAGATGCCGTTGTCACGCAACATCTTTTCGGCCACTTGTCGTCCTGTCATTCCACCGGGAAAGGGCACTTCGGAGTACTTCGCAAAAACACTGCGCAGACGGCTCTGAACAATCAGACCCACCACGCCGATGATGATAATTAAAAGCCAATTAAAACTGATACTCATGGTGTTATCTACGTTTGCGTAACTGCGTGATTATGCAGTACGTCAGGGTTATTATTAGTACTATCACTTCTTGTAACTATAATATGCGTTGGCTTGTTGGCTGGGCATGACCACAATCTCGCTGATGTTGACGTGTGCGGGTTGGCTCACGGCCCAGATGATTGTTTCGGCAATATCCTCGCCGGTCAGAGGTTCCAGCCCTGTATAAACGTTATCCGCGCGCTCTTTATTGCCATGGAAGCGAACAAGTGAGAATTCCGTCTCGACCATGCCCGGACGAATCTCCGTTACACGGATACCGTGGCGCAGCAGGTCTATGTGCATACCCTGACTTAAGGCGTGCATGGCATGTTTCGAGGCACAATAGACAGCGCCGTTTTCGTAAGTCTCGGTGCCCGCAATCGAGCCGATGTTGACAATGTGGCCGCCGCCCGCTTCAATCATCTTGCGCGAGATGATGCGCGTTACGTACAGTACGCCCTTGACGTTGGTATCAATCATAGCGTCCCAATCGTGCAGGTCGCCTTGGTCGATGTGTTCGAGTCCTGCGGCAAGGCCTGCATTGTTGACCAGCAGGTCGATACGCTCGAAACCGTCGGGCAGATGTTCGAGGTTTGCGGCGCATTGGTGTTTGTCGCGCACGTCGAAACAGAGGGTTTCGACCTGAATGCCGTATTCGGCTTCGAGTGTCTTTTTGAGTTGGCGCAGACGGTCGACACGACGACCCGTGATAATGAGGTTGTAGCCATTCTCGGCCAGAGCGATGGCGGTTGCTTCGCCGATACCCGACGTGGCACCCGTAACTATTGCATTCTTTGTCATAAGGTGGTCAAATTTTTGGTAAAGGTACAAAAAAGTTGTTACTTTGCACAACGCTTTAATAATTTTTCATGTCGCGCCTTAACACATCTCTGTTCATTGCTCGTCGCCTGTCGCGTTCGACGGACGGCCGGAGCCGTGGCACAATAATCCGTATCTCGATTGCCACTACGGCGTTGAGCATTGCGGTGATGATTGTGTCGTTGGCGGTGGTTGAGGGCTTTAAGCGCGAAATCTCGTCCAAGGTCGAGGGCTTTGTCAGTCGCCTGCAGATTGTGGCTCTCACTTGGGAGGGCGAGAGTAATGCACCCGTACGACGCCTTGCGGAGTTGGAGGAGAGTCTGGCGGCAAATCCCGACATCGCACGTATGAACGTCTATGCCCAACGCGGAGGAGTACTCAAAACGGATGCCGCTGTGACGGGCGTTTCGCTCAAGGGCGTGGATTCGGGATTTTCGATGGACTTTTTTGAGCGACATCTGGTCGAGGGTGAACTGCCGAGGGTTGACACACTGCGCCGCAAGGATATATTGATTTCGGCTTCGCTGGCAGCACTGCTTGATGTGGGTGTGGGCGATAAGGCAGATTTTGTGATGGTCGACGCCAATGCACCGCCACGCAGAGACCGATTTCGTGTGTGTGGTATCTATGATACGGGGTTTGGTGAGTTGGACCGAACGCACGTGCTGACCGACCTGCGTAACGTGCAACGATTGTGCGGATGGGAGGCGGACGAGGTTACGGGATACGAGATTGCCGCACGCTCCGAACGAGTTGTTGAAGAACTTGAGTACCAACTATATATGGCTACACTCGAGGTGGAGGATGATGCGACACCGCTTATGGTGGTCGATACCCATCGCAAATTCCCTACGGTGTTCGATTGGCTCAAAGCACACGATGTAAATGCGGCGGTGATTATCACCATTATGTTTGCCGTGGCTCTGCTCAGTGCATTGTCGGCACTGCTTATCATGTTGCTCGAACGCACGCACACAATCGGAGTGCTCAAGGCTTTGGGTATGAGCAATGGAGGGGTTCAGCGCATTTTCCTATACCGTTCGCTGTTTATCACAGCCGTGGGCGCCCTGCTTGGTGATGTGCTCGGTGTGGGGGTGTGCCTGGCCCAAAAGTATCTGCACCTGATTAAACTCGACAGCGAGGGCTACTTCCTCAGTGAGGTGCCCATAGCCCTTGACGGCTGGATGGTGGTGGCACTCGATGTGGGTGTGATAGTGCTGCTGATGGCTGTGCTTGCTCTGCCGACACTTATAATTTCACGAATCAAACCATCTCAAACAATACGTTTTCAGTAGATGAAACCTTACAATACACAAGACTCCAAGAAGAGCGAAATACGCGAAATGTTCAACCGCATCGCTCCGAACTATGATTTTCTGAACCACCTGCTGTCGCTCAACTTCGACCGCCTGTGGCGTCGTCGTATGGTGCGCCGCCTGGCCGAACACACACCCTCCCGAGTGTTGGATGTGGCTACGGGTACGGCAGACGTTGCCATCAACGTGGCACGCAAATGTACGTATTGCCGCGTGGTGGGACTCGACTTGTCGAGCGAGATGATTCGTTATGCCGAGGAGAAGGTGAGCCAGCGACAACTTTCGGACCGCGTGGAATTGATGGTGGGTGATGCCGAACAGTTGCCTTTCGGGGTAGGGGAGTTCGATGCCGTTACAGCCTCGTTCGGAGTTCGCAACTTTGGCGACCTGCCGCGTGGACTCTCGGAGATGTGCCGTGTGTTGCGTACGGGTGGCAGATGCTACATCATGGAGTTCTCGCGTCCGGACGATATACCTCTGTTTGCGAGCCTTTACCGTTTCTACTTCCACCACATACTGCCTGTTGTGGGTGGGTGGATTTCGCGCGACCGACAAGCTTATGATTACCTGCCCGGTTCGGTGGACGAATTTCCGGCGCACACCGACTTCGAGGAGATGATGCGCACGGCGGGATTCTCGAAGGTCAGCAGCCTGCGCCTTATGTGGGGCGTGGCCTATATTTATATTGGTGTTAAATAAAAAAACGGATTGATATGAAAAAAATGCTGAAACTGCTGTGTGTCGCTGCTGTGGCCTTTGTGCTCGGCGGTTGTAACCCCATTTCGAAAATCAAATTGCACGGGGTGACCAATGTTTCACTGCCTGCAAGCTCAACCTCTGTGCTCGGAAGCGATTTGGGCGAAGCACTCACAACCCTTCTCTCGCAGACCGAAACGCGCACGGTGGTGCTGAGTGTTGATGCCGAGAATGAGTTGGGCCTGAATGTTCGTGCCGTAGATGCGAAATTCACCCTCTCGGATGGCAAAAAGGTCTATGCCACAGCCATGCTCGCCGAACCCGTTATGTTGCGCCATAAAACACGCAGCACGGTGCAAGTGCCTATGAATGTTGAGATTGAAGGTGGCATGCTGTCGATGCTTGCGCTTGCTCGAAAAGTCATCCAATCGCCCGAAAGTTTGACCGTTCAGGGTGAGGTTGTAGGCAAATGTATGGGCGTCAAGAAGAAAAAAACGCTCGCGCCGCAACCACTTTCGAAATTTATGAGTAACTTTGCCAAAAAGTAACCCGCCTTATGAAGTATCTTTTGATGGTTCTCTGTGTGCTGTGTGCCACCGCTGCCGCGGCTCAGGACCTGCCGACATACAAACGTTCGTTGCAGCAACCCGACTCTGTTTGGGGGGCACGAATCACCTTGCACGAGGCCGACGACATAACCTCGGCCTTTGGTGCGCTCGCCGCCAAACCCAAGAAGGGTGAAGTGTATGGCTATCGTATCGAAATCTTTACGGATAACTCGCAAAGTGCCCGTGCCGCAGCATTTAAGACCTGCGAGGAGTTTACCGCTCTGTATCCCGACATCCCGACCAAGGTGTCGTACGACAAACTCTATTGGAAAGTTACCGTCGGCCAATGTGCCACTGCCGAGGAGGCTATCGCGCTGTGGGGTAAAATCAAACAAACCTACCCCAAAGCCTTCCTGGCCCGCGAAACCATCTCAATCAGTGAGTTGAATAAGTAGCCGCAACTATCTATTCCGTTGCGATGCATGGCGTGAGAGTAGGGGTGCGTGAGAATAGGGGGGAGAGTGTGGAGTGAGAATGAAAAACACGCGCGAACGCTGTAAAACGAAAAAATCTGTCTGACAATAGTCAAACAGATTTTTTTGTAGTGCCCAGGACGAGACTCGAACTCACACGGACTAATGTCCACTACCCCCTCAAAGTAGCGTGTCTACCAATTCCACCACCTGGGCTTTTTCGGAGTGCAAATATACGCACTTTTTTTCAACCTCCAAATTTTTCCGCCAAAAAAATGCAAATTACTTCAAAAAGAGAGTAAATTCATCCAATGCAATACCACCTGGGTGTTGCTCGTTTGCGAAAAGTTTTCTAACTTTGTAAAGTCAAGCGGATAGCTTGGCATTTTATACGAAAGTGTATTCGCTTTTGTTCTTGACGGAAATGTGGAAGTTTTCAGTATAATAGGACAAACGAACAGCACTCTCTGCTTGTGTAGCTATGTGGCTATGCACGTTTTGTGCATGTACCCATACTATTCGAGTGTGGGGAATTGCATCGTTTATCATTATACAGGTCTTTCCACAACCTTCCGTCAGATAATCGAGAATCAGCTCCACACTTTCTGTTTTAAATACTAATTCACCGCACGGGGCTGAACGGTAAAATAAATTTCATTACTATGAAAAAACTTTTACTAATGTTGTCTGTATTGGGTGTGCTTGTCGGATGTGAGTATGACGACAGCGTTATCTTCGACCGACTCAATACACTTGAAGAGGAATGGGAACAGATGCAGGCAGAACAACTACAAATGCAACAACAGATTGCAACGCAACAACTACTGCTTGATGCGTTGGGCAAACGTTTGACAATCACCTCTATTGCCGAGAACGAGAATGGTTATAGCATCACCTTTTCAGATGGCACTTCGGCCACTATTAAAGATGGCAAAGATGGTGCAAATGGCAAAGACGGAAAGGACGGAGCCGATGGTAAAGATGGTGTCGATGGTACTAATGGTAAAGACGGCATAGATGGCAAGGACGGAGCCGACGGAAAAGATGGCGACACTCTTTTTGCTTCGGTCGAAATCGGCGAAGATAGTGTGAAGTTTACACTTGCCGATAGAAGTGTGATAGTAATTCCTTTGTGTGATTGTGGTTGTGATGACCCCTCGACCGAATACAACAAGATATATTACACCACCACCGACGGCGAAAAACTGGATATCAACGAGCAATTCGGCTCGGCAACACTCCTATCTCATGAGTTTGTCGACGGCCAATATGTGCTCACTTTCGACCAAGAGGTGACAACAATTGGTAAATGGACATTCTCGCAGTGCAGTTCATTGGCAAGTGTGACTCTCCCCGAGAGTATTACGACGATTGGAGGTGGTGCATTTTCTGACTGTACCTCTCTTGATAGTATCATCATCCCTAAGGGTGTTACTTCTATAGGTTATAGTGCGTTTGAACGTTGTAGTGCATTAAAGAGTATAATTATTCCCGAGGGTGTTACAAAGATTGATGTTGAAACTTTCTGGAATTGTTCTTCGCTTGAGAGTATAACCCTCCCCGATGGTATTACTACTATTGATTTACAAGCATTCTATGGTTGTTCTTCGCTGCAAAACATTATCATTCCCGAAAGTGTTACGGAAATTGAGAATGATGCATTTACTAAGTGTACATCACTGAGGAGTATAATCATTCCCAAGAATGTCACAACATTTGGTTGGGGTATGGTCCGCGATTGCACCTCGCTCGAGTCTATTACCCTTCCTGAGGGGATTACAATGGTTGGTTATTCTTTTGATAAAAATTGGCTACCTTCGCTCAAAATATTTGTGAGTAAATTAGCTTCAAGTGATGGTCGATGTCTGATTGTCGATGGAAAACTCATGACGTTTGCTCCCGCTGGATTAACAGAATATGCCATTCCCGAGGGTGTCACAACAATTGGGGATAGTGCTTTCTCAGGTTGTACCTCACTCGAAAGTATCACAATTCCCGAGGGTGTCACAACAATTGAGAATAGTGCTTTCTTTGGTTGCACTTCACTTAAAAGTGTCGTTATTCCCGAGGGTGTCACAACAATTGGGAATAGTGCTTTCTTTGGTTGCACTTCACTTAAAAGTGTCGTTATTCCCGATGGTGTTACAACTATCGGACTGGGGGCGTTTCAGCTATGTACCTCTCTGAAAAGTATAAAAATTCCCGATAGCGTTACAACTATTGAACGTATTACGTTTCAGGACTGCATTTCGCTCGAGAAATTTGAGGGAAAATCGGCTTCAAGCGATGGTAGATGTTGGATAATGGATGGAGTGCTCAAATTCTTTGCTTACGGAGGATTGACCGAATATACCATTCCCGAGGGTGTTACGACAATCGGAGCGCAAGCATTCTATGGGGCTGTATATCAGGGTAATAATACCTCCCTCGAAAGCCTCACCCTTCCCGAGAGTGTTACGAAACTTGAGCCATTAGCAATATTTGATAAAAAAATAAAAAATATATACTGTATGGCGACCGAACCGCCGACGATGGATGGCGCGGCTTTCAATCTATCTAATGTGGAAATGAGGATTTATGTACCCGCGGCTTCGGTAGAAGCGTACAAGACGGCTGAAGATTGGAGCCGATACGCTCAAAGAATCGTCGGTTATGACTTCTAAGTATGGCGGGTAGTGGTTCTCAAAAGAGTTCCCACTCCCCGAAAAGACGGCGCGGACATTCGTTATCGAGTGCCTGCGCTGTTTCTTTTTGCGTATAGTGAGAGCCCTCCCACTCCCAATGCCCAATAAAAAAGCGGGAGAGGTTTGCACCTCCCCCGCTTCAGTACCCGGAGCCGGGATCGAACCGGCACGGATCGCTCCATTGGTGTTTGAGACCAACGCGTCTACCAATTCCGCCATCCGGGCAACGCGGAATCACGCAAATCAAGACTTGCTCGATTTCGGAGTGCAAATATAGTAACTTTTATCTGACATCTCCAAATTTTTGCGACTTTTTTTGATGTGAAGCTTGTTTTTATACTTCAAATACTCGATTATTTATGCTCCTTTGTTTGAAATATTGGGAATTTATAATTAATTTTGGGTTGCTTTTAACCAATACTAACAACCTAAAAACTGACACTATATGGATAGAAGAGAATTTCTGAAAGCGTTTGCGGCAACAACCGCGTTCTCGGTGCTCAATCCGCTGGAGGCCGTCTCGGCTGAGGAGAAACGTAACAGACCTTTGAAGGTCGGATTCATCGGTACGGGCGCACGAGGTACGGCCGTAATCACCGCCATGAGTCGAAACAACAACGTCGAAATTTATGCGCTGGCCGACCTTTTCCGCGACCGCATCGACAAGGTTCTCCCGCACCTCAACAGCCTCAATAAAGCCAAAGGTTTGGGCCCCGTGGCCGAGGAGAATATCTACGTGGGTGGCAAGGCCTACAAACAACTGCTCAAGGACCGCGACGTGGATTTGGTAATCATTTCAACACCGGCATACGCCCATCCCGAGATTTTCGAGGCGGCGGTCAAGGCTCGCAAGCACGTCTATTGTGAGAAGCCTTCGGCACCGGATGTTTACGGTACACTCCAGATGAGGGATTGCGCGCGCAAGGCCAAAGGCTTGTCGCTGGTCATGGGATTCCAGGTGCGCCACGCATCGGCCTACGACGAGATGATTCGCCGTATTCACGCAGGCGACATCGGTGAGGTGGTGACCGCACAACTATATTATAATAGTAGCGGCGGCGCAGGTAAGGCTCCTGCGGTGGAGGACGACGAGTTCCGTATTCGTCACCACTTCCAATATCTGGCTATGTCGGGAGGTATCCTCAATGACCAGGGAATTCACATTTTGGACATCTGTAACACGGTACTTAAGGCAACTCCCGAATACGCCATTGCGCTGGGTAACGACAAAGGCAAACGTTATGAATTTGGCGACACGCTGACCAACTACCACTGTGTGTATGGCTACCCGAACGATGTGAATGTGTCGATTCAGTCGTTGCAAATTGGCGATAAGTTTGGCGACGTGTGCGCCCGTTTCTTCGGTACTAAGGGTATGGCCGAGGCTCACTACACGGGTGGCGTGTTCATTACGGGCCCCAATAAGTGGGATTCGAACAACAACAATGCGCTGTCGGATGCCAGCAAAAACAAGACCGTCAACTTCATTGAGAGTATTACCAGCGGTAACTATATCAACGAGATAGAGGATGCCTGCAACTCGACACTCACGGCAATGCTCGGACGCGAGGCTGCGCTGAAAGATGGCCGCATAACTTGGGACGAGATGTTGCGCGAGAAACAACGCTACGGTGACCAACCCGACTTGTCGAAATTTTAAATACTGTATTAAACTTTAGAACTATGAAACGAATATTCCGAATGATACTTTGCGCGGTGGCTGTATTGAGCCTTTCGAGCGCAACGGCACAAGATGTGCAAGTGGGCCTGCTGGGTGGAGTGGGCAAGGACCCCGAGGCCACTTTCAAGAAACTGCACGACGCAGGTTTTAAGTATTGCCAAATCGGTTTCGGCCTTGATTGGGGCGAGGATATGGCAAAGACGCTCAAGAAGTTGTCGAAACAGTATGATGTTAAAATCAGCACCATGATGTATTGCACGCCCGGCGGACGTTGGAACTTCTTGGAAGGCCCCACAACCATCGGACTCGTGCCGCCCGTCAATCGTATCAAGTATATGGATACCTATAAAAAAGCTATCGACTTCTGTGCCATGGCCGACATTCCGGCTATGCACTCGCACTTCGGTTTTATCCCCGAGGAGCCTAATTGTGAGCTGTATGCGAGTTTTATCGAGTGTATGAGGGAGTTGTGCCAATATGCCAAAGATAGGGGAGTGATGGTGTTCTGCGAAACGGGACAGGAAACCGCAACTACGCTGATTCGCGCCATTCATGACATCGGTACGGGCAATATTTTCGTCAACTGCGACGTTGCAAATATGGTTCTTTATGGTAAGGGTAACCCCGTGGATGCGGTTCGTCAGTTTGGCCCGCTGCTCAAGGAGTTGCACGCCAAGGATGGCAAATATCCCACCAATCCCTACTATCTGGGACGCGAAACCAAAATTCCTGAGGGTGATGTGAATTTTCCGGAGTTGGTTAAGGCGCTCAAAGAGATTGGTTTCAAGGGTGTGATGACCATCGAGTGCGAACTTCGTGGTGATAACTCGGCATACGTGCTGGAGACCAAAAAGTACCTCGAGGAGTTGGTTCGCCAAACTTACGGCCAATAGTCCGCAGGAGTGCTGACGTGGAGTCTGTCTGACGAAAACTTGTCGGACAGACTCTTTTTTTTTGAGCCTATGTGTGAAAATATCGAAAAAAGTTGTATTTTTGGGGTTTGATACCCTTTTAGAAGAATACTATGTGTAGCAAAATAAGAATCGGCATAACTCAGGGTGACACCGCAGGCATTGGTCTCGAATGTGCCCTCAAAGCACTTGCCGACCCACGTATACTCGAAATATTTACCCCCGTACTCTACGCTTCGGAGAGCGCTGTCGAACTGTATCGCAAGCTCGCCGAGGGTGAGGACGAAAGGCTTGAACTACGCAAAGTGGCGTCTGCCCAGCGAGCCGAGGATGGACAAATAAACCTCGTAGTGGTGGAAGATGGCTCGAAAATCACTCCCGGACAAGGCTCTGCCGAATCGGGTAAGGCTGCCATCAAAGCACTTCGAATGGCTGTCGAAGATGCCAAAAATGGTTTGGTGGATGGCCTTGTGACCATGCCCATCTGCAAGGAGAACACCCTTAGCGACGAGTTTCCCTATGCCGGACACACCGGTTATCTGGGCGATGAGTTCGAGGGTGTACCCACGATGATGATGATTAGCGACACGATGAGAGTGGCTCTGCAAACCACACACATTCCGCTCGACCAAGTTAGGCAAAGCCTCTCGATTGAGGGCATTTCGACCAAACTTGTCGAATTGAGAGAGTCGCTTATTCGTGATTTCGGAATCGTCGAGCCGCGTATCGCTGTGTTGTCGCTTAATCCCCATGCGGGCGAGGGTGGTGTGCTTGGTAGCCAGGAGATTCAGATTATCACTCCCGCAATCCAGGCGGCTGCCGAACAGAAGGTTTATGCCTTCGGACCTTTTGCCGCCGACGGTCTGTTCCTTTCGGGCGGCTTTGCCAAGTATGACGCACTGCTGGCGATGTATCACGACCAGGGATTGGCTCCGTTCAAGGCTTTGACACCCGACGGTGTTAACTATACCGCAGGCTTGGACATCGTACGCACAAGCCCCGACCACGGAACGGCCTACGACATTGCAGGCAAAGGCGTGGCTGACCCTCAAGCCACACGCAATGCGATGTACGCCGCGGTGGACATCATCCGTTGCCGAGCACGACACGACCGAATGACCGCCAACCCGCTGCCGCACTACGAACGCGAGAAGGGACGCGATGTATCAATCAGCGAGTTGAAGTTGCCCGAGCAACACGACTAAAAACAAACCAAAAAACGTCCGAGGAGGTTCCTCGTTGTAGCAAGGGACGCCCGGACACAACCCAAATATTAACTAACAAAACACACAAATGATTAACGTAACATTTCCTGACGGCAGCGCTCGTAAGTTTGCAAAAGGAACCACCGCGATGCAGATTGCGGAGAGTATCAGTCCACGCCTGGCAGCCGAAGTGCTGACTGCAACCGTCAATGGTAAGGTAACCGACCTGATTACCCCTATCAACGAGGACTGCCAACTCAAACTGCACAAATGGGAGGACTCTGAAGCCAAGAAAACTTTTTGGCACACCTCGTCGCACCTGTTGGCCGAGGCGCTGGAGGCTCTCTACCCCGGCATCAAATTCGGTATCGGCCCGGCTATAGATAGCGGATTCTACTATGACGTGGATTCGCCCACACCCATCACCGAAAGCGACCTACCCGCAATCGAAGCCAAAATGGCCGAACTTGCTCGTAACAAAGAACCCCTGGTTCGCCGCGAAATCAGCAAGGACGAGGCTATGAAAACCTTCACCGAGAAGGGCGACCAATATAAAACGGAACTGATTAGCGCTCTGGAAGATGGTACTATTACCTTCTATACCAATGGTGCATTTACCGACCTCTGCCGTGGTCCACACTTACCCAATACGGGACTTATCAAGGCGGTGAAACTGACCTCGGTGGCCGGTGCTTATTGGCGTGGTGACGAGCATAACAAAATGTTGACCCGTATCTATGGCGTGTCGTTCCCCAAGAAGAGTATGCTCGACGAACACCTCGCACTTCTGGAGGAGGCTAAGAAACGCGACCACCGTAAACTTGGTAAAGAACTTGAGTTGTTTGCATTCTCGCAACGCGTAGGTCAAGGTCTGCCCTTGTGGCTGCCCAAAGGTACCGCATTGCGCGACCGCTTGGAGCAATTCCTGCGTGCCGTACAGAAGAAACACGGCTACGAGCAGGTGATTACCCCGCACATAGGTAACAAAGACCTGTATGTGACTTCGGGCCACTATGCAAAATATGGCAAGGACTCGTTCCAACCCATCCACACCCCTTACGAGGGAGAGGAGTACCTGCTCAAACCGATGAACTGCCCGCACCACTGCGAAATCTATCGCACCAAACCTCGTTCGTACAAGGACCTGCCTCTGCGTTTTGCTGAGTTCGGTACGGTGTATCGCTATGAGCAAAGTGGTGAACTGCACGGTTTGACCCGTGTACGTGGATTTACCCAAGACGACGCTCACTTGTTCGTTCGTCCCGACCAATTGTTGGATGAGTTTATGAAGGTTATCGACATCGTTTTGTACATCTTCAAGACGCTGAAATTCGACGACTTTACGGCTCAGGTTTCGCTGCGCGACCCCAACAATAAGAGCAAATATATCGGTTCGGACGAGAATTGGGATAAAGCAGAGTCGGCAATCATCGAAGCGGCCAACACCAAAGGACTCAAAACCGTTGTGGAGTATGGCGAGGCTGCGTTCTATGGCCCGAAACTCGACTTTATGGTGAAGGACGCAATCGGTCGTAAATGGCAACTCGGAACCATTCAGGTGGACTACAACCTGCCCGAACGTTTTGATTTGACTTACACAGGCGCTGATGATAAACCCCACCGTCCCATCATGATTCACCGTGCACCGTTCGGTTCGATGGAGCGTTTCGTGGCTGTGTTGCTGGAGCACACCGGCGGTAAGTTCCCGTTGTGGCTGACCCCCGACCAAGTTGTTGTGTTGCCCATCAGCGAGAAGTACAACGACTACGCTCACAAGGTGGCAGACTATTTGTGTGCCGGCGATGTGCGCGCGAGCGTCGACGACCGTAACGAGAAAATCGGCCGTAAGATTCGTGGCAATGAGCTCAAACGTATCCCCTATCTGGTGATTGTGGGCGAGAAGGAGGAGGAGAACCAAACCATCTCGTATCGTATCCAAGGCGAGGGCGACAAGGGTTCGCTGTCGGCCGAAGAGTTCAAGAATATCGTTCTTAACAAGGTTAAGGAGGAGATTGAAGGCTAATAAATGAGAGGAGCGTCGCTGCGGGTGAAAATACACTCGCAGCGGCTCGACTCAAACAAGATTATACATTAACTTAATTTAGGAGGACAAAGTTATAGGACCTAAACCTTTTACCGGCGCACCCAACCGTCCGGCAGGCGCTCCGCAACAACGCGGACGTGTAGTCAAAGAACAACCCAACCGCATCAACAACCAAATCACCGCACCGATGGTTCGCGTGGTTGGTGACAACATCGAAGGTGCGGCTGTGATGTCAATCAAGGAGGCCATCAAGTTGGCTGACGAAATGGAGTTGGACCTCATTGAGATTTCGCCCAACGCCGAGCCACCCGTATGCCGAATCGCCGACTACCAAAAGTATCTGTACCAACAGAAGAAGAAGGCCAAGGAGATTAAGGCCAAAGCTGTGAAGATGGTGGTTAAGGAGATTCGTTTCGGCCCCCAAACCGACGACCACGACTACAACTTCAAGTTGCGCCATGCCGAGAACTTTATCAAGGAGGGCGCCAAAGTCAAGGCTTATGTGTTCTTCCGTGGCCGTAGCATTACATTCAAGGAGCAGGGCGAAATCCTGTTGCTGCGTTTTGCTACCGACCTTGAGGAGATTGCAAAGGTCGAGATGATGCCTAAGTTGGAAGGCAAAAAGATGAACATGATTCTGGCTCCCAAGTCCAAGAAGTAGACACGGCCTGAGGTGCCGATAGAGCCAAATCATTTCCACGAAAATCCATTTGACAAGTCTGCTGTGGCAGGCTTGTCGGGTGGGTATTTGTTTATATTTGACATCCGTAGCAAGGGTGGATGATGATGTGAGCGTAAAGTGAATAATTATGCAAGAAATCAAGATAGAGGAGTTTAACTACGACCTGCCAGACCATAGAATCGCCAAGTTTCCGGTGGAGAATCGCGCCGAGTCGAAATTGCTGGTGAGGGCTGCCGATGGAACGATTAGCCACACGGTGTTTAATCGCATCGGAGAACGGTTGCCAGAGGGTACAATGCTGGTTTTCAATAACACCCGCGTGGTGAGAGCGCGTGTGATTATGCATAAGCCGACGGGTGCCCGCGTTGAGGTGTTGTGCTTAGAGCCGTGCGAACCGGCTGATTATGAGAGAGCCTTTGCCGCGCGAGGTGAATGTAAGTGGCACTGCATTGTGGGAGGCCTCAAGAAGTGGAAAGAGGGCCCGGTGCAAATTCCGTTTGAGGATGGTGACCAAAGTTACACCCTGCAGGCGTGGCGAGAGGAGCAAACGGATGGTAGTGAGCAGATTGTACGCTTTGAGTGGGACGCCCCGATGACTTTCGGACAGATGTTGGAACTGCTCGGACGACTGCCTATTCCGCCGTACTTGAACCGTGACACGCAGGAGGTTGACTATACGCGCTATCAGACGGTCTACTCGAAGTTCGAAGGTTCGGTTGCCGCGCCCACTGCGGGATTGCACTTTACACAGGAGGTTATTGAGCAGTTGCGCGAACAAGGGGTTGAAACCGAAGAGGTTACACTGCATGTCGGTGCGGGAACTTTCCTGCCCGTCAAGGCACAAGATGCAACCCAACACCCGATGCACACGGAGCATTTCGAGGTTAAACTGTCAAGCATCGAGTCGCTGATTCGCAAGAACGGAAACGTGACAGCCGTGGGCACAACTTCGGTGCGAACTTTGGAGTCGCTGCCGGCACTCGGGTTCAGAGTACTGACCGAGGGTAACCCGCACGTCGAACGAGTTATTGGACAATTTGAATTGTATGACATTCCCACCGAGAGGACGGGTGTGGAGTTGTTGCAGGCTTTGGCCGACTACATGCGAAACAATGGAGTCGAGACGCTCAAAGCCGCAACGCGCATTATGATAGTTCCCTCGTTTAAGTTCCGAGTGGTCAATCAGATAATCACCAATTTCCACCAACCTAAAAGTACGTTGCTGTTGCTTATCAGTGCTTTTATCGGCGAGGAGTGGCGCAAGGTTTATCGTTATGCCATGGATAACGATTTCAGATTCTTGAGCTACGGCGATAGCAGCCTGCTTTTCGGACAGAATCAAGGCGCGAATTTTGAAGTGTCCGAAAAATAGTATATCTTTGTTGAGAGATAAAACACGCGGGCTATGATTATACGATTCAGTAAATATGAGGGCGCAGGCAACGATTTTGTGTTGTTCGATGCGCGTGAGGGAGAGGCGAATCCACCTGCCGAATTTATCAAGGCTCTGTGCGACAGACACAAAGGTGTTGGTGGGGACGGAATGATGATTCTCGATATGTCGCCCCATAAGGGTGTGGATTTTCGAATGAGATTCTACAATGCCGACGGACTCGAAGGTACCATGTGCGGTAACGGCGGACGATGTATCACGCTGTTCGCACACCAACTCGGAATCGGAGGCCGACAGAAAACCTTTGAAGGAATAGATGGCGTGCATAGAGCGCGAATTTTGAGCGCCGACGATAACTGCGGAGTAGTTGAGTTGGGTGTGATAGATGTCTGTAAGGTTGAGCTACTCGATGGAGGGGATTACCTTCTGTATGACGGCTCGAATCATGTGGTTCGCTTTGTTGAGGATGTTGATGCGTATGATGTAGATACCGTCGGACGCGAACTGCGTTATGACCCTCGGTTTGACTACCTGAATGGCGTGAATGTCAACTTTGTGGAGGTGGTAGGTGGCGGAGTGTTCAAAATCCGTACATACGAACGAGGTGTCGAGAACGAAACCCTCGCGTGTGGTACCGGAGCCGTTGCAAGCGCCATCGCTACGCGAATACACACGGGAAGTAATGCCACGGAGTGGAAGGCGCGGGCCCGAGGTGGAGAACTCTCGGTGCGTTTTGAGGTAGAGGGCGAGAGCTTCCGCAATATTGTGCTGACGGGACCTGCTCGAAAGGTCTTCAGCGGCAAATTGGATACAAGTAATTTCAGATAAGCAGATGGAGAAATTTACCATAGCTAATGAGTGCGTGACGCTGGTGACCGACACGGGTCGAGGTGACAAAGTGGTGGTGCTGTTGCATGGCTATTTGGAGTCACTCAACGTGTGGGATGAGCTGACAGACCTGATTAAACGCGATGTGAGGGTTATCTCGCTCGACCTTCCGGGTCACGGTGTTTCGGAGGTCGTGGGTGAGGTCCATACGATGGATTTCCTGGCCGATGTTGTGGCCGACGTGTTGTGCCAGCAAGAGGTGGAGCGTGCCACCGTGGTAGGGCACTCGATGGGCGGCTACGTGGCCGTGGCAATGCTTGAAAGACACCCCGAAATGGTCGAAGGTATTGTGATGATGCACTCGACGCCTTATGCCGACTCGGAGGAGAAACGTGCCAACCGCGAACGCGAAATTAAACTCATACAATCGGGCAAAAAGGATACCTTGGCGGCGCTGACCCCACAGCAAGGTTTTGCGTCGGACAACGTTAAGCGTTTTCGTGCCGATATCGAGGGCTTAGCCGAGCAGATATACCTGACGGATGATGACGGAATCTGTGCTCTGTTGCGCGGAATGATGCAGCGCCCCGACCGCAGTAAGGTGCTGAGCCAGAGTACATGCCCCAAACTCCTCGTCTATGGAACCAAGGATAACTACATTAGCCGCGAAGTGGCCGAACGAGTGATTGCCGAGAACCCCGATGCGAAGGTCGTATGGCTTGAAAATTCGGGTCACATGGGTTTTGTCGAACAGGAGGACGAAGCGGCTGCAGCATTGATTGATTTTGTAACAAATATTTAACACTCAACACATACACATGGAAAAGAAAATCGGATTGGCTTGCGACCACGCAGGCTACGAAATGAAAGAGTTTATAGCAGGTTACCTTGATGCTAAAGGTTATGATGTTCACGACTTTGGCTGCGATTCGCCCGAAAGTTGCGACTATCCCGATATGGCTCATGCCTTGGCCGAGAGCATCGAGAAAGGCGAGGTTCCGATGGGAATCGCCCTGTGCGGTTCGGGTAACGGTATCAGCATGAGTCTCAATAAACATGCGGCCGTGCGTGCCGCTCTGTGCTGGAACGTGGAGTTGGCAGAGTTGGCTCGTCAACACAACAATGCCAACGTGCTGTCGTTGCCTGCGCGATTTATCGAGAATTCGGAAGCCATTGCGATGATTGACGCATTTTTGTCGACTTCGTTTGACGAGAGTGCCGAGCGTCACGTCCGCCGCGTAAACAAAATCGCCATCAGCAAATAACCGTCACGTTTCGGAGAAAGTCAGCGCTCCGTAGTGTACCTTTAGGTATGCTACGGAGCGCTTTGTTTTGAGGGTTGGTTGTGTTTTGAAAATGTAAATGTATATCTTCTATAAGGAGATATACATTATGGTACAAAGATAGAAATATATTTCGAAATAGTGTCCATTTGAGCAACAAAAAAAACAAAAACCTACTCAAATCAAATCTATAAATATCCTTTTTTCTTCTGTATGTTTTGTAACACAAACATAAAAAATCCTACTAATACTCTGTTTTTCAACATTTGCCCCCACATATATATCTCCTTATAGGAGAGACGGTATAAAGGTAAGCAAATTTACACGAAAATATTTAACAATCAACAATATGAGCAATAACAAAACAGTAGTCCCCGGCATGGGTGGTATCTACGAATCTCAATCGACTGCTTGGAATCAGTCTCAACAACCCCAACAACCTCAACAACCTCAACAACCCCAGCAAGTTCAACAAGGTTACAATGCGACGTTTTTCCCGGGAATGGCTCAAATGGGGAAACCTGCTGCAGCTAATCAAGCAAGTGCTCCCCAAGCGGGTGCTCCCGAAATTCACAAAACTGTGATGGGATTCTTGTATAGCGTTTCGCGTACTTCGTGTGGTGAGTATTGGCCTCTTTATATGGGCTTGAATACCATTGGTCGTTCGGAAAACTGCTCTGTGAAACTTTCGGAAGCAACAATTTCGGATAACCACGCCGAAATCGTAATCCGTCAAATGAAAAATCCCGACAGTGTTTTGGTTTCGATTCAAGATGCGCGCTCAACTTGTGGAACAATGCTCAATGGTAGCAGTCTCGGTTTCGATGCTCAAGCAATGCGTAATGGTGATATCATTACTGTTGGTGAGCACTATGATTTGTACTTCATTCTGGTTGATACCAAATCGCTCGGTTTGGCTCCCCGTGAGGATTTTATTCCCGCAGCCGGTGCAAATATGAGCCAACCCCAACAACCTCAAACCCCCATGGGTATGGGTGGACAGCAGGTGCCTCCTATGTATCAACAAACACAACTGTATGCCAATAACTCCAGGGCTATGGGTGAGCCTGCTCCTGCTGCTGGTTACAATAGCGGAAATAACAATTCAACGGTCATAATTCCTGCTAAGAAGTAGTCTTTGTAGTTTATTCGATATTTGTCGGCTTAACTACAAAATTCACATGCAAAATACACTTTAAAACGCACAAACGATTGGCACTTATGATAGTGGCAGTCGTTCGGCGTTTGAATAAACAAGCAAGAGAGTAATGGAACTCATCAAAAGTAATTTCCCCCTTCGAGGCGTTGTAGAGTCGCGTGTCGGTGGCCGTAGCGAAAACCAGGATTATTACGGTTTCCGCGATACGGCTATCGGTACCGCAGTTGTTGTGTGTGATGGTATGGGTGGTATGCAGGGTGGACAGGTGGCTTCGATGCTTGCCGTAAATCATATCTTGGCAGTAATCGAAAATGCTCCGGCCGAGGCTGACACCGTTGACGTACTCAACCATGCAATTCAACATGCCAACAATGCAATCCTCAAGGCAGGTAGTGAAAATCCCGAACTTTACGGAATGGGAACTACCGTTACCGCGCTGATTCTGTCGCCGCAATGCGCAACTGTTGCCTATGTCGGAGATAGTCGCGTGTACCAACTTCGAAAAGGAAAGAAACACTTCCGAACTTTCGACCATTCGATGGTCTTTGAGATGGTGAAAAGTGGTGTGCTTAACGAAGAACAAGCCCGTTTGTCAGACCAATCAAATGTGATTCTCAAGGCTTTGGGTGTGTTCGAAACTATCGAAGCAGATACCTTTCAACTGCCCTATCGCAAGGGAGATAGATTTATTCTCTGCTCAGACGGTTTTTGGGGATGCATGCCTGAGGATGACTTTATCAAACACGTTGGACAGGGTCAAGAGGTTGGAGGAACCCTTGAAAGTATGGCCAACAGAGTTGAGGCAATAGGCCGTAATAGTGGCGGTAATTACGACAATCTGACCGCAGCTATTGTGGATGTGAATTGTAACTCTTTAATGAAAGAAAAAATGAGTAATACCGTAAAAACAATTATTGGTGTGTTGGCTTTGTTGCTTGTCATCAGCCTGACACTGAACATTATCTACCTGCCCAAGGCAATGAGTGCAAATAAAGCTCAAACCGAACAAACTGTATCGGAAAAGGTAGAGGAACAAGCCGTAACTCCAACTGTGGAGATAGTTGAAGAAATTCCAGAGGAAGATACTGCACTGGATACTGTTAGTCAAAACTAATATTTCGGAAAAATGAAAAAGAAAATATACACCATCGGACGCGACCCTCAGAGTGATATCTGGTTGCAGGATAATACGGATGTCGCAAGTCGTAACCATGCCGTTCTGGAGGTTATGGGTGGCGGTAAGTACCTCCTGACCGACCAAAGCCGTAACGGTACTTATGTCAATGGTATTAAGATTTCCACAGGTGCTAAGGTGCCCGTAACACGTCGTGACGTGATTTCGTTTGCACACGTTCAAGAACTTGATTGGAATCTGATACCTTCGGATAACACTTCGATGAAAATCATCATCAGCGTACTTTCGGTTGTTGCAGTTGCTGTGGTAGCTTTGGTTGTGTTCAAGGTTACCGGACAGAAGAGCAAAGAGCAAACAGCAACGGAGAATATAGCGACACTGAATCTTTACACCGATGACTTGAATATAATAGGCGGCGGTGGCTCTGTTAATGTGCCTATGGAAGAGGAACAATCGACAGAGGAGAACGAATTTGAGAGGGTGATTGAGGCTGATGCAGAGCCCGATTCGGCCGAAACTCAGGAGGTTGAACAAGATGATGCTAAACCCCAACAACCCCAACCAGCAAAAGAGATAGAAAATCCCATTGATGCCATCTATTAATTACTGATTGTTATACCATATAAAAAAGAAATATTATGAAAATCTATACCGTAGGACGCACTTCTCAATCGAGCATTTGCATTAATGACCCACATGTTAGTACCAATCACGCCGAGTTGTTGCAATTGAATAATGGCGATATCATATTGGTTGACAAGAATAGTAGCAACGGAACCTATGTAAACGGCATGCGTATCACTCCCGGAATCGAGGTGTCGGTTCGTCGCGGTGATGATATCCGTTTTGCCGATTCGCCTCTAAATTGGAGCATGGTTCCGACGTACAATCCCGACCCTAATGTCCGCACAATGCGGAGCATCGGTTCTCATAGCCTTAACAATATTTGTTTGAACGCTCCTGGTGTGAGTCGTTTCCATGCTTCAATCAAACAGACAAGAGATAATAAATGGTATATATGTGACCATAGTAGCAATGGAACCACAGTCAACGGCCGTCGCATTCCTCAAGACCAATGGGTTGCTCTGAAGGCTAAAGATAATATTGAGTGTGCCGGTATGTCTATTGTTAACCCTGTACCGCCCTCTTCGAATTGGAAACTTGTAGCTATTATAGGTGCAGTAGCAGCGGTGGTTGCGCTGGCAATTATCTTTATCCCCAAACTGATACATTCCACTCCGGAGGTGCTTGCAGATGCAAATAATGATGGCAAGGTTACTCACGAGGAGGTCTATGCTACCTACGCAAACTCTACCGCAGCAATATTGATGTTCTACTACTACTCGGTATCAGTGCCCGAAATTCCCGAACTTCCTACACTGAAGTATGTGTGGGATTCTAATGAGCAAGAGCCCGATTTGTACGATGGTAACAACGAAATGATTGGTGCCGGAACCGGTTTCTTCATCACAGCCAACGGTGTGATGGTAACCAACCTTCATATTGCAAAACCGTGGTTGTTCGACAATAGCGAAATGCAACGTGATATTAAGTTGATGTACATAGATATAATCAAAGAGGAAAGAGGTATTCAATTGTCGTTGGCAGATGTTAAGGCCAATGGTCGAATGGAGTATATCTATGTAATTCCCCACGGCAAAAAACTGGATGTCACAAATGCTATCAAATGTAGTGTTGTGAGCGCAAGCGGCGATAAAGATGCAGACCTGGCTATTCTGCAAACCGTGAATGACAAATTGCCCGAAGGCTCAGGTTATATCCCTGTAAGTGAAATCAGCGGCGAATTGGCCGCTATTGGTACTCCGTTGTTTACCATGGGTTTCCCCGCAATCGACATTTTGCAAGATTGGGGTCAAAAAGAGGATACTCAACAACGTCCTCTTCAAGCCAATGGCGCAGCTGGTGTTGTGACATCTAACAATGATAAATATACCTATGGCTTTGACGCTGCATCGCACAATGGTGCCAGCGGTTCACCCATCTTTGACCAAAATGGCAAACTTATCGGTGTGGTTTCGAAAAAACTTACTGATAGCTCGGATTACAACTTTGGTGTGAAAGCCAAATACATTAACTCTTTATTGAAAATGGCACAAGAATAATTATTCAAACTCATGAAACGAATCTTAACCATAGTATGTGCCGCTTTAGGGATGGCTCTTTCGGTGGAGGCGTCGGCACAGGTAATAGACCGTGTCTATGCAAAAGACGGGTCTGTGTATAACGGCTACATTAAAGTACAAGAGCCCGGCAAACGAATTCTTGTCGACATTGAGAGTGCAAGTGTTTTTGTCAATAACAATATTATCTCTACAATCCACACCAAAGAGTATGAACTTTCGGAGGTGAGTGAAACCATCCAAAATTGGGTTAAAGAGAACCGCCCCACTGCCAAAACTATCGAACTGATAGATGTTAAGTTGAATAACGGATTCCAATTCAATAAGGCTATTCAACTTGAAAAGGGCGCTCGATTCAAACTCTTTATTACTGAGGCTTACACCGTGGCTGAGGACCAAACAACTCGACTTGTGTCGTCGTTCGAGTTCCAATGGGACCAAGTGATGAAAACCGAAAAAGTTGTTAATAAGGATAGAAAAATGGGTGTACATGAGGTGGTTACACTCAAAAGTGGCGAAGCTGTCAAAGGATATATTGTCGAGCAGGTTATAGGCGTTGAGTTGCGTATTCTGGATGAAAACAACGAAATTCGCTCTATCCGTGTTGATGATGTTGAGAGCATTGAAACCAAGGCTTTGAACAGTGATTCTTCGCTTTGGTCGCAACTTATGATGTTTGACGAAGTCTTGACTAAGGATGGCCAAACTATACGAGGACTGATTAGTTTGCGTAAAATGGGACAAAGCGTTAATGTGCTTACGTTGGACGGTAAATCTCAAACCATTGCCTTGCAAGATATTGCACAATATACCAAAGTTCCCAATAAGGACTATCTCAAAGAGGAACAGAATGAGAGAGAGCGTAGTAGTCGCAGAAAGACTATAAGTGAGGAGCCCCAAAACGCAATATCTGACGAGCAGGCCGTCAGCGAAAGCGTAACAGCCGAAAAGGAATCTAAAACAAAATCGACTGAGGCAAAAACAACTAAAACGGAACGCTCGCAACGAACTGCAAAAACGTCCGAAACTTCGGCATATGACTATGTAATCAATGGTAATCCTGTTACTCTTAATGTTGTCACATATGGTAGTAAGGAAACCAATGTTTTGACTCAACCGGTTGTTGATAAGGTTAAAGTGGGTGAAAGTATCCGTATAGAGGTTCCTTCGAAAACTATGAGCCAATTTGAACTACAAGTTATTCGCACTGTGGAGCGCCCCATTGAAAAACTTAATGTCAGTGTTCCCTCCAATAGAGCCTATGCACATAGCTGGAACAAAAAGGATTTATCGGCCGATTCCGCTATTGGTTTTGGTTTGAGTTTCAGCAACGGTAAGAATATCTTGACCTTGAAGTGCGACAAACCTGGAGTCTATGTTGTATTGCCCATGGTTGAATCCAACAAGTGTGTTGCTTTTGAAGTTACCAAGTAAAACTACAAACGAATCATGAATATAATAAAGATACAAAGCGAAACCGAACGAAAACAGGGTATATACTATGAGTATGACCGCGATAGCACTCCGCTTGGCGTAGGCGGTATGGGTCGTATTTTTCAGGGTTTCCGAGTGGATGAACGAGGCTATCGTGCACCCGTGGCAATCAAGGAAATCCACGATGCTATCGCACGTGACCCCCAACTGATTGAACGAGCAATGCGTGAGGCATCCATTCAGATAGACCACGAGAACCTGTTGCGTATGTATGGCTTCGTACCTAATGTGGAATTCGACCCTACAAGTGGAACCAATATCATGCGTCATTACATGGTTATGGAGCGTTTGGTGGGTGTCAATCTCGACCAGATTCTGAATGGCGTGATTTACGACCGTTCGGGCATGCTTATCCCCTATGCACAAGAGTTGTATCAGCTCTACACTACCGACCGTACAACAGCCATTGTGCGTATTATGAAAGGTGTTTTGGCGGGTATCATGGCGCTACATGAGAAGGGCTTTATCCATCGTGATATAGACCCGAGTAACGTCATGGTTACCATCGACAACAAAATCAAACTCATCGATTACGGTGTGTGCAAACATATCAATACGTTGATTCATGAAAAACAGTTGACTATGGCCGGTTCGTTTATCGGTAAGGTTAACTACGCAGCTCCTGAGTTGGCGATGGGTGACGTAACTCACCAAAATCGCACAACGGATATTTATGCACTCGGTGTGCTGATGTACCAATTGTGCGTTGGTAGTCTGCCCTTCAATGGTACACATCAAGAAGTGTTGGCTGCTCAGTGTACTCAGAAAATGCCCGTGGTTAACATCATGAACCGTGACCTGCGCCGTATTGTCGAGCGTGCCACTCAGAAAAAACAAGAGCGTCGTTATGCCTCGGCTGCGGAGATGATTGTTGACCTGGAACATGTCAAATCGAGCGCCAACAGCACCGGAGGAGGTAATACCGGTTACTATATGCCTCAGATGGAGAGCGAAGTACCTTGGTGGGTATGGTTGCTGGCAGTTGTTGGTGGTTTGATGGTAGGTCTGATTTTGAATTTGTTTGTATAGGGAGTGGCGTTCTGATGAAAAAACTGAGAAGAATATCGTTACTGCTGTTGCTGTTGGCTCCCGTGGTGTTGCATGCCCAGGAGTTGTCAAACGCCGAAACACGACGGATGAACAAACGACTGCTCGACATGATTAAAAGCTATGAAATGGTCGCAACAGTGTACGATGAGTTTACATACTACACTATGCTCCAGTTGTGCCAAGACGGCGAATCTGCTATCTACTCGGATATGCTGGATTACGCTTCGGGTAAAATGCTCAAGGCATCGGAGTATGTAGAGCAACTATCGAAGAAGAATAACGTATCGGTCAAAATCAAGAACGTACGCAAGGAGTCGATTACCAAAGAGAACGACGGATGGCATTTGGTGGCAAAATTCGATAAATCTATGTCGTATACTGATGCTAACGGAATTCTGTTTTCGTCATCGGAGTTTTTTAATGCGGATTATGATATAACCTTCGAGTGTGTTTATGTCCCTCAGGAGGATAGATGCTATATCCACTCAATCAAGGGTCAGATTAAGTCCTCGACACGACACTTGACCGATGAGGGTTTTGTTGTCGTGAATAAGGGTACCGACCCCAAAATCAATAAGTGGAAGGTTGATGGTAAACCGTTGGCGTTTAATAGCTTTGACCAAGCAATTGCTCCGCGTGGCTCACTTGTTCCTTGGAATGAAGATGTGCACATCAAAACAGACACCGTGGCTCGCGGTGCAAATTACGAACAGATTAATTTGGGATACCGTACTACCCATTGGCGTGCCAAAGCACGTTTTGCTTATGCCGTGGGTGGCGTATATGATGTTAAGAGTGCGACGGCGCTTGATATTGACAAGTCGACGGGTTATGAAGTGGGTATTGATTTGGGTTATACGATTCCGATGGGTCGCACTTCGACGATAGGTCTGTTTGTAGGAGCCGCTATGTCGTCGACCAAGTTGCAACTCGGAATCACTACCCCTATTACATACTCTTATCGCACGGTGGACTCCTCGAATAATGAGTATAAGCGAAATTACAACATCTCGAAGATTACCGAAGGTGTGTCGTATCAAGATTTAGTATTTCCTGCATATCTGAATTTTGAGCATAAATTGGCGAAGAATCTGTTTTTGTCGTGGCACCTCGGAGCAAAGATTTATCTGAACGGAAAAACTACGGTCGACCCATATACCGTGAAAGGTGAAGTGACGGCTGTTTATAATAAAGGTGTTGATACCTCGACTGAACGCGAGGCGCTTGGTAGTTTGGATGGTAGCTATAATGCTTTTATGTATCCGAGTCATTACAACCGAGCCCAAATAGATTTCAGTGCTGTGGCCGGTCTTAATCTGATGTATAATATCTATCACCGTCAGATTTTTGTTTATGCCGATTTTAGTTATGAATATGGCTTGGCCGAAGTCCACTCTTCGGAGAACAACAAACTATTCTCGAATAGTGAAAGATACTATCCGATTGTATATTCGGCACGTCATGGTAAAAACTTCGCAACACGTTCATTTATGGATTGCGTTTCGTACACCCGTCGTACCATGTGGGTGGAACTCGGTTTTATGTTTAAATTTTAAGAAAACAACGTAACTTATGAATATTAGCACAGGTAAAATATTAGGAATCGTGGCCGTGTTTTTGGGAAGTGCGGCTTTGAGTTTCTTCTCGTACAGAATCGTTCAGAACACAATCTTAGCCTCGGCCAATAGGGTGGAGCCCTCCCAAGATGTGATTATATTCAACGACCAACACTCTGATATGAGTGGCGGGGGTGGCATGCAAAATAATATTTCGATGCCTACTTCGACCAATGTCATGACTAATGTTGAGAGTACTCCTCAGACGGTAAAGCCCGATATGACCGTTGAGCCCGAGCCCGCAAAGGTTGCCGTTGATACTACAAACATTCCTGTGATTGTCAGTGCCAAAGTTCAAGCCTTGCAATCCAAGAACTATAAGAAAGTGGGTCGAGTGTGTGTTGTTGTTGCAAACATTCCCTCTGGTGATACGCCAGAATACAGATTGTATGCAATGGATAATACAGAAACTCCATTATACACTTCGACTAACGGAACTTTTAATGATGTTCTGCCTGTAGATGGAGGAGAGTACCTGCTTCGTGTTGTAAATACCCGTACCAACGATTCGGCTGAAAAGGTGGTGAGCGGATTCAATAAAATCGGTAAATGGGGTGTCAGCAAATTGGAAGAGCAACTCAATGCTCCGATGACTGGCAAACCTCAGGATAAGATGTTGTATTTCCACTTTGATATTGATAAACTTGTCATCGAGTGGGCCGGCGATGACGCTGCAAGTGCTCCGACTGACCTTGATGCCTTGATGGCAGCTGCACCTGCAAACGGTTGGACTTACCAAGTGGTAGGTACTCCCAAGTATGATAAATACAATCGTATCGTATCGTTCAAAGTAAAGCCGATGTAATATGATGAACAGACTCAAAGGTATATTCGTATTATTGGTGTTGTTTTTGGCATTCGGACAACCTGCTTGGGCTCAAGATAGTGTCGAACAGGAGTTAACATTTGTGTACATCGCACACGACGAAAATACACCTACCAGTGAACTGATTAAACGTCTGAGAAGTGTCTACGAGGATGCAGTCAACTATCCCGAGTCGTGCGCTGCGATATTTTACTTGCCTAACGGAGAGTATCCCAAGGTGGTGAGAGTAAATGTAGGCAAGGATAATCGTAGCGAATTTGTTGAAATTGTTGGTGCATTGCAAAGTACTCGCTCGCACGACGTAGACTCGAATGTTGACATCGAAACCATACAGAAGATATTCGAAGAGGTGGATATTATAAATGAGAGTGGCTATAAACGTTTTGCTTCGGTACAGTGGATTTATTATATCAACTCAACCTTTTGGACATTGAAGTATAATGAAGATGTTATTGCTGCTCTGTACTTTATCATGGATATGGAGCCGCTTATTAAGTCGAAATATCTGAAGGTCACGATGTATTACAGCGAGGAGCATGACAAAATCCCGTATAATAGGCAACAACCCTTTGGCGAGATGAACCTATGCCCGTTGCTCAAACAGGTTCCGCTGCCCTATTAACTCTACACACGTGTTAGAAAAACAAAAAAAAGATATGAAAAAACTAATTACACTTACACTACTATTGGCCACAACCTTGTCTGCTTTGGCTGTTCCCAAATTGCCAAGCAAGGTTGAGGTCGGACTTCCCAAAAAGTTGAGCCAAATTGTGCTCAAAGAGAGCGATGCATTGTCTATTGCCAAATCCTCGGACTTCGGTCAGAAAGACAAGTTCGAGAGATATTGGATTGTGTATAGCGACCGCGACAACAATACCACCTACGAAGAACCGTCGACATCGGCAGCTAAATGCTCGTCTCTTAAATTTAATGAAAAACTGATTATCGCTCAAATCAAAAGCGGCTTTGCGTTGGTCTATACTGACCCGCAAATCAACAGTAAAGGTACCTCATCGCATGGTGCAGGCTTGGACTATCCCCAAATCTCGGAGGATGCACAGTGCCGTGGTTGGGTTCCGATGAGCAAATTGTTGTTGTGGAGTTCGTGTTTGGCCGATGAACATGGAATTTATAGCAAAGCATTGCTTTGTATAAACCTCGATGCTCAAGAGTTGCAAAAGGGCTTTGGTGTGGGTTATCGTAATCCTGAAGTGAAAGAGAATGCGGTTCAACTTAACACCGATATGAACTTCTACTTCATCATGAAACGCGAGAAAAATATGGCTCTGTTGGCAACACAATATCGTGTGGACGGTTCGTTGACCGACCAAGTGTTGTTCTGTTGGGTTCCCGAAGCATCGTATGTACCTTGGAACCAACGTTCGTGCCTTGAACCGACGTGGAAGGCTGCCGACGTGGAGTATTTTGCTGCTCAAAAACGTGAAGCTCTCATCTATAAGAGCATTGGAGAGGTTACCAGTTCAGGTGCTAAGGAAATCAGTACCATCAAGTTTGAGAAGAAACAGTCGAAAACTCCTAACCAATATCTGTATCGTATGGCTGGTAGTGCGCTTCGTTTCCCTATCCTGGACGAAGGTAACAGTACCATTTACAACATGTCGACATTCAGCACCATGTTTGGTGAGGCCGCAGGTACAGGCTCTTCGACACAACAAAGTGAGGCCGAAAAAATTCAGGGTGAAGCACTCAAGAAACAACTTAACATTAACCTTGCAATTGTAATTGACGGTACCTCGTCAATGGAACCATACTATCCGGCTGTTAGAGATGCTATCAAGGAGGGTTGCGCATATTTCTCGAAGAATAACCGCATTCGCGTGGGTATCATTATCTATCGAGATTACACTGATGGCGAACAAGGTTTGGTCGAGATGATGCCTATGACCGATATTCGCAACATAGCTCGTATGAACGAGTTCTTGGATAATGGAGGTACTTATGGTATTCGCAGTGCGGCTTCTGATAAAACCCAAACCGAGGCTCTATACTATGGTATCAACGAGGCTCTTGATAAACTCGATTTCCGTGATGGTGAAAGTAATATGATGTTGGTTGTTGGTGACTGCGGTAACGACCCGGCAGACACCCAATGTGCAACACGTGAAGAGATTGTGGCTAAACTCGTATCTCGAAAGGTTCAGTTGATGGGATTCCAGGTTCAGAATAAGAACATCATCGCCTTCAACTCGTTCAATAACCAAATGCTGTACTTGATTCGTAACAGTTTTATGCAACAATCGAAAAGTCTGTTGGATGAAGCTCAAAAGAATCTGCTCAAGGTTGAGGCATTGCCTATCAAGAACGCAAATGATGTTTCGGAGGGTTATAACTTTAAGACCAATCTGAACCAACAGTTCTATATCAGTAATCACCGTTTTGCTGACGCAGGTGTGAACGATGGTAAGATGGACCCTGCTAAATTGACTCAACACATCAAGGGCGCTATCGCAGAATTTGCTAAAACCGTTCAATCGAGGATTGATGTGCTGGCTAATGCCAAGAGTTACTTTGGTTCTAAGGGTGGCGCACCCGTTGGTCCCGGTAATATGGATGTGAGCACCAAGTTTATCGAGGAGATGCTGGGTCCCGAGTGGAAAGAGTTGATTTCGAAGGGTGGTAATGTGATTAACTTCCGTGGATTTACCTCCAAAAAGGATGAGAGTGGTCGTGACTTCTTCAAACCGGTAATCTTCATCTCGCAAGAGGAGTTCCATGAGTTGCTCAAAAAGTTGGCTCCCGTGGCAGAGGCTGCATCGCAAACCAGCAACAAAGACCGTACCCCTTATATAGAGGCTATGAAGGCTCTGCTCAAGGCTTCGAACCCCGGTTTGACAGATGCCGATATGGCCAAATTGTCGAACGACCAAATGACGCAGATGATTGGTGGTCTGAACGAACCGCCCGCAACATTGGAACGTTATACGCTTGACGACCTTGGTAACTCGCACGTAATTAAGCCTGAAAAATATGATGCTATTGTGAAAGATTTTACCCAGAAGTACAACCGTCTGCGTAACATCTCGCGTAGCAAGACTTACGAATTTATCAAGGAGTTCAATAGCGCCAAATACTATTGGATTCCCGTGGAAGACTTACCGTAAAAACAGAGAAAGAGAACGACATGAAATTGTTTGAAATAGAAAATCTGCGTTGTTCATACGACCGCCATTACCGCGAAGGGATTTCGAAAGTTGTGCTCGAAATCAACCGTT
This sequence comes from Rikenellaceae bacterium, assembly GCA_017936385.1. GTDB lineage: Bacteria > Bacteroidota > Bacteroidia > Bacteroidales > Rikenellaceae > UBA940. Next base: position 82,650 of record JAGBFQ010000018.1, read on the forward strand.
TGGTTATCCCTCGTGGCAAGAAGGTGTTTATCGTAGGAGAGTCCGGAATTGGCAAGAGTACCATACTCGAAACGTTGGGTATGATGAACAACACAATTGTGCCCGACGCTGATGCTCGATTCCTATTCTATGAGCAGAGCGACAAATGTACCGACTTGATGAAATTGTGGCATGGCGATGATGGCGCATTGTCGAGTTTCAGGCTAAAACATTTCAGTTTCATTTTTCAAAGTACCAACTTGATGCGTAACTTCACGGCTTACGAGAACATCGCATTGACTCGTATGCTGCAAGGCTACTCGCGCGAGGAGTCATTCGCTCGTGCGGCCGAAGTTCTTGCAGAGTTAGGTCTGGAGCATATCGACCATACTCGTATGACGCAGGAGTTGTCGGGTGGCCAACAACAACGATTGGCATTTGCTCGCGCCGTGTTGCCTGATTTTACGGTGCTTTTCGGCGATGAACCTACCGGAAACCTTGACAGCGACAATGCTGTCAAAGCGATGGAACTGCTATCGAACAAACTGAACCAACTCAACGGAAGTTCGGCCATCATCGTATCGCACGATATGCATCTGGCGGTGAAGTTTGCTGATGTGATTATTAAAATTCGTAAGGAGAGTCGTCCTTCGAGTCAGGTCAATGACGAAATCCAATACTACGGAGTGATTGACAATTACAGCATTTTTACGCCGGACGACAAGGCTGTGTGGTCAAATGGCCGTGAAAGTTACCCAGCCGACGAGTTTGAGTTGTACCTTAAGAGGTGGTAGTACCCCATATAGAATCGATGAATTATGAATTTGAAGGATATTGTAACTAACGACTATTTCAAACTCTTCGTTATACGCGAAGGCAAAGTGGTACTCGGTAAACGCTATTCGAGCCTTTGGCTGCTTAGTGCCGTGTTGACAGCTACTTTCCTGGCCGTGGCTTTCAGTAATGCGAGTCTTGACTACCTCTCATACAAGATGGAGGACCCGTTCATCAATTGGGTGGATATAGAGAATAATTTTGGCGATAACAACTTCGACGGACTGAAAATGTCGCTCGACGAACAAGCGGTTATGGAGCAGTTCCACTATTCGGGATACCAAGCCGATAAATACAATGGTACGGCTGCTTACTTCACGGTGGCGGACAATTCTCGTTATCTGAAAACCCGCTACTTTGCCGAAATCAATACCCCGCTTATGCAGGCTATCCTCAATGAGGATAATATCATGATGGATTGTTGTATAGCCGATACCCTGTTAAACAACAACTCTTATGGAGTGATTATCACCTATGAGGCGCTTTTCAACAAGCTCGGATATAAGCAGGTGCCGGCCTATATTAACTTCCACTCGTACACCGACCCCGAGGCCGAGTATGATTTGGGGGTTGAGATTTTTGGTAAACAATATGCCAAAGCTCCCATTCCGGTACTTGCAGTGGTGAAACGCTTGCCGGGCAATATGGATGTTGTGGGTACCAAGTATTTCTACAACCAGGAGCGTGCTTTGTCGTTCAATATGTATGAGCCGTACTATTGGGGTTCGTTCATCTATTTTGTCCCCGAGAATGTGGATGTGAATAAGGTTCAAGGGAGCCTTGAGGAGTTGACCTCGGCGTCTACCGAAGCCTCGTTCTTTGTAATGAGCGATGTCGAACTGCCTCAAATGATGAGCCATAGCAATGGAAAATTCGTACAGTTGTGCTTCGACTATGAGGAGGATATAGATTACACTATCAACAAGGAAATCGACCAAAAGATGATGGAACTGTATGCCGATAAGGGCGTGCAACGTGTGTTCCAATATACGGATAACAATATTGATGACGACCCGGATGATTATATCTCGATTTATTTCGAAGACCTCCATCAGGTGGGTGCTTTCCAAGAGTACGCCAAGGAGAATTTCAAGATTGATATTGAGATGTCGCAAATCAACGCCAAGGAGAATTTTAACGAGGTCAGCATTATGGCCAATATTCTTTCGTGGACGATGATAGTATTTGCCATTGTATGTATCATCCTGTTTATCGTCAATCTGTTGCAGTCGTACTTCCAGAAGGTGAAACGTAACTTGGGTACTTTCAAGGCGTTTGGAATCAGCAACTATGAGTTGATAATTATCTATGTGCTGATTATGACGGCAACGGTGGTTGGTGCGGTTGTCATATCGCTCTCGGCTACATGGCTTATCGAAGGTGTACTCCCGCTGATTGGCTTGCAAAAGGATGCTGCTTTCGGATACTTGGCTTTGTGGAATGGCAAAACCTTGGTCTCGGTGTTGATTATCATCTCCGTGGCAATCGCTACGGTATATTTGGTGATGAACAAGCAACTGCGTGCTACCCCCGGTGACCTTATTTACGACAGATAACAAAACTTCAGATAAGAAGAATAGATGTAAAATATGAAAAAGATACTCTTCATCTTGGGATGCAGTGCCTTGACGCTGTTCTCTTGCGATAATAAAAATTTGACACAGGAGTCGGTCTTGGAGAATGGAATAGGTGCTGTTTCGTCAATTAGCGAGGTGGATATTCCGCCCTTTGGTGATACATTGACCTTCTCGATAACCACAAACACTCCATGGGTTATAACAACAGACGATGGTGATGCTCCTTCTTGGATTGTTTTTAATACATCAAGTGGCAAGGCTGGTACGACGAATATTACCATGAGAGTTGGTGAGAACGATGACCCTAAAAATATCCCTTCGCGTGCCGAAACAATTTACATCAAGTGCAGTGACGATACCTTTGAAACAATCGAGGTTCGTCAAGAACGTCCTTATGTAAAGGTTACCCCTGAACGGATTGATTTCGGATGGGACCACTATAAAAAGTGGGGTTCGGAGCCTTTGACTTTCCGAGTCGAGAGTAACGTGGGATGGACTGTTACCGATATTACTGCTGAATACACAGGAGGACAATCTGCTGGTGGTTTGGCGACCGACCAATGGCTGATTTGTCCAGATAAAAAGGAGTATAACGGCAGGGGAGATGCAGAACTCTCATTCATGACTCGTCGTTACAATATTTTGGGCGTAGATAATCAGACGGTGCTCAAAGTTACGCGTGAAACTACTTTGGCCAAGGAGGAGAGTGTAATTGTCATCTTGATCCAAGATAGTCGTCGATTCATTGTCGTTGATGAAGATGGCACTCCCGACCGTAAGATTGAACTTGAAGCTTGCAACAATGAGGACGCAATCATCTCGGTTGATACTGAGGCGGGATGGAAATCGTTGAACGTAAACTCTACCCAATGGGTTGAGATTGTTGATTTCAAGGGTGAGGTTGGTAAAAAGGATTTGTTGAAGATTAACGCAGGAGCAAATCCGATGGCCGAACAGCGTATTGAAGAGGTTGTTATTCTGGCAAGTGAGGATAATGTTCGTATGATTCCCGACACAATTTGGGTTTCGCAGAAGGGCTATGTATTTACGACCAACACCACTTCGATGACGTTTGAAAATAACAATGCTACTGCACGGAATATGGTTCTGAGTTCGTCGGGTCGTTGGAGCGTAGATTCCGTAATTTTACCCAAGTGGATGGTGGTAACTCCTTCGAATGGTACAGCCAATACCAATATGGCAAATGTGACATTGTGTCCGAACTCTCAGAATCTTGAATTCGAGGACCGTAAGGCTACCGTCACATTCCAAACTGACGAACCGGGTAACGATATGACTCAGAGTGTCGAGGTCTCGCAAGCTGCATATCTGTTTGATGCCGAGGTGGCAAATAAACAGATTAGTACCGTATCAACTTCCAACAACAACCTCTCTATTACGAGCTCTGGAGATTGGAGTGTAGGTGTGGATTACACAGGTTCCAATGAGAAAGATTGGCTGAATATAAGTAAATTAACGGGTAGCGGAAATGAAACTATCACTTATAATGCTATAAAAGAGAATACCAGCCAGGAGCATGATAAGACAGCGCATATAACCATCTTCAGTGATACTCACGAGAACGCAGGTGTTGATTATGAACCGATAGAGTTTGATATTATTCAGCCGAAATATACGTTTATTACAACTCCTGAGGAGGGTCACGAATATGAGTTTGCTGCCGTCCCTGCTGGTGTTTCTTCGTTGGAGATTAATTGTACGGTGCCTTGGGAAATCACTACTACCAATGGCTGGATTAAAGTAAGTCCCAATAAAGGTGATGGTAATGGCAAGGTGAAAGTGTCCATCTACACAGATAACAATGTTAAAGAGGGCGAGCGCGACTCGGAACGCAATGGCTCTATCAAAGTAACCTCGAAAATAGCAGGAACCAATATTCATACAAAAACATTTGATGTAAAACAAAAGGCATTTGTGTTCAATACTTCGACCACGGGTCAGTTTGATAAACTGCCTGCTGTGATTCCTTCAAAATATACCGTTGATGTGAAGTGTTCCGGTCCGTGGAAGGTCGTAGTTGATAAAAATACGTCAACCCAAAACTGGATTAAGGCTGATAAAACAAGTGGTAATGGTAACGCAACCGTAACATTTACCGTAGCTCATGGTGAGGCACAAGCGCGTTCGGCAGAAGTTTCTATTATCAGTACGTTGACCGAACAGTCGAGCACCTATAAGTTCTCACAGGAGGCTTATATTCTGAAGGCCGACAAGATGGAACTTCCAACGTTCAAACCTACTGGCGCAGTAGGACAAACTATTAGTGTTACATGCTCCGGTCAATGGAGAGTGGCAAGTAAGCCCGAGTGGATTACTGTTAATCCCAATGATGTGACCAATGGTAATGGCTCATTCACGGTGACTGCTGTCAACAACACCAAGGACCAGGTTCGTACGGGAACTATCAAGGTTCAAAGTGTCGAGAATTCGCAACTGTCTGTTTCGATTAATGTTTCGCAAGAGGCCTATTATTTCAATGCCGACAAAACGACTCTTGATTTCACAGCTTTGAAAGTCGCGGAACAGAAGGTTGATGTTACTTGTACAGGTCAGTGGAAAGCTACTTGTGATGCAGACTGGATTACGATAACTCCCACTGGAGAAACAAGTGGAAACGGTTCATTAACCGTAAATGCAACTAATAACACCGAGACCAAACTACGTAAGGCGACCATTAGGGTTGAGAGTGTTGACAATAAACCGTTGGCCTTGGAAATCACGGTTACGCAGGAGGCCTATGTCTTCAAAGTAGACAAAACGGCTCTTGATTTCACAGTTTTGAATGCTGTTCCCCAAACTGTTGGTGTTACCTGCACCGGTGATTGGAAAGTGGCAAGTAAGCCCGACTGGATTACGACGACTATTGAAAAGGAGAACGCAGGTATAACTGTGAAGGCAATCAATAATACCGCAACCGAACTTCGAGAGGGTGTTATCAAGGTTGAGAGTGTCGACAACGCGCAGTTGGTTCTGGAAATCAAAGTTACGCAGGCGGCCTATGTTTTTGAAGTTGATAAAAAGACACTTGAATTCCAAGCTACAGATGCCGCTGCTCAAACGGTAGGTGTTACCTGCACCGGCAAGTGGAAGGTCGCAAGTAAACCCGCATGGGTTACGATTACACCCGCAACAGAGACGAACGGTAATGGCTCGTTTACGGTGACGTCGGCCAATAATACCACAACCGAACCTCGAGAGGGTGTTGTCAAGGTTGAGAGTGTCGACAACGCGCAGTTGGTTTTGGAAATCAATGTCTCGCAAGAAAAACGCGTGGTAATAGAGGACGAGGAGAAAGATGACAATAAAACGAGAAACTAAATCAAATACAATAACCGCTATGAAAACTTTTAAAATCGGACGTGGCATGGACAACGACCTTGTCCTAAACGTTCCTTCGGTAAGCAGCCGACATGCCGATTTGACTTATGATGACAAAGGTGCAATTATCCTGACGGACCATAGCACTAACGGCACATTTGTTAATGGCCAAGTGTTGCAAAATAATTCGGTGATGGTTAACTACGGCGACCCGATTATGTTTCCGGGTGGTGTCCAACTTGATTGGGGTGCACTGCCTTGTCCCGAACCTCCACAGCCTGCACAACCTACCTATACTCCGACTGCAACACCCTCGCAACAACAATACGCGAACCCTGTGCCGCAGCCCGTACAATCTCAGCCTGTGCAACAGCCTTATGGCGCGACTCCCAATTATAACGAAGGTGGTTATAATGGAGGGGGAATTCCTACACCGCCGCCCACACCATCGATGAATGATGCGTCGATGAATATGGGTGCACCGATAGGCATGGGAGGCCGTGTGACTCTGTCGTTCTCGAGAACCATGTCCGAAGGTTTCTCGTCTGGATTGCGTAATGCACTCTCGTTTTCGGCCATCTACTTGTTGGTTATGCTCACTTTCTGGATTCCCTATATCAATTTGGGAGTGATGGTTGCATGCGCTATGCTACCGCTCAAGTGGGCTAACGGCGAAATGCTTAATCCGACCGAAATCTTTCATAGCCAATATCGTCGTCAGATTGGAAATTACATGTTGCTTTCGATGTTTATATTGTTCGGGTTTTTGATACTGTTTATCCCGTTCGTGATTCCTGCCTATGTATTTATGTTGGGATGGATGTTGGCACCGCTCATGTTGCTGTATCGTGACATGAACCCGCTGGAGGCTATGACAGCTTCGTATCGAGCAACTTATGGTAGTAAGTGGACCATATTTGGTGTGCTTCTGGTTACGGGTATTGCATCTTTATTCGCAATGCTTCCCGGTATAGCTCTTGCTGCGTGGGGTGCAGCTGATGAGATGGCAGGTATGATTGTCCTCGGAGCGTTGCTGATGCTGGTAGCTATGGTTATCATGTTGTCGGTTTGCATCGGAGTTATGGGTTCGATTTGGAACCAACTCAAAGATAAGGACGAATATTAATGAAAAACGCAATTATTAATCTTAATACCTCTAAATTATGAAAAAATCTATTCTTTTTGGTCTTTTGGCACTCGCATTGTCGTCGTGCTCGATTCACAAATCGTCGGTTCAGTCGACCTCAGTGAATACCCCTAACATCGAAACCGCTACTTTTGCGTCGCTTGAGATTGGTACTGAGCGTATTACCTATACTTACGTTCCGACGAAACATGATGCAAAGAATCTGTCGGAGAATGCTTTGGTTAACAATGCTATCTATATGGCTTTGGCTCAAAACGGCAACGCAGATGTGATGGTACGTGTAAACTACTATGTTACTACCAAACGCAATCTGTTTGGCAAGCGCGTTAAGAGCATTATGATTTCGGGTTACCCCGCATACTATGTTGATTTCCGCGAGCCTTCGGAGGGTGACTTGGAGAATCTGGAGTCGATGAGCTTGTCGAAGATGATGCGTAACTCGACCGTAAATACCGATAATGAGGGTATCTCGGGTATCTTTACCAAAATCTTCAAACGCTAATTCGGGTCTTTACTCGAAATAGTAGTGGGGCGCTCAGTCGAGTGCCCCACATTTTTTAGGAGTATTATATTCGTCGATAATGAAAATCAGATATCTAAAGTCTCGGTGCAGGTGGGGAAAGAAATAAAATAAGCGGTATCGGTCCATTGTGACCGATACCGCTTATTTTATAACTTGCGAAGTGGACTTATCTTATCGCCCCTTCTTCAGAGCATCTTAGTTTGCGATACTGAACTGCCAGGCATCTCCGCTATCTGTACTGCCAGATGTGTTTTGAGTGGCCGATTTGACATTGATGATGGTCTTGTCTTTGGAATTTTCTGGACGGATGAAGTTTACGTTGAAAGGATATTCCACCGAAGGACATCCTGTTTCAGTAATCTTTACCGTGAATGTGGCTTGGTCATTTCCTGGGTCGGTCAGATAGAACGAGTAGTGACTCTCGCTGATTTTATTTAGCACCGGAGTGTTATACAATCCGGAGGTGTTCAGTTCCACTTTCTTGAAATATACCGACTCATCCATGCGGCTGTCTGACTTCAGTACATCAAACTCGATTTGAATCGAGTCACCCTTTTGAATCTCGAACTCGTTTTTCGACAACTCTACTTTGTAATATTTAACGAACCACTCCTCGACACTCACCTTGAAGTCAATCGAGCGCAATCCCTCGTAGAGAACCGAGAAATAGTAGTCGCGCAAGGTCAACGTGTCGGTCAGATTTTTGTCGATGGTCAGACGGCAGTCGTAACCCACCACATTGGCTTCGATGTTTTCACGTTCAATACGTGTTTCGGATTGAATTTCGCAGAAGTCCGATTTACTCGAGACAATCGCCGACGAACACTTGATAAATGACGGTAACGACACCATAAGTTTTGCCATGTGGTATTGGTGTACAAAACTGATATACTCGTTATTGTTGACCTTGAACGATATTTTTGCATTCTTGTCGAGTGTGACAACTCCGTATTGTCCGTTTGTTTTCACCACCGCATTATCGTCCACCATCACGGGTACGAAGTCGAATTGCGGAGGCAACAGCAACTCGTCGTCATACGTCAATCCGTATTTGCCATCGTGACTTGAGTACTTCTCAAAGTCGCTATCCACGAAAGGCATGGGAGGGGCAGGGTAGTCATACTCGAGACTCTCTTGACCGCTGAAATTGATAGCCGTAGGACGCATGTATTTGTCGAATTCAAAACGTGCGTTTCGAGCATCCAGCGAATATCCGCGAGCCGATTTGTTTATAATCAACTCTTTGCTGTCAGCCACTACGAGGCTTTTTTTATTTTGCAGATTGTTGTCGGTGTGCATCGGTGTCAATGCTTTGACCTTGTCTACAAAAAAGAACTTCTTGTCGAAAGCTACAACTGCTCGGCCGTCTTTGAATGAGGCGCAGAATGTGGGAGTATCCTTGATATCGAACAGCATAGAACCATCCTCTGTGTAGAGATAGTTCCATAAAATTTCTCCGGGTTTGGGTGAGGTGGCTACGCATGCTACACCGTCACAAACAGGGTAAGCTTTTTCGAAGATACCGAAGTTGTGCTCACCATTTTTATCCAAAAATACATATTTAGTAGCTTTGCGAACCAACAGAAAGTCTGATGAAAAGTAGGGAAAATCATCTACCACGGTGTATTTTTGCTCTCTCAAGTCGATGATATTTCCTTGCTCTGATATTATACCGACGATTTGTGAGGTCCCTTTGGCCAACAATAGTCCCATGCCTTCGCAGAATGGAGTTATTTCAACTTCGGCTTCAATTCGAGCAACCTCACGGCCTTTTTGATTCCACACGATGGTCTGTCCATCGGTGTAACCTTTGAATAGGTCTCCATTCACAAGTTCTATCTGGTCGTACTCCGGTTTAATCAGCCATTTAGCCACTTGCGCATTGGTCGTAAAAGTGGTTAGGGTTAGCAAACTTATTATCAAAAATATTTTTCTCATAACTGTCAGAATAAATTATCGAACAAAGATACTGATTTTTTGTAGAATTATCAATCCTTTAGGCACTTTCTATCCACTTTTTGCATTTTTGAGTGATTAGTAGCTTATCCGAATACGGCGCGGAGGATTTCGACCGAACGGATGGTGTGAACCGAGTCCAAGTGGAAGTCGAAGTAGTCCAGCATCGCACTCAGAAATCCGTCACGTGAGATACGATTAAGTCCAACCTTTTCCAATTCATCAAAACCTGCCGACATTACGTTCGCCAAAATTCGAGAGTTCTCGGCACTCATGGCGTCGCCGTGCAGAGGCAACGAACCCACAAAACCACCCTCGCGTATGTCCAATAAATCCCCATCGCGATACTCCCCCGACGGATAAAAACCCATGTGACGGCTTAACTCCACCAAGAATTTTAAATGGAAATTTGCCACGCCACGCTCTGCCTCGTCCAACTGTTGCACCGCCTCGCAGACATAGTCAAACAGCGGTGAATTGGGCTCAACATCTCGCACCAGACGATACAATACCTCGGCCATAAACATGGCTATCGTGCTCTTGACAATGTCGAAAGGCATGGATTCCAACGGCATGGCACTTCGCACGTCGCGCACCGTGTCCATCTGTGTGTGCGAGGACTCCTGTGCCTCAATCTCAACCACGAACATGGGTTGGAGCAAGGCCATACGATTGCCGCCGTGACGCCCTTTGACTCCGCGCAACATAAACGAACGTCGTCCGTGTGTACGGGTCAACACAAAAACAATCAGCGAGTTATCGCCATACTTGAGGGTATGTAGTACCACTCCCGTGGTCGTGTAATTGCGCATCTTGGCGTGTTTTGTTTGTGTTGTTTTTGTGAGGGAAGACAATCCTAATATTCATTAATCTCCCTAATCTCCCTATTGTGCATTTTAGGGAAATTAAGGAGATTAGATTAAAATAATTGCCCGTCTTGTCGAGGAAATTTTGCCCACAGGATGCGGTGCGAAATTTACCTACAAGGCCTACTAAAAGGGTAGGTCGTCATCGTCCGCAACCGTAGGCGGAACCACGGGCTTGGGAGCTGCCGCAGGGGTAGTTACGGGAGCTGCTGTGCGTGGAGCAGCGTCACCATCGGCGCGACGGTCGAGAAGTTTCATCTCGCTGGCAATGATTTCAATCGTCACACGACGATTGCCATCCTTGTCGGTCCACTCGTTGCTACGCAGAGGACCTTCGACGTAGATGCGCGAACCCTTGCGAACGTATTTATCCGCAACGTCGGCCAGGCCACGCCACAGCACAACGGTATGCCACTCGGTGTGGTCGCCCCAGCCGTCATCCTTGCGAACGCGCTCGGTGGTGGCCAAACGAATTCGACAAACCTTCACGCCGCTCTCCAGGCTGCGAACCTCGGGGTCGGCACCCACATTTCCGATAAGTATTGCTTTGTTTACCATATATCTATCATTAGAGTTTTGCTATCATACGTTCAAAAAGTAGTGTCATCTGCACTCCTGCTTTTGCGCCTTGACGTTGAACATCCTCATGGTCGCCCGGCTCGTCCGACAATCCGCAGTTGGTGATTACCGAAACCGCAAATACGGGCAAACCCATGTGGCGAGCCGCAATCACCTCGGGTGTTGTGCTCATGCCCGCTGCATCGCCGCCAATAGCCTTGTAGTAGCGATATTCGGCTTGTGTTTCGAACGTAGGGCCCGTGCCACCGACATAAACTCCGTATTGCAGTTTTATGCCCTCTTGTTCGGCCACTTCGGTTGCCAAGGTTATCATATCGCGGTCGTAGCAGTTGTGCATGTCGGGGAATCTCGGGCCGAGTTCCTCAATATTGGGGCCAATCAAGGGGTTGGGCAGCAGATTGATGTGGTCGGTGATAACCATCAGGTCGCCCACGCGGAAAGAGGTGTTGATACCTCCGCTGGCGTTCGACACAAACAGTCGCTTGATGCCCAGCATTTTCATTACCCTCACGGGGAAAACCACCTCTTGCGTAGGGTATCCCTCGTAATGGTGGAATCGTCCCTGCATGGCAACGACGCGACGTCCGCCCAACATTCCGAAAATCAATCGTCCGTGGTGTCCCTTGACGGTTGACACCGGGAAGTTGGGGATGTCGGCATAATCCAAAGCCGCATGCACCTCGATACGGTCGACCAATCCGCCGAGTCCCGTACCGAGAATAATTCCCGTTTCAGGTTCAAACCCCACCTTATTTTGTATAAAGGAGGCTGTCCGTTTGATTCTTTCTAACATAATTTTCGAGTTGATTTAGGAACTTCTCCCTGGTTTCGGACACAAAAGAAATCTGCACCGGCACAAAGAACAACCTCTTGCGGATATTTTGCGGGATACGTCGGCGTCCTGTAAGTTTCACCGCATCTTTCTCGGTTGTTATAATAAGTGTATCTTCGGGCAGTGAGGCCAACCGCTCTTCGATTTTGGCCATGTCTTTTACGTTGTAGGGGTGGTGGTCGCGGAACAGCATTTGGTCCACCACTTTATAGCGCATCGACAGACTCTCCAAGAACGGTTGAGGGTTTCCGATTGCGGCCAAGGCCATCACGTTACTTCCCGACGCAGGAGAATTGACCATCACATCTTCGGAGAATATAGGCTGCGGCGAGCCGTTTATCATGCGGGTGAAATAGAGATTCTGATATGGGAACAACTTCAGACCATTGTTCATCACGCGCATATCTATCGGGGTCATGGTGTCGGCGCATTTTGTGACGCACACAAAGTGAGCACGCGGCAACTGCGAGGGAAGGTCGCGCAAATCACCCACGGGCAGCAGCGAATCTTCGTAAATCGGGCGATTGTAGTCCATCAGCACGATGTTGACCGTCGGTTCGATATAACGATGTTGGAATGCGTCGTCCAGGATTATGACCTCCGTGTCGGGATATAACTCCATGATTCGGCGCACACCCTCCACCCGTTTCTCGCACACCACGACCAACGTGTCCGGAAATTTGAGTTTCATCTGCTTGGGCTCGTCACCCACCTGCTTATACGACGAGCGTGTAGTGACCTCGATGAATCCATTGGTACGTCGTCCGTAACCTCTCGAGAGCACAGCCACGCGGTGTGTCTGCCTTAGGCTTTCGACCAGCATTTCGGTAAATGGGGTCTTGCCCGTACCACCCACCGTGAGGTTTCCCACACAGATTGTAACCACCTCTGGAAACTTAACCGACTTGAGTTGACCTGCATCAAATAACTTGTGCCGGATGTCGAGAAACAACCGGAATAGCCATGATATGGGGTATGCTAATAGTTTCAGCAAGGTACAGTCAGTTTGGTATCAAAGTTACGACTTTTTACTCAAACTGCAAAATTTCCTCTCGTTTTTTTTATTTTGGTATCTTGGAGAACTCTTTGGAGTTGGTCTAATTCTTGATTAAGGCTCGGCCAATCAGCAAATCTTCGGGTGTGGTGATTTTGATGTTGAAACGCTCACCCTCGACCAGACAGACGCTCTCGCCCAGGGCCTCGACCACCGAAGCATCGTCCGTGAATCCGGAGCCGCCGGCACACTCGGTATAGGCTCTTCGGAGTAACTCGGCGCGGAAAACTTGTGGCGTCTGCACGGCTCGGAGCGCGCTGCGGTCGACCACCTTGGATGTCCCGTCCTCGCAAATTTGTCGGAACGAGTCCACGGCCGGCACTACGGGAATAGCCGAACCGCACCTGTCGGCCTGCTCGAAACAGCGATAAATGAGCTCTTTTGACGCGAATGGCCGCACTCCGTCGTGTACTCCCACGAGTGTTGCATCCTGCGGAATTGCCGCCAAACCGGCCGCCACGGAGTCGAAACGTGTGGCACCGCCCCGTGTGATTTTGTGTTCGGGAACGGCATGTGTTTTGCATATTTTGCTCCAGGTTTCGAGGTGTGCTTCGGGCAGAACGACCACAAGTCCCATGTCGGGGTCTGCTCGGTGGAACGCATTGAGGGTGTGGACGATAATAGGTGTATCGCCAAGCGTGATAAATTGTTTTGGCACTTCGGCACCCATTCTTGTTCCGGCGCCTCCGGCCACTATGATAGTCCAATTGTGAGTCATAGTTCAAAGGTACGTAATATTTTTTTTTCGTCCAAATTTTTGGATAATCAAAAATATTGTCTACCTTTGCACCATCAAACATCGCGGGATAGAGCAGTTGGTAGCTCGTCAGGCTCATAACCTGAAGGTCGTGTGGTTCGAGTCCCACTCCCGCTACTAAAGAGGACAAGTCATCAGATTTGCCCTCTTTTTTTGCGTTGTTATTTTTGTAATTATCAGATACACTGAATATTAAATCAAAGAACAAATTTCCAAACTCGGTTAGATAAGCCCTATTTTCTTTGTCCCATCTAACCCCATTAGGAAAGACCATTTTTTGTATCTTTTGACTGACTTCAAAGTCGCCCATATTCCAATAACTACTTAAATTACAAGCAATTCTGATTGCGTCCTCAATGTATGATGCAAGGTTCGAGAGGTTCACCGAGATTTTTTCCAACTCTGCCTCCGCAGAGCGTTTTTCAGCCTCCAAATCGGCATCACTTATAAGAGCCTCGCCAACATCGGCATCGCCCCCGACAAACCCTATCGCAACAAGTATTGCACTATCCGCAAAGGTACTTTGCTGACCGCTCCGAAGGCGCAGTAGGATTGCGATTTAGGTTTCGGAAATAAAATTTCTTTTTGTGTTTATCAGCGCAAAAAGGGATTTTTTTGTATCTTTGCGCCCCGAAGAGCACAAAGTTCTTCGCCAATATGAGAACAAATATATATTTACATTACTACATTTCAGCTTCGTATATCTACATCCCGTATCATCGTAATATCTCTACAAACTGGGAGGACTGAGTGTTGATGTAATTATCGTTCAAAATCACTAATTAAATATTTATAACTGTATGAGCAAAGTACGTTTGCTCATAATGGTGCTATGTGCATCATTATGGGTTGAGGGTAGCTATGCCCAAAATTCTTATGTGCTGACGCTGGAGCAGATGTTTGCTCTGGCTGATGAAAATAGCAAAACATTAAAAGCTGAGGATGCTGCGGTAGCCGAAGCCGAGCAAGCCGTAAAGGTTGCCAAGAACGGACATCTGCCCGATATTGGTATATCGCTATCGGCAAGC